>CAYVYS010000024.1:0-44894 GCA_964455815.1 uncultured Gammaproteobacteria bacterium
TCCTGATTGAAATGATATGTGCTGGGCTTTGCCTTGCGGCACCACAACCATGCGTACATTATCACCATTTTGAAAAGCGTCTATAGTTTGTACGGGTGTAGCAAAATCAGTGACATCAAGTCGGCGCTCTAATTCACCTGGAAGAGTAGCACCAAGTAAATCGACAACAATCTCACCGTCTCTCTCACGTGTGTCTACAGTGACACCATCGTTACTCAAGTCAACGACCATCTTACCGCCTCCGGCCTCAGAGCGACGAAAATCGACATTTACAACTGCATTGTCAGGCAGTATGTCTGGTCGTTCAGCAAAGGGCTTGGGCGCACCAACATCACTTTCATTGATCTCAGTATTAAAAACAGTGATCGCGTAACCATCATCGGTCGGTGCGAGAGAATAACGAGCGCTATCGTATAAATTGATAACCAAACGAGTTCGATCCGCCGTTTCAACCGCTAAGACACTTTCGACCTTACCGGCCTGAATGAGCGTTCGGGGGTCAGCTAGTTGGTTTTTCATACCAAAGAAGTCCAGCGCAATGCGCGCTGGTGAATCAGTACTAAAAGTTCCAGGTCGTTCTAGTTGTGCATCGCTGACGATATTTATCTGAATATCATCGCCTGGCAATTTACTAAACAAAACTTCAGTTAAATTTGCCTCAGCCTGAGCTACAGAAGTCTCATAGGCGAGCAGCCCGATCAAAATCGATGCAAGAAACGCAAAGTGCTTTGAGAAGCGTCGGCGCAAAGGCTTGGGTAGTGAGCTTGCAGTCATAATGTTGCTTCCTATTTTTATCTTATTCATCTATAGTTATTTCAACGTCGCGGGTCACCCACCGACCAGATGGATCAGGTACTGTTTCCACCAATACGACTCGTTCTTCATCAGGAAAAATACTAGTTATCTTCCCATCGTTTTGCCCCAGATAGTTACCAATAGTGGCTCGATGAGCTTTACCATCATTAGTTTGAACAATCACCCAAGGCACACCGCGTTGCGTAAGAGTTCCAACCATGCTCAAGGCATCTAAAGGATAACTTTCCAAAAATTCTTTATCTCGATTTGCATCTGGCCTCTGACTTAAGCCACTACCATCCTGATCAAGATTGGTAATTATATTGCTGAGATTAAAAGGATCACTGCCTTCGTCTGGCGAGTATTTATAAGCTTTGTATGGCTCAAATGGTGGCAACGGGTCTATCTCAGGTTTTTCATCTTGATAGGCAGTTTCCACAAATTCACGCAAATCCGCCATACTTGCGTCGCCGCAAGCAGATAAGGTAAGTAAAACCGCTATTACCCCTAGCTTTCGTATTATTAAAATCATACTAGGCCCTACTGTATATTCTGATTTTCGTCTTCATCCAAATAATGATACGTTTTTGTGACTGCTGAAAAACTTAGATTATTTGAGGATTCATCCTGACGTCTGATTGTGAAATTAGCAAAATTAATAATTCTTGGTAATGCCGCTATTTCACTAACAAAGCTAGCGATTTGATAGTACGTGCCATTAGCGACGATATCGACATTCTTTTCGGCATAAAAATCATGCTCGATATTTTGCCCAGGTCGAAAACGCTCGAATTGCAAGCCTTGTGAAAGGCCTACCTGAGTCATATCACGCAGTAAGTCAGGAATTTCGCTTTCGTTAGGTAACACTTCTTTAAGTAAATTGAACGTTTCCTGAGCCTCAACCTTTTGTTTTTTATACTCTTCAAGATTGATCGCTAACTCTTTTTTCTCAAGAAAAGTCTGCTTAAGTTGTGGTTCGCGGGCCTTAACCGTATCCAGCGATTCAATCATAGGCTCAATAACAAATTTATACCCAAGCCCTACAATAAAAATGCATAAAAAGGCGGCCATAACAATCTTGACGCGTCGCGTCCATGAGCCGATGTCATTGATATCTATGCTGCTGAGTTCTTCTAATAATGTCATAACATATTCCCCAAACTAGCGGATCTGGTCATCGGTTTCTTCATCTTGAGTCCCTTCTTGATTGAGCACAAGATCAAATTGACTTACGGATACAGCATCTTGCTCTACCACCCCAACATCTTTCAGATCCGCAACTTTCAACCATTCAGACGCATCTACACTACGCATAAGCGTAGAGATTCGATTATTTGATTGCGCTTTGCCTTTAACTGATAAATTATTATTACGTTTTTCAATCGAATCATAAAAGACGCCTTCAGGTTGCTTTGATACTAGATCATCGAACACATGCACAACCTGAGACCGATTGCGCTGCAGGTTTTGAATAACATCCATCCGTGCTATTAGCTCATCACGCTTCATTTTAAGATCTTCGATTTCAGCAATAACTTTAGAGAGCGCATTGATCTCGTTTTGCAAATATTGATTACGTGCTTCTTGATGGTCAATCCTGGCATCCATGACTAATTTGCCAGCGAGCACCACTAGCGCTGCCCCTAACCACATTGCAATGCAGATGAATAGAGTTGCTCTATTGCGGTCTCGACGTTGTGCGTCACGCCATGGTAATAAATTGATATTCGCCATTAGTTCAAACCTCTCAGTGACAAGCCATAGGCAACCGACAACCCAGGAGCAGCTGCTAGAGCCGCTTCACGACGCGACTGCACGGATACATTGGCCAGTGGATTAAGAACTGACACCTTAGTCCTAAGTTTGACCTCGAGATCACCGGCAAGGCCGGCCAAAGAACAACAGGCGCCTGATAGGACAACGCTGTCAATGTTTGAAAACGAGCTTGAAGAGTAAAAGAACTGCAAAGCGCGGCTAATTTCCTGGCGGAGCATCTCAACGAATGGGTCTTGAACTGCCGATATAAAATCCGCTGGTGGTTGCGAAGAAGCGAGAATTTCATCTGCCTCTTCAGCATTCACACCGTACTCTTTGCGGATCAGCTTAATAAGCTGCATGGCACCAAAGTTTTGATGTCGTGAGTACAAAACACGCTCATGATCTAGGATCATTAGATGGCTGCTAGAGGCACCAACGTCAAATAACGCGACTGGCTGATCCGAAGCAGAGTTTAAATTATTTTGTGATCGATACACTCTTTCTAAAGCATAAGTATCGATATCGACATAACGAAGATCCAAGTCTGAATCTTCAACCAAGTCGATATAGTCATCAACGATGCTTCTTCGGCAAGCGACCAATAACACATCGTTTTCCTGTTCATTGGTGCTTGAAGGTCCGAGCACCTCAAAATCTAAATTAACCTCATCAATAGGATAAGGAATGAAGTGTAAAGCCTCGATACTAACTTGTTCTTCTAACTCAATATCACGTAGGTCAGTTGGCATACCTAACACTTTGGTAATGGCATGCGAAGAGGATACAGACACGGCTGCAGCATCAGTCTTAACACCTGATTTTATGATCAAACTATTGAGTGCCTCGGCAACGAGATCAGCATTGGCAATCGAGTTTTCGGAAAACGCACCACTGGGCAGCGGTGCAACCCCCCACGCCACCACCTTAGGACTGTTCCTCGACCCGGCCAACTCAATCAACTTGATCGAGTGACTACCAATGTCAATGCCGATTACGGCCTTTGATTTTTGGGCGAAAAGTTTCAAGAAACCTCCATAAAAAACGGATATTTATATCATTATTATTACTTCTTACCTTAAATTCTACTCAACCCCAAACAATAATGCCAGACTTCTATTTAGGAAATCCAACAATTAATATATAGTTCCAGAGCCTTTTTTGACTCCAAATGCGCATTTTGAAAAATCCTAACTTCTGGTTTCGACTGCTCACATCGCTGAGTGGCATGCTTATGCTTGGGGTAGTGGTCGCTGGTTTTTTACTCGTTCAGTTCAGCCGTGAATTGCCTGACGCTGAGCGCATTCGTAGTGTCAATTTGAAGGTTCCTTTAAGGGTTTACTCTGCCGATGGCGTGCTTATTTCTGAGTTCGGCAATGAGCGCAGAATCCCCATCGATTATGCTGACACACCGCAATCGATCATAGATGCCGTACTTGCCAGCGAAGACGATGGTTTCTTCGACCATCATGGCATCGATTTTCGGGGTCTATTACGTGCCGCCCTGTCTAACGCAATGAGCGGCCGTTCAGGTCAAGGAGCCAGCACAATCACTATGCAGGTCGCGCGTAATTTCTTTTTAACACGTGACAAAACCTATACACGTAAGATAAAAGAAATCTTGCTCGCTTTGCGTCTGGAGCAAATTCTCTCTAAACAAGAAATTCTCTCGCTGTATATCAACAAAATTTTCTTAGGGCACCGTTCGTATGGATTTGGGGCCGCCGCGCAAACGTATTACGGCACTGATTTGCATAAGCTCAGCTTGGCGCAGACAGCCATGCTTGCCGGCTTACCCAAGGCGCCGTCAACCTTTAACCCGCTGCGCAACGCGAGCCGTGCGAAAGCTCGTCGTAATTATGTATTAGGGCGCTTATTCGAGTTAGAAAAAATCTCCAATGCCCAGTATAAGGCGGCGATTAGTGAAGAGGTAACGGCAAAAAAGCACACTCGCACCGAAGGCCTCAATGCACCACATATCGCCGAAATGGTTCGCCAGCAATTGTTAGAGCAATATGGTGAAGGCGCTTATTGGCAGGGCTTAAATGTCTACACAACAATTCTCTCCAAACAACAAGTCGCGGCCCAACAAGCGCTTCGCAAAGGCCTTGAAGCCTATGATCGTCGACATGGTTTTCGTGGCGCGGTCGGCAAAATTAAGCTCGATAATTTACAACAGCAGACTGAGCAGGAAAACCAAGGAAACTGGGATGCGCAGTTAGAGGATAAACTTTCCATATACCCAAATAGTCAGGAGCATCGCCCGGCAGTAGTACTAAAAGTGGAAAATGAAATAGCCCAGCTTTGGATCAGAGACTATGCCAACGTTACGCTTGAACTAGCAAATGCTAAATGGGCCAAACGGCACAAGACCGCTGATTTGCGCGGTGAGCGGCCAACTCGGTTACAAGAAGTTTTTGAACCAGGTGATGTTGTTTATATCAAACCCAAGCTCGCACAAGCGACGACAAAAACAAACCCCGAAGAAGCTACAGTTTGGCAGCTAAGCCAATTGCCTGATGTTGGTGGCTCGCTGATTTCGGTCAATCCATCTAGTGGCGAAATTCTGTCATTAGTGGGCGGCTACGATTTCTTTCTAAACAAGTACAATCGCGCTGTTCAGTCAATTCGCCAGCCTGGCTCGAATATCAAGCCTTTTATTTATTCTGCAGCGATTGATCATGGTTTCACTCCAGCAACGCTCATTAGCGGTGCCCCAATAGTGATCACCGACCCAGCGCACGGAACCTTATGGCGGCCTGAGAATTACAGCGGCAAATTTTACGGCCCTACGCGAATGCGCGCTGCTCTGGGCAAATCAATGAACCTGGTGTCGATTCGGCTGCTTAGAACCATCGGCATTCCTTATGCTCGTGAGTACATTCAACGCTTCGGCATCGATATGTCGCGATTTTCCGCATCATTGACCATGGCGCTGGGTTCTGGTGGCGTTACACCACTGGAGATGTTGAGCGCTTATAGCGTGCTAGCTAATGGTGGCTATAAAGTCGCGCCTTATTTCATTGAACGCATCACAGACCGCGATGGAGAACTGATTTTCCAAGCGCCTAAACCGGAATTTTGCGACCAATGTATTGCTGAGTATTTACCTAAACCTGAGATTGACCCGACAACTTTGCAGGATGAAGATTTCACGCCAGACAATGACGTCGAAGAGCTAGTAGCCGAAGCTAAACTTGAACAAGAAGCTCAACAAGAAACACCGCAGGAGACTCTGTCACCAAACTACGTCGCACCTCGAGTGATGAGTCATGCCAATAATTATCTAACGGTAAGCATGATGCGCGATGTAATCCGTCGGGGCACGGCGCGCAAAGCTCTGGCGCTCAACCGTCAGGACTTGGCAGGCAAAACCGGCACCACCAATGATTACGTTGATGCATGGTTTACTGGTTTTAATTCCAAAGTTGCCACCACGGTTTGGGTTGGTTTTGACGAACCACAATCGATGGGCCGCGGAGAAGCCGGCAGCTTGGCCGCCTTGCCAATTTGGGTTGATTATATGAGTATCGCGCTCAAAGGTGTTCAACAAGATAATCTCGCTAAACCCGACTATATAGAAACGCGATTTATCGATCGCAGCACTGGTCAAACCAGTCTGGAAGAAGCCCCCAACTCCATGATGGAATATTTTGCTGTAGCAGAAAGAACACCAGAATATGCCTTAATGAGGGAACTCTACCCTTGGATTGATCAAACTAATATTGCCGAGAATAGCGCTATTGAAAAAAGGTTTGATTCTGACTCTTATACTAACGAGAGCCTGGAACCCTTAAATGCAGCAAGCCCATTAGATCCATCGCTGCAGGACAATTCAAGACTTGACCCAGCGAGACAAAACTTGCCTCAAATCACGCCATTAGAGCAAAGCGAACGTATCAAAGAAGCCGAAGGAGACACCGACGATTTGTTTTAATTTGCTCGTCACTCGTTAACTACTCTGACTCTCCAATTAGCAATTGGAGGCCCGTTTACGACGCTTTCTTTTTCTTTCTTGCAGTCTTTTTCTTGGCTTTCTTTTTGGTCTTTTTCTTGCGAGCTACCTTTGCTGATTTACCATCAGTGACTGCCCATTTTCCGCCTTCATAAAACGCCTTCCAACCAGTCGCCTTACCGTCTTCTTCAGACTGCACATAAATCTCTTTGGTCTTGCGCGCGTAACGGATCACGGTCGGCACACCGTCATCATCAGCCACCGGAGCGGTGAACAAATAACTATACTTCGGGTCGATTTCTTCCTTGTGAGGAAGAATTTCTGCGACCAGAGGCGCTCGAGTTTCACGATTTTTAGGAAAACCACTGGCGGCTAAAAATAAGCCCGAGGCGCCGTCTCGTAACACATAATGATCGTCAACTTTGAGGCACTTAAGCTCTGGCATGGGCACAGGATCCATCTTCGGCGGTGCGGCCTCGCCATTACGCAAAAGCTTGCGGGTATTTTTGCAAGTCTCTGAGGTGCAACCAAAGTACTTGCCGAAGCGACCATTTTTCAATTGCATTTCGCTACCGCATTTGTCGCATTCTAGAGTTGGCCCCTCGTAACCTTTAATTTTGAAGGTGCCCTGCTCGACTTCAAAACCATCGCAATCGGGGTTATTACCGCAAATATGCAGTTTGCGCTTTTCATCGAGAAAGTAACTGTCCATAGCCGTTTCGCACTTCTGGCAATGGCGCTTACTAATTAAGAGTTTGGCTTCAGCTTCTTCGTCCTCATCGACATTGACTGCTTCGTCACCGGAGACCAAATTCATGGTGGTCTTACATCGCTCTTTTGGCGGTAAGGCATAGCCTGAACATCCTAAGAAGACACCGGTGCTACCAGTTCGAACCTGCATATTTCGCCCGCAGCTTGAGCATTCTATGTCGGTTTCAGTCGGCGAATTAGGCCGCATGCCACCATCATCGTCGTTTTGTGCTCTAAGCAAAGTTGACGAAAAATCACTATAAAATCGATCCAGTAGCTCTCGCCATTGCAAACGACCCTGAGCTACGTCGTCGAGGCGATTCTCCATATTGGCAGTAAAGTCATAGTCCATCAGGTCGGTAAAACTTTCAACCAGGCGCTCAGTAACAATATCGCCCATTTTCTCAGCATAAAATCGACGCTTCTCAACGGTAACATAGCCTCGATCCTGGATGGTTGAGATAATCGCCGCATAGGTTGATGGTCGACCGATCCCACGCTTTTCTAACTCTTTAACCAGGCTCGCCTCGGTGTATCTGGCAGGCGGCTTGGTGAAATGTTGCATCGGTGCAAGTTCATGTAGCTTTAGCACCTCGCCTTGACGCATGGAAGGCAAAACGCCGTCGTCATCTTTTTTACTCATCGACGGCTGAACTTTTTGATAGCCATCAAAAACGACTACTCGGCCTCTGGTGCGCAATTCATAGCCATTAGCATTGATAATCACGCTAGTACTTAAAAATCGTGCCGGTGTCATCTGACATGCCACAAATTGGCGCCATATCAGCGTATATAAGCGCTCTGCATCGCGCTCCATATTGCTAAGCTGAGTCGGCTTAACCAACACATTTGAGGGCCTAATGGCTTCGTGCGCATCTTGCGCTCCGGCTTTACTGGAGTAGGTGTTCGCCGCATCGGGTAAATACTTTTTACCATATTCTTGTTCGATAAAGTCACGACAATCCTGAATCGCATCCTGGCTCAAATTGGTCGAGTCTGTTCGCATATAAGTGATGTAGCCAGCCTCATACAAACGCTGCGCCAGCATCATCGTTTTCTTAACTCCAAAGCCCAAGCGAGTACTAGCCGCCTGCTGCAAAGTCGATGTCATATAAGGCGCAGTGGGTTTGGTCGATGTAGGCCTTTCTTTTACCTCATCAATTTTAAACTCAGCGCCCTGCAACTCTGCCATGGCCGCTCGAGTTTGTTCTTCATTTAATGGTCGGAAATTTTCGCCAAGGTGCTTCTTAACTTCGAACTTTACTTGCGCTTGCTGTTCAGTATCCAGCTCGGCGAACAGCTCCCAGTACTCTTCAGGAATAAACGCACGTATTTCTCGCTCTCGCTCTACCACTAGACGCACCGCAACCGATTGCACACGACCGGCTGACAAACCTCGCGCAATTTTCGCCCACAGCAATGGCGACACCATATAACCGACTACTCGATCTAAAAATCGTCGCGCTTGTTGAGCCTGAACTCGCGCCATGTCTACAGGCCCCGGGCTTTCAAACGCCGAATGAATAGCTGATTTAGTTATTTCATTAAACACTACGCGCCGATAGCGGGCTGGATCACCACCGATCGCTTCTTGTAAATGCCAGGCGATAGCCTCGCCCTCGCGATCCATATCGGTCGCCAGATAAATTGTTTCTGCTTTCTCGGCAATCTTTTTTAATTCATCAACGACCTTCTCCTTGTTTGGCAATATCTCGTATCTTGCCTCCCAGTCTTTATCTGGGTTGATACCCATGCGTTTGATGAGTTGTTCCTTATTCTTTTTCTGGCGATGAATTACTTTATCTTCCTGTGAAAGCTTTCGAGTGATCGCGGCCTGACGCGCGCGTTCTTTGGCATCCACAGGTTTACGATCGCCACCGCTGGTGGGCAAATCACGTATGTGACCCACGCTGGATTTAACGATGAATTCATTCCCCAGATATTTATTAATCGTTTTCGCTTTTGCTGGCGATTCAACGATCACTAATGACTTTGCCATATTAATTTGTGCTATTTGTTGCTCACGATTCCCGATTTACTTGAATTGCGTCTGCAGAGTAGACCGTACAAATGCGATTTATATTTTCGCAATTGCCGCTCAGAGCGCCGCACTGACGCCAGAGTATCCACATTATGCCTAAGCCTCGCAAGCACAAGTGAAATCGGCACACAATTTAAAGATTGCCCAGTCAAATACGGAGTCTTTTGATTTTTTCAAGATATATTGACGAATCCGCCGTCGGCTGCCGCAGCGATGTGACCGGAAATTTCTAGCATTAACAGGTCTTGCGCTACCTGATCAGCAGGCAGGCCAGAGCTCTGAATAATGTCATCTACTGGGGTAGATTCTGCACCAATCAGCCGCAATAAATGCTGTTGCTCACTGCTTAAACCATGATCCGGGTCGGCGCGATCATCCGATTGGAATCGTGTAGCGGCCTGGTCTTTAAAGTAACTAGCAAACTCATTGTTCAGGCAGGCCAGTACATCCTGCGCGTTGCAAACCAGTGACGCACCTTGCTGCAATAACTGGTGCGAGCCACGATATTGCGCACTAAGCGCTGAGCCTGGCACCACCATCAGCTCGCGATTTTGTTCGCTGGTCAAACGAGCGGTTATTAGCGTACCACTGCGTTCTGCCGCTTCAATAATAACCGTACCAAGGGCCAGGCCGCTGACTATCCGATTTCGCTCCCCAAAACGATGACGACCAGGAGGCGTTCCTAATGGATACTCACTAACAATAAGCCCATGTGCCGCTAATCGTCCATGCAACTCGCGGTTACGTTGCGGATAGATCTGATCAAGACCATGCGCTAGCACTGCGATGCTTTTGCCTTTGGCGTCTAAAGCACTAGCATGAGCCAGGCCATCAATACCTAATGCAAGACCACTGCTGATACCAATGCCGAAATTCGCTAAATCACCAGCGATGTTCTGCGCACAACGTGCGCCAACCGGTGTCGGGCGCCGCGAACCCACAATGGCTATTTGCGGCAGGCTCATAAGTTCAGGATCGCCTATGGCATATAAAGCTAGGGGCGGATCATCAATGTGTTTAAGAAGCGTTGGATAACGAGGGTCGTTGATCGGAATAAAATGATGTTGATCGCTTTGCAACCAAGTGAGGTCGGCTTCGATACGCTGCTCAGCTTTTGCTGACAATTTTACACTGGATAATGCTGCTAAGTTATTATTGTGTATCTCGATGCGCTTTAGTTTTTGCGGACGAGATACACCCTTGTGATGAACTAAGCTCAACCATGAGCGAATAATTTCTTCCATGCTAAGCCCTCCATTGGCTTGCTGCTTTTGTTAGTTTTTAGTCTGAAACCATGTGTGTTTTACTCTTCTTGAACCCCAACTTCAAGTTCAGCACTGGCGTCAATTGTTTCTACCGCATCCGGGCTAACAAGTACGTCCCCGGGGCGCACCTGACGGTTAGAGTCAGTAATCAAAGCGTAACTGACTTTTTCAAAAGTACGAAACACTAAAGCTAAGCCAACACTTTCTTCAGGAATGAAGTAGCGCCCACCGGTAACAGGATCTTTTTTCTGATAGCGCTGGCTCTTAATACGAAACACATCACCAACCTGTACGTTCTCTCTTTCGCCCAAGTTAATCGCTACCACTGACAAGGCTCCCAATTCTGCAGATTTGTTGGGAGTATCCAAAATCACGCCTCGAATATTAACGTTGTCTGGTGCGCTTGGTGCCAAGAACGGAATAACTTCATCTTCATAGATGGGTCGCATTCGGTCAGAGGCGATCACTTCCTCATACCCACGCGTTAACACCAATTTTGACGGATCGCCGCGGCGTAACATATTGGCATCACCAACATGGATTGCCTCCCAGCCTAAAGATTCTCGACTTACGGGGTCAATGAACTGACGACCCCGACGAAACAATCGATATTTAGGTGCTTCATCACTGACACCTCGGGCGTAAAACTTATCGTACTTGCCGAGCAGCAATCGATTATCAAAACCATCTACCACATAAGCGGATTCCGTGATCTCTTTGCTGTCGGTGACTAAGGGCGCATTGATATAGGCTGCAATCGCAGCTGGATCGATCAACGGGATCGCATCAAAACGTGTCGCGCGCGCCTTTGGCGAAAGTTTCACTGTCTCTCGACGTAATGACTTCAGCACTGGGCGTCCGTCGATGAAGGTCATCACCAACACATCGCCGGGATAAATTAAATCCGGGTTTTCAACTTGTGGGTTACCTTGCCAAACTTCAGGCCAACGCCATGGATCACGTAAAAAGCGACCAGAGATCCCCCACAATGTGTCTCCTTCGATGACCGTATATCGATCGGGATAATCATCGGCTAACACAGGGTTACTTTGCGCCGACAATTGTGAACTGCTGAACGCAAGGGTCAAAAACAAACTCAGGCAAAAACTAAATACTGGCCGAGTTACCAAATTCGAAAATCGCTTATTCGTCATTGTTCTTTGCGGGTTAGGCGTTTATTTTCATTTGTTTTTTCAAGGGTTCTAAGGACATAGCCGAAGCGCCCATATTGATTCGAATCGAGAGGCAACTGCCACTAAGATTCAGTTTTCTTTCAAAGCTCTAGCTTGACTTGAATGTAAAAGCACATCGCGCATAATACGCTTGTAGTGCATTTGACTTACTATTTGAATTACCAATAGACGATTCAAGTAAGCAGAAAGTGTTGCTTATTTATAAATATTACTTCTTTTTTAGTAGTTTAGGCAAACATCTTAAGTCACAGTTTACGTTATTTTCACTCCAGACTAAACGCGAAAAACAAGTTTATTTCTGGCTGAAGCCGGTTTGAGACCCTATTCATGGCTAAATTAGAAATTCTTGTCTACCCTGATGAGCGGCTACGTAAAGTAGCCAAACCAGTCAAAAAAGTAGATGAACGCATCCGTACGCTGGTTACGGATATGCTCGAAACGATGTACGACGCCAACGGTATCGGCTTAGCGGCAACGCAAGTAGATGTCCACGAACAAGTCATTGTGATGGACTTATCTGAAGAGCGCGACCAGCCCCGAGTATTGATCAACCCTCAAATCATAGAACAAGATGGCGAACAGGTTTACGACGAAGGATGCTTGTCTGTGCCTGAGTACTATGCGCCAGTAAAGCGAGCAGAGAGTATTAAAATCTCAGCGCTGGATGAACAAGGCGAAATTTTTGAATTAGAAGCTGATGGATTGCTCGCGGTCTGTATTCAACACGAGATGGATCATTTGACAGGTCGCGTTTTTGTTGACTATCTTTCGCGGCTAAAACAAGATCGAGTTCGAAAAAAACTAGTTAAGCGCGCGCGCTCAGCGTAGATCTAACAACTTTAGGATATCCAAATTGGAACTACTACGATGCGTTTGATTTTCGCAGGCACACCAGATTTTGCCGTTCCGGCATTGCAGACTATTGCTCGAAGGCATGAGGTTGTTGCGGTGTTAACCCAACCAGACCGACGTGCCGGGCGCGGCAAAAAATTGATGCCACCTGCCGTTAAAGTTGCTGCCACTGAACTTGGCTTAGAAGTTTTTCAGCCTGCTAGCTTAAAAGATCAACAAGCTTTTATAGAGACTTTTCAGGCTGACGTTATGGTGGTGGTAGCTTACGGCTTATTGCTGCCGCAAGCCATCTTAGATGCGCCTAAACACGGCTGTCTGAACATTCACGCTTCATTACTTCCGCGCTGGCGCGGCGCGGCGCCCATACAGCGCGCTATTGAAGCAGGTGATCAAGCAACTGGTATTTGCATCATGCAGATGGAAGCCGGTCTGGATACTGGCCCGGTATTAAACCAACAGTCAATCCCAATCGATAAGACAGATACCTCAATCAGCCTTCAAGCAAGACTGGCAAAACTTGGCGCAGAGTGTATCGAGCAGACTTTACATCAGATCAGTCAGGGCCAGCTACCGCCAGCTCAGCCACAGGATCATGCGCAAGCAAGCTATGCCCACAAAATCACCAAAGGCGAGGCCGAAATCGACTGGTCGGAATCGGTACAACAGATCGAACAACGCATACGAGCCTTTACTCCCTGGCCAATTTGTCAGACTCAACATCAAGGTCAGCGACTACGCATTTGGGAGGCATTTGTAGATAGCACGGACTTATCAACCAACAAACCATCGGGCACGGTGATCGACGTTAGCACAGATGGCATCGTAGTTGCCTGCGGCAGTGGGGCACTAAGCTTACAGACCTTACAGCGCGATGGCGGCAAAGCACTTGATATTCGAACCTTTAGTAACGGCTATCAAATACAGCTAGGCGACTCGCTTGGCTAAACCAGCGAAAACTCTCTCTTCGCGTGCCGCCGCCGCGGTATTGGCGCAACAAGTCATCGATCAGGGGCGCTCCTTAGATCGCGCGCGCGATACGCTTTATCAAGAATACAGTATCGCTGAGAATGATCGCCCACTGATACAGGAACTGCTGTACGGCGTTTGTCGCTGGTATGGAGAATTAAATGCGATTGCTGCCCAGCTTTTAAGCAAGCCGATTCGTAACAAAGACCGAATCGTGCATTTCATATTATTGGTTGGCCTTTACCAACTTCACCATCTTGAAACAGCTCGCCATGCCGCCGTTGCTGAAACCGTCAATGCCTGTAAGAAGCTCAATAAACAATGGGCTGGCAAACTTATCAACGCTTGCCTTAGGGCCTATTTGCGCGAGCCAATAGAAATTAACAATCCCGCCGCAGTCAGCCATCCCGAATGGCTGGTCGACAAAGTATCACAACATTACCCGGATCATGCTGAGCGCATCTTTATTGCTAACAACGAACGCGCCCCTATGTGTCTGCGCGTTAATCAAATTAGAGTCTCTCGAGATCAGTACCTTGAGCAATTAGCTGCCGCAGATATTACTGCTAAACCAGACCCTAACAGCGATACTGGCATTATTTTAGAGCGCCCTATTGCCGTTAACGCACTGCCTTCGTTTGAGCAAGGAGCATGCTCGGTGCAAGATACCGCCGCTCAAATTGCAGCCACATTATTGTCGCCACAGGCTGGCATGAGAGTGTTAGATGCCTGCGCTGCTCCTGGCGGGAAAACCGCTCATTTACTCGAGCTTGCCAATAACGATTTGCAAATGGATGCAATGGATATTTCAGAATCACGTTGCGAGCAGCTTAAGTCAACACTAACACGATTAAATTTAAACGCAGAAGTCATTTCTTTTGATGCAAGCCGGGCGGATAAATGGCCTAGCCTAAGAACCACTTATCACCGAATTCTCATCGATGCACCTTGCAGTGGCACAGGCGTCATTCGTCGTCACCAGGATATCAAACATCATCGACGACTATCTGATCTGCGATCACTGCAAAGTACACAAGCATCCATCCTACGGGCTTTATGGCCGAGATTGGAAACCGGTGGGCTACTTCTATATGCCACCTGCTCAATTCTGCCCGAAGAAAATGAACAACAAATCGAGCAGTTTGTAGCACAAACAAACAATGCTATTCTCAAAGCTATCGAACATCCCACCGCGATGCACCGATCCACTGGCTGTCAGACTTTGGCGGGGTTACACGAAATGGATGGCTTTTATTATTGTTTGCTTGAAAAGATATAAATGACAGGCTCATTAACAGTAGCAGTGCGCAGATCCGCAAGCTTATTGATGCTGTTGTTCTTGCCTTTGGCCAGTGGTGCAGCAGATCAAGGCATAAAGCTGAATGGCTATAGTGCCAATATTATACTCAGCGAAGACGTACAAAATGCACTCGATAACGGGGTCACACTCAGCTTTGTCGCCAGTACCGCAGAGCGCAAACGATGGTTACTTTTTAGCTGGGCCAGTGTTATCCAAACTCACAAATTTGAACTCAGTCGGCATGCTTTAAGTAATAACTATTTATTGCGTTCGCCAACGCGCCCGACGCCTAAAAGCTTTGCCGCAACTCGCATGGCGCTGGAACAATTATCCAGAGAAACTCAGTTATTCTTTAGCCAGTCAGTAGAGGCTAGCGATGCAGATTCAATTGAATGGACACATCGTCTTCAGTTAGACATTTATTCATTGCCAACACCAATGCGCCTTGATGCTTTTCTCAGCGGCGCTTGGAATCTTGACTCTGGATGGCAACCCTGATGTTACGACGCATTATTAGAAGGATCATCTCCCCAGCGCCAGTCATTGCTGTCTGTGCTGCTTTGCTATTGGCGCTGACTTTGTTGATCATCGCCAGCTTACGAGATGACTCACCAGGGCAACTACAGTACTGGATTACCTTTTTAGGCATCGCTGGCATTACTATTTTGGTGTTTTTTCTGCTCACCAATGTTGCCATTTTAGTGCGCCAGCTATGGCGCAAAGAACTTGGCTCGCGCCTGACCACCAAATTGGTGTTTATCTTTTTGCTGTTGATGGTTATCCCTTTTTCGCTAATTTATTATTTTTCAATTCAGTTTCTGAATAAGGGTGTCGATAGTTGGTTTGATGTACGCATAGAACAAACCGTCAAAGATAGCTTGTTGCTGAGTCAAACCGCATTAGAAGGCATCAAAGAAGAAATAATCAACGATGTTGAAGTGTTTGCTCGCACCTTACGTCAGAATGTTCCCGAGAGTGAACTACTAAGCACCTTGGAAGACTTTCGCGATCTGGAAGACTTTACCGAGGTATCGTTGTTTACCGACGATGGCCGCGTACTGGCCTTTTCGAATCAAGATACCAGCCAGTTATTTCCTGACACACCAGGAGATGAAGTGTTCAATGAACTGCGCTTAAACCAAACGTTCACCTTGCTTGAACCGTTAACGGAAACCACACAACAACTACGCGTTGTTGCACCGATTCCAGTGCGTGAGTTAGGCCGTGAATTTTATGGCCTGCAGGTTATCAAAGTTCTGCCCTTGCGCTATGCCACTCTGGCCAGCAGTGTTGAAAGCGCCAACAAACAATATGCACAAATGGTTTTTGCGCGCGGGCCGCTGAAATTCAGCTTGGTTGTCACACTCAGTCTTATCTCTTTAGCGAGTTTGTTATTTTCAATGTTGGCGGCAATCTATTTATCCAGACGTTTGGTACACCCTATTTCCAACCTTGCCGCCGGCACACAACAAATCGCCGAAGGTGACTATGGTTCGCAGTTGCCTATTACCAGCGTCGATGAACTTGGTGTATTGACTAAGTCGTTCAACAATATGAGTCGCAAGATTCATGAAGCGCAACTCACTGCGGCCGCCAGCCAATCAGAAACCGAAGAACAAAAAGGGTATCTGGAGGCGGTGCTAACGAATCTATCATCTGGTGTTTTCACCTTTGATGCTGACAACCAGTTACAAATCTCCAATGCCGCAGCTAGTGAAATTCTTGGGCTTGAGCAGCAGGACCTTTTGTCTAAATCACTTTCCGAGCTGGTGGTATTGAATCCGCAAACTGCTACGTTCTTTGAGCGAATCGAACGTGGAATTTCTTCAGCACAAAATAATTGGCAAGATGAGGTGACTTTGCTGGGGCAACATGGCCGCCAAATTATTATTCTGCGAGGCTCACTATTACCGAGTCAGGCCACCGGTGCGCAAGAAAATTCACAGCGAGATAACCAGGTGGTGGTGTTTGACGATGTTACCAATTTGATCCAGGCACAACGTGACGCAGCCTGGGGCGAGGTTGCGCGACGCCTAGCACACGAAATAAAGAACCCGCTGACGCCCATACAGTTATCAGCCGAGCGGATTCGACACAAACTCCAGGACGAGGTCGAGCCAGAACAACTCGAAATGTTGGAGCGCAGCACGCGAACCATCGTGCAACAAGTAGAGTCGATGAAAGACATGGTCAACGACTTTTCCAGCTATGCGCAACCGGTACGCGCGCAACTAGCCACCCTGGATTTAAACCGCTTGATTCGCGACGTGCTCGAACTGCATGCCTCAGTCATGCATAAAGTTGAATTGGATATGGAACTCGATGATTTACCGGAAATTAAGGCGAACTCTGGTGCGCTAAGACAAGTTCTGAACAACTTAATTATTAACGCTTGCCACGCCATGGAAGACACCGCTTCACCGAAGCTGAAAATTCGCTCAATGAAACCAAACAATGTGGCCGGACAATATGTTGATATCATCATTGAAGACAATGGCCCAGGCATTCCTAAGGAGATTCAAGATTCAATTTTTGACCCTTATGTTAGCTCTAAAGCGAAAGGCTCGGGCCTGGGCTTGGCAATCGTGAAACGTATCGTTGAAGAACACAGTGGCTCAGTGTGGAGTCATGATGGCAGCCTGGGAGGCACCGCAATGCAGATACGTTTGCCCATCAACGCCTTACAGACCTATCGTGGAAATCGTGGGTAAAATGGTTTACAGTCCAATCAACTTAGCCACCGTTAACACGCAACGCTGTCGTGTGATCCGTATTAGTGAATGCATGCCGGCTGCAATTGGTCTTCTACGCTTACGTCAATCAGACTAGATATCTAACAGTCAGCCACGCCGGTCTCGCCAAACTATTCCAATGCCAGAGCAATCACAACATATCTTAGTCGTTGATGATGAGCCCGATATTCGCAATATCCTGCAGGATATTTTGCAAGATGAGGGCTATCGGGTCAGTCTGGCAGAGAATGCCGAGCAGGCTCGAAGCGTCTTTCATGACCAACGGCCCGATCTGGTGCTACTCGATATCTGGATGCCAAAAGAAGACGGTATGTCAGTACTTAAATCCTGGGTCGAAGAGAATCAGTTAAATGACACACCGGTGATTATGATCTCTGGTCATGGCACGGTTGAAAACGCAGTCGAAGCGGTGAAATTAGGCGCTTACGATTTTCTCGAGAAACCGTTGTCTACCGGCAAACTATTGCTCGGCATAGAACGCGGTTTAGAACGCTCATCGCTGCGCAAAGAAAATCAACAGCTTCGTTCTAAGCTACAACACAACTCGCCATTGATTTCTCATAGCGACGCAAGTCGTGAACTTGTTCGCCACATTAAATTATTGGGGCCAACCGATTCCTGGGTTTTCATCACTGGCGAACCTGGCACAGGTAAACGGCTGGTAGCACAAAAAGTGCACGAAAACAGCCCACGAGCTGACGCCTCCTTTGTTGAATTGAATCTGGCTGCTATGCCCAGCGAGAATGTGGCACAAGCCTTGTTTGGCAGTGAAGTGGATGGCCGATTAGTTACCGGGCGCTTTGAACAAGCCAAAGGTGGTACCGTTTTTATCAATGAAATTTTAGGGCTGAATCACGACATCCAGAATATGCTGCACAGTGCTTTGCAGAATCAGCAGTTCCTGCGCATCGGCGGCAGCGAATATGTTGAATTGGATGTGCGAGTCATAGTGTCCACCAGCGGCAATCCTCAGCAAGCTGTCAATGACGGTCAATTTCTTGAAGATCTTTATTACCGATTAAACGTGATTCCCATTCAGGTACCATCCCTGCGCGAACGACGCCAGGATTTACCAGAGCTAATCGAAGTATTTATCGAGGATGTACGCCAAAAAAATCAGCTGGAAAAACCCGAGGTCAATGAGCAAGCGCGCAAAGCACTCAGTAATTACGCCTGGCCGGGGAATGCGCGCCAATTGCAAAATGTTATTCAACGGCTGTTGATTCTCAATATTGGTCAGCCAATTGGTCAAGCTGAAGTAGAATCTGCATTGAGCAGCGATTTAAATGTGCAACAAAAACGCGATGTTTTGCCGGACTACTTTCATGGTGATATGCGCTCCGCGAAAGAGGCTTTTGAACGTGAGTATCTGGCGCATCATTTGTCTGCGGTGCAGGGTAACGTTAGCAAATTAGCTGAATTGGTTGGCCTAGAGCGCACGCATTTGTATCGCAAGCTTAAAAGCCTGGACATTAATACTCGAGACGCGAAACCATCTAGCTAATGAAAATTCTGATTCTTGGTGCCAGTCAAGTAGGAGTCTCCATCGCAGAGGTATTGGTCGGAGAAGACAATGACGTCACTATCGTCGATGTCAACAAGCGTGTCTTGCAGCAATTGCAGAATCGCTTGGATATCCGCACCGTCTCAGGGAGCGCTTCGCATCCATCGGTGCTGCGTGCAGCCGGAGCGGAAGATGCCTCACTGGTGTTAGCGGTCACCAATAATGACGAAGTTAATTTGGTCGCCTGTCAAATCGCCGACAACGTATTCTCCACACCAACCAAGTTAGCGCGCCTACGCTCTAAGGAATATTTATACAATCCGGAATTATTTCAAGGCGATACTGGTTTTCAAGTCGACGTGGTTATCTCTCCGGAAAAAATCGTACGCGATCACATCACTCGACTGATTGAATTCCCAGGTGCTTTGCAAGTACTCGATTTTGCCAATGGTTTAGTGCAACTAGTCGGGGTCAAAGCCGTGCAAGGTGGTGCTCTGGTGGGTCATCCACTGACCGAACTTAAACAACATATGCCTGGCATCGAAACGCGTGTTGCTGCAATCTATCGAGATCGTGAAGTCATCACGCCGATGTCTGATACGGTAGTACAAGAAAATGACGAAGTCTTTTTCGTCGCCGCCAGCCAGCACATTCGTAAAGTCATGGAAGAAATGCGTGGCAAAAGCGATAAAACCAAACGCATTTTTATCGCAGGTGGTGGCAACATTGGCCTGAATCTGGCGCGAGAATTAGAGCGTAAAGGCTATTCGGTCAAACTGATCGAATTTAATACACAACGCGCAGAGCATATTGCCGAACTGGTTTCTAATACCATCATTCTCAATGGCGATGCCGCCGACGCCAGATTGCTTTTGCAAGAGAACATTGAAAACTGCGATGTTTTTTGCGCCGTTACCGAGCGGGATGAAATCAACATTCTGTCCGCCAATTTAGCCAAGCAACTTGGCGCTAAACGGGTAATGGCCCTGGTTAATAAGCCAGCTTATGTTGAACACCTTGATCATCGAGACATCAATGTAATCGTCTCCCCACGTATTGCGACAATCGGTTCAGTATTGGCGCACATCCGCCGCGGCGATGTAGTGGCCGTGCACTCACTGCGACGTGGTCGCGCCGAAGCGATTGAGGCTATCGCGCATGGCGACGAGCATTCCTCAAAGGTTATTGGCAAAGGCGTACGCGACATCGCTTTCCCGGCTGGTACTGGCGTCGGCGCAATAGTAAGGAATGAGCAAGTGATAATACCCAATGCGGAAACCATCATTGAACCAGAGGATCATGTCATCGTGTTTATGGACGACAAAGCGTGCATTGCTGAGGTTGAAGCGTTGTTCCAGGTAGCCGCTACCTTTATCTAGGCGAGTATTTTATGCACTACGCTACGGTTTTGCGCATCCTCGGAATTTTGCTATTACTTTTTAGCGTCACACACCTTACGCCGCTGCTGGCATCGCTGATCTATAAGGATCAAAACTCGGTGCCTTTTTTAGCAAGTTTTGCGGTCACTTTTTTTACTGGCTTAATTTTATGGCTGTTGACGCGTTCAGCCCGCAGTGACTTACGCTACCGCGATGGATTTTTAGTCGTGGTGATGTTTTGGACAGTACTGGCTACCTTTGGTGCTCTGCCCTTTATCTTAAGCCATGCAACACCGCTTTCGATCACTGATGCATTTTTTGAATCGATGTCGGGCCTGACTACTACCGGTGGCACAATTTTCACACATATCGAGTCGCTACCGCAGTCAACTCTGTACTACCGACAACAGTTGCAATGGTTAGGTGGAATGGGCATTGTGGTTTTGGCAGTGGCGATCATGCCAATGCTGGGGATCGGAGGCATGCAACTGTATCGCGCTGAAACCCCAGGCCCGATGAAGGATAACAAGCTCGCGCCCAGAATTGCCGAAAGCGCCAAAGCACTTTGGTATATCTATCTAAGCCTGACGATTGCCTGTTGTTTAGCCTATCGCCTTGCAGGCATGCCGTGGTTCGACGCGCTCGGTCACGCCTTTTCAACCATCGCTATTGGCGGCTTTTCGACTCACGATAATAGTATTGGTTTTTTTGATAGCACAGCGATCGAATGGGTCGCGATCTTTTTTATGCTGCTAGCCTCAGCAAATTTTTCGCTGCATTTTTTGTCTTGGCGTCAACGCTCAATTCGACCATATATCGGCGATAGCGAATTCCGTTTCTTCCTGATTTTAATCGCTTTGGCCGCCTTTCTAATCGTTGTTGGTTTGTCAGTAGAAGCGGTCTACCCAGATACCACCACAACGATTCGCCAAGGTGTTTTTCATCTGGTTTCGATAGCGACCACCACCGGTTATACCTCTACTGGTTTCGCCTGGTGGCCAGGAGCGCTGCCGGTGTTGTTGATTCTATTAAGCTTTATCGGTGGCTGCGCTGGCTCAACCGCAGGCGGCGTTAAAGTCATGCGAATCCAATTGATGTACAAACAAGGGCGCAAAGAAATTGTGCGCCTGATTCACCCTAATGCGATTCTATCGATCAAAACCAACGGCCAGGTAATCAACCCGAATATCATCGCCGCCGTTACGGCATTTTTCTCGATGTACGTGTTTTGCTTTGTCGTTATTGGTTTTTTGCTGAGTCTGGTAGGGCTGGATTGGGTTACTGCCTTTTCCGCCGCGGCCGCTTGTTTAAATAACCTTGGCCCAGGTTTAAATGAAGTGGCGAATAACTATGCGGGCATTAGCGATGCCGCCAAATGGATACTCTCTTTCGCTATGCTGCTTGGGCGCCTAGAGCTATTTACGCTACTGGTTCTATTCACCATTACTTTTTGGCGCGATTAGAATTTACCCCCCCCAATGAGCGCATTGAGTTGCCGGAAAGTGAATAGATTGGTAAGAAAGTTACTTGATTTGTAGGAAGCTAACAAAAAGGCCGCTATAAAAGCGGCCTCTAAGGAAAAGCTTGGCAATGTTAATTACCTAAACACAGACCCTTTGCGGAAGTGTTTGGTCAACATGTAATACATAACAGCGCGATACTTATTGCGGTTTGAACGGCCATAAGTTTCGATGCATGCCTGAATACCTTCATCTAATTTCGGAGAATCAGCTAAACCTAATTTCTTCATTAAGAAATTCTTCTTAACGCGATCCAACTCTTTCTTGTCACCTGCTGAAACTGTGCTGGCATCTGCATTGTAGATTGATGGCCCACAAGCAATAGTTACGGCTTTCAATAGTTTCATGTCTGGCTTCATGCCACACTTTTTTTCCAGGTCGCTGGCGTACTTAGCGATTAAATCATCACGCTTGCTCATTAATTATCTCCCGTATGGTGGTTTAATATAGCGATACTTTATTTGTAGAACGTCTAATTGCCATCGTTTCAAATACCCGCCGACAAAGACCGTGAAACATTACCGCAACGCTTGGCAAAAATAAATCTCAATTTACAAAATTTAAAATAGGTAAGCACAATCGTTGTGCGCAGGTCTTAGTTTTTGCGGGTCGTTAACAAAATTTCGACTTTGGTAGCGAATAATTAGGTAATTATGATGAACAGACGACAACTACTCTCACTGGCAGCTATTGGCGGCATCGGCGGTATCGCATGGCGATTAGCCAATAGTAAAGGCAACGACCAACAAGCAGATCAATTAGCCATGACCGAATCAACCCTAAAGATTCTCGAACAACTTGAGTCCAATCCTGACAAAGTCGAGTCTCTCGAACTGAGCAGTGAACAGTGGCAGAGCGTGTTGAGTCGCGATTCCTACTATGTGTTGCGCAAAGAAGGCACAGAACGCCCTTTTACCAGTCATTTAAACGACGAGAAGCGCCCAGGTAAATTTGCCTGCGCAGGTTGCGGCCTGGAGTTGTTTAATTCAGATACTAAATTCGACAGCGGTACCGGCTGGCCGAGCTTTTTTGATATCATTGAAGGTCGAGTTGGTACCAAAACCGACTTTAAATTATTGGTACCACGCACCGAATATCATTGCGCGCGTTGCCAAGGTCATCAAGGCCATGTCTTTAATGATGGCCCAGCGCCAACAGGTTTACGATATTGCAATAACGGCGTTGCTCTGGAGTTTATTCCAGCTTAGCCGCTCTAGCTCGGCTGCAGCAGCCCTTGCTCGGCTAAGTAGCGAGCAAGATCGGGCAATTGATCCGCGGCACGCAATAGCTCTGACCAGTTATCGATATCGTATTCCTGATCCAAAGCAAATAAATCCAATAGGCTCAAAGCTGCTCTTTCTAGAGTAGTTGTCAAAACCGATTCGCTACCCCAGGCCTGATCAGCAAACAAGGTTCGGCTGATCGCATTGATATCTAAACCCTGCTGCTCAGCTAAACCTAACAAATAGTAGCCGCCATCTTTGGAGGGACCAATGACGCTTTGCTTGTTGCTGAGCTGGTGATAGGCAAGTTTAAGCGTTGCTGCTGGCACATGTGGAACATCGCAGCCCATAACCGCTGCAGGAAAACCCCATTGATCAAGCGCTGCCCGCATTTTCTCTCCAAGATGCCCTGCTACCTGATGATCTAGCTGCAAAGGGTAGTTCTTTACTAGGCCTTGCAAGAAAGGATGTTGGTGATCCAACCATACGCTCAACACCACTTTACCTGGCCAGTGCTGGCAAACATTTTGTATTGTGGTTTCTAATAGAATCTCGAAAATTTGCGCCGCTTGTTCAGCTCGACAATGGCTTTGTAAACGCGTCTTAACCTGTCCAGCGACCGGCGCTTTGGCAAATAAGATCAGCGGAATATTCACGAGCTACCTCACATCGCGATAACGTCTTTTTAGCTGAGCGGGCTGCACTCCCAGCGCATAAGATGATCGCAAACGCCACATCAAAAAAATGGTGCGCCAAAGGCCATCGCGCTCCCAACGCCGAGCACTCGTTGTTGCCTTCGATTTAGCTACTGTTGGTTTAGCAATGTCTTTAAGACGACGCGACAAATCGACATCTTCCATAATCGGTAAGTCGCTAAAGCCATCTAATTCTTCAAATAGAGATTTTTGCACAAACATCGCCTGATCACCGGTAGCAATGTGGCTTAAGCGAGAGCGCCAATTCATAAACCAGGCCACCATTCTCATGCCAAATCGCTGGGAATCAAACTGAATATCAAACCGACCCCATTGGCCACTGATACAAGCGCGCCAATCAGCTGGTAAGCGCGTATCGGCATGTAAAAAGCAGACATAGTCGCAATTACTATGCTGACTGCCCAGATTCATTTGTCGTGCGCGGCCGGCAATCGATTGCAGGCAAACTGAGCCGCTTGCTTGTACTAATGGTTGCAGCAAGGAAACGGTCTGATCATCACTGCCGCCATCCACTAAAATTAGTTCATCGGCGCCAAGTGATGCCAGATGTTCAGATAAAGATAACGCTTGCTCAGCCTCATTTAACAAAGGCACAACAATCGCGATCTTTGGTGGCTTTGGTTTAGCGTTTAGCACCAATTCTTAAGCGCAGCGCATTAAGTTTGATAAAGCCCTCAGCATCCGCCTGGTCATATGCACCGGCATCGTCTTCGAAAGTGGCAATACGCTCATCAAATAAGGAATCAGTATCAGACTTGCGCCCCAAAATACTCACATTGCCTTTGTAGAGTTTCAAGCGAATAGTGCCATTCACATGCTGTTGCGATTCATCAACCATCGCTTGCAGCATTTCGCGCTCCGGGCTCCACCAGTAGCCGTTATAAATGAGTTTGGCGTAGCGTGGCATGAGTTCATCTTTTAAATGCGCCACTTCGCGATCCAAGGTCAATGATTCCATAGCGCGGTGCGCGCGCAACATAATCGTACCAGCTGGAGTTTCGTAACAGCCACGAGACTTCATGCCAACATAACGGTTCTCTACAATATCATCGCGCCCAATACCGTGATCGCCACCAAGTTGATTGAGCTTTGTCATCACTTTAGCGGGCGTCATTTCCCAGCCATTAACGGCGACAATATCGCCATTTTGAAAATCCAGCTCGATGATCTCGGCTTCGTCAGGAGCCTCTTCAGGAGCAACACTCCAGCGCCACATATCGGCTTCTGGTTCTTCCCACGGGTCTTCTAAAACGCCGCCTTCATAGGATATATGCAGCAAATTGGCATCCATTGAATATTGAGATTTGCCATCCTTTTTCTTTTCGACCTCGATATTGTGTTCATCCGCATAGGCCATGAGTTTCTCACGAGAATTTAGATCCCACTCTCGCCATGGCGCAATGATCTTGATATTCGGTCGCAAAGCATAGGCACCAAGCTCAAAACGAACCTGATCATTGCCCTTGCCAGTCGCCCCATGCGAGATCGCATCAGCACCCGTTTCATTGGCAATTTCAATTAAACGTTTGGCGATTAATGGTCGAGCTATTGATGTTCCCAAACGGTATTCGCCTTCGTAAATGGCGTTGGCTCGCATCATCGGGTAGACGAAGTCGCGTGCGAATTCTTCACGCAGATCATCAATATAAATTTGAGCAGCTCCCATTGATTCAGCTTTAGCGCGCGCTGGCTCGACTTCTTCTCCCTGACCTATATCGGCAGTAAAGGTCACCACCTCGCAATCATATTGTTGCTGAAGCCATCTCAGAATAATTGATGTGTCTAGGCCGCCAGAATAGGCCAAGACCACTTTTTTAATGCCGCTCATTAAGGTTCTCGAAAAACAGGGATTTTGCGCTTAGTGTCTTTGCTTCGCTCGCAAAGGTCAAGCAAATGCTGGTCAGAATCGTTTGAAAAACCTTGCGTACTGGTGGTCTTCGGTTAGACTTAAGCATTGCTTGTCGTTAAGCCAAGATGCATAGCTTAGCGATTTATTTCAAGGCGCCTGCTGGGCGCCTTTTGTTGCTTTTAGACACCATGACTTTGTTGCAAAAACTATTTGGCCAGTTTCAGCGTTTAAAGACTTCTAGCAGTGAAAATTCACAGTTAATGCAAACCTATGCTCGTTTGCCTGTTAGCTTCGTGCGCGGTCGCGGTTGTTCTTTATGGGATGCCGACGACAGAGAGTACTTGGACGCCCTGGGAGGAATCGCCGTTTGCTTTTTGGGCCATAGCCATCCAGTTATCAGCGAAACGATATCGCAACAAGCCAGCACTTTGATGCACACCAGTAATTTGTTCGATATTCCCGAGCAAAGCCAACTAGGCGAACGCTTTTGCCAAATCACAGGCATGGACAAAGTGTTCTTCGGTAATTCGGGAACGGAAGCGAACGAGGCGGCAATTAAAATTTCCAGACGTTATGCACAGCAAAAAGGAATCGATAACCCAATCGTGCTTTGCGCCGAGGGCTCTTTTCATGGCCGCAGTTTGGGCGCTTTATCAGCAACCGGTAATGCAGCTATAAAATCTGGCTTTGCGCCCTTGCTGCCTGGTTTTGAGTTCGTTGCTTATAATGATCTAAGTGCATTCGATGCTTACGCTGAAAATGCGAACGTGGTGGCCATTATGATCGAACCCATACAAGGTGAGGCTGGCATCGTTATTCCTGATGAAGGCTATCTAAAAGGCTTGCGCAAGATTTGCGACCAACAGGGTTGGCTGCTGATCGTTGATGAAATTCAAAGTGGTTTGGCCCGAACGGGTCAGTGGTTTGCATATCAGCACGAAGGAATTCTACCTGATGTGATGACTTCAGCTAAGGCGCTGGGCAATGGCTACCCTATTGGCGCCTGTGCCGCACGTGGCGTCGCCGCGGAACTTTTAGGCCTCGGTGCACATGGCACTACTTTCGGAGGTAATCCATTAGCTAGTTGCGTGGCACTGGCGGTTATCGAAACCATCGAGAATGAAAGTTTAGCCGCAGTGGCCAAGCAGCGAGGGGAGCTACTTAAAGCCGCTCTTGAAAAGACCCTCAAAGACCTGCCGAATGTTATCGAAGTGCGAGGCAAGGGTTTGATGCTCGCGGTAGAATTAAGCGACTCTTATGACGATCTGGCTAAGCATTTCTTGGCACAAGGCTTAGTTATTAATATCACCGGCGGCGGAAAGATTATTCGTATGCTGCCTTCCGCGTTGATTAGCGAGGCACAGTGCGAACAAGTTGCGACCACCTGTTTTTCTGTATTGAGCGACTTGGTATAAGTTTATGGCTATTCAACATTTTCTTCGCCTCGATGATCTGTCGACCTCGACCTTATTGGAATTGATTGATCGCGCGATAGAACTCAAGCAACTGCGAAATGAAGGCGCAACTTTCGCACCGCTAAAACAAAAATCATTGGCGATGCTTTTCACTAAGTCCTCGACTCGAACTCGGGTTAGCTTTGAAGCCGGGATGCGGCAACTTGGCGGTGGTGCTCTCATACTTAGCCCCAATGACACACAATTGGGTCGTGGTGAACCCGTTGAAGACACCGCGAAAGTTATTTCATCGATGGTCGATGGTGTGATGATTCGAACCGATTCGCACCGCATGGTTGAGACTTTCGCTGAACATTCCAGCGTTCCGGTAATTAATGGCTTAACCGATGATTTTCATCCCTGCCAATTGCTGGCGGATATGCAAACCTTGATGGAGCATCGTGGTGCTCTAAACGGCGCCAAAGTTGCCTGGATAGGCGATGGCAATAATGTCTGTCATTCTTTTATGAATGCCGCGCGCTTGTTTGATTTCGAGCTGCGTATCGCAACTCCCAAAGGATATGAACCAAGCAAAGAATTGCTTGAACTAAATCATCAACATGTGAAGCTAATCGTTGATCCAGGTGAGGCGGTCGATCAAGCCGATTTGGTGGTCACTGATACCTGGGCAAGCATGGGTCAGGAAAGTGAGAAGCAAGCGCGAGAACAAGCTTTTGCCGACTATTGCGTAAACATTGAGTTACTTAGCAAAGCAAGTAAAGAAGTATTGTTTATGCACTGCCTACCAGCTTATCGCGGCTTAGAGGTAAGCGCCGACGTGATAGACGGCCCACATAGCGTAGTTTTTGCGGAAGCAGAGAACCGCTTGCATGCACAAAAAGCGCTTTTAGAATACCTATTAACATGAAGCCAGTTGCGTGAATTCCGACACGTTCTTAAAGATCGACCAAATCAGTGTCGCTTACGATGCAGATCAAACGGCGATAGCCAACATCGGCTTTCATGTTCAACAAGGAGAGCTAGCTTGTTTATTGGGGCCTAGTGGTTGTGGCAAGACCACAATCTTACGAGCCATCTGCGGTTTCGTTAATCTGCAAGATGGTAGCATCGAGCTCGATCAAGCGCTTATTTCTCGCCCGGATTACCACTTGGAAACTGAGCGCCGTCAGATTGGTATGGTGTTTCAAGAACACGCCTTATTCCCGCACATGGACGTTGCCACCAACATCGGTTTCGGCCTCAATAAGCTAAGCCGTAAAGAGCGCCAGGAACGGGTAGCTGAATTATTGGAGTTAGTTGGCTTAATAGACTTCGCCAACCGCTTTCCGCACGAACTTTCGGGTGGTCAGAGTCAACGCGTTGCCTTAGCAAGGGCTTTGGCACCTCGACCCAAATTATTATTGATGGACGAGCCGTTTTCGAGCCTTGATAAAAGCCTGCGCGAATCATTGGGGCTAGAGATTCGAGCGCTCTTAAGAACTTTGAATATGACGGCGATTCTGGTCACGCATGATCATCAGGAGGCGTTTGCACTTGCTGATCAAGTAGGCGTTATGTCGCAAGGAAAACTCGAGCAATGGGGAACCCCAAAGTCAGTTTATAAGCAGCCCGCAACCGCTGAGGTTGCGAAATTTATCGGTGTTGGTTCTCTATTACAGGGACAGCTCTCGATGACGCGATCGTTCCCACAACAGGTGGTAACTCATTTTGGCCAGCACTCTGCCAGGCTTGAGCCTCATCGCGCTGATGATCAGCCGATGGTAAGTGATTCAGTCAAAGTCCTGATCCGCCCTCACCAGCTGCAAATTGATAAGAAGCACGGCAAGCCCGCATCGATTATCAAAAGCACTCTCAGGCACAGCACTCTGGAGCTGCTACTGGAACTAGAAAATGGGGAAACCTTGATGGCGTGCTTGCCAGTTGAGCAAGACTTTGAGGTGGGGGATCAAATTAGGATCAGCCTTAGCACTGACCGGCTGCAAGTATTTACTGATAACTAGGCATCAGTAAACTCACTCGATTTATACAGCGTGGGAAAAATTGCTTGGCGAGCGATCAGTTAAAATACGATTCAATCGATGGCCTGAACAGGCTCTCACAATCGAGTTTTCGGATTTCACAACACCGCAATGATCGCAAGCTTGTAAGACCAATCGTTGATTTAGCGGGCTGACCACTGTTACCCAAGCGTGGTTAAGCGGTTTTGATGAGAATTGGCGAACATTTTCAGGTGATGCCAATCGAGAATCTTGCCTTGCCATCTGTCACCTCGTATTAAATCTATCAAGTTATTAGTCATAGTAATAGACCTGACATCTTCCATAAATCTAACACATGAAGTGTTAACCAGGTTTTACGGTTTTGTTAGACAGTCGACAAATAATGCCCGGCACGCTGATAAATTGCCCGCAACATAGAGTGCAAACCGTTGCTGCGTGTGGGGCTGAGATGATCATTAAAACCAATGGCAGTAATAAAATCAGGTTTAGTATCAAGAATGGTTTGCGGTGTCTGGCCGGAGTAAACACGCAATACTATGGCGATTAAACCGCTGACAATCGCCGCGTCACTGACGCCTCGAATCTCAAGTTTGCCGTCTTCCAAAAAAGAATGCAGCCATACTTGTGATTGACAGCCTTGAATCTTATTTGCCTCAGTCTTCCAATCATTATCGAACTCTGACAATTGCCTGCCTAAATCGATCACATGCTCATATCGCGACATCCAGTCATCAAAGAGTTCGAATTCGTCAACCAACTCCGCCTGGATTTGTTCCGGTGTTTGAGTGCTCATCTTTATTACCTAACGATCGATTCGCCAAGACGTGCCGTTTGCACCGTCTTCAAGCACCACATTTAGTTCGCTCAGTTGCGCTCGAATTTTATCCGCCAACGCCCAATCTTTGCTGGCCTTAGCAGTCGCTCGTTCAGCAATCAGGCTTTCAATATGCGCTGCATCGACTTCACTGCTGCCAAACCATTGTGCAACTGCGTGTTGCAGTAGCCCGAGCATGTTCCCGGCAGCGAGAATCTCGGCTTTTAGCTTAGCTTGCTCATCGGCTTGTTCGCTCAGCTGCGCTTGCTTAGCAAGCTTAAATAACTCCGCCAACGCCTTGGGCGTATTTAAATCATCATGCAGGGCTTGCATAAACTCGGTTGGTGCAGCCACATTAACAAGTGGCTTCACGTGCTCAAGTTTACGCAGCGCACCATATAAACGATCAAGACTATTAACGGCCTGAATTAAAACTGCATCATTCCATTCCAACGGTGCACGATAGTGTGCAGAGAGTAAAACGTAGCGTATCGCTTCGCCATCAGCTTGCTTGAGCAAGTCACGCACCAGCAGCACATTGCCGATCGATTTCGACATCTTCTCCTGGTTCACATTCACAAAGCCATTGTGTAACCAGTAATTTACAAACTTAGCTTGATGAGCACAAACGCTTTGCGCTCGCTCGTTCTCATGATGAGGGAAGATAAGATCGTGACCACCGCCATGAATATCGATGGTGTCGCCAAGATGCTCAGCCGCCATGGCGGAACACTCGATGTGCCAGCCCGGTCGACCTCGACCCCATGGGCTATCCCAACCAGGCTGATCTTCTTTAGAGGGTTTCCAAAGCACAAAATCTCCGGCGTCTTCTTTATACGCTGCCACATCAACTCGGGCGCCGGCCAGGAGCTCTTCCGGAGAGCGTTTAGAGAGTTCGCCGTATTCAGCATACGACGCCACTCGAAACAACACATGACCTTCTGCCTCATAGGCATTGCCATTGTCGATCAAGCTCTCAATGTGAGTAAAAATTTGCGGAATGTGATCTGTGACCTTCGGCTCAACATCGGTAGGCAATACGCCAAGTGCGGCAAGATCATCATGATAGGCCTTGGTATAGCGCTCAGAGATAACCGAAATATCCACGCCTTCCTGCGCAGCAGATTCATTTATTTTGTCGTCGATATCGGTAATATTGCGCGCGTATGTAACTTTGGGGTACCGCGCTCGAAGCACTCTTGCCAATACATCAAATACCACTGGTGGTCGCGCATTACCGATATGGGCGAAACTATAGACCGTTGGCCCGCAGACATACATCGTGACATGCTCAGGGTTGAGCGGCACAAAGTCAGTCTTTTGTTTTGTCTCGGTGTTATAGAGTTTCACGCGGCGTACCAGCCTTCATTCAAACGACATTCATGCCGCGAATTGTAACGCTATTTGAGGCTAAAACCAGCCTATGTTTTGCAGCTAGAGTTTTGGTCGGTACTTGATGGTCGCCATCAGAATCATGTCATCACCATGATCACGCACGTGATTGGGGTTACGACGATACTGAGCAAATGCACCGAGTTCGAATCGATCATTCAGCATGGTGCGATAGTAGGCTTCAATATTACGCTCTGTGGCATTGGTATCGCCTAAATTGATTCGCTCAGTATCAAAGCCGATATCACCACTGGCCAGACGGCCGGTTGGTATAGAGTAATTCACCGCACCAGACTGTACTTTCAGTGGTTGTGACACTGAAATGCCCAACTGATCGCGCGAGCGCAAGACGTTATCACCAATCAAGCCAAGGCCATACCAATCGCTGCGTAATGTAGAAAAATCGGCCAGCAAGCTGTTTTGCGCTGCATCTACGTCGGTGCGCCCTATTCCATAATTGCTGACCAATGAAAACTGCTCAGCTAAACGGATTTTGCCAGCTAAATTAATTGCATAAGTAGTCGATTGATCAACACCAAAAATTCCTTCAGAAGCGCCGCCAAGCACGCTGCCTGTTTCACGAATTTGCCCAAATTGAATACTCAGGCCTGTGCGTTCATTAATTTGATAACTGCCTTGCAAAAAGCTCGATAAGGAATGCTGACTAAAGGCATTATCACCATCCACTGACACCAAACCGAATTTAAGGCCGTTGGCTATATTCGACTTGGAGTGCAAAGCCAGACTGGCTGTATTGGCCTGTGGGCTAAAGCCAGATAATACCGAGGTAAACGACTGCCCAGAGATAAACGAACTTCGTCCGAACTCAGACTCAACCGGCAGCAAACTCAAGCCACCAAACTCCTGTTGCGCACTCACCTGATAACCAGAGCTTAATGAGACATGATCACTCAAGCGGCTATTGGTCGCAAAAGAAACGGAATTATGCCGTCTCTCTGTGCCTCGATCGCCTGGCGTGGCGAAGTACTCAATAAAATCGATTCGAGGGTCTTTCAAACTATTTGCTGAAAAAGAGATATTAGTTTTCAAACCCGGTAATTGAAACTGCCCAGCCACACTGTCTTGCTCTAAGCTGTTGAAAAAATTACTTAGCTCTAGATCAGCATCGTTCACGACAATATCGTCACTCAGATCTACTTGAAAGGTACGACCATAAGAATCAAGCACCAGGGTTTTCTCTAACTTAGTATTGGATCGCCGTCCTAAAAATAAGGCACCGGCTAATGCACCGCCAATAAGCAGAATGGCAGCTCCACCGCCGCCTCCGCCGCCTCCACCGCCACCGGAATCAGTTGGTGGTGCTGGCGCCGGTGCTGGCGCCGGCATTGGAGCTGGGGTCGGCACTGTGGGAGTCCCAATCACATTGTTTAGCACTTGTTCAGCGGACAAAATCACGCCGCGCCCAAATTCAGCATCGGTGCCTTCAGCCCCACGATCTTCAGCCGAATCGAAAATCACCTGCGCTACTTCTTCGGCAGTCAGATCCGGATTTTGAGCTAACACCGCGCCAGCAATCCCGGTGATTCGAGCAGTCGCCCATGACGTATCACCCAGAACTGCATCAGCATCCGGTAAACCAATTGCTGCAACAAATCGCTGCGCAGTAGTGCCAGCTCGATTTGATTCTGGTAATAGTTCACCACTGGCATCTGTAGCGCCAACAATAATGACCCCAGACAAATTAAAGCTTGAGGTCGCTAGCACATTAGGCTGACTGGCCGATTCATTGCCCGCCATAATCGCGATAACTTTATTTGCGCGTGACAAATCAGAGATCAGCGGCGCCGAAGAGCCAACAACTCCACTGGTGCCCCAGGTAATCCCTACTGCACGAATACTGTCCTGACCCAGGATATCTGACAAGGCACTATCTCGAGCACTTCGCACCATATTTTCGGTGGTCGCGTCTTGCGAAGTATCACCATTGGTAATCACAAACGGAACGATCTCGCCATTGAACGCCTCAGACGCGACTCGTACCGATACCGTGCCATGCCCTTCGGGCTCAAGGTCGGACACATCACTGGTATCGTCCGTATTCAAAAAGTAGTTAAAACCACCGACGGTATTAAAACCGCGATTGGGATCAACCCCTGTGTCCAGTATTGCGATTTGCTGGCCATAAGCCTGCCCTAACATCATCCCGGCAAAGCCAACGCTGGCCACACAGGTTCGATTAAGGGAACGACGCAAAGCAAAGGTTTTAATTTGATTCTTTTGGGCGTGGGTCGGCGCCGCAAATTTAGTTTTTTTAATCATGGCAAGTCAATCAAACAATCACTAGCGTGATCGTCAGCGTATTTAGTATTAATTGACGTGGTCTATATAACGCTGAGTTGTGTTCTCTTCTGGTTGTCACTATAGAACAAAATGGCTCAGATGGATATTAAACCTGGTTAAGTCCTTGTAGGAATAAAAATCATTCGGGAAACCGACGCGCTCTTATCAACCCTGGGTTTTAACGCCCTAGCGCTCCGGAAAAATAGTTACGCTCGCGTTTAAACAACAATCGTAAACACACCAACAACATTACTGAAAACACGATTATCATCCAGCTTGGCATACTCAAACCTAAGAATTGCCATTGAATTTCGGCACATTCGCCGCTGCCTGATAGCACGGTGCGAATTACTTCGGCAAGCGGAAAAGCATCCAGCATGAATTCCAATGGTGGACCACATTCGGGGACTCGATCTTCTGGTAAGTTCTGTAGCCAAACTTGACGCCCGGCGATGGCCAGACCAACGCCACTACCAAGTGCACCACCAAAAGCGAGTAATTTTGAGCCTAGTTTTTTAGGTTTAAACAGCGCGCCAAGCAAACAAAAGAAGGCGACCACAGCCAATGCTGCTCGCTGAAACATGCACAATGGGCACGGTGGCAAACCAAGTTCGCGCTGAAAGTAAAAATAAGCTATGGCCAACAAAGCTAGACACGTTACTAGCCCCAACCAATACCATGCTCTATTTATCAATGATCGGCTCCGATTCGATGATCAATATTGTTAGTCAATTCGCTTACTCCGCCCGTTTGTGAGAAGTATACACCAAGGTGCTAAAGCAACTAACGTGAACTGTTAAGAATGATCAAATCCTATTGCTATTTTTCTAAAGGCCAGTAAACCACATAGTCTTCGAGTTGATCTTTGCTAACACTCGATCGAGCTCGGCATCGCCCTTGAACCGACTTTGACGCGAGATGAACAGATTCGACATTACCGCTTCGCAAGTGATGCCATGCCGGTAACTGCTCGCCGAAATAGAGCAAGCGATAAGCGCAGCTTAAGGGCGCAAATTCGGCAACCTGAGAGATATTATCCGGGTTGATACTTAAACAGGTGGGAACTCGCTCAGTGCGATTCGCATAGTCGGAACATCGACAACTTTGCTGGTCTAGCAGATCACACGCAACATCGGTAAAAACCAACCGCTCAGTATCCTCATCTACCAATTGTTGCAGACAGCATTTGCCACATCCATCGCAAAGCGATTCCCACTCTGAACTGGTCATCTCCGCTAGCGACTTTACTTGCCAGAATGGTTTATCAGTTTTCATTTTACTGAAGAATAGCTATCGCATTGCGCCAATGCCTTAACTTGGTTGAAACATCCATTGCTGCATACGCTGGGCTGGTTGAGGGGCAACGATGAAAATTAAAATGATGACTATCGTATAAAGGCCGATGATGGCGCTTAAACAATTGTTCTGCCTTAGCACCGTTAAATAAAATCGTCGAGATAGTCGAGTACTCAAGCAACCAAAGATCGAAATCATTGGCAATTTCTGTCTCACGTTCGATGGCGCTATCCAAACTACCTGGCCGAACGCATTGACTTAATACATCCCAAACAGCAATACCCGCTGCTAGCAATACTTCACAGCGAAGTGCATAGTCGAGTTCGCGATCGAAGTTAAATAAAGTTGCCATAATCCGCCAAAACGCGTTTCTCGGATGCGCATAATATTGCTGCTCAGTCAGCGATATCTGGCCGGGCATACTGCCAAGAATTAATATTTGGGGCTCGCTACCGACAATGGGTTTGAAGCCATTGTCAGAACGCGGTGCTGATGACACAAAGATTTTGCGCTTCGGCTCTAGCCGGTAGACTTAACTGCCTTGCGCTAGCTGAACAACAAATTGCGAAATTTCAGTTTGCAACTTCGGCGGGAAGCTTGGAATTTTTGATTCAATTTCGTAGTAATACTCATAGAACCCATCTTCATCATCCATACTTTTTAGCAGACGCAATCTCTCACAGTGATAACGGTCATCATTGATCTCATTGTAACGAGCAAAGTCCAAAAGTTCGCGCGCGAAATTGAAATCTTTCTCAGCCAGTAAATTGCTGAAACGCTCATCGAAAGTCAGATCCTCTTCGTCGTCCTCAGCTAAGGCTTCTTCAAGATCGAGTACTTCATTGGCTTCATAGGAACCGTCATCAAAATCGACACTATCGTTATCGTCGTTAGCTGCCGCACCATTTCTAGCCGATGAAGATTTCGATGCCTCGTCTTCGTCCTCAGAGGCCTCATCATCGGTCTTAGCTTTGGAGGATTTCTTGTAGGCCGAAGTATCTTTGATCTCAACAAACTCATCGTCGCCAAGTTTCAAATAGCTTACACCCTCTACTAGTTCGTCACTAGCGTCCTCGTCTTTCGTGATTGACTGCATGACTGAATAGTCTCGATAGACCGTCTTATCTTCGTTTGACACTCGGACTTGTGGTTCTGCTTGTTGTTGTTCAAAAGTCAGGCTGTCGTCACTATCACCCAAGTTCAGAGAACGAAACAAGTTTGCCAAACGATGACGTAAAAGGAATACAGCCGCGAGCAAAAACGCCAACAGAGCCCATGGCCACCACTTAAGTAAGGAGTCTAGTAGCGAAGGCTTAGCTTGCTCGCGTGTTTCAGCCGACACATTAGGCACCTCGCTTTCAACGGCGATTGCCGGTTCAGGATCACTAGTTTCAGACAACTGAGTATCGTCGGCTATAGAATCAACAATGCTTTGCTCTGGGGCTACTGCTGCATCAAGTTCTGCGTCTTCTGGAGTCGATAACAATGGAGGTTGATTACCCTCCTCACGAATGAAACGAGTAAGTTCTTCTACCTGACCCTCGAGCACTTCGATTTGTTGATCTTTTCGGATTAACTCCTGACTTAAATTACCGACAGTCTCAGCCAGCGACTGGATAATGGCTTGTGATTGACCATCGCCACCCTGAGCGGCAACATCCGACTCAGCGCCAGTAAGCACCCCGTCAGCGATGCCAGTTAACTGGAATGCAGGTGCAGATTCTTGCGCGCCATCTTCATCGCTAAATTCATCAAGCAAACTCGAAGCAAGTTCTTGATTCGGCTGTGGCTGAGTAGGCTCTATTGAGCCTGAGTTGGCAACCGCAGGCAAATTATCAGATACAGACGCCAGCTCTCTAACGGCCTGGGTTTGCCCGACTGATTTAACTAAATCAGCAGACGGGATAGTCAGTACCTCGCCAGCCTGAAGACTTTCTATACTGCCAGTACTGAAAGCCTGGGGGTTGGCTTTGTATAGACCTAGCATCATTTGCTCAATACTAACGCCCATTGCTTTGTTGATTCGGCGCGCAACTCGCCACAAGGATTGGCCATCTAAAACCGGCCCAAATTTTTCAGGTATCTGACCGGCCTGAGCCCAATCATAAGGGCCCATAGTGCCACTGACAGTGCCACTAGCAGCAAGATTACTCACATTGAGTTGCGTATTGGTGCCAAGATTTTGCTGGACAACTTGATCGGCGCTAAGGCTTGCTCCACCAGGGAGATTAAACAACACTGTAAAATCTCGCGATATAGTTGTAGACCCATCGCTGACAGTAAGAGCGAAGCTTAGAAAAGGTTCGTTAACAATCTGCTCAGATAAAATTACTACCGACAATTGAGAATTTGATCTATCCAGAGCGGCAGTTAGGCCACCGATAGTGGAGGTATTCTCATCAAGGTTTTGAATAGTAAATTGCAAGCCGTCAGGATTGACAACATTGAACAGAGGAATCTGAACTCGCATTGGCTGGCCAATCGCTGAACGAGTTTCAGCGCCACCTAATCCCACTGCATAGCTCAGGTTTGTCGTTGTTAAACCACTAACGAATAGAAAAAAGGTTAGAAAAAATCTAGTAATGCTAACTTTCATATCCAAGATTACACTCATTGGGCATTACTTAGGCGCCACTTCATGGCAACACAGCCACGAAGTTGTAAACCTCCCAACCCAGAATAAGTTTGATGCTGCATCAACCCACCTCTGGTGATTAGCCCACCATCCGCAAGCGATTCGAATGAGTATTACTCGACCCGCGTGCTTTGAATTCTTATAAATTAAAATAACGCTGCTTTGCCTAGCCAGCGCCTTACTCACTTCAGTACTTTACTTCATGTCAAAGACGTTTCTGGCGAAAAACTTCTTTTAAAAAACAATCTTTTACCGCCGTAGTTTGACGCAGTGTCTAAACACAATCAATCGGACTTTAGGCTTAAACTGTAAAAAAAACGCAAAAATTGAAGAAATATTACAATTTGTTGAATATTTACCCAATTTGAGCCTTAAATTAACCCTTTTGTTTGTCTTGAAGCACCACTACTGCCGGCAGCGTTTTTCCTTCGATAAACTCTAAAAACGCACCACCACCAGTAGAGATATAGGATATTTCATCCGCCACTCCAAACTGATCAATCGCTGCCACGGTATCGCCTCCACCGGCGATGGAGAACGCCTCTGATTCGGCAATCGCCTTGGCCAGACTGCGCGTGCCACCAGCAAATTGCTCAAATTCAAACACGCCAACCGGGCCATTCCAGATAATAGTTCCAGCCTCTTTAACGACGCGAGCGTAGTGAGCAGCCGTTTGTTCGCCGATATCAAAGATCAAATCGTCATCACCAACAGCATCAACAGCCAGTGATTGTGCTGGTGTACTAGCAGAAAAGGCTTTGCCGCAAACCACATCACTTGGCATCGGAATTTCAGCACCATTGGCTGACGCTTCAGCACTTAGCCTATTCGCGTGCGCAATTAAATCGGGCTCATAGAGTGACTGCCCGACAGCATGCCCTTGCGCCGCGATAAAGGTATTCGCGATACCCCCGCCGACTATCAGCTGATCGACTTTTTCGGATAGGGCATCCAGCACAGTTAATTTGGTTGATACTTTGGAGCCACCAACGATAGCAACAATCGGCCTGGCTGGATTGTCTAAGGCCTGCGCTAGAGCGGCTAGCTCGCGACTGAGTAATGGCCCAGCGCAGGCTTGTTTGGCAAACTCAGCAACACCACAAGTAGACGCATGAGCTCGGTGCGCAGTGCCGAAGGCGTCCATAACAAAAATATCGCAAAGCCCAGCCATTTGTTTGGCGAGCGATTGATCATTGGCTTTTTCGCCAACATTAAAACGCACATTTTCACAGAGCACCAAGTCACCTGCCGATTCGGGTATGCCCTGTAGCCAATCAGTTTGCAGACTCACTGGTCGACCAAGCAAATCGCTTAAGCGTTCGGCCACCGGGGCAAGAGAAAATTCACTGCTTGACTCTCCTTCTACCGGTCGGCCCAAATGCGACATAAGGCGCACATTAGCACCGGCCGCCAATGCCATTTCTATGGTCGGCAGAGAAGCGCGAATACGGGCATCATTGCTAACCTTGCCATCTTTAATGGGTACATTTAAGTCTTGCCGGATCAATAGGGTTTTACCGTTAAGATCCAAATCCTGCATGCGCTGTATCATGGCGGAAATTCCTTAGTTTCTTAACACTTTAAGCTAGTAATTCTTTGGCAGCAGAAATAACGTTTTGAGTGGTGAAGCCAAAATGATCAAACAATTGATCTGCAGGCGCTGACTCACCGAACCTTTGCATAGCGATCACGCGGCCATTCAAACCGGTATATTTAGACCAATAGTCACCGATGCCGGCTTCGACTGCAACGCGTCGCACCACCGTCGATGGTAAAACTGATTCTTTATATGCTTGTGACTGCGCATCAAAAACATCGGTGCTAGGCATGGAGACGACTCTTATCGCGTGTCCCTGCTTACTAAGCGCTTCGGCGGCTTGCATCACCAAGGCTACTTCAGAGCCGGTTGCGATAAAAATAAGCTCAGCTTCACCATCGCAATCTTTGAGCACATATCCTCCTTTGCCAGCGTCTTCAAGTTGCTGTGCACTGCGATCTTGATGAGGCAGTGTTTGGCGAGAGAATATTAGGCTAGTTGGCTTATCGGTTTGCTCCGCAGCAAATTTCCAGGCGATTAATGACTCTACTGCATCGCATGGCCGCCACACGGACATGTTGGGTATCAATCTGAGGCTCGCAACATGTTCAACCGGTTGATGAGTTGGCCCGTCTTCGCCAAGCCCAATTGAGTCGTGAGTGAGAATGTACACAACCGGTTGTTTCATCAGCGCCGACATTCGCATGCCATTACGCATATAGTCGGTAAACACCAGAAAAGTCGCCGCATAAGCACGAAAGCCGCCATACAATGCTAAGCCATTACATATCGCAGACATAGCGAACTCTCTGACTCCAAAATACAGATAGTTGCCAGCCGCATCATTAGCGGTGATCGCTTTCGACTGATCCCAAATTGTATAATTTGAGCCCGCCAAATCAGCAGAGCCACCGATCAACTCAGGTAAAAACGGCCCAAGTTTGTTCAGCGCAACCAAGCTGGCTTTGCGCGTCGCTAAATTAGCGCCTTCTTGTTGAGCTTCTTCAATCAAACTTTGAGTATCACTCGCCCAGTTTTGCGGCATCTGGCCGGCAATGCGTCGTTGTAGTTCCGCTGCTAACTTAGGTTCGGCAGCCGCGTAGGCATCAAACCGTTGCTGCCACTCGGTCTCAGCGGTCGTGCCCTTATTAGTCGCATCCCAATGAGATTTGATATCTTCCGGCACGCTGAACGGCTCAGCTTGCCAATCTAGTCGCTCTCGCACCAGGGCAATTTCATCCACGCCGAGTGGCGCTCCATGACAACTTTCACTGCCCTCTTTATTTGGTGAGCCTTTGCCGATTGTAGTACGACAGCAGATCAAGGTTGGTTTGCTTTGTTCTTCTTGAGCCTGCTTGGTCGCAGCAGCAATAGCATCTGCGTCATGCCCGTCCACATTGTCAATCACCTGCCAGCCATAGCTTCTAAAACGTGCCGGAGTGTCGTCGCTAAACCAGGCTTCGACTTCACCATCAATAGAAATGCCGTTGTCATCCCAATAGGCGATCAACTTGCCAAGACCCAAAGTTCCTGCCAGAGAACATGTTTCATGAGATATACCTTCCATCATGCAGCCATCGCCCATAAACACATAGGTATAGTGATCAATAATTTGATAATCACTGGTATTAAACTGAGCCGCCAGGCTTGCCTCACCAATAGCCATACCAACCGCATTAGCAATGCCTTGTCCTAAGGGGCCGGTCGTGGTTTCAACACCTGGTGTATAACCATATTCAGGATGACCTGGTGTTTTTGAATGAAGCTGACGAAAGTCACGTAAATCATTTGTACTAATCTCGTAGCCAGTTAGATGAAGCAGCGCGTAAATCAACATCGAGCCATGGCCATTTGAGAGTACGAAGCGATCCCTATTTAACCAGTTAGGGTTGGTCGGATTGTGGTTTAGAAAATCGTTCCACAAAACTTCGGCGATGTCAGCCATTCCCATTGGCGCCCCCGGATGCCCGGAGTTAGCCTGTTGTACCGCATCAGCGGCAAGAATTCGAATGGCATTGGCGCACTGCTGACGAGAAATCGATGGCATTAGCGAAGGCTCCTATTATTCATTGGCTGTTCATTAGCGCTGGTGTTCTGTGGCGCTGGACTGGTGTCATGGATTTGTGTGTTTGGCTAGCTGCGGATATCGATTAAGAGACGTGTTTTACCCCGAAAACGCGTAGCTCAACCAAGCTGGGCGCTACTATAACAAATTTGATCACAATGGCGGCAACGCACAGCAAATTTTTATGCAGCCATGACACATTCCCTGCGCCAGCAATCACAGACAAACCGCTAAATTTTGAACGTTACATAGCCCCGATACCATTCGGGCAGAATGCGTGGATAAACCGTGAGCTAAACAGACTACTCTAGAAGTAAGAGAACGCCACGCCCAAAGCGTCTAACTTTGGAATAACAAATGGGCTGTCTTCGATCGTTACGACGGCTTCAACATATCGCTTATCCAAGCCATCTGGCAATTCAGCCATGCTCACCGAGTCATCAACACTGAGTTGTTTAACCTCGCCAAAACACAGCAATGCTGAATAAGCTTTTCGCGCCGCATTTGGGACTGGATTTAACACGATTAACAAAGAATCACTCTGATCTTTAGCTGTCTTTGGCTCGTTAGAGGTATGTAGATCAGCAAATGACATCACCGGTAAACGCTGATTGTGCCAGTTCACATGACCCCGCATCCAGGCAGCTCGAGCATCTTCAAGCGCCTCCACTTCTGGTTTAGCTAACACCTCGGCCACACACTCTACAGGCAGCAGCATTGGCACAGGCTGGCTCGGCAAGATGTAACAATCTAATTTATCCTGACTCATGATCGGCTATTGATCCAACTCGATGGGTTGTTCTAATTCCAAATATTGATTAAATACCTGTACAAGATTTTCAATTAAGTACGGCTTGCCTAAGAAGGCAGCACAACCAAGATTTGTAGCTTTGTCGATGTATTTTTCGGTTGCACGCGAAGAAATCATAACCACCGGTAAATGTTTAAGCTCCTCAGTTTGCTTAATCCACTCGAGCAATTCAAAGCCATCCATTCGAGGCATTTCAATATCGAGCAAAATCATATCTGGAATATCTTGACGCAACTGAATCTGCGCATCCAGACCATCTTTAGCAAGCACCGAATTGATACCCAAGCCAGTGATGTCTCGCTCGGCCGACTTACGCACGGTTAGAGAGTCATCTACTACCATCACAGTTGGAACTTTCTGAGTTAAACCAACATTTTGATCTGGAATAGAAACAAAGGACTCGTAGTAGGAAATACCAACCAGATCTAATAAAAGTACCACTGAGCCATCGGCTCGAATCGTTGCACCAGCATAGATAGGAATTCGGCCCAAGTGATCGCCGAGGTTTTTAACCACAATCTCCTGAGTTTCAAACAATTGCTCGACGATTACTGCGATATTTTGCACACCAGCATTCACTAATATGACTGATAACTTGCCGCTAAGCATCGACAATTGCGAGTCATAGCCCAAATAGTCAGCCAAATCGATTAACGCATAAGTAGTATCATCAATCTGAATTTGAGGCTTGTCGGCTTTGAGGTAGCCAATCAACTCTTCAACCTCAACGTTCACAACACGTTCAATTGTCCGCGCTGAAATTGCGAAGGTTTCTTTACCCGATTCAACAAACATGGCGCTAGTAACCGCCAGTGAAATCGGCAGGCGGATAATGAAGTGCGAGCCAGCTTGCTGATTCTCAATATCGTAAGAAATACTGCCACTCATACGACGCAGGGTCGACTGCACAACGTCCATGCCAACACCACGACCAGAAATTTGCGTGAGCTTATCGGCGGTACTAAAACCGCTTTGCGAGATATACATCAGCATATCTTGCGGGTTTAATTCCTGGTCAGCGGCCAATAAATTATCTTCAATGGCTTTGCTGCGAATTTTCTCCAGATCGAGCCCGACGCCATCGTCACGCACACTGATCAAAATCTCTCTGGCGACCTGACGACATTCAACAGTGACTTGACCAACACGCGGTTTTCCACTGCGCTCGCGATCGTCTCGCTCTTCGATGCCGTGGTCTACTGCGTTTCTGAGCATGTGCTCCAACGCTGGCACCACACCATCGAGAATCGCTTTATCAAGGCGCACATCGCCGCCCTCAATTTTCAGCTCGGCATCTTTATTAAGCTCGCGCGCAGTGCGACGAACAACTTGACGAAGTTGTGGACCGATACCTGCAAACGAAACTAAGCGCACCTGCATAATCTCATCTTGCAGTTCGCGGTTTAGTCGTTCTTGCTTCTGAAGCGAAGTTTCAGCGCGATAGACATAGCTACTAAGTGAATTCTGAATACCGCCCAGTTCGTCCAAGTTCTCCGCTAAACCGCGCGACAATTGTTGCAGCTTGGTGTACCGATCTAGTTCTAAGGGGTCAAACTCTTCACTGCGATCAGAACCTACGCTTTCATTAGTTCGTGAGGTAATCTTTGCGTCTGCTTCAATTTCAAGCTCTCTGAGCTGCTTACTAAAGCGTTGCACATTACTATATAAATTCTCAACCACCGACTTGATGGAAACCACTTCTTCGCGCATTTGTGAGCGATTCATACTGGCATCACCAACAAAGTTAGTGAGACTATCAAGAGTGTCGGTTCGAATCCTCAAGGCGGCAGCTCGATCGCGCGCTGCGGCATCCTGGCGCTCTTTATCGGCCTGATCTGTAGCACTCATCTCAGTTGAGCCTGGTACAAAAACACTGGCTTGCACGGTTTGCGCAGCGTCAATTTTGCTGGCTTGCGCGTCCTCGACACCATAACTATTTAAGCGTTGCATTAGCTCGGCGTAGTCGCTTTGCGATTCACCAGCGAAGATTTGATTTGCATTCAAGTGAATCGCATCAAAGGTCTCCTGTAGCAATGCCTTGGCGGCACGAAACTCCTTCGCTTTGGCTGGTTTAAGTTCGTCTACAAAAGTATGGCTGCGATTAGCTAAGGGCGCTAAGTCACTGAGTTCATCTCCGCCTTGCTCGATTAATTCATGTAGCTGCGTTACTTGTTCACTCATTTGTGGTTGAATCTTTTTCCAACCACGCGCTGATTTCCAGTTCTTGAAAATTTCCTGCAGACGCTTATCTACTTCGGAAAATTCATCTTGCAATTGACTAAAATCAGGCGCTGCAAACACCTCTTCTTCAAGCTCCGCCAGATTGTCTGCGGCTAACTCCGCAGATAAATCAACGTCGGTTTCACTCGCTACTCCGAGCTCAGCTAACAAGTCAGCCGGCGCAGTAAAATTCGTATTCTTTTTATACGCGCCTGCCGCGGCATCTACCGCGTCAATGTAGTGCTCGAGTGTCCGCCGAACATTTCTAAGGCCCTCTTCATCGCGAATAAAGTTAGTTTCCAGATAGGTTTCAGTATGGTGCGTAAGGTTCCCTAACTCATTCGCCTCGGCCATCAAGGCACTGCCCTTAATGGTATGAAGATGGCGAAGAATATTAGACATCGCAGGCGCCATTTCACCAAGGTTAGAAAGTTTGGCTACTTCATTGTCAAGCTCGTGATGCAGACCACGTAGTTCATCAACAAAGATTCCTCGCAGCTCCTGGCTAATGTCGTCGCTGTCTTCTTCAGGCTCTGGTTCAGGCTCTGGTTCAGGCTCTGGTTCAGGCTCTGGTTCAGGCTCTGGTTCAGGC
>CAYVYS010000025.1:0-5052 GCA_964455815.1 uncultured Gammaproteobacteria bacterium
TCACCAATCGCTACTGATTCGATACCATCCGCGTTGGAGTTATCACCTACTGCTATAGCACCATTCGCTGAAGCATCGGCTTCATCACCAATCGCCACGGCTTGGGTACCCGTGGCAGTCGATTCATCGCCTATAGCAATCGAATCGATTTGGGTTGCATTAGAGTTATCGCCAATCGCGATCGCGCTATCGGCTTCGGCATCTGCGTTGTTACCTACCGCTACCGCATTTACACCGGTTGCGTCGCTGGTTGATCCTATCGCTACCGCATCTGTTTGGTTGGCATTGGCACTTTGACCAATAGCAACGGCATCTTCGGCCAGAGCTTCAGAATCAGTACCAATCGCAATTGCATCGGTGCCATCTGCTTCGGCTCCTCTACCAACTGCCAAGTCGCCGGCGTTGTCTGCAAGTGAGCCTTCGCCTATCGCCGTTGACCCATTGCTATCTGCTTCTGCTCCGTCACCAATGGCAACGGCTGAGTTACCATCGGCGTTTGCACCTTCACCGATTGCAACGGATTGATCACCATCAACCAGCGCACCTTGACCAATCGCGATGTTTTGATTGCCTTCGACCACTGTGTTATCGCCCAATACATTGTTTTGCGTGCCAGTGTTGACGTTGTTGTCGTCGCCGACGACATTATTGTCGACGGTAGAAACGGTATTGGCATTACCAAGCACGCTATTTTGCCCGGCAGTGATATTGTCATTTTGGTCGCCAATAACGGTATTATTCCCGCCGGTCACGTTTTCGTTGCCGTTGCCGAGAATCAAATTATTGCCACCGGCCGCGCCAGTATTGCCATTACCAACAATCTGAGAATTGTCGCCACTTAGATCATCGTTGTTGCGGCCTACAATGCTGTTATTGATGCCGCTCACATTATTATTACCTTGGCCCAAAATACTGGTGTCATTGGCGCCTGTATTAACGGTGTTATTGCTACCTACGATGGCGACATTGTTAGCATCACCATCGCCCGCGTCGTCGCCAATCACGTTATTGCTACCGGTCGCCGTGCTGTTATTGCCTTGAATTGTGTTGTCGTTACCAACGGCATAACTGTCGTCGCCATCGATTACATTAGGATCACCGAAAGCGCCGCTTCCAGTACCAGTGATGGTATGTCCATCGCCAACTGCTGTGTTGTCACTACCGGTAATGGTGATGCCATTACCAATGGCCGTGTTATCCGTACCACCAGTGGTTGTTACACCTTGACCAATTGCCACATCGCGATCACCACCAGCCGAAGCGCCATTACCTTGTGCAATCGAATCTTCACCAGTAGCAGTTGACTGAAAACCCACCGCAATAGATTGATCACCTTGAGCACTAGCTTCGTCACCACCCGCAAAAGAGCTATCGCCTATGGCGTCAGTTTGTCGACCAATGGCAGTTGATCTAGAACCATCGGCCTCGGAATTGTTGCCAATTGCTGTGGCTCCTGAATCAGTCGCGGAGGCTTCATTACCTACTGCAGTTGAGTTGACCTCCGTCGCTTCGGAGCTAAAACCAATCGCAACTGAATTATCACCTGCTGCATCAGCTTCATCACCACCGGCGAAAGAACTATCACCACCAGCATCGGCTTGTCGGCCCACGGCCGTGGACCGATTACCATCTGCATCGGAGTTATTACCTAGAGCAGTTGCACCGTTATCCGTTGCAGAAGCTTGATTACCAATCGCAGTAGAGTTAACAGCTGACGCGACAGCACCAGTACCTTGAGCGATTGAGTTAGTACCATCAGCATCGGCACCATCGCCAATTGCTTGTGAACCTGTAGCTGAAGCATCAGCTCCTTCGCCTACGGCAACCGAACCAGCACCGCTTGCCGCCGCTCCGTCACCTAGCGATGAGCCACCAGCGCCTGCCGTTGCTCCTTGGCCAACCGCTGTTCCGCCAACCCCAGTGGCATTGGCACCCGCGCCAACTACAGTTGAATCTGCATTGGCGTTAACCGTTGATTGTTCGCCTAACGCGGTCGAATTGACAGCATTTGCAGTAGCATCCGCACCAAAAGCAGCGGTATTAGCACCTACCGCCATCGCTCCGGAGCCTACTGCTGTTGAGCCATCCGCTGTTGCACCAGCACCGATCGCTACCGCACCTTCAGACAAGGCCTGAGCGCCAGAACCTTGTGCAATAGAATCTACTTCAGCCGCGTTTGCTCCGTTACCAATAGCAATTGCACTTGCATCACCAGTTGTTGCATCAGCACCAGTGCCAGCGCCAGATAAGTTTCCACCGCCTAGAGTAATACCAGGGGCTGCGCCAGTTGGACCATCTGTACCGATAGTGATCGCGCCACCTTCTGCAGTTAAGGTATCACCTGCGGTGACATCATCTACCGCAGTGACATCAATGCCTGCATTGATGCTCTCTGACGCATCTATCGTGCCGTCAGTAATTGTTGTGGTATCTGTGCCGTCAGTAACCGTTACCACACCGCCATCGACACTCGTTGAAGTTGTCCCATCACTAAAAGTGGCGGTATCTCCCTGAATTGTTCCGGTGTTGCCGCCGTTAGTTGAAACGATTTGGCTATCGGTAATTTCAGTATCGTTTGTCGGATCATCCCCAATGGTAGTAGTACCGTCTATTTGCGCTATTCCATCTACGTTTATATCACCATCAAAATCCGCGCTGCCGCCGGTGATGGTTGTGGTAGTGCCACCTGTTGTATTAGTAATCACTCCATCTTCTAAACGCGAAACATTGTCAGCGGTTCCGTCGTTTGATTCGATACCGCCGGCATCAGACTCAACGATATCTCCAGCACCTGATTCGGTAATGCTACCGCCATCCGATTCTGCGATATCACCTGCTCCAGCTTCCAAAATGCTGCCACCGTCGGACTCACTAATATCGCCAGCACCGGACTCAGCAATGTTACCGCCGTTTTCTTCAGTAATGTCTCCAGCACCGGATTCTGTGATACTACCTCCATTAGACTCAGAAATATCTCCAGCGCCAGACTCGCTTAGATCACCAGCGCCTGATTCAGCGATGTTACCGCCGTTCTCTTCAGTAATGTCTCCAGCTCCGGATTCAGTGATACTACCTCCATTAGATTCAGAAATATTTCCTGCACCTGATTCGCTCAAATCGCCTGCACCAAATTCGGCAATATTACCGCCGTTTGATTCCGTAATGCCTCCGGCACCAGTTTCAGAAATGTCGCCAGTTGCATTGATGTCTGTCGCATTCAACGTGGTTGTGTTTGTAGTGCCGACGTTGTCGATATCACCGCCACCCAAATCAAGATCACCGTTGGTAATGTTAACGTCACCATCATTAGCCAGTGTGCCAGTATTCGTTATTCCCGAAGTTGTTGTTGCACCGGTAACATCGAGATCACCAGAAATGTTTGCGCCACCGCCGCCAGTTACATTTAGATCGCCACCACCATTAATATCGACATTTTGACCGGCAGCATTAATATCAAGATCAGTGCCGTCAGTATTAATATTGTCTAAACCGTTGGCATCGCCGCCATTGAAATTGACGTTACTACCATTGTTGAGCGCGATGGTATCGCCAAAATCAACAGTACCATCATCCGCAGTCACTTGGCCGTCAACATTTACATTGCTGTCAAAATCAGCGTTACCAGTAACGCTCAAAGTGCCGTCTACGACGGTATCGTCTAAATTGGAATTTCCATCGACATCGAGGTTACCTAACACGTCAGCGTTTTCAGCTACTCTCAAGCTGTCTTGAATATTCACTTGATCGTCGACACTATCGACAATTTGCCCTCCTTCTAGATTAATCTGTCCACCATTAAGGCGCAGATTACCGTTGGTAATATCAACGTTATCGTTAATCGTTACTGAACCACCCGGTGCATCATTTGAGATGTTGCCATTTACGATAAGATTTTGGTTTACATCCAAACTATCGTTAACGGTGACTGCTTCACCAGGATCATCATTGGCGATAGAGCCATTAACATCCAAGTTATTTACATTGATGACGTTGCCACCATCGGTATTAATTTGGCCGCCATTAGTTCGCAGGTTACCGGAGTTAATATCTACATTCCCGGTGATATCTGCTCCGCCAGAGCTAACAATGATTTCGCCATCGGATGTAAGGCCATCGACCATAGTCGTGCCATCAACATCTAGGTTCTGACCCACATTGACATTCTCGGTATCAATGTCACCGTTATTAATCTCAGTCTGATTGGCTGGATCTGCGCCTATAGTAGCGACTCCTGCGTTGGTAACATCCAAAAAGACATCACCTGTATCATCGTCGGTAAACCTCACACCATTATCATCAAGGGTTTGAACCGTCGTATTTTCACCACCGGAGAGAGTCGTTCGACTAGTTCCTACTATTAGCCCATGACTATCAGTACCATTGTCTACCAACACGCTTGCCGAATCTGCGGTTTGGCTTATGGTTGAGCTTGTAACTCCGTCATTAGCTGTACTATTAACCCCTGCGTCATTAACTTGAAGCTGATTTGCACCATTCGCGCTGGTTAGAGTCGTATTGCCACTATTCTGGAACGAGCCCTCATTGGATAAACCATCTGTAACAAGTGCACCATTGACATTCAGTGTTCCATCAACGGTTGTGTCATCTAAAGTCGTATCGCCTGCAACATCTAAGTTGTCGCCGACGTCGACCGCACCTGTAGTTGAAATAGTCCCATCATCGATTTCTACCCGATCACCAGACCCATTCAGACTGATAATCTCATCGCCTTCAATGTCAGTGCGGTTTTCACCAGGGCCAGCCTCCGTGATAACCGAAATTGAGCCGTCACGAACTCTTGATCGATCAGCGTTATTAGTTTGATCAACATCGCCGACTCTTAATATTCCGTTGTCGATTTCAACATCACCGTCATTGGATAATTCTCCGGTATTGGAAATTCCGTTAGAGCTTGTTGTGCCATCTACATCTAAAGATCCGTTTTCAATATCAACATCTCCATCTTGAACTGTTAAAGAGGTTCCTCCGGAATTGTTTCCACCATTTCCATCAATAACCACATCGTCATTTAGCAACAAAGGAGCAGCGGCA
>CAYVYS010000025.1:5152-44773 GCA_964455815.1 uncultured Gammaproteobacteria bacterium
AAAATATTTAAGAGCCCATTCCCCGAAAAAGGAAGAAAAGCCCTGCACCCCGTTCAGCAAGAACCTAATTTTTACCCCGCCGAGCGTGTGCCCTACTACACATCGCACGCACATAACTAAGAAGCTATTTCACCAATAAGTTTTGTTTACTATTTATTTCAGGAAGGTAGAGATCAACGGCTTATGCGCTGCGCAAAACAACAGCGATAAGTGTGGATAAACTATAAGAACATGAAAACCAACCACATTCAGATAGTGTTGTTGAAACACTACTTCTCCCAGTTCGCTGTGCTTTCCCAAAAACAAACGGCAACCAACCACAAGCGAACGAGGTGAAATTAACAATTGTTTTGATTCTTGGCTATTGGACTAAAGTCTCTAAATTGATGTTTTAGAATAAATTTAATCTCTTTATTGGACAATATTCCTTTTATGTCCACTTTCTTGTGAAATAATTGTCAAGCCAACATGTAAAACAACGAAGAAGTAGATGTCAACTAATTGTCCAATTTTTGCTGTTGAGCAATCAAATTTTCAAGAACGGGGTAAATATTTTTGAAATCAAAACCAAAAATCTGGTTTGCTAAGCCAACTTGATTGAGGGCGGCAACGGTTTTTTTGCCGATAACACCATCAATATCACCAACATCGTAGCCCAGGATTGATAACAAACGTTGTACTCCGGCCACACGTACAGCAAATTGATCTTTATATGTGCGTTTGGCTAGGTAGATATCGGCTTTGTTGGAATTGCGCCAGTTCTTATCAATGACATTAAAGCCAATCGTAACGTCTCCCTCGTTACACTGGCTTCCATTAGGCAATCTAAAGTCTGATAATTGTACGCACAAGGGTTTGTCTTCACCCCAATTAAAGCCGTCATTTGGCATGGTTGACCTAGGGTTAGACTCAGCATGTACGTAATAGCTGCCCTTGAGCATAGCGACATCAACAGGTACCTCGCAGAAACCTGGGTAGACCCGCCACCAACCTTCACTAGCGGTTCGCTCTTCCGTGGTGTCATAACCTACCGCAACCATCAGCACTAAATCAGTTTGGTTACAAACCTCAAGGCGAGCACTCGCTGCAGCAGGCCATACTGCCCACAACAAAACTAACTTTAACAAAAGACTATACTGGAATAATTCGCGCAAACTTTCTCTTCCCCACTTGCAGTACAAAAGGTTCGTTCTCAGCTATTACAGCTCGAGGATCTTCGACTCGCTCTCCATTGAGCTTTACCGCGCCTTGCTTCACCATGCGCATAGCTTCGGAGGTGCTGGCGCAAAGCTGAGCCTCTTTTAACAGGTTGCCGATCAACATGCCCTCACCCAAACTCATTGTCAATTCGGACATATCATCAGGCATAGCATTTTTTTGAAAGCGCTGAACAAAATCCTGTTTAGCGGATTCGGCCGACTGCGCATCATGGAAACGAGTAATGATTTCTTCGCACAATAAAAATTTGATATCGCGCGGATTAGCGCCATCAGCTATTTGCTGTTTGTATTGTTCAATTTCACTCATCGGCTTGAAACTGAGTAACTCGAAGTACCGCCACATCAAATCATCCGAGATCGACATCAGCTTGCCAAACATCTCATTAGGCGCATCGGTGATACCAATGTAATTATCGAGTGACTTCGACATTTTCTGCACGCCATCGAGGCCTTCAAGAATTGGCACAGTGAGAATTGCCTGCTGAGCTTTGCCATAAGCACGTTGCATTTCGCGACCGACCAACAAATTAAATTTTTGATCAGTGCCGCCAAGCTCAATGTCAGTTTCCATTGCCACCGAGTCATAACCCTGAACCAGTGGATACAAGAACTCATGGATCGCAATGGATTGCTGAGCGGCATATCGTTTAGCGAAGTCATCACGTTCAAGCATTCTGGCCACTGTATGTCTGGCCGCCAAACGAACCATGTCAAACGAACTCATATTCGCCATCCACTCGGAATTAAATCGAACTCGAGTGGCGTCAGGGTCTAAAATTTTGAAAACCTGCTCCTGATAAGTAAGAGCATTTTGCTTAATCTCGGCTTCAGTCAGAGGTGGCCGGGTAGCGTTCTTACCGGTTGGATCACCGATCAGACCAGTAAAGTCACCAATCAGAAAGGTCACATTGTGCCCAAGGTTCTGGAATTGGCGCATCTTGTTAATCAACACCGTATGCCCAAGATGCAAGTCTGGTGCGGTCGGGTCAAACCCGGCTTTGACCTCCAGGGGTTTGCCAGTTGCTAACTTAGTTTCCAGCTCTGCCTGGGGAATAATTTCATCAGCGCCACGCAACAATTGTTGCATCACATCTGAGGTTTGATTGGTGGTTGATTGATTCACAATTTAAAAACTGCGTATTAATATTGATTCTAGTAAAGCAAGCGAAGATTAAACGCTAATCCATAGCAGAACAAGCATCAAAGCAGCTAATAATTGGGCGAAAAAAACCAACTGAAACATTACCATTCACAAGATTCTTGACATTACGCCAAGTTTAATTTGCCAAGCTATTGAAAAGACTGCAAAATAGCGCGCTTTAGTTGTATAAACCCCCAACAACAAAAGAAAAACACGTTGACGGCTGTTTAAGCGTTGGCACAAAAAAGATAATTAGATGACGCCTAAATTTCTTGCTGAATTGACTGCAGTAGCCGCGAGCGCATTGCAGCACCATCCTAGTTCTTCAAAACCCAGAAACGCGCCAGTGAAAAAACGACATTGGCTGTTAGGGTCATGCATAATTCTGGTCTGTAGCTGGGTTACTCACACCACAACAGCAAATATCGTCGACCAGCACTCTGAACAAGCCGCGCTGTCATTCGCGCCAATGGATTTTCGAGCGTCGTATGATCTTGATTCAAACTCAACAATGCTGGCATCAACTGAGTTGTCACCATCGGCCTTATCACCAACAGAGCTACTAATCGAAGCCGCAATAGCCAAACCAATCGCTCCTACGACAGCAGTAGCCAAACCAATCGAGCAACTTCGCAGCGAGACACACAAGATCAAACGAGGCGAGTTTTTAGGCAGCATCTTTAAACGTCGTGGGTACTCGTCATCCCTACCCGATAAATTATCCAAACATGAGCTTGCCAAACAGCTGGTGTCACTCAAGGTTGGCAATGAACTTGAGTTCAAGCTAAATGACAATGACGAACTTAGAGAACTGAATTACGCGGTAACCAACCTTAGCCAATTAACAGTGCGGTTCGAAGACAATGAGATCATTGATGCCAAAATCGCGAACCTACCTTACCAAACGGTTGAGCATGTCGCGTCAGCGCAGATAAGTTCTTCTTTATATGAATCTGCTTTGGAGGCCGGGCTAAGCAATAATTTGATTATGGAAATGGTGCGCATCTTCGGCTGGGACATCGATTTTGTGCTAGATATTCGAGCTGGCGACACCTTCCATATTGTCTACACTAATCATCAGATGGATGGCGAAGTACTTGAAGATGGCCAGATTTTGGCTGCCGAATTTACCACCCAAGGCACTCGCTATAGAGCCCTAAGATATGAAGATGAACAAGGAAACATCAGCTACTATTCTCCCAATGGCGAAAGCATGCTTGGCACCTTCTTACGTTCACCGGTCGAGTTCTCAAGAATTTCTTCGCGTTTCGGCAAACGCAAACACCCTATTCTAAAGACTTGGCGCGCTCATAAGGGTGTAGACTACGCAGCTGGGCGAGGCACGCCAATTCGAGCAACGGCCGATGGCAAAGTAACGCTGGCCGGAAAAAAAGGCGGCTATGGCCGCACGATTGTGATTCGTCACGCTGGCCGATTTTCAACGCTTTATGCCCACATGAACGGTTTTGCTAAAGGTATTCGAGCAGGCAGCCGAGTAAAACAAGGGCAAACGATTGGCTATGTGGGCAGTACTGGCCTTGCCACCGGCCCGCACCTGCATTACGAATTCCGTGTTGATGGTGTGCATCGAAACCCTTTGAGCTACAAAACGCCCAAGGCTTCTTCGATTCCTGATTCGCAACGTGCTGCGTTTGATTTGGCCGCAAACCAATGGATGGCCAAGCTGGACCAAGTAGATCGCCAGTATCAATTGGCTCTAAGCGAGAGCAAAACAAAACCTTTGTAAGTCGATGTAACCATGTCTGTTATCAAACCTCGAGGTGAGCTCTATCTTGGTTTGATGTCCGGTACCAGCCTGGATGGTATTGACGCTGCGCTGGTTGATTTTCAATCAGTAACCAACTTCACCTTAGTCGCTTCAGATTTCACACCCTACTCCCCTGAGACACGACAACAATTGGCGTATCTAGCGCAACACAATCAACATTTAGAAAGCGGTGCAGATAGCCCGCTGCATTTTTCTCTAGCTGAACTCTACGCCGATGCGGCTTTGTCCTTGATAGATCAGGCGGGTCTAAACAAACATCAGATCAAGGCTATCGCCAACCATGGTCAAACGGTAAAGCATGAACCAAATGCCGAGCGGCCTTTTAGTTTACAACTCGGTGATGGCCAAAGTATTGCGAACCTGAGCGGTATCCGCACCATATGCCAGTTCCGTCAAGCCGATCTAGCAGCAGGAGGACAAGGCGCACCATTAATGCCGGCTTTTCATCAGGCCGCATTCAAACAACACCAACAAGCGGCGGTGGTAAACATCGGCGGCATTGCCAACATCACGAAACTGGGTCGGAACTTGATCGGCTTTGACACTGGCCCAGGCAATTGTCTAATGGATCAATGGATAGAGCGCAATCAAAATAGCCCCTTTGATCGAGATGGAGCCTGGGCTGACTCAGGCCAACTTGATCGTAATTTGTTAGCAACCTTGTTAGAAGACGAATATTTCCATCAGGCAGCGCCAAAATCTACTGGTACAGATTACTTTAATCTAGATTGGCTACAATCAATGATGGCGCCGGGCTTGGCCGCGCAGGACGTGCAAAGAACCTTATTAGGTCTCACAACTGAAACAATCGCTCGCGAAGTTGAGCGCCACCTTGATAAAGGCGTATGCTGGATTTGTGGCGGAGGCTCACAGAACGTGGCTTTAATGAATTCGTTAAAAGCAAGATTAGCGAAATTTGATATCCAGCCTAGCGACAACGCAGGAATTCCATCTGATTTTATGGAAGCTATGGGCTTTGCCTGGCTAGGTTTTTGTTTTGATGAAAATCTACCGTCAAATGCCCCAGGCGTGACTGGTGCTGATAAAGCTTGCGTGCTAGGTGAAGCCTTTGTCCCAGCTTGAACGTTCCCCCGAATATTGATCTGTCTTAGCGAAAGAATTGAGAGCACTCGTGTATTTTGTATAAGAATCTATTTACCGCAAATTGGGAAGGTGTTCTACACCACTAGATGATTGAATACGACACCGAGCGATATAAAGAGATTGTTATCCGGGCCAAAAACGAGATCACCACCATTGTGGTTAAACTGAGGTTGATCGATGGAGAGAATCTCTCGCTCTCTGCTTATCTCAGAATTGCAACTTGGACCTTCAGCACGATCTTCAACAATCACACTGCGATGGTCTGCTATCACCGCATTCGGTAAGGTACTAAAATCAGAGTTATTATTTTGACCCACAGGCTCTGGCGTTGAAGAATCGCTTGTTTAAATCTGACCCTACTGACCCAAACACTTTATTTGCTCCAAGTACGCTAATCATTATTTTTGGAAAACAACCAACCAAGTCTTCTGGGTAGAAACGGTATTTTTTAGCTTTTATCGAAAGAAACATCGACGTGACTTAGTGGTTGAGGCACTCGAGCCAAAGTGATACCAATCCGAAACTCAGGCTAACCAGAATACCGTACTAAAGTATACTTATTTTGTTTCTAGTCAAGATTTCAAAATAATGAGGAGCTGAGTATTTGCTTAGGTATAAAACTCCTTCTATTTGCTTGTTCACATAAATACCAGATAGAGCGAGTTCACAATTCCAGTTAATCCGTTTGCTCGATCTCTATAGGTTGCTAAAGTACGATTTTCCTTTTTTCATACATTGACACATCCTATTTTTTGATCTGTTCATTTTTTAGGTCGGCAAACAATAAGTAATTTTTCGTGCTTGTTAGATGCTAGTGTTTAAGCCGAAAACGAAGAGCCACAACCACAAGTGGTTTGAGCATTCGGGTTATTAATGATAAATCGAGCACCATCGATATCATCTTTAAAATCAATTTTGGCACCAATTAAGTATTGAAAACTCATTGGGTCAACCAGCAACCGCACGCCATCTTTATCAACTGCCGTGTCATCATCCTGCTGTTCTTCATCAAAGGTAAAGCCGTATTGAAAGCCCGAACAGCCGCCGCCTTGCACATAAACACGCAATTTTAAGGCGTTGTTATCTTCTTCTGAGATCAGCTCAGCGACTTTAGCTGCCGCAGGCGCGGTGAACTCTAAAGGTTGCGGCGTTTCATTGCCTTGTTCTATCTCTAACATCGTTCTCTGTTTCTGCCTTTCTAGCTTGGTCAACTAGAATTAGTCTGTGTTGCTACTTCTAGCGTTTACGCCTTCATTATAATGGAGGCGGGTCGAGGTAATCTCAAGAACCGGATCCATACAAATAGTTAAGAACCAAAACCTTCAACTAATATAGCTAACTGATTTGGGTCTACTATTTGGGTCTACAACAAGTTGTTTAGGACTTTTTTAGATCGCCTTTTTGTTCTGCGCCACCAGGGATCACATCATAAACCGGGGTTGTAGCATCAGAAACCAGGCTGCCATTTAACACCGCACCTAATTCCATCTCTACCGCTTTATAGTGAATATCACCAGTCACTTTAGCATTTGACTGTAACTCTACATGGCCAACCGATGAGATATTGCCTTTGACTGTGCCATTGACCACAACATGCGGCACATTGATATCGCCTTCAACAACACCCGACTCACTCAACACCAAGGTGCCATTATTGCTGTCTTGTGCAGAAACATGGCCTTTAACATGCCCATCTACCCGCAGCCCGCCGGTGAACTCTAAATCACCTTGCAACATCGAACCAGTGCCAATCAAGGTATCGATAGTTTCAACTGGCTTATTAACTATTTTTTCTTTATTTCTTTTCATTGAACTAACTCAATTGATATAAATGTGTTTAAGGAATCTTTGCAAAAATCATGAATAGAAACTTGGCTAGCCGACTTTCTCACCCTGATTTTTGCGGAGCATCCTTAAGATTAAAACGAATCAACCCCGCAATGCCAGTGCTTTAGCCGGAAACTTGCGAAGCTAGCTCACGCTTTGACTCTTCCAGATCAAACCATCGTTCCAGAGTTTCGCCATTTTGCAGCTGCAATTCTATTTTGATTTTGGCCGACTCATTCAGCGTTGGCCTCTCGATCGTACCGGAAATCTGTTCAAAATATTGATAGCTGACGCTCCGTTTGCTTGACGAAGGCCAGCTACCAGTAGCAATATCATTTTCAAACAGCGTCACTTTCAAGCTACCACGCACCTGGTGCTTGTGTTTTATCGCTTGTACTAATGTGACATCAAAATTCAAAACTCCGTCAGCATAGCTGTGCTCCAAAGCCTGAATTGCCGGGCCTGACTGACCATCTTCGGGAGAAATAATACTTCGATAAAAATCCAGTCTTGAACCAAGTACGCGATTCTTTTGTTCAGAATTCGCATAGGCCTTACTCATTTGTTTGTAGGCTTCTTCCTGAATTTGCTGCTGACGTTGCGCGAAACTCAAGCCTTGCGTAGATACTTCTAAATCGTTTTGTAGTTGATCAATATTTTGATTTAGTGAGGCGATGGTTTGTGCATCATTTTCAAGTTTCGAATGCCCTACTCGAACGCCTTTGACATAGGCAAAATAAAGACCTAAAAAGACTGCGAAAATGCTACCCACAATAACGGCCATAAATGCCGTTCTCGACATTTTCGGTCGAATACTTAAATCATTGGTTGAGCGTCTTAACATAAAAATAACTCAATTAAGGAAGTAAGCCAGGTGTCAGCAGCCCCGTAGTCTCAGGCAATCCAAACATGAGGTTCATATTCTGAATAGCTTGCCCTGCTGCCCCCTTGGTTAAATTGTCTTCTACGGCGAGCACCACTAATTTACCCGAACCGCCAGCTTTGTGCACCGCGATTCTACACATATTTGATGATTTTACAGAGCGCGTATCAGGATTCGAACCCAGCGGCATTACATCGACAAATGGCTCCGCGGCATACCGGCTTACAAACCAATCATGCACCGTTTCGATAGGCAGGTCTGGATCTTTTAAATCAACATAGCTGGTAGCATGAATGCCTCGTAACATCGGCGTTAAATGAGGCACAAAAGTTAGGTTCACTGTTGCGGATGAAACCTGATTCAAAGTTTGACTAATCTCAGGATGATGACGATGCCCGCCTACTGCATAAGCCTTGAAACTATCAGCGACCTCACTGAAGAGATTTGCAACACTGACACCACGGCCTGCACCAGTCACACCCGATTTAGCATCAATCACGATGTTGTAATTGGCTAGCTTCTGCTGCTCTACCAGCGGCAACAAGCCAAGCGTGCTGGCCGTTGGGTAACAACCTGGGTTGGCAATTAATCGTGCTGATTGAATTTGATTTCGATTTAGTTCCGGCAAGCCATAAACAGCTTCGCTCAAAAGTTCTGGGCAAGCATGCGACATACCATACCATTGCTCCCAGGTGGCCTGATCGCGCAGGCGAAAATCAGCGGCCAGATCAATTAACTTAATATTTTTCTCTAGCAAAGCTCGAGCGTGTGTCATCGCGACGCCATTGGGCGTTGCACTATAAACTATATCGCAATCGTCGAATGCTTCGCTTGCCGGTTCGCAGAACTCAAGCTCACAAAAACCTCGCAGGCTTGGGAATAGATCGCTCACCGGGCGCCCGGCTTCTGAGCGAGAACTAATCACTGAGAGTTCCACATTCGGATGCTGAACCAGCAGTCGAAGCAGCTCAACACCGGTATAACCAGTGCCACCAATAATGCCAACTTTAATTAGAGTATTCACGATCTATCTTCTATGCCGATAAAAGCTTATTTATGGTGGGTATTGTACAAACAAAAAAGCCGGCAACAACGCCGGCTTTTCTAGATACCACTCTAAAACGATTAACGTTTTGAGAATTGTGGTCTGCGGCGTGCACCTTTGAGGCCCACTTTCTTACGCTCAACTTCACGCGCGTCGCGGGTTACAAAACCAGCCGCTCGCAGCTGAGGCCGCAGTTCTTCGTCATACGCTAATAACGCTCTGGTAATCCCATGACGAATCGCGCCCGCCTGGCCGCTACCACCACCACCCTGCACATTCACATGAATGTCAAAGCGATCTTCCATATTTAGTAATGCCAAAGGCTGGCGCACCACCATACGTGCTGTCTCACGACCAAAATACTCGTCGAGTGGTCGTTGATTAACCATGATGCTGCCTGAGCCTGTTTGAATGCGTACACGAGCCGTTGATGATTTACGTCGACCAGTGCCTTGATAATATTCAGCCATCTTACGCTCCTTAAATCTCTAATGGTTTTGGCTCTTGAGCCTGGTGTTTATGTTCTGGGCCTACATAGACATGCAGCTTTTTGAACATTGCACGACCCAAAGGATTTTTAGGCATCATGCCACGCACCGCATTTTCAATAATGCGCTCAGGGGCATGCTCGCGTAATTTGCGCACATTAACGCCTTTGATACCACCAGGGTAACCAGTGTGACGATAATAAATTTTGTCTTCTTCTTTGTTGCCGGTTACCGCGATTTTTTCAGCGTTGACCACTACGATATGATCACCGGTATCAACATGAGGAGTGTATTCGGGCTTGTGTTTGCCACGAAGTCGCAGGGCGATTTCAGCCGCGACACGGCCTAGCACTTTATCGGTGGCGTCTACGACATACCACTCGCGCTTCACCTCTGCTGGTTTTGCAGAAAAGGTTTTCATTGAAATATCTCACAATTTGCTTCTTTGTCATCTCCCGAGCTCAATAACCAAGGGACTAATGACGGATAAGTGCAGGTTAAGCCTAGAGCCGTTTCCTGCGCGAGGCGCGATGGTAAAGGGTTGTGTAGCCTATAGCAAGCGCAAACGTTGCTAAAATTGGTCTAAAACGGCATGCCACCTGAGCCGCCCATACCACCTGGTGGAAACTTACCACCCATGCCCGGCATACCGCCCATGCCGCGCATCATTTTGGCCATTTTTCCTTTGCCCCCCATTTTTTTCATCATCTTCTGCATTTGCATGAACTGTTTAAGGGTTTTGTTGACGTCTTGAATCTGCGTACCTGATCCGGCGGCAATGCGTTTTTTGCGGCCACCTTTTATTAATGCTGGAAACTGACGTTCTTGTTGCGTCATAGAATTGATAATAGCAACGCTCTTATTCATATCACCCATCATGCCGCTCAGAGCATTGTTCGGCAGTTTCATATTGCCCATGCCAGGCATTTTGCTCATCAAGCTTTCCATGCCACCCATGCTGTTCATTTGCATGACCTGGTCTCGATAATCCTCAAGGTCAAAACCTTTACCTTTTTTAAGCTTCTTGACTAATTTTTCAGCTTTTTGCTTATCGACCTTTTGTTCGGCTTCTTCGATAAGCGTCATGACATCGCCCATACCAAGAATTCGCGAGGCTATGCGATCTGGATGAAAAGCCTCAATGCCTTCAATTTTTTCTCCAATCCCTAAGAACTTGATAGGTTTTCCAGTGACTTCGCGAATAGACAGCGCTGCGCCGCCGCGTGCGTCACCATCGGTTTTGGTTAATATCACACCGGTTAGAGGCAAGGCTTCATCAAATGCTTTGGCACTAACTACAGCATCTTGACCTGTCATTGAATCAACCACAAACAAGGTTTCAATCGGGTCAGCCGCTGCATGCACTTGCTTGATCTCACCCATCAACTGCTCATCGACGTGTAAGCGGCCTGCAGTATCGATGATTAATACGTCGGCTACGGCTTTTCTAGCAGCCTCTTTAGCGGCGCGCACAATATCGACCGCTTGCTGGTCAGTTGAGCTTGGATGAAAGGCCACATCAATCGATTCGGCCAAGGTTTTCAGCTGTTCTATCGCTGCAGGCCGATAGATATCAGCACTGGTTACCATCACTGACTTAGCTTCACGTTGCTTTAGCAAGTTCGCTAACTTCGCGACGGTAGTGGTTTTACCAGCACCCTGTAAACCAGCGACTAAAATTACCGCTGGTGGGGTTTGCGAAAGATTCAGCGCGTCATTCGCCGCGCCCATCAAATCGACCAACTCTTGCTGGACAATCTTGATCACCATTTGACCGGGATTCAGGCTTTTGGAAACATCTGTGCCAATGGCTTTGTCCTTGACGTTTTTAACAAAGCTTTTAACCACCGGCAGAGAAACATCTGCCTCAAGCAGTGCAATGCGTACTTCACGCATGGCATCGCTGATATTCTCGTCACTCAGGCGTGCCTGACCGCGAAGTGATTTAAAAGTGTGCTGTAAACGATCACCGAGTTGTTCAAACATGGGGCATCTCTATGCTGTCGACGCATGCCGATATTGCGCATGGTCGGGTACTAAACCGATATGCTATTCTAACCGCTGTCGAGCTTAGCTGCAGCATTCACTTGTACTCTTTCAAGCACACTTTTAAAACTGGGCCCCACTCAACAACTTAGCTTTACTCAACAACTTAGCCCTATTCAATAAATTGGCCCACTCTATCTTAGTCAAACGAAAATGCATTGGTTTTTAGTTCTCGCTCTGATTCTCTACGGTGTCGCCACAATATTGATCGCGCGCCAGCTGAATACACCTGCCGAGCATGCCAGCACCAAAACTCCGAGTAGTTTTTATATCGCAATTATTGCGCTTATCGCGCATGCAATAGTCGTATTGAACCTTAGCTTAGATGGTGCCCGACTAAATTTGAGCTTGCCATCGATGTTGATCCTGATGGCCTGGATGACTAATGCTACTTTTTTACTGGCCAGCACCGGTTTGCCGATTAAGCGATTGGGTATTCTGGTTTATCCACTGACTATTCTAAGCCTTATCTTTGCCTGGCTCTGGCCACAAAGCTCGCAGGCTGTTTCGGCAAAAAGCTCGCTATTGAGCGTGCACATTGTTGTGTCTTTATTTACCTACGCGCTGCTAGCTATTGCCGTCATTCAATCTTTATTGTACTGGTTCCTTGAAAAACAACTCAAAGCACGTACCAACCCAAGCTTATTAGCAGCCTTACCACCTTTACAAACCATGGAACAGCTATGGCTGAGATTGGTAGTGTCAGGATTTATGGTTTTGAGCCTAACGTTGATAACCGGCGCCGTATTCAGCCAACAACTATTTGGCCATGCTTTTATGTTTCAACATCATACTGTGCTGGCGATTCTAGGCTGGATAGTCTTCGCGACGATTTTAGTGAAACGCTATCGAACCGGTTTGCGCGGCGCTCAAGCCGTAATATGGACGCTGCTGGGCTTTGGTTTAATACAACTTGGTTATTTCGGCACCAAAATTGTGTCTGAATTACTGCAGGTGCAGTAAAATCAGGCGGCATTAAAAATTCTCGACCAATCAACTTGATCTGCCTGTGAATATTACTCGAAAGCCAACGCGCGAAGTCGCGATTGGACAATCAGCCATTGGCAATGGCAACCCTATTCTTGTGCAAAGCATGTGCGCAACGCCGACTCAGGATGTGAGTGCCACAGTGGCGCAAACCAATGCCTTGCATGAACGTGGCGCAGGAGTTGTGCGCATCGCTGTAGACAATAAAAAAGACGCGGCTGCGCTGATCGATATTCGCCAAGAAACCGATGCGGTTTTATCGGTTGATCTGCAAGAGAATTATCGTATGGCGGCATTAGTTGCGCCGCACGTCGATAAGATACGCTATAACCCTGGGCATTTGTTTCACCATGAAAAAAAGAAGTCATGGCAGGAGAAAGTGAAGTATCTGGCGGATCTGGCTGGCGAACACGATTGCGCCATGCGCGTGGGCGTTAATTGCGGTTCAGTTGACCCGGAAAAACTGAAAAATTATGACCCTCGAGACTCCGTGTCACCGATGTTGGACAGCGCTCTAGAGCATTGCGATTATCTCGATTCGATTGGCTTTACTCGTTACTGCGTATCACTAAAAGACTCCGATCCGCAAAGAGTGATTACTGCCAATATTCGCTTCGCTGAAAAACGGCCTGATGTGCCGTTGCACCTAGGCGTCACTGAGGCGGGCATGCCGCCTATGGGCATTATCAAAACACGCATAGCCTTTGAACAATTGATTAGCCGTGGTATCGGCGACACTGTTAGGGTTTCGCTTACACTTCCGAATAAGATCAAGGCTGACGAAGTCGACGCTGGCCATGAAATCATCAATGATATCTATGCTGGGCGGGTTCGGTCGGTGGTGGCCTTTGATCCCAACAAATTAAATATCATTTCTTGCCCAAGTTGTTCGCGAGTCGAAAACGAAGCTTTTATCGAGCTAGCGCAGGACGTTAAAGAGATGACGCAATACGCCGAAGACCACAACCTCACTATTGCCGTTATGGGCTGTCGGGTTAATGGCCCAGGCGAAACTGATGATGCCGACTTGGGTCTTTGGTGTGGCCCAAAAGTGGTGAATCTAAAGCGTAAAGGCGAAAAATTAGGCGCTTTTGGCTACGATGTAATTCTCGATAAACTCAAAATTGAACTTGATGCTTTAATCGACGCCAATAATTAAACGATTTTACTACTAGATTTAACTGCAACTAGAAAGGCTAGCTTCGTGTCGCATTAAACGTACCTTCGAGGGTCACATCCGCCGTCACACCATCAATGGTGCAGTTGCCGTCTCCTTCGATGGTACCAGTAACCGTGGTGCCATTAACCTGCCCTTCTGCCGCCACCGTGCCAGTACACCCTTCTTGATCAATTGGTAAATTTCCCCGAAAGATCCCATCGTTTTGCAGGCCAACGGTAAAGGTTTCCTCTGGGTCGTCCCCGTCAAATCTAACCGTCGCATCATCGTTTACGGTAACGGTAATCGGGAAGGAATCCGTCACAGTGATACCCAAAGCCGATGCGGTGATGTCCAACGTGCCAGTATAAGTTCCTACAAAACTGGTCGGTACATTCGTACCTGGCAAGGTATCCTCAGTCATACTTCCCGAGTCGGAACCGCCTCCGTCACAAGCGCTTAGAGAAACAATAGCGAAGAACAACAAAATAAATTTTTTCATTGGAGGTTTAGTCTCGGTTTAGTCACAAATAATGAATGAACGAAGCAAATTCTATGGGGTTAGTAAAATAAATTCAGCATTACTAACATAACGATTAGAAACAAAGCAGTCATACCAATGCCAGCTCGCAAAAAGTCTTTCACCTTATAGCCTGCTGGCCCCATGATCAACGCATTCACTTGGTGCGTAGGAATCAAGAAAGAATTGGACGTTGCCAAGGCAATCGTTAGTGCAAATACGGCCGGATCGGCGCCAACTCCAAGCGCCATCTGAATCGCTAAAGGCACTAGTAAGACGGTTGCACCCACGTTGGACATAACCAAGGTGAACACCGTAGCGATAATGGCCAAAAAGAGTTGTATGCCCCAGACCGGAAAGCCGTCCATAAACGCCAATGCCAGAGCTGCCAAATAAGCCGCAGCACCCGACTGCTGCATGGCCATGCCAAGGGGAATCAGGCTGGCAAGCAAGAACACAGTTTGCCAGGAGACCGCGTTGTAGGCCTCATCGACATCCAACACTCGTCCAATAATCATGCCAACTGCGCCGACCATCAAAGACAGCGCCAATGGCAGGTCGCTAAACAACACCAACCCCAGTGCTAAAAAGAAAGCGAGCGAGGCGTTACGCAGCTTATTTGGTCTGAACTCTTCTTTAGGGAAGTCAGTCACGACCGCAAAGCGCCGATCGTTAGAAACTTTAATCAAATCCTGCCAGCGCGAATGCACAACTAGAGTGTCACCTGCTTGCAGTTCCAAAGACGACAGCTCTTCATCAATGACGGTGTCGACTCGATATACGGTCAGCACTCGCATGCCGAAACGCTTGCGAATATCCAAATCAGAAATCGTCTTGCCCACCACATCGGAGTCAGGCGGAATAACGATCTCAGCGATCCCCGCAGTAGTCGGGTTGAGAGCATCAGCAAACTCATTAAGAAACGGCGAAACGGTTAACTTATGATCGTCTGCGTAGCTCTCGATTTCTTGTCGGGCGCCCATGATGGCTAACACCGACCCAGCTTGAATCGAGGTGCTCTGCTCAGGAATAATTCGCGTAATATCACTATTCTTTATCCCTAAAATCCAGCCAGAACGCCCCCTGGTTTGCACCTGGCCTAAGGCCAGCCCGTCAAGATCGCTGCCGTTTTCGACAGACACTTCGAAGATGCGCCCATCAATGCCATAGACATCTCGGTAGTGCTGCAAATTCTCAGTAGTCAATGTTTGCTTCTGCGCCTGCGGTAACAATTTACCGCCAAACATCAAAAAATAAATTACTCCGGTAGCGATCAGCGCAATACCAATTGGTGTGACGGCAAACAAGCCAAAATTTTCCATCGGTATGGCGTTATCAGGAAAATGTAAATTGGCACTATTGATTAAATCGTTTAATAAAATCAGCGGGCTGGAACCAACCATGGTCATGGTGCCACCGAGAATGGCACAGAAGCCCATTGGCATGAGCAAGCGTGATACCGGAATCGCAGTACGTCGTGAGATACGACTCGCCACCGGCAAAAACAAGGCCGCCGCGCCGATGTTTTGCATGAAGCTTGAAATAACAGCCACACAGCTTGATAGCACCAGGGTAATCTTCGATTCGGTTTTACCGGCGCGTTTAAGAATGAGCGCTGCCATCACTCCCATGACACCGGTTTTATCCAGACCCGCACCAATCACCATTACCGCGATTATCGACATCACCGCATTACTGGAGAAGCCATCAAACAATTGATAAACCGGCACTAAGCCGCCATTGAACGCTTCAATTTGTGAAGATAATCCCAATAAAACTAATACCAGCAAAGCGGCAACATCAACTCGCACTACCTCAAACACAAACAAAATCACCGCAAAAGACAGAATAGCCAACACAGCGATGATTTCATTAGTCAGGGCAAGGTCGATCATGGTAAGACGTAGGAGAGGGACCGATAGCGTCTATAATAAGCGCCTACTCAGCGCCTTTTGAGAATGCTGTTATCAATGTCGACGAGTTTAACACAGCTAAAATTTGCTTAGGCGGTAAGCCGTTATAAATTGCAAATTTATCCGTTATTCGTTAGTGAAATCTTACTTGCCGCAAGCACACCGTTTAACTTTATAATGTGCCTTCGAAAATAAAAACGACGCAGTCTATGCAACTCGACCCGCATGCGATTTGGGCACTAAGCCTAACTGTTATCGCACTTATTCTTTTCACTCGCGACCGAATACCGCTTGAGACCTCCAGTTTAGCGGTTATTGTTTTACTCGCAGTCAGCTTTCAGCTGTTTCCTTATGAAAATTCTGGTGGCCAGCGACTAACGCCCGTTAGCTTTTTCGCGGGTTTTGCGCATGAAGCTTTAGTCGCTGTTTGCGGCTTGATGGTCGCGGGCTACGGCATAGTTCGAACTGGAGCACTCGACCCAGTCGGCCGAGGCCTGGCTAAACTCTGGTCGTTCAGCCCTATTCTCTCGGTGCTGATTACCTTGATTGTCTCGGCACTATTGAGTGCCGTGGTTAATAACACACCGATTGTTGTGTTGTTATTACCAATCATGCTGAATGTGGCGATTCGAACCAAAGCCAATCCATCTGGCTTGCTGATGCCTATGGGGCTGGCAACATTGCTCGGCGGCATGACAACCACGATTGGCACCTCTACCAACTTGTTGGTGGTCAGTGTTGCCAACGACATGGGCCTGGAACGCATCGGCATGTTCGACTTTTTTGTGCCCGCTGTGATGGCGGGCTCGATCGGCATTATCTACCTATGGTTGATCGCACCGCGCATCTTGCCAGACCGCTCACCGAATTTAGAAGACAGTGGGCCACGTATATTCACCGCGCATCTACATGTGCCTTCTGGCAGTTGGGCTGATGGCCGCACATTGACCGAGCTGATTGAGAAAACCGAAGGCGCTATTCAAGTTTCAGGTATTCGCCGCACCGAGAACACCTTTACCGTACCCCTGCCGGATGCCAAGATCAAAGCGGGAGACCGACTTCTCGTGCGTGATACACCATCTGCACTAAAGGAGTTTGAACGCACCCTAGGAGCGACGCTCTACTCCAAAGGTCATGAAGTGAACGACGACAATCCGCTTGCCGATGACGAACAACATCTAGCCGAGCTTGTCATCGATCGTGGCTCGCCGATGATACATCGCACCTTGAATGAAGCGCATTTCTCTGATGTTTACCAGCTTGTGACATTGGCGATTCATCGCAAAGGTAAGGTGCTGGAAAGCATGCCGCAAGGTATTGCTAAAACGCCGCTGCGACTTGGCGATGTACTATTAGTCCAGGGCTCTAATGAAGCCATTGAAGAGGTTAAACGACGCGGGCACTTTTTGGTGCTCGATGCGACTACTGAGTTGCCCTCAACTAAGTACGCGCCTCGTGCCATATTAATTATGGCGTTGACCGTTCTAGCAGCGGCTCTGGGCTTTGTGCCTATCGCAATCAGTGCGGTCGCTGGCTCGCTAGCTATGGTGCTGACTAACTGCCTTAAATGGCAAGATATTCAACGCGCATTGAGTGCGCAGGTTATTCTGATTGTGGTGGCCAGCTTGGCACTCGGCACGGCCTTGACCCAGACTGGGGCAACCTTGTATGTAGCTCAGCAATTTGTTGAGGTGACCACCGGCATGCCTGACCGCATTATTTTCTCAGGCCTGATGTTATTGATGGCGGTGTTAACCAATGTCGTTTCCAACAATGCGGCGGCGGTGATTGGCACGCCAATTGCGATTAGCATTGCAACCCAGTTGGGGCTGCCACCTGAAGCATTTGTGTTGGCGGTATTGTTTGGCGCCAATATGAGTTTCGCAACACCAATGGCCTATCAAACGAATCTGCTGGTAATGAACGCAGGTGGTTATACCTTTATGGATTTCGTTAAGGCTGGTGTGCCGCTAACCATAATAATTTGGATATCCCTAAGTTTTATTGTGCCAATGTTTTACGGGTTTTAGGTTTTACGAGTTCTAGGTTTTAGGGATTTTAGAGTTCCGATTTGGAGTCCGTTCAATCAACTTAATCTGAGTCAGTTATCTGAACCCATAGTTCCTGAATTTTGGCCCAGGCTTTGCGCCCTTTGGGGCGATTACTCGTCCAGTCAACATGTTGCTTATCGCTAGCCGTTGGATCGAGCACAATACCCCACATACCGGTGATCTGATTCGGGATCAGGGAGTATCGAATATCGATAATCCGATTGGCATTGTGCGGGTCAAGCCCGAGATGATTATTAGAAAACCAGCGAAATCGTTCTACATCAAGAGCTTGCTGACTGCCTCTTTGTAACCACGGAAAGTGTTGCTCAAGCACCAGCTTATCGACCTTAGTTCCCGGGTAAACTTTTACTGTGGTACCAACTCTGACGGCATCCACAAAGTATTGACCTTGATGCTCATAGACACTTTTAAATACCAGGATGTTCCCAAAGCTCGGTTTAACACCAAGATTCGCGGCTTGATGACCTCGTGCTTGTGCCAAGCGCTCAGCCTGATCATAAGCCCGATGATTCTGTACTGCTCCTAAGGCCAAGTACGATAAAGCATAGACTGCACCAATTGTCGCCAGGCGGGTCGAGCGACGCCGCACCGCCAATACAATCATGATCAGCAAAGGAACGGTAAACAAAGGGTCCACCACCGACACCACGTTCCAGGCAACGCGCATATCACTAAACGGCCACAGTAATTGCGTGCCGTAAGTAGTACAGGCATCTAGCAAGGCATGCGTTGCGTAACCGGCCAGGCAATAAAAGTAAATAGTGCGAAAACCGAGTTGGCTACGCCGAAAAATTAGTTTGTAGAAAGCCGCACACAACAAAGCGCCGACAGGAATAAAGAACAATGAATGAGTGAAGTGCCGATGAAATTCTAAAAATAGCAATGGATCGACCGGCGAATTAATCAGCACATCCAAATCAGCCGCCATGCCGGATAAAACACCAAGTAAAGCCGCTGCCATTTTTTGCTCGCGAGGCGAAACCAACTGGCTGGCGGTAGCACCAACCACGCCTTGAGTAATTGGATCCATATCAGTCGGTGCTTACCAGGCTCACCTGTAACCCATCGCTTTCTTCAAGCAACTCTATTTGGCAGGAGAGCCGAGATTTGCCCTCGTCAAAATTGTCGGCTAGCTCCAGCAATAGAGTTTCGTCTTCTTCTGGTGTTGGCATCCATGCTTGTGGAGTAACATGCACATGACAAGTAGCGCAAGAACAAAGGCCACCACACAAAGCCTGAATTTCGTCGTAGTCCGCTTCACGTAACACCTCCATTAGAGTGTCGCCAACCTGATAATCGTGGCGCTGTTCTACTCCGTCAGTATCGAAAACAATAATTTGTGGCATAGCAAAAAATAGAGTTAGCAAACAATGCGCGCAGTATACCCGCTGGCTTGATAAGCGAAAGTAAAAACAAGGTAGATTCAAAGCTGGGTTATAATCACGCTTGCCCATGCTTTAACAATTCTCACACCCAGTTATGACGGCATATAACGCCTTTTACGCGCAGTCTGGTGGCGTTACACCAGTTATTAATGCATCCGCCGCTGGCGTCATCGAAACAGCGCGACAACACCCAGAAAAAATCAACACCGTTTACGCCGGCCAGGATGGCATTCTTGGTGCCTTGTACGAGAACTTAATCGACACTAACACGCTTAGCGAAACACAGCTGAAAGCTTTAAAGCACACACCTGCCGGCGCTTTTGGGAGCTGTCGTTATAAGCTGAAGTCTATCGAACAACATCGTGCTGAATATGAACGTTTAATTGACGTTTTTAAAGCGCACGATATTCGTTACTTTTTTTATAACGGTGGTGGAGACTCTCAGGATACTTCGCATAAGGTCTCGCAATTAGCGCAGACTATGGGCTACCCAATCACCTGTATTGGTATTCCTAAAACCATTGATAATGATCTGCCCATCACTGACTGCTCGCCCGGCTTTGCCTCAGTGGCCAAATATGTGGCGGTTTCAATTCTCGAAGCATCGCTTGATGTGGCCTCGATGAGCTCAACCTCAACCAAAGTATTTGTCATGGAAGTTATGGGCCGACATGCCGGATGGATTGCGGCCGCATCAGCGCTGGCCGCGGATGAACGAGGGCTTGGGCCAGATCTGATTATCTTTCCTGAAATTGATTTTGATCAGCAGGCTTTTTTGGCCAAAGTTGATCAATGTGTCGCGCAAAAAGGCCATTGTGCAATTGTGGTGTCAGAAGGAGCTCACACCGCTGATGGTGTGTTCTTAGCCGACTCTGGAAGTCGCGACGCGTTTGGTCATGCACAGCTAGGCGGAGTGGCTCCGGTAATTACATCGATGATTAAACAAAGCCTTGGTCATAAATGTCATTGGGCCGTTTGCGATTATCTGCAGCGAAGCGCCAGACACATCGGTGCCGCTCGTGATGTGGAGCATGCCTTTGCCTTGGGTAAGGCAGCGGTTGAATTTGCCTTACAGGGTAAAAACGCCATCATGCCGACTATCGTACGCACCTCAAATTCTCCGTATACCTGGGAGATTGGTGAAGCACCCTTGGCGGACGTAGCTAATGTTGAAAAGCCACTGCCATCTGACTATTTGAGTGAGGATGGTTTTTTTATTAGCGAAGCTTGTCGAGAATATCTGGCACCGCTCATAGAGGGCGAAGCTTACCCACCCTGCACTGGCGGCCTGCCTGATTATGTGGTGTTAGAGAATAAAAAAATCGCCAAAAAGTTACCGGCCTTTGTAGCGAAGTAGATAAGTAGACACTAATCAAAAGCGAGTGATTGTCAGCCGTTTTTGATCGGTACCTAAATTATGGAAATGGGCAAGGTAGTGTTGCCGGGCCACGCTCTAAAAAACTTTCGCAGCCACTTTCACCGCTGCCAACAGTTGGCCCGAGCGTGACATCTCGAACATCACCATAGAAGATTAACTCGGGCGTCTCGTAAGCTTTCTTCGATTTACGCGATGTCGCGGGGTGTGCACAGGATGAATCGACATTTGACTCAGCAGAAGTAGTTTGTTTCGAATTCATCATCGCGATTTTAGTTCTTTCGATATTCATTACGTGCCCGCCCCTAATTCACCCTGCTTAGCATCATAACATGTCGCTCGCCAAAAATTGTAGTAGGCACATTGCCACTGTAACACGCTTGTTGCAGAGTCTGCGCTGTGCCAGGAATCCAAATCACAGTCTTTTACATATTTCTTCCAAGCCGCATCAGTTTGTTTAAACCATCGCTGCGCCTCGACATCTGCGGCAATACTCGCACTGATGGCACTATTAAAACCAGTTTTATCATTACGCTTGCGGATATTCTCTGGTAACTCATTCGCGTAGGCATTAAGCACAATTGGTCGATGAATCATGCCACTGATTAATTGTGTGCTGGGTACGCTGGCCATAAATTCACATAGATCGCGATCTCGCAACGGGTAACGGCGATCAATTTGATACTTTGCTTCCATAGTGCGCCCCAAAGCCATGTCGTTGCCAGCAAACCCGCCAAATAAATTTTGCCATTGCAAAGGGCGCACGCGGCTTTGACTTTCCTGGTACAGAGGATGTGGGCGTAACCGCAATTGCTCCGCAATATCCGCTTGCAGCCAGGCAGGGGCTTGATAACGACGCATCCGCTGTTGGTCCAACAACCTTCGCAACCAGGGAATGGGCTTTAGCAAAGTGTTTTTAATTAGAACGCGCCGATTAGATGTATGACGCCAGTACAACATAAACAGCTTTATCGCCTGACGAATTTGGCCCTGTTGTAGTAGCTCATAAACAACACTCTCACCATGACCATACAACATGTCACCGTGAATCCCAGTTAGGATATGGCTGATTCCCTGTTGTTTAGCTACTCGAAAAGTTTCTTGCTGATATTCTGAGTACGGTGTGCTGAAAGGGAAAACCGGGTTTAGATGCGTATCCTTATCAAACTTCGGCCAAACCTCATCGCAGCAAATCAAATGTTGGCGAATCGCAAATTGTTCGCAAACTGGCTTTGAGTACTGTCGTTCATCAGCATCTGAATATTGCTCAAACACCCACGATAAAGCTTGATGATGTTGTTCTTGCACAGCACTGAGTTGGCTAGCGGCAATTGCTATCGGCACCGAATCCAGCCCACCACTTAACATCGTCGCCACATCACCAATACCTCGCAATCGTCGCGCAACCGCTTGGTTCAGCAAGCGCCTAAACTCTTGTGCGTATTGCTGATCAGTGTTATCGCCCATGTTCGGCACTACCCTAGGTCGATAAAATCGAAAAACCCTTTTTCCATTGTTGCTTATCTCTAGCGCTTCGCCCGGCTCTAAAGGCTCAAGACCTCTAACTAACGATAAAGATTTAGTTTCCTGTTGCCGCGCGATCCCAGCCGCGATTTTTTCCTCATTGAATGAATAGTCAACGCTCGGATGTGCTACCAGCGCCATTTCGTATGTCGCCAGCAATATCCTTTGCTCGCTCACCGCAGCGACAAGATAACGACCTCCCATGGGGTCACGGGCTGCGAGCACGCTTTGTGTTTGTTGATCAAACACTACCAATACAAATGGCCCGACAAACTCATTGAGCTGGTCGACACTATGACGCTTGAGATAGCGAGCGACTAATTCAGCGTCACTGATTTCTAAATCAGGCTTTAGACGCAATCGTTCGAGCAAATAGTGACGATTATCAATACGCCCCAGAAACATCAGCCAAGAATGATCGTCCAGTAATATGGGTTGTTGTTCACCTAGCTCTTCCTTGGTTGTCCATCTCGCCTGGTAACCGATCGCGAAATTATCGCGCACAATCAGTTGTTTACTATCGTGCCCAAAATCATCGATCTGGGCCATCATGGCTTCAGCAACTATTGGGCTGAATTTAGATCCGTCGCGATTTAGCGCAAAAAAGAAAGCACTCATCAGTGAAACATCGAACTAAGACATCAAGGCTGTCACTAGGCCGCTTTCTTTGGCTTCAATAAGTTACCCATTTTGACGCGGCCTAATTGCTCGGAAAACTGATTATGCTGCCAGGCGATCTGCCCACCAATAATTACTAAGGGCACAACATCATCTGAGCGGTTTACTAATTGCTCATGTTCATATTCCTGTCGATACACGCGTTGCACCTTGGCCTCAGCGTCGTAGACCGCTAGTTGTTTTGGATCAACTAAAATTAAATCGGCGACGTCACCAATATCAATAGTGCCCCGATCAACATCAAATAAATCAGCTGGATCTTTACTCAGTCGTTTAACCATATAGGCCACGTCGGCTTCACCACCCTGAGCAGCAAGCTGCAGGCTTCGAAGGTTGACATCATAAAAAGCCATATTAGTTAGATGTGCACCACTGTCGTTAAAACCTGGCAACAAACTTGGGTCCATAATTAACTGGCGCACGGTTTGCAAATCGCGATTAGCCGACACTGTGCTCCAAGATAAGCTGGTATCGAAACTGCGAAGCATTTGTAATACGAAGTCTGCTTCATCACGAACCATTTTAAAGTCTGATTGAATCAATTCTTGCTCGGCCGGGCTTAACTTGCTTTGATCGTTTCGTTGTATGCGTTGATATATGTCTTGGAAACTTAAACCAAGCCAGGCGTCGATTTCACAACGTTCGACCAGCATATGTTTAAGATCTCGATCAAAGGCATAATTTTCTAATCTAAGCAGGCGCTTTAGGCGCGATAAACTAAGCCCCTGCTTGCCATCCAACCACATCTTCTTGAATACCTGGATATAAGTTGGATCATTCAGAATTGCCAAACGAGCAGCTCGATCTTCTAAGTCAGTTTCATTTAAGGCTCGTAATTCCGGGATCTCCTCGGCCAGTGGTGTGATAGCACCATCTGACCAGGTTTTAAACCGCGCGCCCAAAGCCTGCATATAAAACCGCCCACCAAGCAGTCTGCTGTTCAATAGCTTAGCCAGAATTTTCGCTAACTTAACTAAGTTGCGGTTGGTGGCTACATCCAGCGCTGCAACCACGGTGATTTTCATCGCTTTGCCGTGCAAACGCGCACAGCTAAGTAAGAACATCTTTATCACGCTGGCGGGATTGTCTTTGGGAGGCGTGGCCTGCCAAACTGATTCTTCTTCACGCACCACTTGTGTTAATTGTTTTATCTCAGCATAGTCAGCAAATTGAGTAGGGATGGTTTTGTGGCAGTTGGGTTGATTAGCCAAGTAGTGGAATGGCAGTGCGTCAGTTGAAAATCCGGCATAGCCCAGTTGCAAACTTTCGCGCAGTACCGATTGCATCTTTGCTAACTCTTCATCCGTTGGCTGGCGGCTGATACTTTCATCAAAACCCATAGCATCAATGCGCAACATCGAATGCGGCACCATGGTTATCACATTTGGCCCAAGTTTGAGTGTTTCCAAATGCTGCAAGTATTCTGCCGGAGATTGCCAACTGGCTTGCTCAGCACAACGACGCAATACATTCTTGGGAATATTCTCGACTCGAGCATAACAATCAACTATCGGGTCAGATTTACCTACTCGCTGATTGCCAAAGGCCAGACCCAGGCTGCAGTTCGCAATAACCACTGAGGTAGTACCATGGCGGGTTGATTCAGGTAGCCCAGGGGCGACTTCAAGTTCTAAATCGTAGTGCGTATGTATATCAAATAACCCCGGCATCGCCCACATACCGGTTGCATCGATGACTTCATTGGCAACTTTGGTATCAAGCTTGGGTTCACGAGCAACAATTTTCCCATCCCGTATACCGATATCCTGAGTGACAGGCATGTCACCATTATTAAATACTCGTGCGTTTTGAATTACGACATCAAACTGAGGAACCTGAGTCATTGTTGTTTTATTACCTTAGCTTTTAGGGTTGTGGGCTTTTAGAGTTACGGGTTTTGAATGTTATGAGGTTTTAGAACTATAAGTTTATCGCCTTATGAACTTCGCGTAAGCTAGCATAGTTAACAAACTCGCTTTTACAGAGAAATCACATGTTGAAAAGCTCCAAGCTTAACGATTGGTTTGCCAAAGGGGAACGCCGCCCGCTAAATGGGAATCAGATCTTTTGTATCGATGATGGTCAGCCAAAAGATCAGGTTTTGCTATTGATTCATGGATTCCCAACGGCAAGCTATGATTTTAATAAAGTTTGGCATACATTGGGGCAACAATTTCGCTTGGTCACACTAGATATGCTCGGCTTTGGCTTTTCTGATAAGCCCGATCGTCGCCGGTATACCCTGCACTCGCAGGCGGATTTGTTCGAAACATTGCTGCGTCAACTGGATATTAAACGATGTCATATATTGGCGCACGACTACGGCGTCAGTGTTGCACAAGAACTCATCGCTCGCCAATCTGAGCCCGGCGCCGACTATCAACTTGCTTCTTGTTGTTTTTTAAATGGCGGCTTATTCCCCGAAACTCATCGTGCCCTGTTCACACAAAAAGCGTTGCTAGGCCCATTCGGCAAATGGATCACGCGCTTCTATAGTAATCGCAAGCGCTTTGCCAAATCGTTTAGCTCGGTGTTTGGACCACAGAGCCAACCATCTGAAAGGGAGTTGGATGAATTCTGGGAGCTAATAAACTATCAACAAGGGCGACATTTATTTCACAACCTGATGACTTACATCGAAGACCGAAGAGACTATCGAAGCCGTTGGGTTCAAGCACTGCAAAACGCAGGCATGTCATTAAGTTTGATAAACGGTTCGCTTGATCCTGTTTCCGGCGCGCACCTGGTTAAACGTTACAAGCAATTGAATTGCCGCCTGGATCATCTGCTTGAGCTCAATCAAATTGGTCATTACCCGCATGTCGAAGCGCCGGTTGAAGTCGCAGATGCTTACTTGGGCTTTGTTGATGCCTTATCAGTTAAAGTATAAGAAACAATCACATGTCCTTTGTCGACACCGCCACCATCGAGGGATAAGGCACCATCAATAGTTCCTGTGCCTCCGGCACCCCCACCACTTTTATCCACCTCATACTGGGAGCCGGCCCCACCACCATAAAGACCACCACCGCCGCCACCACTTCCGACATCAGCTTGCTCTATACTGCTACCACCCTTGGTGCCAGCTCCGTGACGCACCCGACCTGGTGATAAGCCTCGACCATTGGTACCGAAAGAACCGCCAGCACCACCGAGCCCAATAACCCCGCCATTACCAACGCCGCTGCCGCCACCACCGCCACCGGCAACAACCAAAATTTCATCTCCCCGGACTCTGATAACGCCGCTGGCACCGCCGCCACCGCCGCCACCCCCTGCTCTCCCTGCGGCAGCCGATCCGCCCTCAAACCCTGAAGCGGATCGACCACCTGCGCCGCCTTTCGGCAAATCGCCGTCCTGACCCCGTTCGCCAACAAAGATTTCCAGCGACTCACCTGGATTCACTTTGACGTTAGAGACGGCGGTGCCTCCCTCACCGCCGTTGTTTAGGAGCACACCGAACCCGTTGCCCGAACCGCCGGGTGCTCCTATCGCAAATATGCGCAAATTGATTACATCAGCTGGAATCACAAATATCTCTGATTGATCAAAAATTTTGTTGATCCGATTTTGTTGACCGGCAGGATCCGAGTTTTGTTTTATAAACTTCTCGAACCTTGCTTTGATTTCGTGGTGAGAATGTTCCATCTCAGAAACCTCTCTAACCCCTACCGTAGACTGTTGTTTCACTTGTCTAACTACTTTTTTGTTTTGATGGCTAAAGTGTATGCAAGGCGTATGTTTAGGTGAATACGACAAAAAGACTAGAGCTAATCCAGCCCTACGAGGTATAGTTGTTACGCCCCGAGACCGCATAAACCCTGCACAAATGAAAGACAAACATGTTTTAATCGTTGATGATCACGCTTTGTTTCGCACCGGCTTAAAAATGATTCTGAGTCAGGTTGGGCAGGCGCGAGGCATTTCAGAGGCAAATTCGATCAAAGAAGCGTTTGATTTTTCTGAGTCCGGTGTCGACGTAATTTTATTGGATATCCATATGCCTGGTTTAAACGGAATCGACGGTATAAAACCAATTCGTGATCGATTCACCAAGGTTCCGGTAATCATTTTATCTGCCAGTAGTGACCCCAGCGCCATGCTCGAAGCGAGAAACCTCGGTGCCAGGGGCTTTTTAAACAAAGCGGCCAATGCCGAAAATATGGTGAGCTCGATAACCCAGGTGCTCGAGGGCGGTCACTGCTTCCCCGACGAAGTCGAAACAGCAGAACCCAATACTGAACCTAGCTTGAGCAATACCCTAACTCCGCGCCAAATCGAAGTATTAATCCACCTTTGTGAAGGCAAACCCAATAAATTAATTGCGCGCGAGCTGGAAATGTCGGAAAACACGGTACGTGTGCACGTCTCGGCTATTCTAGCTGCACTCGGCGCATCCAACCGTACCGAGGCCATTTTAATAGCTCAACAACAGGGAATTACTGCGTAAGATAATTATGCGTGGACTAAAGCTCGATAAGGATAGCCTCGCTCAAGCTTTACGATTCCCAGATCGAAACTTCGCATCTGGAATAGTTTTATATCTTGGCCTGTGTATTTGTGCGGCAATAGTTAGCTATCTGGAGAGCGGTCGAACCTTTGTGCTGATTTGGATTGCCCTGGTGATCATCGTATGGATTGCTACTACTGTTTTTTATCTCTCTAAACGTGAAGCGTTCCGCCCCAATCCCAGAACGCTTGCCCGAATGGCGATTGGCAATATGCTAACCAGCAGCATTGTTTTTTGTATTTTTATTTTTGTCATGGTTCCCAGCGCTAGCCTGGCACTATCTATTTTCATCATGTGCGTTGTCATCATGATTGCGGTCGGCGTCGCTGCATTTGCTGCACCTTATATGCCGTTGTTCTTTGCTATGGCTTACCCTCAAATGGTGGTTTTAACCATCGCTTTCTTGCTCAGAGATGATCAAATTAGTCAGTGGCTCGGTTTTTCTACCATTCTGTTAATGGTAGGTTTGACCTGGTTTAGCAATATGCTATCCAATTCCATTTTCAACATGCTGGACACCAATAATGAGAACGAGGCGCTAACCCGGAAACTGCGAACCGCGCTGGTGCAAACGGATGAAGCAAACCGCGCTAAATCGGTGTTCCTAGCATCTGCAAGTCACGATTTACGCCAACCTTTGCATGCCCTAGGCTTGCTCGTTGAAACGATGAGAGGGACACAACTCACCGCACAGCAAAGTGAGATTCAACGACATATGTCGGCCGCCGTCGACTCAACCCAAACCATGCTTGATGCACTATTAAATATCTCTAAGCTTGACGCCGGCGCTATCTCATCAGACCCTCGTCCGTTTCTGGTGCAGAGCCTATTCAGTAAGCTCGAAACCGAACTCGCGCCGATAGCCGATGAACACAACTTGATTTATCGCACGCGCGAGACTATCGCTGCTGCTTATTCTGACCCGCTCATCGTTGAACTAATTTTACGGAACCTGATTGCCAACGCGATTCGCTATACCGAACACGGCGGCTTGCTCGTTGCCTGTCGATGGCGTGGTCGCGAGCAATTATGTATTGAGGTCTGGGATACCGGCATTGGTATCCCCAAGCACAAGATCGACGACATGTTTCGCGAGTTCAAACAGTTAGATAACCCAGAACGTGATTCACGCAAAGGCTTCGGTTTAGGCTTGGCAATTGCGCAAGGCCTGGCAAAAACTCTGGATTCTGAAATCAAGGTGCATTCAGTGGTTGGTCAGGGCTCGGTCTTTCGTTTTGCCCTACCCAGGTCAACAGCCGAAATCATTGACGATATTCCTAAAAGTCGTAAAACCATTTCGTTCCAAGGCACTACCGTGGTGGTGATCGACGACGATGAAAATGTGCGCAAAGCCATGCTGCAAGTTTTAAAGAGTTGGGGATGTCGATGCTTTGACGGTGAATCCGCCGATGAAGTGATCACAGCTCTCAAGGTTCAGAATGTAGGCGCCAATGACGTACATCTTGCATTGGTCGACTATCGACTGCGCCACGGAACAACGGGCAAAGATGCCATCGAAAGCTTGCGTAAGGAACTTTACTCGGCTCTGCCCGCCATCATTATCACTGGAGACACAGCAAAAGACCGTATAACCGAAGCCAGATCAGTCGATGCCTTATTAATTCACAAACCCGCATCGGTGCGACAACTGCGCTCGATGATGCAAACCTTATTGCGAGACCGGCTCAACGACGCTTGAAGTGATTTGGCTTAACATCAATTTGCGAATCACCGAGACCGGCGCATTACCATAGCTCAGGAACTGATTGTTAAATACCTTTAGGTCGAACGCCTCACCTTGTAAGGCTTTGACTTCGTCTCGTAGCGCTAAAATTTCAGCAAAGCCATTAAAATAGCTGGTTAGCTGAACCTGCGAAACGGTGGCGCGTCGCCATTTGTTCTCGGCTTCGGTTTGCTCCTGAAAAGCTTCATTGATCATTAAATTCAAAGCTTCTTCGCGCTCCATCCCCAACACCTGAATGCGATAGTCCAGGATAGTATTCATCACCACGCGCAAATTCCATTTACTATACATCAGCCACATCTGCGGCTCATTATCACCATAGCCAGCTTCTAACATAAGCCGCTCGGCATAGACCGCCCACCCTTCGATCATCGAGCCGTTGGCGAAAATTGACTTGATCTTGCTCGGCGACTTATTCGCATGCATCAGCTGTGTGTAATGGCCAGGAATGGCTTCGTGAATATTCAGAATTTGCAGTATCCAATGATTGTATTCACGCAGATAACTCTCAGCCTGTTCTTCACTATACCCATCTAAGGGCGACACATTGTAGTAGGTGTTGGCGGTTGCATCATAAGGGCCAGGCGCATTCACCGATGCTCCAGCGATACCGCGCTGGTACTCAGGCGTTAAACGCACTACTAATGGCCGCGTTGGATCCTGATCCAATAATTGTTTGTCATTCACAAACGCTTCCAGTTCTGGAATCTGTCGTTCGATTTCGGCGACGAAATCGGCACGCTTAACATGCATTTCTGAAAGTTTGTCGATGACTTGTTTAACTGCTGTCAGGCGATTCTCGGGTATGTCGACATCGGCAAATACGGTGGGCCAAAGTTCTTCAGTGATTTTCATCATCCGCTGATGCAACTCGTCTTTGGCAATCAGCGCGCGTTCATAAAGTTCTTTGGCGGTATATTGCGAGGCGATATCATAGGCAAATTTCTTTTCATATAACTCTTCGCCCAAGCGAAATCCGCGCCAACCATCTGCTGGTGGCGCAGCTAATAACTGTTCCAGATACGCTCGATAATCAACCACTGCCTCAACGGCTGTTTGTAACTGCGTAGCAAATTGCTCCTGGCTTGGCGCGGCCTCCCCGGCTGCCTCGATTTCGGTAAAGGTGGCCGCAACCTGGTCTTGTATTAAGTTAAGCGTGCCTTGGCTCTGCAACAGTGCCAATTGCGTATGCTCAAGGGTTGGTAGTTTTATATTCTGTTTAGCGGCTTCGAAGTATGCCGGCACCTTGCCCAAGTAATTGAAGACGCTTGTTTTACGTTCTTCGATTGATTTGTAATCGGTGGTCAACATAATTCCTAACGCGCCGGAAGGATTATATACAGCCGGATTCCATTCATAGGATCGATATGCATCGATATACCAAATGCGTTTGCGTAACTCCGCATCCAGAATTTTCCAATCGGTGGCATTCGCGGTTGACAATCGATTAGCATCGAATTGTTTCAGCGCCTGTAACTCGGTGACATAAAAAGCGCGTCGCTGCGCGCGCAGTTCACCGTTTGGTGTCAGTAATTGATCGTCATGCAGGTAATAGCCCACATAAACTCCAAAGCCCGGATGCAAGCGCCAAAACTCGCTTAGAAAATCCGCTTTAAATTGCTCAAATTCGGCATTTTGATCAAGCACCGGCTGAGGCTCGAGCTCAATCACGAGTTCCTCTGCGTTTTCCTGCTCACGTTCCGTTATTGGTAGCTGTTGGCCTTCTTGTTGTTGTTCTGCCCTCTCACAAGCAGTGAGCAACAAAAGTAGCACTAGGCTAGAGAGTATCGCTTTCATTAATATATCGATGCCAAACAATCTAAATTACCGACTATAGCTAAAAGCCTGCTCAGCACCAACTAAAAGCGATAGGGTGTTTACCATGATTACTCTAGAATGTGCACAAAGACCTTCAAAGCAAGAGTAAAACTGGTGAAATATGACAACGACAAGCTCAATTTACCCTGATTTATTAAAACCATTGGATTTAGGCTTTACTACACTTAAAAATCGAGCACTTATGGGTTCAATGCATACCGGCTTGGAGGATCGTGCTCGCGACTTCCCTAAGCTAGCGGCCTATTTTGCGGAACGTGCACGTGGCGGAGTGGCCTTGATAGTGACCGGTGGTTTTGCGCCAAACGTGGAAGGCTGGCTGTCACCGTTTGGTAGTAAGCTAAGCAAAAAGTCAGAGGTCAAACGGCATCTACGAGTCACCAAAGCAGTGCATGACGAAGGCGGCAAAATCTGTCTGCAAATTTTGCACGCAGGGCGTTATGGTTATAGCCCGCTCTGTGTGTCAGCTTCAAATATCAAATCACCAATCTCACCTTTCAAACCTCGCGCACTAAGCACCAAAGGCGTTTATAGAACCATTGCCGACTATGCGAATTCTGCTTCACTTGCGCGTGATGCCGGCTACGATGGTGTGGAGATCATGGGCTCTGAAGGCTATTTTATTAATCAGTTTTTGGTTAAACATACCAACCATCGAACTGATGAATGGGGCGGGGAATTTGAAAATCGAATGCGGTTACCGGTTGAAATCATCAAGGCGGTGCGAGCAGCAGTTGGCCACGATTTTATAATCATCTATCGCTTGTCGATGCTCGATTTGATTGAACAAGGCAGTACCTGGGAAGAAGTAGTTCAGCTTGGCAAGGCCATTGAAGCCGCAGGCGCGACGATTATCAATACCGGTATCGGCTGGCATGAAGCACGCGTCCCAACTATTGCTACTTGTGTTCCTCGCGCTGCCTTTAGCTGGGTTACCGAGCGCATGAATGAGCACGTTTCGATCCCGGTTGTCGCCACCAATCGTATTAATGATCCGCAAGTTGCCAATGAGATTATCGCGAGCGGTGAAGCCGACATGGTATCGATGGCGCGCCCATTTTTGGCTGATTCTGAGTTTATGAACAAGGCAGCAGCGGGTAAGCCAGAATCTATTAATACCTGTATTGCCTGTAACCAGGCCTGTCTTGATCACACCTTTTCAGCCAAACGATCTACGTGCTTGGTGAACCCTCGTGCTTGTTATGAGACCGAGCGAAACTTTACTAAAACCGACAAGCTTAAACACATAGCCGTGGTTGGTGCCGGGCCAGCGGGTTTGTCAACAGCAACCGTGCTAGCGGAAATGGGTCATCAGGTAGATCTGTTCGATAAGGCTTCGGAAATCGGTGGGCAGTTTAATATCGCCAAACAAATTCCAGGCAAAGAAGAGTTCTATCACACGATTCGATATTTCAATTACAAGCTAGCCGAAACCGGTGTGAATCTTCATCTTGATCACGCGGTCGATGCGAAGCACTTAATTAATACCAAGTATGATGAGGTCATCTTGGCAACCGGCATTCGCCCGCGAACGCTCGATCTGCCGGGCGCCGATCATCCTATGGTGCTCTCTTATCTTGATGTTGTGGTGCACAAAAAACCGGTTGGGCAGCGAGTTGCGATTATCGGCGCTGGCGGTATTGGTTTTGACATCGCCGAATATTTGGCGCACGAAGGTGAGTCACCAAGCGTAAACAAGGAACTTTTTAATCAGGAATGGGGCGTAGACTCGTCATATGGCGGAGCTGGCGCCTATGCCATGCCTCAACCTGAACCAGCCGCCCGGCAAATCACCATGCTACAGCGCAAAGCTGAAAAAATGGGTAAAGGTTTAGGTAAAACCACCGGCTGGATTCATCGCGCTTCTTTGAAAATGAAGCATGTTGCCATGCTCAGTGGCGTGCAATACCAAAAAATTGATGACCTAGGTTTGCATGTTGCTGGCCCAAATGGTGGTAGCAAGCTGATCGAATGCGATAACGTAGTGGTCTGCGCCGGTCAGCTTTCTCGCCGGGATTTACAAGCAGAACTGGTCGCAGCGAGTATCCCTACCCATCTAATTGGTGGGGCAAAATTAGCAGGAGAACTTGATGCCAAACGAGCCATTCTTGAGGGTTTTGAATTGGCAGCGAGCCTGTAAATTAAATCGCGAGGCGAACTATGCAAATCGGTTTTATTGGTCTGGGTAATGTTGGCTCAAAATTGGGAGGGAGTTTATTACGTAATGGGTTTGATCTACGTGTCTTAGACTTAAACCATTCATTGGTGTCTGATTTTGTAGAGCGCGGCGCTAAATCTGCCGCGACAGCAAAACAACTTACCGAACTCAGTGATGTGATTATCACTTGCCTGCCATCGCCACAGGCTTGCGCCGACGTTTTAGAGAGTGAGCAAGGTGTGATCGCCGGGCTTGCTACCGGTAAAATTTGGATGGAGATGAGCACGACAGATAGCGCCGAAGTTCAACGTATTGGAGAGCAAGTAGTCGCTACTGGAGCTTATGCACTAGACTGCCCGGTATCTGGCGGCTGCCATCGCGCCGATACCGGCAATATTGCGATTCTGGCTGGTGGTGATCGAGCTGCCTTTGAAATCGCCCTACCCTTGCTCACCACCATGGGGCGCAAAGTAATCCATACTGGCGTATTGGGTACCGCTTCAACAATTAAGGTGATCACTAACTTCTTAGCCACCGCACATTTAGCGGCACTATCCGAGGCTTGGTTGGTATCAACCAAAATGGGCATCGACCCGAATGTTGCGTATGAAGCAATCAAAGTCAGTTCTGGCAACTCCTTTGTGCATGAAACCGAATCGCAGGTAATTTTAAACGGCAGCCGCGATATCTCGTTTACCATGGATTTGGTGCTCAAAGACATCAGCTTGTTTCAACAACTCGCTGACCAGCATGCAATACCACTCGAATTATCACCATTGCTTATTGATATCTTTAAAGATGGGCAATCACGCTTTGGTGCTCGCGAATGGTCGTCTAATATTATTAAGCGTCTAGAACAAGCGTGTGGTGTAGAAGTGCGTGGTAAAGGCTTCCCAGCCATACTTAGTGACGAAGAGCCTGAAGCCGCTGGCGCTGAAGTTCAAGTCAATAACCGATCAGATTACTAAACCAGGAGTTATTGTATGACCGAAGCTGAGCTTACCGAACAAATGTTGATAGTCACCGAAATTTCCTTAGTCATCTTATCGGTGGTGTTCACGATTATTTCTGCCTACATTGTCGGCTTATATTGGTTTTTACGCAAAACTAGTCTGGTGATGCGATCGGTGGCCTTTGGCTTTTTTACCTTTGTTACCTTGGTCATCACAATCAATGGTTATGGCGTATACCGCCATGCTCAAGGGCTACTCAAAGCGCTCATCGAACTAAACAATAAAAAACCGCTTAGCCCGCTAGGGAGTATGGCGATAGAAAACACCGCTCAAGGTGTTACGCTGGGCGTTGGCATTGGCTTATTTGCCTTAGCTGCATTAATTTATTTGGGTTTGTTTTATTTGAGCTTTCTCTATCGCTGGCCACCGCAAAAATAATAACCAACGCTAACGTGGACTCATTTAATCAAGCTAACTGGCTTTGCTGGTTTAGGCAGATTTAGCCAAAATTATTCATTACTGCTGAGAACATTTTCAAAAAAGAGCATTAGCAAATAACGAATAACGAATAGCAACAGCAAGATGACAATCAAACGAATCATGCAGGAGAAGTGTGCATTTCATGCCCAGTGGCAAGATGGCAGCTCGTCGGAATTCCCCTTTATTTGGCTACGCCACAATGATCAGGAAGAACTTCATCCGCAAACCAAAGAACGCACTTTTGATCTCACCTCAGTATCACTAGATATTCAACCAAATTCTTTTACTATTAACGATGAAGTGCTAACGGTTGACTGGCCGGGTAAAGAAACGCCATCACATTATAAAATTGATTGGTTGTATCATCATCGACCCGGCATTGGTCGCGCCGACCCAGCTCAGATTAGCAAACGCAGCTGGCACTCAATCGATATGCCGGAGCTACCTCGTTTTAACGCCAAAGAGTGTTACAAAGAACCGAGCTACCTTTTCAATTGTATTAAGCAACTAAAACAAACTGGCATCGTGCTTATCGATCATTTAGAAGATCATCTTGAGGCGGGCTCTGAGTTTGGAGATCTAATCGGCTTCAAACGCCAAACGAATTTTGGCACAACTTTTGAGGTTTTTAATAAACCCAGCCCTAATAACCTTGCTTACACTGCCTTAGCACTGCCCTTACACACAGATCTGCCGAATCAAGAATTGGTGCCCGGTATTCAATTTCTGCATTGTTATAAAAATGATGCACAAGGCGGGGCTTCCGTATTTGCGGATGCTATGGCTATTGTCGAAGATTTTGAGCAGGATCATCCTGAGTATTTTAAGTTGTTATCCGAGCTATCATTGCCATGGCGATTTCATGATGACAATGACGATATTCGACACCACCGCCCCATTATCGGTCTAGATTCATTAGGACGTTTTAAGACCTTAACCTTCAATGCTCATCTTGCCGATGTGCCTGATTTTGAAGCGCAAATCATGTACTCTTTCTACGCGGCATTTCAGGAATTGATGCGACGCGTGCGTAGCGGCAAGTATCGCATCGAATATTCTTTGCAAGCTGGGGAGATGATGGTGTTTGATAATCAACGCGCTTTGCATGGCAGAGCAGAATTTGACCCCAATTCAGGTGAACGTCATTTGCGCGGCTTTTACATTGAACACAATGAATTCAATAGCCGTTTGCGCATGTTGGCGAAAACGCTCTAAAACAAATTCGTCGACCATCAACCCAATAATAAACGACCAAATAATAAGAGCAGTGTAGGAGATTTATGAGCGATCAAACTTCGTCGAATAACAGCAACCTTATCGACAAACCCACCTTTATCGGCTCCTTGGCCTTATTACTAAGCGTCACTATTCCATTGATTATCTGGCCTGAAGCAGGTGCTGAATTCGTCAAAAAAAGTCGCGAATTAGTGGTGAATAACTTTGGCTCCGCTTATCTCTTACTTGGTTTAGGCGCCTTCATTTTTATGTTTTATGTCGCTTTTAGTGACATCGGCAAAATCAAACTAGGCGAACCGAATTCTGAGCCCGAATTTAAAACCATGTCCTGGGCCGCCATGTTATTTTGCGCTGGAATCGGGATTGGCATTATGGTGTGGGCGCCGGTGGAATGGGTTTATTATTACCAAAGCCCGCCATTCTTCGTTGAGGCCGGCACCGTCGAAGCCATGAAATGGGCATCGACTTACGGAATATTTCACTGGGGGCCGCTCGCCTGGGCGATTTATCTAGTGCCCGCTCTACCGATTGCCTACAGCTATCATGTGCGACGCGTTAAAGCATTGAAACTATCAGAGGCAATGGCACCGGCGATTGGCTCGCGCAATGTCAATGGCTTTATTGGTAAGTTAGTCGATATCTTATTTGTGTTTGGCATGCTCGGTGGTGGCGCAACCACCTTAGGCTTAGGTGCGCCATTATTGAATGAAGGTCTGCATCAACTGTTCGGTTTACCACGAAGCGTTAGTGTGCAAATTGGTGTGCTAATTCTGTGCACCATGATCTTCGGCGCGAGTGCTTATTCGGGAATGAAACGGGGCATACAACGCTTATCGAACATCAATCTTATCCTGATAATTATCTTACTAACTTTCGTATTAATAGTTGGGCCAACAGTATTTATCGCGGAATCGTCACTGGTTTCGATTGCGGTATTAGTTGAAAACTTCTTCACCATGTCAACTTACCTCGAACCATTTGGCGGCCTAAATAATTTTCCTGATACTAGCTTTCCGCAGGACTGGACTGTCTTCTACTGGGCGTGGTGGCTAGCTTTTGCGCCAACAATTGGATTGTTTATCGCGCGTATTTCTCGTGGCCGTACTATGGCCAACATGATTCTCGGTGCGCTTTGCTACGGCACCATCGGTTGCGCTTTGTTTTTTATGATTCTTGGCAACTACGGGATTCACTTACAGCTTTCAGGCGAATTAGATGTAGTGGCCGTATTTAATTCTGAAGGGCGCTCAGCGGCTATCTTTGCCATTCTGGGGACTCTACCATATAGCACGATTATTATTTTCTTCTACACCATTTTAGCGATTGTATTTTTATCAACGACCTTTGATTCGATTTCTTATATCTTAGCTTCGGTAGTACAAAAAGAAGTGCCCGATGAGCCGATGCGCTGGAATCGTTTATTTTGGGCCGGTGCATTAAGCTTTTTGCCAGTAACGCTCATGCTGATGAGGGGAGATCTTGGCACATTGCAAACCGCCAGTATTGTTGGTGGATTTCCTCTGGTGATCATCTCCTTATTACTGTGCATTGCGGTGTATCGCATTGCGCATTTTGATCTAAAGCGTCAATCGTTTTTGGGACCTAAAGAGATCAATATTTCTGAATATCCAGATAAAGACCCCTGGAGTTAGTCGCCATTCAACTTTGTTGTTAGATTAAGCACGCCATGGAGCTATCACAGCCATTTATTCGATTGCCCTTTCGCTTTGACAGCGAACAGCTACAACGAGAACTTGGCGAACTCAACGAGAACGCCTGGATGGCTCATCCTTCGCGCATGCAAGGCAATGCAGCGGTTCCATTGGTCTCACATCAAGGTAAAGATAATGATGATTTTGCCGGGCAAATGCTGCCCACTAAACACTTACTTTCCTGCCAATACATTCAGCAAGTAATCGCCAACTTCGACGAAGTTATTGCGCGTTCCCGTTTGATGCGTTTAGCGCCCGGCGCTGAAGTCAGCAAGCACGTTGATTTTAACTATCATTGGTATAGCCGTGTCCGCATTCATATCCCCATTACCACTAACCCTGGCGTAACTTTTTACTGCGGTGATGCGCAAACGCATATGCGCAGTGGCGAGTGCTGGATATTTGATTCCTGGCGACCGCATCGAGTAACCAATGAGAGCGATCAAATGCGTGTGCATTTAGTGGTAGATACCACCGGCTCGTCAAAGTTCTGGCAGTTAGTAGAAACAATGGCTCAACACGCACCTAGTTTCGATGAGCCTGATTTTATCGAGCAAATAGAAACTATCGCTTTTGATCCGCATCGCTCGGTCAAGATACAAACCGAGCAATACAATGTCGCGCCGGTGATGTCACCCGGAGAAATGGAGGCCATTGCCAAAGAATTGATTTTAGACATCAGTCAGAATCCGGATAACGATACTAAAGTTATAAAACGCTACCAGAACTTACTTACCTCGCTGTGCAAAGACTGGCGTCAAAACTGGTTACGTTTTGGCTATGAAACCAAGGGCCTGGCAAACTATCAAAACATACTAGAACGAACAGCAAAGCAACTGTCGCCCAATCCAAGAGAATTGGTAACATCGAGCAACGATGTCGGTATTCGACCAATTATTATGCAACGGATTTTGCGCGCGGCACTAAATCCCGACCAGCTACCGCGGTTCAAACAATCAGATTAAGGAAGCCTTGCAAAGCGTCCTTAAATCGCAGCGAACATAATCACTAGCACTAAGACGTAATAAAGTTTCGGCCACCATCGAAGCTGGTTTTTTACTTGCTCATCCAAACGCGATTCCAATATCGCAAGTTCGTGATCCAGGCTTTGATCAACAGTACCAGTTGCATGCGCAACCTCCAATACTGAGCGCATTCTTTGGCTTAGCACTAAGTGATTCTCGATCAGCGCTTTGGCTAAAGGCTGACCGGCTATCAATCCAGCCTGAGCTTGATCGACATTGGTTTGATACAAAGAATTATTTAACAGATAGCGCAGGTTCGCCAAGGCCGAGTCCATAGCGACACCAGCATTACTTTGCCACTGCAATGCTTTAAAAAATAACAATTCAAATCGATTTATGAACAATTTGGAATTGCCACGAATTAGCGATGACGGCCACAATATGCCCAGCCATCGCCTGGTATCCATCGACCAAAGGTTTAAGCATAAGCGAGTAAGAACCAACACCAATAGCACTAAGAGCGATACTTCAATTAGGCTTGCAAACAAGGCTTGCTGATCTTGAACTACCTTGATGAACAAGGCCACAAAGGCGGCAATAAGGAGTACCGCCTTAGGCATTAACAAAGCGGCTTCCATAGAGCGCCGATGGTTAATGTTTTTAAGTTGACGCTGACTGATATGCTCTAAGCCATGCTCAATTTTGCCAGCCGCTTCGGCGGTTTTTAATAACGCAAACTCATACGCGCTGACTAATTTTGCCTGACTAAGCGCACTGCTCAGTTTGACGCCTTTTGCCACTCGACGTATTACCAGACCAAGCTTAATGTTATCTTGATGCAGTGATCGATTTAAGGTTTCCAGAGCTTTTTGTA
>CAYVYS010000026.1:0-17831 GCA_964455815.1 uncultured Gammaproteobacteria bacterium
AGCCGTTAATGTTCATCGACTTGCTCGGCACATTGAACAACGATTTTCAACGCCTAAGTTAGCAGGCTGGTCTTTTGGCCATGACGCCGGCTATTTAGATGCAGCTCGCTTAAGTCGCTTGCTCAGCAGACCTAGCGAGCAGCGTCTGTTTAAACAAGAAGATACTAAGCCAAGCGCCACTGGTACAGTAACAATATTGATTGATAACTCTGGATCAATGACGCGCGTGCAAGAGCCGATTGCGGCCCTGGTCGATACCTTAGTGAAGGCGCTTGAATTAGTAAATTTTAAAACCGAGGTGCTTGGGTTTACTACGGTTGATTGGACTGGAGGTAAAGCCTTGCAAGATTGGCAACGCGCTGGCCAACCAAAAAATCCTGGCCGCTTGAACGGGGTTCGCCATACGGTTTACAAGGCAGCCAATCAACCCTGGCGACGAGCACGACCAGCGATTGCCGGTTTACTTCGCTCGGATTTATTTCGAGAAGGCGTTGACGGTGAAGCGATCGAATGGGCGGCGAGTCGCTTGCGCAGAAGATCGCAGGAAAACAAAATTTTGATGGTCATTTCAGATGGCTCACCAATGGAAACGGCAACCCATAAATATAATAACAAGGACTATCTTGATCAACATTTACGAGCAGTCGCTCGCCAACTTGAGGATACCCCAGTTATCAAATTGTGTGCACTCGGTGTTGGTTTAGATTTATCCAGCTATTATCAACGAAGCGCCTTTGTTAATCTCGAGAACAGATTGACCACTAAAGACATGATTGCAGTTGCCAATCTTCTCACCGATGCTTGCTAATTTATCTGATTACCAGAAAGCCGTTTTTATGGTTGTGCTAGCCGGGGCTTGTTTGAGCACGCTTGGTATCGGAACGCGTTTAATGGAATCGGCCACTGGCCTGCAAGTGGTGTTTTTCCGCTCCATCGGCACTGCGACCGCCATGTTGATTTTTCTGGTCTGGCGATATCGCGCTCAAACTATCTCGCGATTCACATCGATTGGTTCAGTGGGCGTTGCCGCGATTTTTTGCTTATGTGGCGCATCTATCTTCATTGTGCTGGCGGTGAGCTATACCAGTGTTGCTAATGCCATGTTTATTATTTCTCTGGCGCCGTTAGTAGCTGGCTTATTCGCTTGGTTGTTAATTGGTGAGAAGGTCTCAAAAGCCACTCTCATCGCCAGCGGCATTGCATTGAGTGGCGTGCTAATCATCGTGCAAGGTGCGCTAACCACTGACGGCTTGCTCGGCATTGGCTTTGCTTTTTTAATGCTGATTTGCTACGGCTCTTTTAGTGTCTGTTTACGCATCGGCAAAGACATCGACATGCTGCCTTGCGTTGCCCTACATGCCATCGCCTTATTTATAGGGCTTGGCCTAACGATGCCATTGTTAGGCATCAGCATGACAATTCCACTAAACGATATTTTAATTTGTTTAGCCTTAGGGGTATTTCAGCTCGCTTTGGGAACGACCTTATTAACCTTGGGCGCACGTCATGTGCCAGCGGCGCAACTAACCTTGCTCGCAATGCTAGAGATAGTATTGAACCCAATCTGGGTTTGGCTTGGCGTAGGCGAAGTGCCGACAAACAGTTCACTAATAGGCGGCGCCATTATTTTAAGTGCGATTAGCTTTCAAGCGGTTAACGCCATAAAGACTGAATCAGATTAGATTCTGCTAAAACCCGTAACTGATCAAGAATCACCAGCAATGACACTCAAACGATATTTAACCGAAATGGGCATGGGCGTCGATGTTCACGGCGGCGACTATACCAAAGCGGCGAAGCGTGCTGTAAGCGACGCGATTCGGCACTCCAGCATAAACTTTTTTCCGCACATAGAGCACAACCGCGAAGACATGCAATTGCTGGTTAAAATCGGCGTGCAAAAACCAGAGCTGATTGACAAAGCCGCTGTAGCTGCTGAGTTCCCTTATGGTAATGTGACGATTGAACCTGAGTTAGGCGGCTTAGATGTGCCATCAGAGAATGGTCAGGATTTGATGGTGATTGTTAATGCGGTTGTGTTGGTTTGTTTCGAGGAATAGCTGACTGACTACTAACATATTAAGCATTCTTGCAAGACAAAATAAGGGCGTTCATTTTATGTATGAATTCGATTTTATCAGCAACTCAAAATGACCGGTTTTCTTAAATCTCTTAGCAGCACCCGCGCACTATGGATTAGTTTCATCGCGACAGTTTTAATCAGCATCGCCTTTCTTGTGGTGATGGCTCATTGGAATTTTCTACTAATTGATGAACTTAGCAATGCCGAGGTTATACGTACTCATATTGCGGCGCTAAGCGATACTCAAAAGCAGGTGCATATATTAGCCACTGCAACCTTGGATGTGCTCTACCCTTTTGCTTACGCGAGTTTGTTTATCGGGCTTGCGATAAGGTTTTACCCAAATTGGGGTATGGCTTTAGCTCTGCCGAGTGTTTTGGTGGTGCCAGTTGATTTAAGTGAAGGTGTGGTTCAGGTCTTATTGCTTGGTGGCCACGACAACTTCGTTTGGTTAAAAACTATTTTTACGCCGCTCAAGTTAGTTCTATTTTTGAGCGGCTTGGCAATAGCCCTTAGTTCGTTATGGCTGGTAACTAAACGGAAGTTTTTCGCTTAGGCTGATCTTGCCTTAAGAAATAGATGCGGCTGATCTTGCCGCCTGATCATACAAACCAGACAAGGTTCTCATAACGGTGGCAATCTCTGATAAGTGCTCTGCATCGCCATCGAATGACTTTACCCCAGGAACCAGACATCGTTCTCGGACTTCACGATAGCGCTCACACACCTGATGTCCCTCATCGGTGGTCGCATAGAAAATTTCCTTTCCGCGTTTATTACCTTTGATCAAACCATGCTTGATTAGCTTCTTTAGCGCGTAGCTAACGGTATGCGAATCTTCAATATTAAGCATGAAACAAATATCGGCGCGGCGTTGTTCGTTATCGCGATGATGAATGTTGTGCAAGGTCAGCACCTCTAAGGCCGTTAAGTCATAATGACAAACCGCGGATGAGCAACGCACGATCCATTTATTAAAAGCGTTGTTTAAAATAGTAAGCGCAAACTCAAGCTCAGAAAGTGGCCAGGTGACCTTTGTGGCTAAGTGCTTGCCGGAAACAATTTTACGTTCTTCTGACTTCATAATATCCCCTAAGTCGTTTTCGACTAGCAGCTTAACAAATTAACGTAAAATTTAGTGAACAACCTACAAGACTCCCAAAGACTTAAGAATTAAGCGCGTTCCCATAGCAGCGGTAAAGATGACTACTCCCACTCCAAGCGTGTTTGCTAATGCTCCATTAGTGTAATCGCCTAAAATATTCTTACGATTCAGCGCATATAACAAAAAGCAGGCAACGATTGGCAATAGCATGCCATTAGCGAACTGAGCCAACAGAATCAGTTTGATCGGCTTAATACCAGTGAGCGCTATAGCGCTGCCAATCACAATAATACTAATGCTGATGCTTTTAAAGATGGCAGATTCCTGACCGCCTTCGACCTCTAGTAACTCTGAGATTGCGAAACTGGTTGCCAGCGGCGCGGTGATTGCGCTGCTTAAACCGGCGGCAAACAGGCCAATGCCAAGCAAATATTTAGATAGCGAACCGAATAGAGGTTCAAATTGGACGGCCATATCAGCCGCATTTTGCACGCTTAGTGCATTCGCATAAATGCTCGCTGCCGCCGTGGAAGTGATCATAATTGCCACCAAACCACCAAGACCGATTGATATCACGGTATCTGATCTGGCCGCTTTTAAACCCTTTTCACCATCCCAGCGAATCTTGGCAGTAGAGGCATGCAAAAATAAATTATATGGCACAACGGTGGTGCCAATTAAGGCGATCACAGTCAAAGTACTGCCATCTGGCATGCTGGGCTTAAATAATCCTCCTAACACACCAAGCAAGCTGGGTTGCACTACGAAGAAAGTCAAAATAAAGGCGACACCCATCAGCAGCACTAAGCCTATCAAGACTTTTTCGATGACTTTATAAGAGCTGCGCAGTAATACTACAATCGCAAATAGCGCTAAGGCTAGGATGGAGAATTTTGATAGGTTTGAACTTTCGCCAGCAATCGCTTCTATGCCGAGTGCGGCACCCGCGAGATTGCCAGCTTCATAGGCCGCATTGCCGCCATATAAAGCCACCAGCAATAAGCCAATAAGAGGCCACTTAAATACCGAACTGCGCAATTCGTTGATTAGAATTTCACCCAAACCAAGCTTGCTAACAGTACCCAAACGGGCGCTCATCTCTTGCAAAATAATCGTTGCAATGGTGGCAAACAACAAGGCCCACAATAAAGTGTAGCCAAAGTTAGCACCGGCAAGGGTACAAGCTGTGACGGTGCCTGGGCCGATAAACGCGGCCGCAACTAGCATCCCAGGACCGACATCGCGTATTCGACTTAGCATAAGCTCTCCGGTATCGATGATAACAATAATATTCTTAAATAAATCTTGTTAAACAACAAAGGTATGGACACTGATTATCTTTGCAACTAGTTCATATTGGTAGGCAAACTGACTGCCAATCTCTAACTAATAGGCACCTATTGCACTGTTAGAATGGGCAACAAACTGGCCAACAATTTAGTATAAAAATGGAGTGCCTAGGAGGATTTATCTTGGCTTAGCTCAACCTCTTTGTTGTCGATCAATCGAGCTTTACCTAAATAAGCCGCTGCAAGAATCACCAATTGCTGATCGCCTTTTTTAGCGGGCTTTAAATCTGACTGGCGGCTGACGGATAAATATTGAGGCTTAAAGCCGAGCTTAATTAAACGCTCTTTTGCCTCATCTTCTAACTTTCTAAGCGCCGCTTTGGATTTAACCGCTTTAGTACTCGACAACTGTTCCGACATCCAAACCAGAGTCGCTTGTAAACCAGATGCTACCGACTGCTGTTTCGCGCTCAGATAACCATTACGTGATGATAGCGCAAGCCCTTCTGCAGTGCGCACGGTGTCAACACCAACCACTTGAATTGGGTAGGCCAAATCTTCAACCATGCGGCGGATAATCGCAATTTGCTGATAGTCTTTATTTCCAAACACCGCCACATCAGGTTGCACCATATTAAATAAACGACTCACCACCGTAGTGACGCCATAAAAATGCTCGGGACGATCTTCGCCACAATACATGTTGCCAATCTCCGGCACATAGACCACAGTCTGTTCATTCAATTTGCCTGGATACATGGTCTTTTGTTCTGGCAAAAATAAAATATCGGTACCCAGCTCAGCCAACATGCGAGCATCTTCTTCAGGTGTAGAAGGGTAATTATCAAAATCTTCGTTTTTGCCAAATTGAGTTGGGTTGACATAAATGCTCACCACCACAAAATCGGCACGGCGTTTCGCTTCACGCACTAACTCTAGATGCCCTTCGTGCAGGTTACCCATGGTCGGCACAAACCCGATGGTCTTCTTATCATTGCGAGCTGAAACAACGGCCGCTCGCAATGATGAAACTTTTTGAACTTTATTCACGACGACTATTCAATACCAATAAATCGGCAGTTCCTTAACTAAAACTATGCTCGGCGGCCGGGAAGCGACCTGCTTTGACTTCGGTCACATAGTCGCCAATTGCGGCCTGAATTGAATCGGCATTTTGCATGAAGTTTTTGGAAAACTTAGGGCTCTTTTTGGGGTAGATACCGATCATATCCTGCAATACCAATACTTGCCCATCACACTCTGGTCCGGCTCCGATACCAATGGTTGGAATACCGATTTTAGCGGTTATTTCAGCCGCCAGTGATTGCGGAACCAGCTCTAAAACCACGGCAAAGGCTCCCGCTTTTCCGACTGCGATGGCATCTTCAATCAGCGCTTGCGCTTCATCACCACGACCCTGCACTCTAAAACCGCCAAGCTTGTGAACTGACTGCGGTGTCAAACCAATATGCGCACAAACAGCAATGCCGCGCTCGGCGAGAAACTGGATAGTTTCAACCTGTAACTCGCCGCCTTCTAATTTTATCGTATGCGCGCCGGCTTGCATCAGCTTGACCGCATTTTCATAGGCTTGCTCTTTACTTACCTGATAGCTGCCGAATGGTAAATCACCAACAATCATGGCGTTACTCACACCACGTGCCACACATGCAGTGTGATAACAACTATCTTCAATGGTGACTGGCACCGGCGTGTCGTGACCCTGCATTACCATTCCCAGCGAATCACCAACCAAAATGGCGTCAATGCCCGCCTGATCAGCCGCATGCCCAAAGCTATAGTCATACGCGGTGAGCCAGGTAATTTTCTCGCCCGCGTCTTTCATTTTTTTCAGAGTGGTTACGGTTATTGCCATGTCATGAACTCCATCAACTACTAGAAACTGAATTATAAGTAGAAACTAAACTATAAGGCCAAAGGATTAAAAAAGTGCTTGCCCGCCTGAATTCGATCGATTTGCTTAATCAAAGCCTGATAGTGCGCGTCATTATCAATAGGATTAATTTCAGCCGCATTAACTATCAACAATGGCGTCTCACTATAACTATGAAAGAAAGTCGTGTAGGCGTCACTTAATTTTTGCAAATACGCAGAATCGATATCACGCTCATATTTAATTCGCCGCTTTTTGATGCGTTGTTGCAATACCTCAACCGGTGCCTGTAAATAAATCATAAGGTCAGGCGACAGTCGATCAATAGTTAGATTATTAAAGACTGTTTGATAAAGCCGAAATTCATCGTCATCTAAGGTTATTTGTGCAAAAAGCGGGTCTTTCTCCAACATAAAATCAGCCACGCGCCCGGGGCTGAATAAATCTTCCTGCTTTAAGTCACTAAGCTGCCTTACACGTTGAAACAAGAAAAATAATTGCGTTGGCAGTGCATAGCGTTTTGGCGACTTATAAAAGCGCTCTAAAAATGGGTTTTCCGCAGGCTTTTCCAATAAGGTTGGCGAATCCAGAGTGTGCGCCATCTTTTTGGCCAGACTGGACTTGCCAACACCGATTGGCCCCTCGATCACAATGAATTTGCGCGCGGTCTCAGGGCTTATCGCGTCGGTAGACGCTAAATCTGTAGTATTGGCTTGCTTCAAGAGAAACGAAATTGTTTTTTGCAGTAATTATTAGCTTGCTAAGTATAATGAAGTTTAATCCTGCAATGCCGGGTTTTTGACTATCATCGGCGTCTGTTATCGATATGTAATAACGATGCTTATCAAACACCCTGATCTGGCTTATCGAATTTGCTTGATACTAAGGTTAACAAAGCCAACTAAAACAAACCTAGCCAGACGATATGCCACCAACATATTAAGAAAGAGAACACTTATGAGAAAGATTATCAACCTAGCCACTATCTTTGTTGCCATTATTGCAAGCTTTAGTTTGAGCAGTTTTGCCATGGCCAAATCGCCCAGTTTTACTTACGTCGAAGCCGAGTTTGTTACTAGCGGTTCGTTTGAAATCAGCGATGGCAATCTCAGCGTTGATGTTGATACCGACGGATTCGCCGTCACCGGCAGCCTTGAGCTGGGTATCTTCTTCGTACAAGCCAGCCGCTTCGAATTAGATGGCGATACCCTATTCGATACCGAGCTTGAAGATAGTATTAGTGCAATCGCTGCAGGCTTAACATTCGAATTACCGCGCTCACAGGCCTACGGACTAGTTCGTGTGCGTCGTGATGAGTTTAGTGTAAGCGGCCCATTAGTCGATGAAGAAGATGACCTGACTTTTTTCGGCGTTGAGGCTGGCATTCGAGTCAATCTCACCGATCGTTTCGAGGTCAATGGCAATATTGGTTTACCAAGTGCCGACGAAGGCACCAGCTTTGGTGTAGGCGCGCAGTTTTTCATCACCAACAACTTAGGAATTACTGCGAACTTTCGCCGCATTGAAGCCGAAGACAGCGGCATAGAAGCCGAATTCGACACCACGTCTATTGGCTTGCGTTGGAGCTTCTAACTGACTATGGCCGAATCCGTTTCACCTCCCGCGAAGAAAACCGGTACGGCGAGCTTATTCGTCGATCTAATCGTTTGCGTTCTTATCCCTACCTTAATTTTAAAAAAATTAAGTGGTGATGATGCTCTCGGCCCAAATTGGGCATTGGTCGCCGCCTTAAGCTTACCTATAACCATGGGCGTTTGGGGGTTTATTAAGGAACGCAAAATTGGCTTTGTCCCGGCGATAGGCTTTATTAGTATCTTTTTAACTGGCGGGATCGGCCTATTAAAACTACCTAAAGAGTATATCGCCTACAAGGAGGCACTCATTCCGAGCTTTTTTGCCGTCGCAACAATTCTATCCAGCTACACTAAATACCCGTTAATCCGGACATTTTTGTATAACGACACTTTTATGGACACCGATAAGGTAGCCGATCGGTTAACTGAGTTAGACCGTCATCGTGAATTCGATCAAATGATGATCAAAGCTACCTGGATGTTAGCAAGCTCATTCGTTCTATCAGCAATTTTGAACTACGCCCTAGCCAAATGGATTGTCGTTGCCGAAACCGGCACCGATGCATTTAATGATCAGCTAGGCACCATGAACTTATATAGTTATCCGGTGATCGTATTACCGTGTATGGTAATCACGATCTTCGCGCTGTTTTACGTGTTTAAACACATACAGCGAATTACCGGCTTGAAGATGGAAGAAGTGATGCGCCAATAACAGCCTACTGAGCTGTTCTTTGAACAATAAGCGCGTTGAGAACACTGCTTAAAACAGTTACATTAGCGGCCTAATCTAAATCGTCCGCTGACGAATTCAGCGCTCGCTATGTCACCGCGTAACATCTTAATTACCAACGCCCTACCCTATGCTAATGGTGCCCTTCATCTGGGGCATATGGTCGGTTTTATGCAAGCCGATATCTGGGCGCGTTTTCAGCGTTTGCGCGGGCATCAAGTTGCCTTTGTCGGCGGTGATGATCAGCATGGCACACCAATTATGCTGGGCGCAGAAAAGCAAGGCATTAGCCCGCAACAACTCATCGATAATATTGAAGCTCAGCATAAGCATGATCTTGATGGTTTTTACATAAGCCTGGATAACTACACCGGTACCCACAGCTCTGAAAACCAAGCGCTGGTTGAATCAATTTATTTAAAGCTCAAAGAGCAAGGGCTTATCGACGTTCGTGTGATCAAACAGGCTTTTGATGAAGAAAAAGGCATGTTCTTGCCTGATCGCTACGTTAAAGGCACCTGCCCGCAATGCAAATCACCAGATCAATATGGTGACAATTGCGAAGTCTGCGGCACTACCTACGACACCACCGACTTAATCGACTCTTATTCGGTACTCTCTGGCAAACCGCCAATTGAAAAAGAGAGTGAGCACTACTTTTTTAAAGTCAGCGAATTCGAAACCATGCTCAGCGAGTGGAAAAGCTCCGGTGCCTTGCAAAGTGAGATCACCAACAAGCTAGACGAATGGTTTGACAGCGGCTTAATAGATTGGGATATCAGTCGTGATCAGCCCTATTGGGGGTTTGAAATTCCCCAAGCTCCAGGTAAGTACTTTTATGTTTGGCTTGATGCGCCGATTGGTTATATGGCTAGCCATAAAATTTTGTGCGATCAATCCGGTGATGATTCCAGCGAACAATGGGATGCGATCTGGCAAGCGGGTAGCGCTGCTGAGATTCATCACTTTATTGGTAAAGACATTGTTCGTTTTCATACTTTGTTCTGGCCTGCCATGTTGGAAGCAGCCGGTTATCGCCGGCCAAACTCAGTATCAGTGCACGGTTTTCTAACCGTCGATGGTGCCAAGATGTCTAAGTCGCGCGGCACTTTCGTGTTAGCCGACACCTATTTGAAGCACTTAAATCCGGAGTATTTACGTTACTACCTCGCCGCCAAGCTAAATAACGGCGTGGTGGATATGGATCTAAACCTGGAGGATTTTGTCGCTCGCGTGAACTCTGACCTGGTTGGCAAGATGGTTAATATAGCCTCACGCTGCGCCGGGTTTATTGGTAAACGGTTTGCCGGCCAGCTCGCCGAGCAAAACGCCTCACCGGAATTACATCAAGCTTTTGTTGATGCCGCTGACGGCATTGCCGAGCGTTACGAACAACGTCAATTCGCGCAAGCGATGCGCGAGATCATGGCACTCGCTGACCAAGCCAATCAATTTATCGACGAGCACAAGCCATGGGTATTAATCAAACAAGAAGATCAGCTTGATCAGGTTCAACAGGTTTGCACCACTGGCATTAATGCTTTTCGATCGCTATGCATTTTATTGAAACCGGTGCTACCGCAATTGGTTAGTCAGGCCGAACAATTTTTAAATATCGAGGCACTTAAGTGGAGTGACCTTGAAGCGCCACTGCTAAACCACTCGATCAATAAATTTACCCCACTAATGACTCGCGTCGAAATGGACACCATCGATACCATGTTAGAAGAAAGCAAAGAAGATTTAAGCGTTCAAATTGATCCAAATTCACCGCTTGGCCAGGATCCGATTAGCGATGAAATCAATTATGATGAATTTGCTAAAGTCGATCTACGTGTGGCTAAAATTGTTGCTGCTCAACATGTCGAAGGAGCGGACAAATTATTGCAGCTCACACTGGATTTAGGTGGTGAAACACGCAATGTTTTTGCAGGCATCAAGTCAGCTTATAAACCCGAAGATTTAGAAGGCAAGTTAACCGTCATGGTGGCAAATTTAGCGCCTCGTAAAATGCGCTTTGGCATGTCCGAGGGGATGGTGTTGGCAGCCGGGCCAGGTGGCTCAGATTTATTCGTATTAAACCCTGACGACGGCGCCCAGCCAGGAATGCGCGTCAAGTAATCATGCAAACAGAGGCAAAAATCGCCGCTATCGATGATTGGCTGCCGCAGACACAATGTCAGCAATGCACCTACCCCCGTTGCTATGACTATGCCGTAGCCATAGCTGGTGGCGACGCCGACATTAACCAATGCCCTCCAGGCGGCGATGTCACAGTGCAAGGTCTGGCCAACTTGCTCAACAAGGAATTCAAACCGGTTGACCCTAAATATGGCGTGCACAAGCCCAAAACAGTTGCAGTAATCGATGAGAGTATTTGCATCGGTTGCGTCATGTGTATTCGCGCTTGCCCTACCGACGCTATTGTTGGCGCGGCCAAATTAATGCACACCGTGATAGAACAAGATTGCACTGGCTGCGAATTATGTTTGGAGCCCTGCCCGGTGGATTGCATTGATATGGTCGCTCATCAACAGATTAGTGATTCAAGCTGGCGCTGGCCGGACTACTCTCCGCCAGCGACGCAGCGCGCGCGACTACAAACCCAAGCCAAAATTGATCGCGAAAGCCAGCGTGAGCAAGCCAAAAGTTCAATGAAAAAACTCAAGGCCTTGCGCCAAGAGGATACGGGCAAAATTAAAGTTGATATCGCCGCGGCGGTCGCGCGCTCCAATGCTCGCAAGCGCGGTAATTAAGCGGACCATGAACTCAGCCAAACGTCTGGAAATTTTTACTCGCTTTCGCCAGGAAAATCCCAAACCTACCACCGAGCTCAACTTTAGTTCTGATTTTGAATTATTGATCGCCGTCATCTTGTCGGCACAAGCAACTGATGTTGGCGTTAACAAAGCTACCGCCAAGCTCTACCCAGCCGCTAACACGCCAGAAGCAATTTACGCTTTGGGGATTGAGGCCTTGAGTGAATACATTAAAACGATTGGCTTGTATAACAGCAAAGCTAAAAATGTCATCGCCACCTGCAAGCTTTTAATCGAACAACATAATAGCCAGGTGCCAGAAAATCGAGAGGCGCTAGAAGCCTTACCAGGTGTGGGCCGCAAAACCGCCAACGTAGTACTAAACACCGCATTTGGTCATCCGACTATGGCGGTGGATACGCATATCTTTCGCGTATCGAACCGCACGAAAATCGCACCCGGAAAGACAGTGTTGGCAGTTGAGAAAGCGCTGTTAAAATTTGTTCCCAAGGAGTTCTTGGTCGACGCTCATCATTGGCTTATTCTGCATGGGCGTTACACTTGCATTGCGCGTAAACCTCGATGTGGTTCGTGCATTATCAGCGATCTATGCGAATACAAAGATAAAGTCATTGATGAATAAGGCAGCAACCGGTTTACATTATGGTGCCAGCCCCAGCGTTGAACATGTGACTCTGGCGGTACAACAAGCCATTCACAATCTAGGCCAGCAGGCCATTTCTTCTGTGTTATTGTTTTTAACGCCCGGCTACGCTTTTGAGCCTCAAGCGGCAATTCGGGAAGCAGCTAAATGCGCTGGCACCTTACAGGTTTTTGGCTGTTGTGCTGTAGGCTTGATTACCGAACAAGAATGGGTTCTTGATGCCGAAGGAGCATCCGCCATGGTGTTTAGTCAGGATGCTGGACTACAAGCGTTGTCAGTGCTCGAACAGCAAGGTCACTTAGTTGAACAGGTATTTACGCTTAGTTCACCAAACGCACTCGATATCGCGCTTAACAGCGCCGGTCGCGCAGCCTATGGCGCGGTGGTGACAGATGAATATGGCCACGGGCCATTTTCTCTATGGCAAAGTGGTCAAATTGTCGAACGAGAATACTGCCACCTGGCCTTTACGCCCAAACAGCCTATCGAGGTGATTCGCGCCGACGCCATTGAAGCCATTTCCGCGCCACTACAACTGAATAAAGCCAATCATTTCACGTTGGAACAAATTGAACTAGAGCCCGCACTAACCAGCTTAAGTCGTTATCAACAAGAAGTTGGTGAAGTACTCTGCGCAGTCAGCAATAGCAATGATCCGGCGTTTATTCGTCATGGCGATTTTGAGCTTTTCCATGTTGTCGGCGGCGACGCCGAGATGGGCACTGTTAGTTTGTCTGGCTCGGTACGCGCAGGCCGATATTTAGTCTGGGCACGGCGTGAACCCAAAACTGCTGAAGAGAACTTTCAACGGGAACTAGAAGCATTTAGCGCGAGCAAATCGAGCAGGCCAGAATTTGCGCTGATGTTTAGCAATATCAGCCGAGGCCCGGAATTTTTTGGCGGCCAGGATCGTGATCTCAGTCATTTTCAACAAGTGTTCCCCAACACTCCCCTACTCGGCTTTTATAGTAATGCTGAGATATCACCTAATACGGAGCTTAATCTAGGGGTTTGTCACCACCATTCAGCCTTGTTGGCATTCGGTGTATGATTAAGGCACCAAAGCAGGTCTAAGAACTTAATGCCCACAACGGGCGCTGCTCCAAGCCTTAAAAAACACAACATATCAACAACATGCCTCAAATAGATATGCCACAGAGCCAGGAAATTCGCTTTGAAGATGGCGAATTTGTCCCTCACGACGTCGCTCCAGCATTGGTAAATTCGGTGCCGGAATCTGGCCCTCATTTCCATGAAATATTGAACACACATGGCTTAGCACTCGCGCATGCACGCCCAAATGAATTGCAGATCAACCTCGGCAAACTATGCAATTTAGCTTGTCACCATTGTCACGTCGACGCCGGGCCAAAGCGCACCGAAATCATGACCTGGGAGGTCATGGAAAAAATTCTAGCTTGGGCTAAAAAAGCAAATATCGCCAAGGCAGATTTGACCGGAGGCGCGCCAGAACTCAACCCGCATTTTCGTCAATTCTGTGATGCGCTAGTCGATATGGACGTCGAGATTACCTCTCGATGCAATATCACTGTGTTGTATGAAACCGGACAGGAAGATTTAGCCCAATGGTATGCGGATCGAAAAATTCGTCTGGTCTGTTCTCTACCCTGCTATACCGAAGATAATGTCGATGCCCAACGCGGCAAAGGCACCTTTGATAAAAGTATCGCCGGTTTGCAGTTACTAAATGAAGTTGGCTATGGCACTAATCCAGAGCTTAGCCTGGATCTGGTTTACAACCCAGTCGGTGCATTTTTACCACCACCGCAAGCAAGCCTCGAAGAAGATTATCGTAGGATGCTTGGCGACAATTTTGACATCGTGTTTTCAAACCTATTGGCAATCACTAATATTCCGGTGAATCGCTTTGCTCACGCCCTCAAGCGCGATGGCGAATTAGATGACTACCAGCACTTATTGGTCAGTAACTTTAATGCATCAACCATTGATAGCTTAATGTGTCGCCATCTCATCAACCTCGACTGGGAAGGCCGGGTTTATGATTGCGACTTTAATCAGATGCTTGAGATACCGATGAGCGGCGGCGACGAACGTTTTTTATGGAATATCGGCATTGATGAAGTCGAAGGCCAAGCGGTCGCCACCAATCGACACTGCTTTGGCTGCACTGCTGGTGCAGGTAGCAGTTGCAGCGGTGTATTAGCTGATTAAAGCACCGAGCGAAACCAGGCCTTTCTCAGAAGGCGGCATTAGTGTCCTGATGCCGGTTCACAATGGCGGCAATTATCTTAGACCTGCTGTGCAATCGATCCTTGATCAAAGAGGGGTCGATATCGAACTCATTTTAGTTGATGACCACAGCACCGATGACGTAATCAACCTACTACCACAAGATCACCGTATTCGCCTCTTCCAGTCACCGCAAAAAGGTTTAATACCAGCGCTTAACTTTGGTATCGAACAAGCTCGCGGGTTTTGGGTCGCTCGCATGGACGCAGACGATATCGCTGAACCGCTTCGACTTAAAAAGCAACATGATTTCCTATTAGCCAACCCAACGATTGGTATTTGTGGCGCCCAGGTAAACATATTCAAAGACGATGGCGATGCCGACCAAGGCTATAAAATCTATCAGCGGTGGATAAATGGACTGAAAACACCACAGCAAATCGAACAACAATTCTTTGTGGAAAGCGCAATTCCTCATCCGACCGTCTTGCTAAGACGAGATACCCTAGAGTCACTTGGCGGCTATCAAGACAATGGCTGGCCTGAAGACTATGATTTATGGTGCCGTGCACACCTAAAGGGGATTAAATTCGCTAAGCCCGAAGGTAAACTCCTCCACTGGCGAGACTATCAGCATCGAACTTCTCGCCAAGACACTCGTTATTGCAAAGGTGCATTTCTGCAGTGCAAAGCGTTCTACCTCGCACAATGGCTCAAGCAAAAGGGCCTTCAAAGTGCCACCATTTGGGGAACCGGCCCCACCGGTCTAAAAATACACGATTATTTAGAACAAAACGGCATTCAAATAGACGGTTTTGTTGATATCAATCCTAAGCTATATAAGCGCCGCAAACGCGATAAATCAGTCACTGTTGTCAGCCAGAAAATTAGCCTGTCAGAGCTAGAATCGATACACTCGATCAGCATCATCGCCGTTAGCAGTCGCGGAGCACGCGAGAAAATTAATGAAGCTCTGCATGCACTTAAATGGCAGATTAATCGAGATTACATTCTGGCTGCTTGAGATCTGCCGCAAAGCGATAAATTCTAGCTAGACGCCAATACTTGGAATTAAGAAAACAAACGCAGTATCATTAATTATGACTAAATGAACGATCCAAATTATTCGAGTAGAACCGCGGTAAAACTATGGTGGGAGTGAGAGTTAAAGGAAAATTTACTGCCAGCGCAATTCCCGCTCTGGCATTGATGCTTTTCTATGGACTTATATTTGGGAACAATCACTCTGCCGCTCACGCCAAAGAGTCAAAGCAGTGCATGCAAACAAACAATGCCGCAACGAAAGATATTCGCTACGCTCGCCAGACATTTAACCAGGCTATCGCCGATAAAGATATTACGGCAATTAGAAACATACTCACTGAAAACGCGATTTTAATTACCGGTACCGACAGTACAATTTTCTCTAGTCGAGAGGCGCAGTTAAGCATCTGGCGAGAAGATTTCGCTGATGACAATCGGCTGATCTTTATAAAAAATACAACTTGCATTAAGCCATCATCACTCTACCCAATCGCACAAGAACTCGGCAGCTGGACTGGCCAACAAGACGCTAAGACCAGCGATACTATATCGGGGCTATATACAGCCAAATGGCGAAAAGTCGACGGAGATTGGCGCATCGAAGCAGAAACATTCGTCACGACTGCTTGCACTGGTGACTTATGCCCTAAAAGCATACCGAGTAATTAGCGAAAACATCAAAAAGAAGAGTGTTGGCAAGATAAGCTCAGCCCAACAGGTCAAGTTAACTAGCCTTTCAACAGAACACTACACTTATGAAAGAGAAACACTAGATGCAATCTATTCAATCGAATCACCCGGTTAGCATTACTGCTGATCGCCTTGAAGATAAAATTAAAGAGCTTGGCTTAGTTCTAGTAGCGCGCGTTAACCATAGTGGTGCCGCAGCCAAGGTCGACCTCGAACTTCGAGCAACCGAGCTGGTCATTTTTGGTAATCCCAAAGTTGGCACCTTATTAATGCAAGCTGAGCAAACCGCTGGACTTGACCTACCTCTGAAAATTCTCATCTTTGAAGACGAGCAAGGTTCAACTTGGGTCAGCTATGACGAAATGGAAGTAATTAAGGCAAAGCGCGCCATCAATGACCGAGACGAGTTGCTACAAAAAATGAATGGTGCCCTGGCCAACTTAGCCGCCTACGCAGCTGGTAGTTAGCTCAGTAACTCTTGGAAGCAAAATTTGGCGAGCTTATCGTTGCCAGTTATCCAGCACTTGCGGCTGAATCGGCAAACCATTAACTTGCGCATCTGGCGTTAGCAATAAATCAATGTTACTCACCTCGCCATCGCTTGCTGGTAAGTTAATCGCGGCGGCCAATAGAGCCCGCCGGTTTCTTACATGAACACCAGGCTCCCAGGCAGCGGGTAACATATATATTTTGACTTCATTAGCTTGCATAACTCGAACGCTGATATCGCAACCGAGGGCTGGGCAAAACGCGCTTTGACCAGCTTGGCGATCTTGCGCAACTCGAGGATCGAGCAAACGAATTAGATCAGCTTTATAAGGCCCAATCGCAGGGTACACCATATTCACTTCAGGCGCGCTCGCACTAATCGACGCTAAAACACTGATCACATCAACATCGCGCTTTACAGGAAATTGAAAATCATTATTGCTTACTGCTTTTGAGTAAGTGCTTGACACATTATCCCAGCTCGCAAACGTCAATAATTCTGGATTCCAGACAACAATATGACGTTCCAAATAGTTGCGCATTTGCTGAAGAGAAAAATCAGAAAAGTGACGCATTAAAAAGCCCTCTTCCTGATCACCTGATCCTCCGCCTTGCATAGGATCTTTCTTGTAGGCGCCGAGATCCTGGTTGGGGTTGATGCTATTCGGCTGTCGAGTTGGTGGTATGAACGTGCGAGTCACCTGATCATAAGCCCAAATCGGCCCTGCATGTGTTTGTCTAAAACTATTCGGTGCTCGAATACCGAACATATCGCCTTTATAAGGGTAACGCGCACTATTACCCCAATGCGGTAGCGACAATGCATGACCAAGTTCATGATGAAGTAAGTTTACTGATCGTGCACCTCCAACTCCGGCAAAGTTACCAGCCTGCCCGCCTGCTTTAACGCCATAGATATTAGCGTAATACAAGCGAGTTCGACCTGCGCGTCCGGCTGCTGTTTGTAGCGCTCGATTGAGTTGCCCAATCGCTAGCTGTTCGCCATCAAATTTTAGGCCGGTTTGTTCAAAGTAACTTTGCAGAGAATCTACTTTGACCGGACCGATTCCCGCGCGCGGCGGAATTACCAACTCGTTTAAGACGATATTGGGCACACGCTCAACACTTAATTGAGAGATCGGCCATTTTGATGCCAGTTCCTGCTGCCAACCATCAGGATAATCACCGGTATTTATCTGCCTAAAAAAGTGTATATCTAACATCGTCAGTGAAAGTGCAGTTGGCGCACCAACCTCAAAATCATCGATAAACTTA
>CAYVYS010000026.1:17931-41355 GCA_964455815.1 uncultured Gammaproteobacteria bacterium
AAACTTATGCTGTACAGCACCTAGGCTGGCATTAAATTGAGGCGGTAAAATCTCTGGCCCCAGTAGATTTAAAGTTGTGGTTTCACCTTCTAACTCGAGAGTCACTGTTACCGGTGGCGCAGCTTGCTGTTGGCCTGCAACTACCTGTACCTTCAGTAAGGCATCCCGATTGCCAGTCAAGCTGAAATAGTCATCATCAACTTGATGCACATGCGTTTGGGCAATATACACATTCTGAATTTGCGGTTGAGTTGGAGATTGAGTCGCTGGTACTTTGTCACTAAGCAATACATCAACGATGCTTGGCAAATAGTCAACAGCACAACTAAAAGGCGATATGCTAAATAAGCCTAAAAAAGAGATGATAAACAGATGAGTTTTAGCCATGGTTAACTGCCTATATACAAGACTAACCAACCACGACGAACAACAAACTTAGCAGACATTGTGCTAAGTAAAGATTAAAGCCAATTTAATTATCTTTAAGAATCATAAGCCTCAGAGTTGAGCTAGGTAACAATTAGGGTTTAGGCTCGACATTAAGTTGTATGATTCTCAGGTTGGCACTATTTGTGTACTAAGTGTTGCTTTTAAGAATCACTAAGTAAGAGTCACTAAAAAGTTATAGCCTTTAAAATAATAATAAGAGTTCTAGCTACTGCTTCATCTAAAAGACATCATTTACTGGTGATATAAGATGAAAAGAAACCTGCCACCGCTTAACGCTCTGAAGTTTTTTGAGCAAGCCGCACGTAGTAACGGCTTCAAAGAAGCAGCCGACACTTTGATGGTAACTAAGAGTGCCGTATCCAAACAGATCAAACGTTTAGAGAACTATTTAGGCGTGTCGCTATTTGAGCGCAATACACGCGGTGCAGTACTCACTGATGCCGGGCGCGCTTATTTTGAAACCATCGCTAAAGCGATAGATATCATTGAATTTTCAACTGAATCGCAAAATGTTGACCACGAGAGCCAGGTGCTGTTATGCCAAACCACGCCCAGTTTTGGTGAACAATGGCTGTCGCCAAAGTTACATCTATTTAGAGAAAACCATCCTCATGTCTTACCCCAAATCGTTAATCAAGCCCCGCTCTCCAGCAAACCAGTTACCGCTGCCGATGTAACGATTTGTTGCTATCCAAAGACCTTAGCGCTAAGCCGAAAATCTGAACAATTGTTCGAAGAGAATTTAGTATTAATCGCTTGCCGATCGCTGATTGAGCGCAAACCAATCCAGGATCCATCTGATCTTAGTCAATACGACTTATACATCAAAGAAAAAAGGATTGACGTGCTAAACAGATTTCTTAAGCAGCAAAACTACGATCTCTCCAAGCAACTTAGCTACTATGAGTATCAGCACTTCTATATGGTACTGAACGCGGTTAGAAGCGGGCTTGGAATTGGAGTGGTACCAGAATATCTGTGTTTGAGTGAATTACAATCTGGTGACTTGGTTCGAGTTCTTAACTTAGAGTTTACATCCGACTACGGCTATTTCGTAGAGATACCTAGACATAAACGAGGCTGCCAGAAAGCACTAACCTTTTTACATTGGGTCAAACAACTAGCAAGCAAGCAAACCCTGCAAGTAGCTACCTCTGCTTCTTAACACAATCTCTATCTTTACATAGCTCCCGTAAAGTAAACCAAAAAAATCAGGCTCTCGAAAAGAGAGCCTGATTCTTGTTGCATGGGAGTATTAGATCAACCTACAGATTAAAACTTCCACGTTGGGCCTATATGATTGCAGCCCTGTTTACGCTGATCATTGGTACCTTGAACATCAACTCTTCCTGGGCACCAATCTTCATCACCGGCATCATTTGGTGGACCATTACCGCACTGCACATCGTTATACAAAGGCCGATCGCCACGACCAGGCCCTGGCCCGATTAAATCGCAGGCTTCCCGAACTGTGATGCGCCCGACAGGAGTATCCACCTCAACCGGACCAATATTGTGATCGAAGCTAGTTGAGCAATAGCACTGATCACCAACGGAGTAACTATCGGCCCAACTGGCTCCACCCGGGACTTGTAATATCTCATTGAGTGGTCGATCCTCAACACGAACGATGTCTGGATGACGCTCTATAATCGGCACTGATGCCGACGTCGCTGTTAACAACATCACCCAATCTTGATTGGTCTGTGACGGAGGTGAACCTGTATTGCCATTCGCTGCCACAACACCGCCATCGATCAATTGACCAGAGCGAGGATTAAACCAACTCATTTCGTAGTTACTACCTTGGGCTAGATTGAGATTAGCGCTACCGCCTTCACGCAACACCACGATGTAGGCCTGACCTGGGTTACCAATCACCCAATCATCATTCCCATTTACTGCGTTATTGAGAACGTCTAAGTCTTGAAGATCGATGTTGGCATCACGCTGCACGATATCTCGGAAGAAGCGAACTAAATGGCCTGACTGAATCCAGAACGAATCAAAATCGCGCAAGTCTTCGATGGCGAGATCAAGCGCATGATTAGTACCATTAAGTCGCCCATTCAAATACCATTCAAAACCGCCACCGCCAGACATAACGCTTGCCCACATCCAATATAGACGCTGGGTAGACGAAATATCATTGTTTAGATTCGCCGAACCGCCACCGGATGCCTCTGTTAATGTGACTACCCATGGATTACCAGCGTTAGTTGAACGACTTATCCAATTTCGAATCTCATCGTACATATCGCCCGAATCATTAATGTTTGAAATTTGAATCGTCGGCCCATCAAAGTTTTCTTCACCAAGTAGCGGCGAAAATTTCGATTCACGGTCGTTTGGTTTGTTATGAACATGAACAGGGTGATCATACGGGTCTACTGCTTTCAAATATTCCGCATAGTCTTCAAGTTGTGACGTTGAGCTATTGTTCTCCTCACCCATATTCCACAACAAGGCCGGGTGGTGGCCAAATCGTGAAATCAACTCGCGATAGTACAACTGCCGCTCCAAACCAAGGTTGCGGTTGTTTAGTAAGCCATCGTTTTCGGTTTCCTGAGTCATCGCGTGAATCAATAAACCTTTAGAGGTCATGTGGCTTAGCGCGACCTCCCACTGATCTAACTTACTTACGTCAAAGCTTTTTACATCTCCGCTAGAGTTGTACTCCGTCCAGGGATGAGCGTCGCAACCGTCACCATTAACCGTATTCATCATGATGTAAAAACTATTTGCACCTGTGTCAGCAATATAGTTAATTAAACCGATCAGACTACGGCCACGGCCATTACCCCAAACTGGATCACCTGGGTTCCAATCTTGTTCATGTGGGTCAAAGCTATGCAAAATACCTTTGCAGGAACCTCGATTATTGAACTTTATGGTATTGTCGATTTCGTCATAACCAAATAAGTTTTCGGGGCTATCGACTCCGCCTTGCACAAACACATCGCCGGTACCGGCAAATCGTAGGCGCGTTTCGCCAGAACGGTGCTCTAATAGACCACGAGTTCGCATATCACGAGTAACTGCGCCACTGCCGGTAATGTCAAAACTTCCCGATACACCATTCAGAGCACCTGTCGGAGTACCTGCATTGGGGTTAAGCGAAACAGCGATATTGTTGCCGGTTCTAAATGACACTTGATAGTTCCAATTACCGGTTGTCGGTGGAGAGAAATAGGCTCGCCATTTATTACCAGAACTAGCTGAGGTATTGCCCGCATTACCATCGGCGGCAAAGTGACCAGGCACCACCAATGACTCAGAACCATTACTAAAGGTCACATTAAAGCGATTATTGGTAAACGTTGCTTCATTGGATTCATCACCGAATGGCCCGTCACAAACAAGCTCGACTCGATGCCATTGCTGAAGATCACCAGAAACCGTACACGAGGCAAGATCTGGATCATCATCATCGTCATCACTAATCGTGAAAGATCGACTCTGTTGATTAGTCGCCCCGTCCTCGTCTTCAGCTACAACACGCAATGTGTAACTGCCAACCCCAAGGCCACTTAATTGTGAAAACGAAGCTGCACTCCATTCAAATGGAGCCTGCGTCAAAGACGCTACCAGATTGTCGTTTAAGAACAAACTGACGGTCTCAAGATTGTCGTCGGTGTCGCTGGCATTTGCGGCCACGTTAATGTCATCGCCTTCGCTTGGTAGCGGAGTGCCGATACCAGGTGTTGGTGAAATGAATTGCACGCTTGGAGCGCTATTTGGCTCTTCGTCATCAGGATCACCAGCCACAATCGTAATACTGGTCGAAACCTGTCTGGTGGATCCATCGTTATCTGCAATGTCGGCACGCAGAATATGTTCACCAACCGCTAGATTCGCTAACGCTCTATCGCGATTAGAATTCCATTCATAAGGATCTACGTTTTCCTGGCGAACAAATTGGCCATCAATATGCAGACGAACATTGCTGATCGAACCATCACTATCAGATGCTTGTACCTGTACGAAGATCACTTCATCGCTTGTCAACTCAGCACCGTTTGCAGGTGTCGGAGGGATAAATATGCCCGTCGGTGCTACGTTGCCAGGCGGGTCGGTTGGGTCATCACCAGGATCGTTGTCGTCGGTTAGTAGTAGCTCCAAAATAATACTGGTGATGGCACCCAGATTATCGCGAGCCTCAGCTTTAAACTCGTGCCGCCCAGGCGTAAGATCACTCAACGCAGCTTCAGTATCTGAACTCCAAGCATAGGGCGATGCCTCACGTTCACCAACGAGTTGGTCATCAACAAACAAGCTAACTGATTCAACTTCTCCATCACTGTCGGTGGCATCGACTTCAATAGCAAGCACGGCATCAACATCAACACTCGAATTATTCGCTGGTGTTGGAGCAACAAATGATAGCTGTGGAGCTTGATTGACAGGATCAGTTGGATCGACCGGTGTCCCGCTGATACGCAAATCGTGGATCGACCACCAGTAAAAGCTGTCGCTGCCAGTTTGCGTAATCTTTATGAACTGCGCTTGCTGAGCACCGAATGATATTTCAGTTGTGCCTGAAGTTGATCCAGTGCCACTGGCAACTACTGGGCCAAAATTTTGCCCGTCTGCAGATAGCGTCACTTCATAACCTCGAGGGAAATCGAGCTCACTTTGTGAGGGCGATCGCGTCACCATAGTTAAAGTGTCTAAAGCCACTAACTCAGAGAGATCGACAGTAAAGCTTTGCCCGGGTTGCTGCTCGGTGAATGTTGTCCAACGACTGAAGATATCGTCGTCTACGGCATTTTGCGTGGCGCGGCCTGTTGATGCTGAGAGTGTCCAGCTCTGACGATCAAGCTCTTGGCTTTGCGCAAAAGCGGCGGATTGATGAGTTAGGAATAATATGGCGAGTAGAGCATAAAAACGCTTCGCAGATCGCCAAAAATAATAATCCGAATTCTCGGATGCAGGGGTGTGTATCATTTTTGTTTCCGGTTTTTTAGGGAGTAAGGTTTTAGTTTGAGGACTAAACCAATCGTCGGTGGGTAAGCCAACTTGAACTGCCCAATGGTAATAGAACCTCGCGTATGCATTAGATGAGTAATTAGCCGCCTAAGTTGCGCTAATCTCTTCATTACATTGCAAAACAAGATGACTAAGATATGACATTTTTTCACGTCATTTTTTTCAGTTGTCTTGCTAGTAGACAGAGCGTTCACTTGGTTGTCAGATTCATTAAGCGAACCGACAATAAAGTGCACTCTGTGTAATCATTTTAAGCAAACAACTTGCAAAGTAGCCCGTTAAACTACTGTAATCAAAAGGAAATTTTCGTGTTTTAGTTATCTTCAGTGACAAAAAGTACACCCTCTTAAAACTCACTTTCTAACAATTTGAATAACTTAGCTGTGTGTGATCAAAGCTAATACATGAAAAAAACGTAACCGGTTTCCATAAAGTTAACCAAATACAAAAAATCCTAAAATTAAGGTCTCGCCATCTTGATTTCTCATCCTTCCTTGCAACCTAAACTCGGCGACGCTTAGATCAACTCTAAGCATCAAAACGCATTCTATTTTCAATTGTTATGACCATCGAAAAATTATGTGACTAATAAAGATAAACCTTAAGAACACTGAGAAATCATTATCATGACACCCCTGCCCCAAACATTATTCAGGCGTTTTTTATATAGCCTATTCTATTTTTCCTTAATCACTGGCTCGCTGCTATTCACCACCTCGAATTCGCAGGCGATTGAAGTAACAGCGAACTTAAACCCAAACCAAGCCAATCAAACGATTGATGATTCTGTCGAGTCTCGCTGGACATCTGGCACCCGCCAGCAAGCTGGCCAAACCTTTACGATTAATCTACTAAGCCAGCAATCTCTCGAAAGATTGGAAATGGTGACAAGCTCAGGAAATGTCAGTGAATTTGACTATCCCAGAAGCTATGAAGTTAGGCTATCTAACGATGATGAAAACTACGGACCAATTGTTGCAAGTGGCGAAGGTTCGCCGAGTGGAACCACGGTGGTCGAATTCGATTCGCAACAAGCACAATTTATACAAATAACCCAAACCGGCAGTGATAGCTTTTATTGGTGGTCGATCCATGATTTAAAGGTCGTAACCAATACCAGTAATCAAGCACCAAACGTTTCCTTTGTGCCGCCTACACCTCAAGATGGCAGTACCATCGATGCAGATCAGCCTTTTGTGATAAAGATTAATGCCAGTGATCAGGATGGCTCAATCTCGAATGCCAGCCTTTTTGTAGATGAAACCTTAGTTAGTGAAAAAAATACCGTACCCTATGAATGGCCATCTGAATCCGAAGCTGCATTAAGCACTTTAAGCGCAGGTCGCCATGAGTTTAAAGCGCAGGTAGAGGATAACTTCGGTGCAATCACCACAGTGATTACCCACTTACTCTTATCTAAGGAAGAGCCGCCTACGCCTGCTCCAGATGGCGCATTCATTGCACCGACTCCTGCCAACAACGGCACATTGGCTGTAGGTGAAACGGTCTATGTTGAAGTTGCCGCCGATGGCAACAATACCAGCAATATCCGTTTGTATATCAACGATCAACTTGTGCGACAAGAGAATGCCTCTCCTTATCAGTGGAGTTCTAATCGTGATGGTCAGTTAGCCAATCTATCCGCAGGCCAATATGTGTTGCGCGCAGATATAAGAGGTTCCAATGGTGCGGTCAGGCAAATCACCAGCCGCTTTACTATTGGAAGCTCAGGCCCGGTTAATTCACCGCCTACCGTCAGCTTTGCCTCGCCAAGCCCAAACAATGGTGCGACTATACCAGCGGGTTCAGATATCGTCATTACTGCCAACGCCAGTGACATCGATGGCAATCTTCAAAGCGTGAGCTTGTCGCTGAACAATGATTTAATCAACACTGATACTCAACCACCCTTTAGCTGGAGCGCAGAGAACTACCCTGAACTAAGCAGCCTTGGCGCAGGGAATTACACTCTAAAGCTCGTTGCAAAAGATAGCGACAATGTTACGCGCGAAGCAATGCGTACGTTTCGCGTTGGCGAGGTAATAGCCGACGACGATGGTGTCGAGCATATTTATCCTAAAACAGTCGGGGCTGATAAAAACCCTATGAAAGGTTGGAATTCAGGATGGTCAGACGATCGCCAAGAGGCTACCGTTGGCTTTCAATACATCGATTGGAAGGATTTTGAACCAAACAACAATGAATTTAGTAAAGGTGCTGTTGAAAACATTATTAATCGCAGCGGTAGCCGTGATCGACACTTAATTCTTAGGCTCTATTGTGATTGGGACGGTAACGATGGTAATGCTACCTCGGCGCGCGGTTGCCCTGATTGGATTTATAAACAGGTTGGTGTAAATCGTCTGCGCGGAAGTAATGGCAAATACGTTACCGATTACAATGACCCTAAATATTTAGCGCAAGCCGAAGAAGCCATAGCCGCGCTTGGCTCAATGTATAACGATGACCCTAGAATTTATGCTATTCAAGTTGGCATCTTGGGATACTGGGGCGAGTGGCATACCTTTGGATCAAACATTAACGGAAGCTCCTATCAAATTAGTACCGATAGTGAACGCCGCATCCTGAACGCCTATCGCGCAGCGTTTCCCAATAAGAAGTTGATGGCACGATATCCGTATCGCTCTATCTTGCGCGATACCAATGACATTGGCTTTCATAATGATTTCTTTAGACCGAATAATGGTCATAGTGCTGAATTTGATGAGGCTGTTGAAGAAGGTCGTCGCTGGTTGGATGGCCCTATCGGCGGGGAGGTTCCGCCAGGCCTGAGTTCTGGAGACTACAATGCGCTCTATCAAACCGCACAAGGTCGGCAAATCATAGAACGAGGTCGCTATTCGACCATGAAACCAGGTTCGGTAAGTGGTGCAAATCTGCAATCTCACTTGAGCTTGCATAAGCGTTTTGGCTACCAATATCAAATCAACAGCGCGCGCTTTGCTGAACAGATTGATCGCAGCGATAACATCGCGGTTAAAGTTAATTTGGAAAATACTGGTATTGCACCGTTTTACTATCAATGGCAGCTTCAATTCGCCTTGCTCGATGCAAACAATCAAATCGTCGCGACTCAAAGTGATGGGAGTATTGATTTACGATCCCAAAATCCTAGAGATCAATTTACAGCGGAATCAAATTTAAGCACCGGAAATTTAGCCAGCGGTAATTACCAAGTGGCGTTTAGAATAATCCAACCGGATGCCGATCAAAGCAAGAACCAGCGATGGAAACTAGAGCCACGCTTTACCTACATCGAGTTTGCTAATCAGATCGACGTTATCCAAGGTCAGTGGTCAAATGACAATCGACTCATTGGTGGCTGGAGTATTTTAGGGTCGGTACAAATTAATTAGCCAACGCTGATCTTAAGCACTTAATTGGGCGGGAGCATTTTATTACTCCCGCCCTATCTAAACGAACCCTAGTTAAAACAGACGTTCAGAAAAAACCAACAAGCAAACCACCAAAACCACCACCAAGTACGACCAACCAAGGTGGCAGTTTAAAAAATTGCAGCGCCACAAAGGCCAGCAATGCCAGACCGAAATCCAATGGCACATGAATGGTGCTCAGCCATATTGGTTGATAAAAAGCAGCAATAAGAATTCCTACTACCGCGGCATTAACCCCGATCAGCGCAGCTTGTACTTTGCCGAATCTACGAACTCGATCCCAAAATGGCAATACTCCAAACACCAATAAAAAGGAGGGTAGAAAAATAGCCACCAAACAAACAACACCACCGAGCAGAGAATTATTCACGTTTGATGCAATCGCACCTAAAAACGCGGCAAAGCTAAACAATGGCCCAGGCACAGCTTGTGCCGCGCCATAGCCAGCTAAAAACTGATCAGTGGCCACTATTTCTGACGGAACTAATTCAGCTTGAAGTAATGGCAAGACCACGTGGCCGCCGCCAAACACTAAGGAGCCGACCCGATAAAAAACATCGAATAAGCCGATGAAAGAGGAGCTTGAATATTTTGCCAACAATGGCAATACCAAAAGCAATACCAAGAAAATGGCGAGTAGCACGATGGCTAACAAGCTACCATGACTTGCGCTTGATTGCTCTTCAGGTGAGCCGGCCTGATTTCGAAACAATCCAACGCCAATCACGCCACCCAATATAATCACCAACAATTGCATTAGCACGCCAGGGCTGATGATCAAGAGCAAAGCTGCACCGCTCATTAGAGCCAACTTAGTTGCGGTATTACATAAGCTTATAGCCATTGACCAGATGGCTTGAGCGACCACAGCTAAAGCAACCAACTTCAAACCTTGCAAGACTTCAGCTGTCAATATTTGCGGGTAGTTACTCAAACCAAGTGCAAAGAGAATCATTAACATGGCAGACGGTAAGGTAAACCCCAGCCAGGCAGCCAGTGCTCCTTTATAACTCGCTTGATAGAAACCAACTGCCATTCCCACCTGACTGCTCGCAGGGCCAGGCAAGAACTGGCAAAGCGCGACTAAATCTGCATACGTCCTATCAGACATCCAACGCCTGCGCTCAACAAACTCCTGACGGAAAAAGCCCAGATGCGCTATTGGCCCACCGAAAGAGGTAAGACCTAAACGTAAAAAGACAGTAAATACAGACCACATAAACAGTGATAGTAATGAGGGCTAGATGGGCTGATAGCTTTGCTTGAATTGTGCTGGTAACCGACTGGGTTTGCCTGTCGCAATATCAATGCAAACATAGGTCAAGGTCGCCTTTAATAATTTCGCACCGTCTTGCTGGCGAAAAATTTCAAATTCTCGACTAATACGCAAACGGCCATCACTCACACCAATCCAATTCCCCACCAGTAGGGTTTCCCCTGCATAGGCTGCACCTAAAAACGTGACATCGCTATGTCGAACCGCCATACCATAGCCAAATTGTTGGGCATCATCACAATCAATGCCGACTGCTTTGGAGTGCTGGCGTGCGCAGTCATCGAGCCATCGCATATAGACTGCATTGTTAACGTGCCCATAGCTATCGATATCGCTATTTGCAACCCTAACTTCGATCACAAAAGGTGAGGCATGCCCCCAAGGCAGATCGGTCATTGGCGTTTATAGATCTAGCTTTTTTTCAAGCTCAGCGATAATCACTTCCATTTCATCAACCTTGGCACGCGTTTTAGCCAAAATCGCTTTTTGCGTATCGAGCTCTTCACGGGTTACCACATCGAGGTCGCTAATAACTTCCTGAATCGCTGCTCGCACATTGTCGCGAACATCTTTAGTCAAGGAATCAGGTAATGCCGCGCGTGCGGTTTCCATAATGCGGCCAATAATATCCGCCGGGTTATTTTGAAATTCTGTCATCGCCTTTCTTCATTCTTATGGCATAAGTTTTACGATGTGCTAGACCGTATTAATCCTGTAATTTTAACTCACCGAAGAAACCGTCGACACGTTCGATCAGGCCTTCAGAATTAAGAGTTACCACATCGAAACCCTTGGTTAATAGAGTATCACCAATATCGATCCGCCAATAGTAACGATAGCGTTGATTATGATGATCAATATTACTCGCTAGACCCAAAGAACTTTGCGGATACTTTGCGCGAAAGCTCTTTACGTTCTCCGCCAGAGCTGCTTTACCAACATGATGGTGTTGAGGATCAGCCCAGAGACAGTCGTCGGCAATACAACTCTCTAAGAACTGCAGTCGTTGTTCCTCATCACTAGCGTTCCACATTTGCATGTAATTAGCTAAAACGTCTGGAGGTTGCGTCACGAGTGTCATCTCTTAGATCAAACACGACTATTTTGCGATGATGTCTGGATCACTGTCTAGTACATTCAGATAAAAAAAGGCTCATCAACGATGAGCCTTTTTCTAATTCGATTGAAAGCGACTGAACTTAGTCGTTATCAACTGCTTTCATCGACAAGCGCACTCGGCCTTGTTTGTCGACTTCCAACACTTTCACGGTGACTTCGTCGCCTTCAGAAAGATGATCCGACACATTTTCGACTCTCTCATTTGAGATTTGCGAAATGTGTACCAAACCGTCTTTGCCCGGTAGCACGTTAACGAAAGCACCAAACTCCATGATCTTAACAACCTTACCGGTGTAGATACGATCGACTTCAATATCAGCAGTAATCTCTTCGATTCGACGACGTGCCTCAGCACCGGCCGCCCCATCAACAGACGCGACGTTTATCGTTCCGTCGTCTTCGATATCAATGGTCGCACCAGTCTCTTCGCAAAGCGCACGAATTACCGCACCACCTTTGCCGATGACATCGCGAATCTTATCCGGGTGAATCTTAAAAGTAATAATGCGTGGTGCATGCTCAGACATTTCTTCACGCGGCTTATCAATCACTTTAGCCATTTCGCCAAGAATATGCACACGTGCATCTTTGGCTTGCGCCAAGGCCTGAGTCATAATTTCTTCAGTAATACCGTCGATCTTAATATCCATTTGCAAAGCGGTAATACCATCTGGGGTACCAGCCACCTTGAAGTCCATATCACCAAGATGATCTTCATCGCCTAAGATGTCAGTAAGAACAGCGAAATTTTCACCTTCTTTAATCAGACCCATCGCAATACCAGCGACAGGTGCCTTAATCGGCACACCAGCATCCATCATGGCAAGCGACGAACCGCAAACTGATGCCATTGAACTTGAACCATTGGATTCGGTGATTTCAGACACCACTCGAATCACATAGGGGAATTCTTCCGCTGTTGGTAGCACTGCCTGAACACCGCGCCGCGCTAAACGGCCATGACCAATTTCACGTCGCTTAGGCGAGCCTACACGGCCGGTCTCACCAACCGAATACGGTGGGAAGTTGTAGTGCAACATAAAGCGATCAGTAATATCGCCTTCAAGTGCATCTATTCGTTGTGCATCGCGCTCGGTACCCAGGGTAGCTACTACCGCAGCTTGAGTTTCACCGCGCGTAAACAAAGCTGAGCCATGGGTTCGCGCCCAAATTCCAGTGCGAACGTTGATAGGGCGAACGGTAGTCGTGTCGCGACCATCGATACGCGGTTGACCGGCAATAATACGGCCACGAACAATGTCTTTTTCCAGGTCTTTGAACGCGCCATTCACTGCATCTATTTCAGCATTGCTGGAATCTTCTTTGACTAAGGCCTCTAACACCTTGTTGTGAGCATCAGAGATTTTTGCAACACGATCTACTTTACTGGCAGTAGAGAATGCATCTTCTAATGTGATGCGCGCGATATCGGCAACCTGACTATTAACGGAGTTATCTTGCTCAGCTGGCGTCCAATCTTTCATTGGTTTAGCAACTTCTGCGGCTAACTCTTTGATCGCCGCAATGGCTTTTTGTGATTCTTGGTGGCCAAACATCACAGCACCTAGCATCACCTCCTCAGAAAGCACTTTGGCCTCTGATTCGACCATAAGCACCGCGTCTTCCGTGCCAGCAACCACTAGATCAAGATCAGATTCTTCAAGCTGTGTCATGGTTGGGTTTAAAACATATTCGCCGTTTTTGTATCCAACACGAGCAGCGCCAACCGGGCCATTAAAGGGAATACCGGATGTAGCAAGCGCCGCTGATGCACCGACCAGGGCAATAACTTCAGTATCAATATTTGGATCAATCGATACTACGGTGATAACAACCTGAACGTCATATCCAAAGCCTTTTGGAAACAATGGACGTAACGGCCGATCAACGAGCCGGCACGTTAAGATCGCCTTCTCTGAAGGACGACCTTCACGACGGAAAAAGCCTCCTGGAATTTTCCCTGCCGCATAAGTGCGTTCTTCAACGTCGATCGTCAGGGGCATAAAGTCTCTTGGTTCACCTGAAATCTTATTGACTACAGTAACCATAAGTTGGGTATCGCCGCATGAGGCAATAATGGCCGAGTCGGCCTGGCGAGCTATTTCGCCGGTTTCTAGTTTGAATTCGTATTCACCGAATTGAAAGGTTTTCGTTACCTTTGACATACTTTTTTTACCTATAAAAATATCATTTATGCGATGCGCCCCATTGCGCATAGCAACCTACAAAATTGGGATCAGCTTTCAAGCATTAAAAATCCAGTAGCAAAAATTCTCCCTAAATAATGCAAGGAGAAAAAAGTGCAATTGAATTTTTAGTTAAACATCATCCCTAAAATTGCGAAGGCCTTATCAATTAGATAAGGCCTCCACGGATTTTGACTACTTACGCAAGCCGAGTTGCTTGATAAGAGTACGGTATCTTTCAACGTCTTTGTTTTTCAAGTAATCGAGCAATTTGCGGCGACTATTGACTAAACGCAACAAACCTTGACGCGAATGATGGTCGTGGATGTGCTCTTTAAAGTGCGGAGAAAGATCTTTGATTCGCGCGGTTTGCAGTGCAATTTGCACTTCCGGCGAACCCGTGTCGCTATCGCTGAGTTGATACTCTTTGACGATAGCCGCTTTATCTTGGGCGGTTAATGCCATTTTTTAATCCTCTTCAATTTAAAATTAAAGCCCATTCCCTGAAGGGTGGAAACAAGCTTTCTCAAAGGGTAGACCTTGAGACAAGGCGTATTGTAAGGATTTAACTCAGAAAATCATCCTTATTTTGCACATTTTTTTGGTATTCAATAAAACCTCTCAGCAGTTAAAAACAGCCTTACCCCTCGTTTTTACATGAATTTGATATATTGATATTACAATATATCTTTATTATAATTGTAAAGCCAAGCGCCTAACCAATAATCTACAAGAAAAACGGATGGAGAGAACATAATGCCAACCCAACAAAAACAATTTCATGCTTCGCTATTGTGTTTAGCACTCATGGCGGCTCCCTCGGCCACCATCGCACAACAAAGCGAACAAACTGTTACGCTCGAACTCGAAGAAATAGTCGTAACTAGCCAACGTCGCGAAGCGAGTTTACAAGAGGTACCAGCAGCGATCACTGCCTTGAGCTTTGCTGATCTGGAAGACAAACAAATAGGCGACATTTTGGACCTTCAATATGCGGTGCCGAATATCAGTCTAGCAACCAACACGGGGACCGCTAGTGGTGCACGTATTTTCTTGCGCGGAGTTGGCGAAGATGAATCACGCGCTACTGCTGAACCGGCAATCGGTATCTATGTAGATGGGATTTATATCGGTCGGCAAGTAGGAGCCCTATTTGATTTAGTCGACCTAGAGCGCCTGGAAGTGTTGCGTGGCCCACAAGGTACGCTATACGGCCGAAACTCAAACGGCGGCGCGATTCGTTTAATCTCTAAAGAGCCAAGTACTGAAGAAAACACCTATTTTCTGGGCGGAACAGCTGGCAGCGATGGCCGCTTCGATGTGAAAGCATCAGCAAACGTGATTCTGGGAGAAAACACCGCCTTGCGCGCTTCGATTATCAACAAAACGCGTGACGGATTTCACACTCTAAACCCAAACGGTGACTTTGCGAATTTAGCCGGAACTAATGTGGGTGAAATCGACACTACTGCATTCCGAGTTGCACTGGCACACAGTTTTAATGATGCTTGGTCCGCCAAACTAATCGTCGATAGCACCCAAGATGATTCAGACCCAGTTCCCGATAGTGCTGCGGCCGGAAACGACGGTGATAACAACGTTTTTACCATTGAGCCTATCGGCGATACAGTTTGCTCTTCTTTTGTGCCGGCTGCCTTTTTACCTATTGGATGTTTCTCCGATTATCGCAGTGAGGTCGAGTCCAGTGGTGTCAGCTTACAAGTTACTGGCGAGTTGGCTGGATTTACCGTCAATTCTTTGACAGGCTATCGTGAATTAGAAGACGACCTGTCAACTCGCATTGGCTTCCCATTTACTCAGCAAACCGACCAAGACCAGTTTAGCCAGGAGTACACCATCAGTTCTAACTATGATGGTCCATTTAATTTTGTTGCGGGTGCCTACTTTTTCACTGAGGACGTCCAGCTCGATTCAGTATTTATTTTCCCATTTAGCATCAACGTTGAAACCGAGGCCATCGCAGCATTCTTTGAAAGTAATTATCAGCTTACAGATTCCTTAAACCTAACTACCGGCATTCGATTTACTGATGAGACAAAAGACCTCGATGCCGCTGGCTTTGTTCCAGGAGGGCCATTGACCCGTGTCGAAACGGTCGACTTCAGTAATACAACATTTAAGATCGGCTTGAATAATCAATTCAATGACAACTTAATGGGCTATGCCACTATCTCAACCGGTTTTAAGAGTGGTGGCTGGTCACCGGATTGTTTTTCTCCAGTAGCATGCTTCCTACCTGTAGACGAGGAAACGCTGGACTCATTCGAGCTTGGCTTTAGAGCTGATTTCTTTAACGATCGACTGCGATTGAACGGCACATATTTCTTCAATGTGTATGAGGACTTACAAATTGGTGCAACGGTTCCAGATATAGGCTTTACTCGCTTTAATACCAATGAAGCCGAAATCGATGGCTTTGAATTTGAGAGCATTTTTCGCGCCAGCGAAAACCTGACGTTTACCGCTACACTAGGCACTATTAGCGCTGAATATACCGAGTTATCACTACAGCAGGCCGGTGGCTTAACTAATAATGGCGCTACGCCAGCGTGCAATGGCGAAGTTTCCATTCAATGCGCATTAGGTTTAGAGCTCAAAAACGCACCAAGTTTCAAAGGTACGCTCGGAGTCGCTTATGCTCAGCCTTTGGCGAGTGGCACATTGACCTTTGGTTTAGATTTCTCGTTTGAAGATGAGTCATTTAGCCTAGTGGCAAACGGCCCTCCGCATGCGCTAACTGATCCTGGCACCTTAGTTGATGCGCGCTTGATTTACGAATCCAACAACAACTGGCGAGTTGCCATTTGGGGCAAAAATCTCGGCGATGAAGAGTTCTCACGAGCATCAACTGGCGCCTCGTTTACTCAATACGCCGCTGACCCGCTCACCTGGGGCATTGATGTTGGGGTGAACTTTTAGCTTCTTCTCTATCCAATAAAAATAAAACTGTTTGATTTACAAACGGGGCTACCAACTTTTGGTAGCCCTTTTTTTAATCCAACATGAAAATTTTATCTGTTCTGATTTGCCGATTAGCCTGCACACTCCCAATCGCAAACAACACATTGTCTGGCCGATAAATTCGTAAAAGCCCCTGCTCTTCAGGTACATAGTCAAGATGAACGCTTTGTCCTTGCCCAAGTCGTTTGGCTTGCTCATCACTGATGTTTAATTTGGGCATGTCAGCAATAAGAGTCTCAATCGGTAAGACAACATCCGCAAACTCTGACTCAAGCAATTGATCTAAACTGATGCTTTGCTCGACTTCAATGTCTTTAATGCCAGTACGTTGCAACCGAGTTAAGTGAGCTCCACAACCTAGAGCCTCACCAAGATCATGCGCTAATGAACGCACATAAAAACCACTTGAGCAATGCAAATCGATATCGATCTCTGTCTCGCGTTGACGAGTGAACGAAAGCCCGAGAACCTGCATTTTGCGAGCTGGTCGGTCAACCCTCTCGCCACGACGAGCTAATTTATACAGCGGCTGACCTTGACGTTTAAGGGCGCTATACATCGGTGGCACCTGCATGATTTCTCCTTTGAATCTCTCCAGTGCATCAGCAAGCTGTTGATCAGATACATCGACATCCGAACGTTCAATAATCTCACCTTCGGCATCATAGGTATCGGTAGATTCACCGAGCTTGACGCGTGCACGATAGCGCTTTGAAGAATGCAAAAGATACTCACACACCTTGGTCGCCTGACCAAAGCAGATCGGCAATAAGCCGGTTGCCATTGGATCGAGGCTACCTGTATGCCCAGCCTTTTTAGCATTGAAACGCCAACGCAATTTCTTCATCGCAGCATTGGATGTCATGCCTGACGGTTTATTTAACAGCACCACACCATGCAACGCTAGCTTGGTTTTACTTGATCGAGTCATATCTGATTTATCGAAAAATCAACTTGAGCGTAGTTTTGCTCATTAAATTGTTTTACTCGCCAGTGCAAAGCGTAAACGGATTTGAGTAAACGGTAAGATTGCCATGAATCATCATATTTTATTACCTGACGATTCCGCAAAATAAATGATTTGTTGCCAATCAATATATGCGAGTTGCGATGATTCAGTTTCAGACTAAGCTTTTCTTGATCGATAAAATCATTAGCTAATGCCAACAATGTGGCATCGGTTTGATGGCAAAACTGCTCATAAAGCGAAACACGAAATTCATAACCCGAGTCATTCGCAAACGCAGCTAAATGTTGATTCGCGCCAAGCCAATAATTGAAATGCTGAATGAGTGTTTTCAGTGATTGCTTGCCAGAATTTTTTCTAATCATAGAAGCGACAAATGAACGCGCATCTTTGATGGCTAAAATCAGGTGGATATCCTTTTTATCCAGAGAAAGTTCTGGCAAACACGAAAGCCAATTTTGAAAACCACGAATCGACTTGGACGAATCGACCATGATCGTTTGATCACCAAATTGCGAAACAATTACATCGCTTAATGCTGAATACTTTTCTGAAATTGGCGCGTGTTGTTCTACACCGTTACCTGAATATTGGCTTAGTTCACTCCATAGCGGACAATCTTCTTGAGCTGAGTCACAAGAACATTGATAGGCCTCAGGGAATTCGCCCCAGCGAGAATGATACTGGCGCATGTGCTCAACAGAGAAATAATTCGCGACTTCTCCAAGCCCAACTACTCCTTCAGCGCCGCTGAGAAGATGATCTATCAGAGTGGTGCCGCTATGCTCTAATCCTAAAATATAGATCAGCTTCATATCAGCAAGCTTTGGCAGGAAAGGTGTTAATCAGTTCTTGTTTAACGCCTGATCAATCAGGGCCGACATTCTGGCGCCCTCTGAAATCGAGTTATCGTAAACAAACACCAAGCTTGGACAGTGACGCATATCAATTTCACTGGCCAACTGACGACGTAGAAACCCCGTCGCGCGCTCAAGCGCTTCCATAGTGCCTTCGATATCAATTTCGCTATCCATCATGCTGGTGACAAATATTTTGGCCTGACGCAGGTCACTGGTGAGTTCAACATCCGTGATGGTCAGCTGATTCACGCGCGGATCCTTAACGCGATTGCGCAGAATCGAGGACAAGTGCCTCGATATAGTCTGCGCTACCCGCGCACTACGTGCGAACTCTCTCGGCATTGCTTAAAGCGTAACTTTGACTTCGACTTTCTCGAAGATCTCAAGCTGGTCGCCTACTTTGATATCGTTGTAATTAACCACCCCGATACCACATTCCGTGCCATTTTTGACTTCGCTAACGTCATCTTTGAAGCGACGCAGAGAATCAATATTGCCTTCAAAAATAACCACACTGTCACGCAAGACTCGCACATTCGCGTTTCTTCTAACCACGCCTTCAGTCACATAACAACCGGCAATGGTGCCAATTTTAGGAGCCTTAAAGACTTCGCGAACTTCAACATAGCCAATAAAATCCTCACGAATTTCTGGCTCGAGCATGCCTTCCATTGCCGCTTTAACATCGTCGATGACTTCATAAATAATGCTGTAGTAGCGAATTTGCACGTCTTCTTGCTCGGCAAGTTTGCGTGCCTGCGCATCAGCGCGAACATTAAAGCCAATGACCACAGCTGACGAGGCCATAGCCAGATTAACGTCTGATTCATTGATCGCGCCTACCATGCCATGTACGACACTAACCTTTACGTCATCAGTCGATAACTTTGCCAGCGATTCACCTAAGGCTTCAATCGAGCCTTGCACATCGCCTTTAATTAACACATTAACGGTTTTGGTTTCACCATCGCTCATTTGCGAGAACATGTTCTCAAGCTTGGCGGCTTGCTGACGCGCCAAACGCGATTCTCGGTCTTTTTGCTGACGGAATTCCGCCGCTTCGCGCGCTTTGCGCTCATCTGCCACGACTAATACTTCGTCACCTGCCGCTGGCACACCACTCATGCCTTGAATTTCTACTGGCGTCGATGGCCCAGCAACTTTGATCGCTTTACCAGCATCATCCGTCATGGCGCGAACACGACCGGTTTCACGACCAATTAAGACGATGTCACCGTATTTAAGCTCACCATGCTGAACAAGAATAGTACAAACTGCACCGCGACCTTTATCAAGCCGAGCTTCAACAACACGGCCTGTTGCTTTGCCAGTTGGGCGTGCTTTTAACTCTAACAACTCAGATTGGATAGCTACGGATTCAAGTAAATCTTCAACGCCATCACCAGTATGCGCTGAAACCGGAATCATAATCACGTCACCGCCCCAATCTTCCGGAATCACTTCTTCGGTAGAGAGTTCTTGTTTAACGCGTTCTGGGTCAGCCGCCTCTTTATCCATTTTGTTTATCGCTACCACAATCGGCACCGATGCGGCTTTGGCGTGCTTAATTGCTTCAATGGTTTGCGGCTTAACACCGTCATCCGCAGCGACAACCAAAATGATTAAGTCGGTCGCTTGCGCACCGCGCGCGCGCATCGCACTAAAGGCTTCATGGCCTGGAGTATCCAGGAAGGTGACTTCACCAGCTGCGGTATCAACTTGGTAGGCGCCAATATGCTGCGTAATGCCGCCTGCTTCACCATCGGTAACTTTGGTTTTACGAATGTAATCAAGCAAGGAGGTTTTACCGTGGTCAACATGCCCCATGACGGTCACCACTGGGCATCGAGCTTCCCAATTCGATTGATCTTCTTCAACCTCTTGTGACTCTTGAATAAAAGCTTCAGGGTCATCGGCTTTAGCCGCCACTGCATTATGCCCCATCTCCTCGACAACCAGCATCGCGGTGTCTTGATCGAGCGTGTGATTAATGGTCACCATGGTGCCCATTTTGAACAACTCTTTGACCACTTCGGCGGCTTTAATCGACATTTGCGCAGCCAAATCAGTGACGCTAATCGTCTCACCAATCTGCACATCACGCACAACTGGCGCAACCGGTCTCTCAAAAGCATGTTGCTCAGAGACACTGGATTTAATATTACTCGGGCGTCGTTTTTCTTTACGCTTTCTACGACCACCGGCGACATGCAATTCTGCACGGCCTGTAAACGGCTTTTTCTTAGGCTTGGCGCGGCCAGCTTTATTATCAGCCGCTGGCGCTGGTGTTGCTGGTTTGGGTTCAGCTTGGCGCACAATTGGAGACACACGCTTACGCTCGCCGGCTTTACGAATAATCGACGGCATCGCAACTTCTCGGCGCTGACGCTCGGGTTCTTTCGGCGCTTCCGGCTCGGGAGCAGTTTCTTCTTTGGCTGGCGGAGCGGCAGCTTCTTCTGCGGCTTTGGCTCCGGCTGCTTCAGTTTCATCCTTAGCCGCTTGATCTGTATTTGCCGGCTCAGGCTCTTGTTCCGCCTGCTCAGCTTGTTCAGCCGCTTTGGCTTGTTCTTGCGCGGCTTCCTCAGCCTGGGCTTGAGCCTCGGCTTCCAGGCGTGCTGCCTCAGCGGCTTCATCTTGTGCGCGCTGTTCTTCTTCAGCCTTACGAGCTGCTTCTTCTGCCGCTATGCGCTCTAGCTCGGCTTTGGCAGCGGCTTCTTCATGGCGCAGTTTTTCAGCTTCGTGACGTTCTGCCTCTTGCTGCTCCAGAACCTCACGCTTAACAAAAGTACGACGCTTCTTAGTTTGAACTTGTACCGTGCGCGCAATACCAGTTTTGGTAGTCTGCTGGATTTCAGAAGTGGTTTTCTTCTTGAGCGTGATCTTGCCGCGGCTAACTGGCGCCTGCTGAGTTGGCTTGCCGCCGCGCAGAAATTCTAATAGCTGTCGCTTCTCCTCATCACGTAAGGAATCGTCGACGGTTTTACCTGCCACGCCGGCATCATTGAGCTGCTTGACCAATCGTTCTGGTTCAATCCCGATTTGTTCGGCAAATGCTTTAATCGTTATGGTTGACATAATGTGTTTCTTTCGCTTTTGAGTGTGTGCTTAACTTAAGGAGCCAAATTACTCACCCGTTTGCTCAGCCTCGCTTTCGTCACTGTCGATTTCGTCTGGGTCAATCCCCATCTCTTCAAACCATGGTCGGCGAGCGATCATGATTAATTCTTGAGCGCGCTCTTCAGTGATTGATAGACCTTCTATTTCCATCAATTCATCAGTTGCGGCTTCAGCTAAATCTTCCATCGTCTTGATGTCGTTAATCGCTAAAAATTTAGCGGTGGTTTCATCCATGGTGTCCATACCAAGAAGATCATCAGCTGGATCAGCATTCTTAAGTAACTCTTCTTTATGGATAGCCATGGTAACCAGGGCATCGTCTGCACGCTGACGTAGTTCATCGATCAGAGCTTCATCGAACTCTTCGATTTCAAGCATTTCATCACGCGGCACATAGGCAATTTCTTCCAGACTGGTAAACCCTTCCTGAATCAAAATGGTTGATACGTCTTCGTCGATATCAAGCTTTTGCATAAACATGGCACGCACATCCGATGACTCTTCTTCAAGCTTTTGATTAGCTTGCTCGTAGGTCATGATGTTGATTTCCCAACCGGTCAACTCGCTCGCCAAGCGCACGTTTTGCCCACCACGGCCAATCGAAAGTGACAATTGCGATTCATCAACGATAACATCCATTGAGCCTTTGTCTTCATCGACCATGATCGATTCAACTTCAGCCGGCGCAAGGGCATTGATCACAAACTGAGCCGGGTCTTCAGACCATTTGATGATGTCAACGCGTTCACCATTGATCTCATTAGACACGCTCTGCACGCGCGAACCTCGAATACCTACGCAAGCGCCGACTGGGTCGACCTTGGGATCATTGGATTTAACCGCTATTTTGGCGCGCAAACCGGGGTCACGTGCAGCGGCGATAATCTCAATAATGTTTTCGCTGGCCTCTGGCACCTCTGTACGAAACAGCGACAACACTAAATCAGGGTGTACGCGGTTAAGCACAAGTTGCGGACCACGATTATTCTGTTTTACTTCAGACAAAATCGCTCGAATTCGATCACCTGCTCGTAAGCCTTCGCGCTGAATAGTTGCGCGTCGCGGCAAGATCGCTTCAGTGCCACCTAAATCAATAATGGTGTCACCGCGTTCCTGACGCTTAACAACACCAGAGATCATCTCGCCAACGCGTGGCTCGTATTCCTCGCGAATTTTATTGCGCTCGGCTTCGCGCACCTTTTGCATGATCACTTGCTTAGCCGCTTGCGCCGCAATACGACCAAACGGAACCGCCTCTAGCTCTTCTTTAACAAAACCACCGACTTCCAGACCAGCATCATGCTCTTTGGCAGCACTCACGCAAATCTGTTTACTCGGGAATTCCAGCTCGGCATCGTCTTCAATAACTTCCCAAACGCGGTACGGAATATAGGAGCCGTCTTCACGATTGATCACACAATGCACCTCGATATCTTCGCGGTGTCGTTTGCGCGTTGCCGTTGCAAGTGCTGCTTCAATAGCCTCAAAAATAATGCCCTTATCAACTGCCTTTTCAGTTGAGAGCACATCAGCCATCATTAAAATTTCGCTTGCCATTACCTAAGCCTCAAAGAGTCTGCTAAAAAACAATCAATTAAAATCGTAAACCGGCACCAAACGCGCACGATCCATATCTGAATAAAACAATTCGCTCTGCTCACCGTCAACGTCAACTACCGCGAACTCATCACCGGCTTCTACTAAGGTACCAGTGAATCGACGGCGACCATTTACTAACACCGCCATTTTTATTTTTACGTCTTCGCCAACCACATCTTTAAAATGCTGCGGCTTGGCCAGCGGCCGATCAATGCCGGGCGATGACACCTCTAATGTATAGCGCGAAGCAATTGGGTCTTCGACATCTAAGATGGCGCTAAACTGATGGCTTGCTTTGGCACAATCATCAACCGTAACGCCATCGGCCTGGTCGATGTAAACACGCACAATCGACGAATCACCACCGGCTAGCTCAACCGCCACGATCTCATACCCCAGCGTTTGAGCACCGGGAGTTAAAAGATTCTCTATATGTGGCACTGTTAAAGCCATAAAAATTCAA
>CAYVYS010000027.1:0-41283 GCA_964455815.1 uncultured Gammaproteobacteria bacterium
TGGCTGAACTAAAACGCGGAGCCTCAATGGCCAAGGTTGCCGGGTTCCCTTGTGACGTGATTGAACCAGATCAAGCTAAAGAGTTATGGCCCTTACTCAATATTGATGATGTGATCGGTGCCGTGCATTTACCGATGGACGGCATGACCAGCCCGGTTGATGTAACCCAGGCTCTGGCGACCGGTGCACGTCGTGGTGGAGCGCAAATTTTCGAGGGCATCAAAGTTCTCGATATGAAGTTGGTTGATGGCAGCGTCACCGGCGTTGTCACCGAACAAGGCGATGTGGATTGCGAATACGTGGTCAATTGCGCTGGCATGTGGGCGCGCGAATTTGGCAGAAAAGCAGGCGTGAACGTGCCTTTGCATGCGGCTGAACATTTTTATGTTGTCACCGAACCCATTGATGGATTAGAACACGGTGTACCAACACTACGTGATTTTGATGCCTATTCCTATTTCAAAGAAGATACCGGCAAATTGCTGGTCGGTATGTTTGAGCCCGATGCCAAGCCCTGGGGTATGAATGGTATTCCGGATGATTTTTGTTTCGACGAGCTGCCTGAAGATTTTGATCATTTGGCGCCGTATCTCGAGATGGCCATGCATCGCGTACCCAAGATGGCCGAAACTGGTTTGCAGGTTTTCTTTAATGGGCCGGAGTCATTTACACCAGATGATCGTTACCATCTTGGTGAAGCACCGGAGTGCCGCAATTATTTTGTTGCGGCTGGTTTTAATTCGGTTGGTATTCAATCTGCTGGCGGGGCTGGCAAAATGCTTGCCGAATGGATTCAAAAAGGTCATCCGCCGAGAGATTTGTGGGATGTTGATATTCGCCGCAATCTGCCGTTTCAGGGAACCCAGGCGTATCTGCAAGAGCGCACTACTGAATCGCTTGGCCTGTTATACGAAACGCATTATCCGTTTAAGCAGTTTATAACTGCGCGCGGTGTGCGGCGTTCAGTGCTGCACGAAAAGCTTGCTTCTTTGGGTGCGGTGTTCGGCGTCGAAAACGGCTGGGAAAGACCAAACTGGTATGCCGAGCCAGGTCAGCAGGCGCAATATGAATATTCTTTTGGTCGTCAAAACTGGTTTGAGAATAACAAAGCTGAGCACGAAGCGGTGCGCAATGCGGTGGGCGTGCTCGATCAGAGTTCTTTTTCAAAGTATCAAATAGATGGGCCTGATGCCGAGCAATTTTTAAATCGAATCTGCTGTAATAACGTAGCAGTACCTATTGGCAAGATGGTGTACACACAGTGGCTGAATGAGCGCGGCGGTATCGAGGCTGATGTCACTGTGACACGCTTATCGACCGAGAGTTATTTGGTGGTCTCTGGCGTGGCTTGCCAAACTCGAGATATGGCTTGGTTAAAACGTCACAAAACGGATCAGGAGTTTGTCGTGATAAACGATGTGACTTCCTCAATGGCGGTTGTAACGGTGATGGGGCCTAAATCGCGCGCCACTCTGAGCAAGATTAGTCAGGCGGATTTGTCTCACCAAGCTTTTGCGTTTGCAACTTCAAAAATCATTGATGTGAATTACGCCTTGGTTCGTGCTTCTCGTATTACATATGTGGGAGAGCTTGGCTGGGAGTTGTATGTACCCGCCGAATACGCGCCCTCGGTGTTTGATGCCGTGTTAGCCGCCGGCCAAGAGTTTGGTATCAAGCCCTATGGTTACCATACGATGAATTCGCTAAGGATCGAAAAATGCTATCGCCACTGGGGGCATGACATAGTGGATGTTGACACCGTGCTCGAAGCCGGATTAGGTTTTACTTGTGACTTTGAAAAGCCGGGCGGCTTTATTGGTAAAGATGCCGTGATGGAACAAAAAACTGCTGGGCCGTTAAGCAAACGGTTTGTATCATTTTTGTTTTCTGACCCAGAGCCACTTTGTTATCACGAAGAGCCAATCTATGCCAATGGCAAGATTGTAGGGCGAGTCACCTCAGCGATGTTTGGCCACACACTTGGAGCCACTATCGCTATGGGCTATGTCGAGCAAGAGCAAGGCGTTAGCAAAGACTGGTTAGATAATAGTGAGTTTGAGATCGAAGTCGAGTGTGTGCGTCATAAGGTGACGCCGGGCTTGCGCTCCTGGTATGACCCGAAGATGGAACAAATCAAAATTTAGTTTTATGCAATTAGCCGCGATAGAAATTACCAATGGATAAAGAAAGTATCCGAGTAGGGCGTCAAATTCGCGATCTGCGTAAGGCTAAGGGCGCCACTTTGCAGCAAATGGCTGATCACATAGGCCGTTCGGTTGGTTACGTTAGTCAAGTGGAGCGCGGGGTTTCCAGCCTGCCAGTGCCAGTGTTGCAATCCATAAGCGATTTGCTTGGCGTTAAAATTGCCTGGTTTTTTCATTCCGATGCGGATCAACCGGATCAGGAATACGCGCGGATAGTGCGCCGTCAGTCTCGTCGTACCTTGGATTTTGCTGGCACAGGTATCCATGAAGAACTACTCTCGCCAACGCTGACAGGCGATTTGCTAATGGTGCTGACTAAAATTGCGCCGTTGGCAAAAACTGATCCGGCGGTTCGCAAGCGCGAAGCAGAAGAGGGCGGCGTGATCATCACCGGAGTGTTACAACTGAGCATTGACGACCAGGCTTTTGAGTTACGACAAGGTGATAGCTTTCGAATTCAGCCTCATGAGGAGTATCGATGCTTTAACCCATCCGATTGTGATACAACTGAAATCGTTTGGGTACTCTCGTCGCAAGCCTACTGATTATTCATTAATTAATTCGAGTAACTCCGATGCAGCCTGTTTTAGTCTTGGAAGTTGCTCTAAGGCATTTTCCATGCTCATTCTTGCGCTTGGTGCATGCATGGCGAGTGCGCCAAAAAAGGCCCCATCGTCGTTTCTAAGCGGCACGGCTACCGCCACCATCCCGTGCATGAATTCTTCATTATCAGTGCCGATATCTAGCTCATTCAGACGGCTTAGTTCCTGCTTGAGTGAATCGACATCAACAAAGGTATTGTCGGTGAACGCCTCAAACTGTATTCGATTTAAGATGCGCGTGCGCTTGGTAGCTGGTAAGTGGTTAAGAAACAACTTGCCACTGGCCGTACAATAAATTGGCACTCGATCATTCTTGCTTAGCTGAATGCGTAATGGCCAATGTGTTTCAACGCGATCAAAGTACACCATCTCAGTGCCATCCGGTACTGAGATATTGCAAGTCTCTCCAATATCTTGTGATAAGCGTTTAAGAACATCGTGCCGTTCTGACCACCAGTGATCATTATTGCTAAAAATGCCGAGCGCCATCTTCGATAAACGCCGCCCGGGCAAATAACCTCGGCCATCTAGGCGAGCTTGTAAAAATCCCTCGTTTTCGAGCATAAGACACAAACGATGAATCGTTGGTTTCGGCAGTTTGAGCTGTTGATTAATCTCGGTCGCGGTAAGGGGAACCGAAGAGCCTGATACCGTCTCGAGTATGGATAACACTCTTAAGGCGGCTGAAGATTTTTCCTTGCTATCTTTTTTGTTAGTTTTATTGTCCGGCATTATTGAGGCTTCTGGTCTCTTTTTCGCCAGTTTATAACAAAAACACGCATTTTTTGGGGCTTAATATAAGTAAAGCCTCTAAGTACAGAGCAAAGTGTTCTTTTTAAAGAGTTACAGCTTCGGTCTAAAATTCAATATAAGTTATTTGGATCTAGTAATGAACGCAAAACAAAAGACAGTAAACAGCGACTCGCAACGCCCTTCGGTTAAGTTGGCCGATGCTTTTGTTTGCCATCAGAAACTGGTGAAATCATCAGCCAAGCCAGTAGTTGCAAAGACTACAAAAACTAATAGTCGAAAAAGACATTTTGATTTTGTTGGTTTGGCTGGTTAGTGGCTCAACCGGATTTACTAAAATGCTGATGTAACTTTATAGACTTCATAGTTATGTTTATATCTATGGTGCACAATGGCACCATAGCAGCGAAACCTCTCAATTTTATTGCGAGGTTTTTTTATATGCCAGATATAACAAATAATTATGAGCTTATCTGTTTTTATTATGATAATTTCCGATAACAACAGTCTCATTTATGCAATTTGCGCCTAATAAGTGCAAGCGGCGTTGGCTTCGTGGCTCAACAACACCAGCTTGATGATCTACCTCAATTTGAGGATCGCGATAATCAAGAAACGCACTTTACGACCTGCTACATGTGCGCCTGCCGCTGCGGGATTAAGGTAACAACTGAAGGCAACGAAATCCGCTTCATCCAAGGGAATCCAAATCATCCGATAAATAAAGGCGTGCTTTGTGCTAAGGGTAACTCTGGCATCATGAAGCAGGTTTCGCCGGCAAAATTGCGCGCGCCGCTGTTGCGCAAAACGGGAACCGAGCGAGGTGCTGGGCAGTTTGAAGAGATAAGCTGGGATCAGGCACTCGAGATTCTAAGCAAACGTCTACAGAAGATTCGACAGACCGATCCTAAAAAACTGGCCTTTTTTACTGGCCGCGATCAAATGCAAGCTCTCACCGGCTTCTGGGCTAGCCAGTTCGGCACCATCAATTGGGCCGCGCACGGTGGTTTTTGTTCGGTCAATATGGCAGCGGCTGGCCTTTACACTATGGGGCACGCTTTCTGGGAGTTCGGCGATCCGGATTGGGAAAATACCAAGTACTTTATGATGTGGGGCGTGGCCGAGGATCATGCCTCAAACCCGATCAAGTTGGGCTTGAAGAAATTAAAGGAGCGGGGCGCCAAATTTGTTGCCGTGAATCCAGTAAGAACCGGCTACCAAGCCATCGCTGATGAGTGGATTGCGGTGCGGCCAGGCACTGATGGCATGTTAGCGATTAGCATGATTCATGTGCTGCTAAAAAATGAATTGATCGATCACGAGTTCCTGGTTCGATATACCAATGCGGCGCAACTGGTGGTCATGACCCCTGGCGAACAAGGGGATGGTTTGTTTTTGCGCGATGACAATGATAACCCTTTAGTGTGGGACCAATTGTCTGAATCCTTTCAGCCTGCTGAAAATGCCGAGATAGCGCCTGCGCTGTTTGGCGAGTTTACGGCGCCAGACGGTCGTCCGCTTAAGACCGCCATGACCTTGCTGGCTGAAAAGTACTTGCATGATGAATACTCGCCACAAGCGGCCGCTAAAGTTTGCGGTGTCCCAGCCGAGACCATTGAACGGCTGGCGCTGGAAATGGCTCATGTGGCCTTCCAGGAAAGCATCGAGATTGATATCGAGTGGACAGATTGGGCAGGTCGCAAACACGACAAATTCATTGGCCGACCAGTTTCCATGCACGCTATGCGAGGAATTTCCGCGCACTCGAATGGTTTTCAAACTTGTCGGGCGATTCACCTGTTACAGGTTTTACTCGGCACCATTGATTGCCCCGGTGGTCACTTAGCCAAACCACCGTTTCCAAAGCATATTCCACCTGGCATTAAGCCAGCTAAAGACACCGCCCCTAATACACCATTAAGTGCACCGCCGCTTGGTTTCCCAACGGCACCTGAGGATTTGGTGATTGATGATCAAGGTAAGCCATTAAGAATCGACAAAGCTTATAGCTGGGATGCGCCGATCGCGGCGCATGGCTTAATGCATATGGTGATCAGCAATGCCGTCAAAGGTGACCCTTATGAGATCGACACCTTGATGCTGTTTATGACGAACATGGCATGGAACTCCAGCATGAATACGGCCAATACCATGCAAATGCTGACCGAGAAACGCGAAGATGGCGAGTACAAAATTCCCTTTATCGTGAATTCCGATGCCTTTCATTCAGAGATGGTGAACTACTCTGATCTAGTGTTGCCTGACACTACCTATTTAGAACGTTTTGACACGATTTCAATTCTTGACCGACCAATTTCAGAACCCGATGCCGCTTGCGATTCCATCCGCCAGCCCATTCTCAAGCCTGATCGAGATGTTCGCGCCTGGCAGGAAGTGTTAATTGATCTAGCCAATCGTTTGGATTTTCCGGCCTTTAAAGACGAGCAAGGTAACAATCTTTATCAAGACTACCAAGATTTTATTATCAACTTTGAACGCGCACCTGGTATTGGGTTTTTAGCCGGTTGGCGTGGTGACAATGGTGATCAACATTTATGTGGTGCACCAAATCCAAAGCAGTGGGAGAAGTACATTGAAAATGAGTGCTTCTTCAAATATGAGCTTGAACCTACGCAACGCTATTACCGGCACGCCAATCGTGATTATCTTGAATTGGCCTTAGAAGCCGGCTGGGTCAGCAGCACTGAGCAGATCGTGATCGAAGTGTACTCCGAGCCGCTGCAAAAATTCCGCTTAGCCGGACAGGGCTTATACGATGGACCAATGCCAAGTGACCCACAGCACAAACAACGCTTGAGTGAGCAGTTTGACCCCTTGCCATATTACTATCAGCCACTTGAACAACAGCGAATCGACATTGATGAGTATGACTATCACGCCGTGACTCAACGGCCGATGTTCATGTATCACTCCTGGGATTCGCAAAATGCCTGGCTGCGACAAATCACCTCGCAAAATTATCTGTATACGAATCGCGAGGAGGCAGAATCTCGTGGCATCGAAGACCTCTCTTGGGTTTGGTTGGAATCACACAATGGCAAGATTCGAGCACAAGTCAAGCACATGGATGGCGTAGAGCGAAAAACTGTCTGGACCTGGAATGCCATCGCTAAGGCTCCCGGTGCCTGGGGCTTAAAAAAGGGCGCCAATGAAAGTACTGATGCATTTTTACTCAATCATCTAATTTCAGAACTATTGCCTAAAGATGCGAGTTTTGCAGACATCACAAATTCTGACCCAATCACCGGCCAGGCCGCCTGGTACGATCTTTGTGTGAAAATCACGCCATGCGAATCGCATGAAAGTGGCAGTTGGCCGAAATTTGATGAAGTAGATTGTTTGCCTAATGTCGAACAATCGCCAGAGTCTCTCAGCTACGCCACGCACCAGAACGTTAATATCAAACGCTCTATGCGCGACGTGCTAACCAGGGATAAAAAGTGAGACTAGGTTTAGTTATTGATTTAGACACCTGTGTTGGCTGTCATGCCTGCGCTACGGCCTGTAAGCAATGGAATACCTCCGGCACGATTGGCCCGCTATCTGATCAGGGCGCCTATGGTCGTGACCCCAGTGGCTCATGGTTGAATCGGATTCGAACTTACGAAGTAAAAGAAGAGCAAACCTCATCCTGCGCGAGCTATGAAGTTGATTTGCATGCCCTGGCCACGCAATCGCCTAGTAAAACCGTGCACATGCCGATGTCCTGCATGCAATGCGAAGAGGCCGACTGCGTAACGGTGTGCCCAACGGGTGCCTCTTATAAACGCCAGGAAGACGGCATTGTGCTGGTTGATCAGGATAAGTGCATGGGTTGTAACCTCTGTGCCTGGGCTTGTCCTTATGGTGCCCGCGAACTCGACGAACAACAGGGCGTGATGAAAAAATGCACCTTGTGTGTCGACCGTATTTATGATGAAAAGTTGCCTGAATCCGAGCGGCAGCCAGCCTGTGTCTTAAGCTGCCCAACCAAGTCACGATTGTTCGGGGATTTTGACGATCCGAGTTCTGAGGTCAGCCGCCTGGTAGTAGAACGTGACGGTCAGCCACTAATGCCGGAACTTGGTTACCAACCTACCAATCAATATTTACCACCAAGAGCGCAACCCAGAGTCGCGACGGCCGCTAAGATAGAATCAAGTAGCCTTGGTACACTCAAAAAGTGGGTCAATAAAGTGATCATACGATAAGAGTAAAGCTATGAAGCCCGCTTTTTCAGTATTGTTTTTTACCGTGACATCCGGCATTGGCTATGGCTTGCTTATCTGGCTATTGATGTTGCAAATTTTGCATGGCGAGATAGTTTATTTGCCGCTGCTGTTGGTGGCTGGTTTTATAGGTTTAGGCTTTGCAACCCTGGGCTTATTGTCATCGACCTTGCACTTGGCCAACCCTAAAAATGCCTGGCGGGCGTTTAGCCGCTTTCGAACCTCTTGGTTATCGCGTGAGGGCGTGTTTGCGGTGTTGTTTTACCCGGTGATTTTGTTGTACGCCTATCTTTTGTATATCGCTAATGGCGAAATGAACTGGTTAGCTCTTGTCATCGGCGTTGTGGCGATCGCCATCGCCTTAGCTACGGTCTATTCCACTGGCATGATATACGCCAGTTTAAAACCAATTCGCCAATGGCATCATCCTTTGGTGACGCCAATTTATCTGTTACTGAGCTTGAGCAGTGGTGCCTTAGCATTGTTGTTGATAGAGACATTATTTTTTAGTGATCAACCGAGTTTGTATACTGGTCGTGGAGCGATTGTCTTCCTCGTTGTTGCGGCTATCTCAGCTCTGGTTAAATTGTGGTATTTCCAGTCAATTGGTAAGCCAGAGGGCTTAAGTATTGATAAAGCGACTGGTTTCAGCCAGGCGCAGGTTCGATTGCTAGATGCGGGTCACAATGCCGGTACGTTTTTGAGCAAGGAGTTTGTTTTTCAAGTAGAGGCGAAAAAGCTGTTTCGCTTGCGCTGGGTCGCTCTTGGCCTGGCTTTTCTTGTGCCAATCTTGCTCACCATGTTGTTACATCTATTTGGCGTTTCGAGCTTAGCGGCGATGGTGTTAATTTTAGCCGCGTTTATTTCGATGTACGCCGGGCTATTAGTTGAACGCTGGTTATTTTTTGCTGAAGCACGTCATGTGGTACGGCTCTATCACGGTGACCAACGCACCTAGTAGTCATTGGCTTTTAATCTCGTTCCAGTGGTTGTTTTGGAATAGGGCAGTTGTCCTCTCGAACGACCATATCGAAGGTAAACAACCACTTGGCTACACCCGTTAAAATCGCGGCCACAAAACCCATCTCTACGATCTGCGTATCAGAATAAAACTGCTTCAGCCTGACATAGAGTGCTTCACTTAGTTGGCCTTGCTGATTCTGCAGCATCATTTGTTCAGCAAATTCGAGCACGGCCAAATCTTTGTTGTCAAAATGTGTTGCAGTTGGCGTAAGCAATTGATCAATCTGAAGCTGGCTAATACCAGCGGCGAGAGCTTCAGGAGCATTGCTATGATTACAATACTGGCAGCCATGTTGCTTAGAGAGTTTCAGGCGCAGCAATTCTTTGGTGCGAATATCAAGCTGGATCGCTGCATCGCCATTATAAAAAACAGCTTTATAAAAACCATCAAAGTAATGCCGCATGGCATGCGGCGCATTGGCTAACACTTCGATGAGAGTTGCATCGCCGGTTCGCTCGATGCCTTTTTGCCATAGTTGCCTGAAATCATCGGGCATGGCGTCAGGCTGAACGCGATTTACTGGTGTGGACGGTTTATTTGAATTCATAGCAATATCTGTTCTTGAGAGAGCCCTAGTAAAAACAAAATCGTATCGAGGTCATTATAGTTAAGCGCGGCAGAGGCCTTTGCTTGAACCAATGGTTTGGCTTGGTATGCAATGCCTAACTGAGCGGCTGCTAACATTTTCAGATCATTAGCGCCGTCACCAACCGCCATAGTTTGCGACGCCTCTATGCCTAATTGTTCACGGATACTAATGAGTTTCTCACGCTTTATATCTGCATTAATGATCGGCGCAATCACTTGACCAGTGAGCGCACCGTTATGCACCTGCAATGTATTCGCGGTTGCCTGATTGATTTGAAGCTGGCTCTGCAGTTGTTGAGCGAACACTTCAAATCCGCCGGAGAGGATCGCGGTGTGAATATTTAAATTGGCTAGATTCTTAAACAATCGCTGTGCACCATCCATCAACGGTAATGTTTCACTGACGATCTTAACCACACTTGCATCTAAGCCGCTAAGCAAGCGCATGCGTTCAGTAAAGCTTTGATTAAAGTCCAGCTCGCCTTGCATGGCTCGTTCGGTAATAGCAGCGACCTGCTCGCCGACATTTGCGTATTTCGCTAGCTCGTCAATGACTTCTACTTTGATCAACGTCGAATCCATATCAAAGCAAGCAAGTTTGATTGGCGCCTCGTTATACTGTTGGACAACAAGGTCGAGTTTGTTTTGCTGGCAAAAACTGGCCAACGAGACTTTGAATTCTTCAGGGTTCTCTAGCTTTTCAACGGTCAGTTGCTCCGCAAAACTTAAGCCTTTACTGCCATCACTTAAGGTTGCAGTCGTTTTAACTGACGCGCCAACATCGCTCAAGCTCGATTCTATAGTCGGCAAGATCGTTGTTAACGCTGCTTTTGCAATCAGCGTAATTGTATAAACTGAATCTCGTGTTGGCGGAGTCATGATTAGAAACTTGAGAAAAGGGGTCAAATAGCGCGCAGAGTCTACACAAGACTAGCTGTATTTTGTCGTATAATCATCAGATTAAACCAAAGTTTTGCACCAAACTCGTTAGGTATGACACAAAAGACCCGAGTAGGGGTTGTTGGGGTTGGCTATCTCGGCCAGATTCACGCTCGAATTTATCACCAAATGCCCAATGTGGATTTAGTCATGTTGGCGGATACTCATGTCGATGCGATCTCGGATATTGCTAAGGAGTATGATTGCCAGGTAACGGGCAATTCGCTGGAGTTGATCGACCAGGTTGATGCAGTAAGCATTGTAGTTCCCACCTCAGTTCACTTTGATGTGGCGCAACCTTTTTTAGAAGCGGGTATTGCGACGTTATTAGAGAAACCTATTGCGGCGACCGTGGATGAAGCCGCCAAATTAGTCGATTTGGCTGCTCAGAATGAAGCGCCATTTTTGATTGGCCACTTAGAGCGTTATAACCCGGCCTTGCGAGCAGTGGCTTCGAAAGTAGCGGAACCAAAGTATATCGAGGTACATCGCTTGGGCACTTTTGTTGAGCGCGCGACCGATGTTGATGTGATCACCGACTTAATGATCCACGATCTTGATTTAGTGCTGTCGCTGGTCGACGAAGAGCCACTTAAGGTTCAGGCAATTGGCTCATCGGTAATTACCGATCATGTCGATTTGGCTAATGTTAGATTGGAATTTCCGAGTGGCGCAGTTGCAAATATCACTGCCAGTAGAGTATCGAATAAGCGCTTTCGCCGCTTTCGCGTTTTTGGCCCAGAAGGTTACTACGGCATTAACTTGATGGATCAAGAGCTGGATATTGTCACCAAGGGCGAAAAACCCAAAGACGGAAACTTCCCTAGTTTAGACGTGGAGCATGTCAGCTTTGATACTGAGCAGCCATTACAAGTTGAGCTAGCGCATTTTATTGAAGTAGCACAGTCAAAGGCAATGCCTATGGTAACTGGTCTGCAAGGCTTGCGAGCGCTACAATTAGCTGAGCAAATCCAATCCATATTGAAAGACTCTAACGGTTTATGAAGCGTTTCATATCTAAAATATTCATGCTGAGTGCCTTGCTGGTGTGCGGGCCCGCCATGGCTGAATGCGAGATGGATAATGCTGCATTGCAGGCCATGAAAGATATCACCGTGATCTTTACTCGCACCGATAAAAGTCAATTTAGCATTACGGCCAAGTATGCTGATAATAATACTACCCGTGCTGCTGGCTTTCAGCGTGTTTGTTCTGAGCGGGTAGACAACACGGCAATATTGTTTCATTTTGAACGCGCTTTAATCCCCAGTTTCCATATGAATAATGTGGTCGCGCCGCTCGATATCGCATTTATCGACGAGCAAGGCCAGGTAGATAGTATTCATTTGATGCAAGTCTATTCGCTACTATTGCGTAATAAGCCTCTGTATTCTTCAACCAAGCCGATTGTCGCAGCGCTAGAAGCAAGGAAGAACTTTTACGTCGATAATAAAGTCGACGCTGGTACCACCATTACTTGGGAGTTGATCGAGTAGTCTATGGATTACTTGCAGTGGGAGTCGTCTTTAAGTGTCGAAGAGGTTTTCGCCGGCGCTGAAAGCGCGACGTTTCCAACGCTATTAGCTGATGGTTCCATTTTATTTTTAACTTCTTTAAAAGCTGAACAAAGTCGTTCAGTGCTTGTTCATCGTCGCGAGGGTCATGACCGAGTTATAACTCCAGCCCCCTTTGATTTACAGACCAGAGTTAATGAGTATGGTGGTAAGCCGTTTTGGTTGGTTAAAGATCAAATCATCTTTGCCAATAAAGGCGATCAATGTTTGTATCATCAAGCGCTGGATGAAATTCTCGCTGAACAAGATAGCGAGCCGCAAGCATTAACTCATACTGGCAACGCGCTTTGGATGTACACAGATTTGCATGCTGTTGGTAATCAGCACTACTTGTGTATTGCTGAGCGTGAAAATTCACTAGATCACAGCGCCAATAAAATGGCTTTAGTTGGCATTGATGTGACCAAAGGTCGGCCAGTTGTTTTGCTTGATGGTGTAGACTTCTACTCGAACCTGGTGGTTAATGCGCAGCAAACGCAGCTGGCGTGGGTTCAGTGGCAGCACCCGAATATGCCTTGGGATTCAACGGCGCTTATGCTTGCTGATTTGCATAGCCAAGGTGATGGTTTAGCGATCGACAACGTTCGCTCAATCGATCTGAGTGATATTTCAAGATCGTCGGCGAGTGTCTGCCAATTGTTGTTCAGCGATGATGGTGATTTATTCTTTTCGGCTGATTTTGCTGATACTGACGGCGCTCAGAATTGGTGGCAAATCTATCGACTAGATACGCTAGTTAATCGACCTCAAGCGGTTACCAGCGCAGATGCTGAATATGGTTATCCACATTGGGTATATGGAGATCAGCGGATAATACAAGCAGATTCAAAACATATCGTCGCGATTGAGAGTCGAGCTGAAGGCGATGCCTTAGTGGCGATAAATTTGGATTCAAACTCTGAAGTTTCACGTTTGAATTTTCAGGGCTCGTTGCAGTCTTTGCACGGCGATGGTCAAGGCAATGTGGTATTAAATGCGCTTTCTTTCGTTGCAAGCCCAAAATTAGTAAACGCTCAACTGTTTGCATCGACACTATCAGATTTTAAAGTGATAAAAACGGCTAAGATTCCTGAGTTAGAGATCAGTCAAGCCCATCATATTCGTTTTAATACTCGTGATCAGATCAATGCTTATGGATTCTTCTATCCGCCAAAAAATAAGCACTGGCAAGCACAGACTAATGCCCAATCTAAGCCGCCACTATTAGTCATGGTACACGGCGGCCCGACAGCGAGGGCGTATGGTCATTTTGATTTGCAGAAGCAGTTCTGGACCAGTCGCGGGTTTGCGATTTTTGATGTGAACCATCGAGGCAGCAGTGGTTATGGCCGGCGTTATCGAGATGCGTTATACGATCAATGGGGCGAAATCGATATCACTGACGTGATTGATGGCATAGAGTATCTTGCCGAGCAGAACCTGATTGATCGAGCCCGCGTCTGTATCCGTGGTAAAAGCGCTGGTGGTTACGCCGTATTACGGGCATTAACTGAATACCCACAGCACTTTAAAGCAGGGGCGAGCTACTATGGGATTGGCAACTTAGTCACGCTCGCCGAATCGACGCATAAGTTTGAGAAGCACTATGTCGATCGATTAATCGGCGAAGCTTTCTCGGTCGAGCATGCAAAGCAGCGAGATTCACGTTATTACCAGCGCTCACCAATCAATAAAGTTGACCAGTTGGCTTGTTCGATGATTGTCTTTCAAGGGCTACTGGATAAAGTTGTGCCGCCGAGTGTTGCAAAGGAGTTAGTTGAGGCCCTGGAGAACCAAAATCAGCAGTATCAATACGTTGAATACGCGGATGAAGCACATGGTTTTAAACTACTGTCTAACAATATTGACGCCTTAGCCCAGGAATACCAGTTTTATCGGCAAACGTTTGGATTTGGGTGCTCAAAGTGACAATAACTTTGCTTTCTCGCCTATACCAATTAGACTAACTTTTATATTATCGCGTTCCATTTTTGAAAACCTGAATTTCGTTATGAGAAAAGTTAGGGATTTGACATGTCTTTTTGTGTGTCTGCTGTTGATAAGTGCTCCCGCGAAGTCGATAGAAAATTTAGATGATCAACCACTGTCAGCTATTGCCTTGTTTGGTGATAGCATTATCGTTGGCGTTCAGTTTTCTACTGGGTTTTCGCCTCGCTTTGGCCGAGGTTTGGAGCCATTTGGTTGTCCTCAGATTTATATGAGGAATATACTCAGAAATGAAGGCACACGAATAGTAGATTTTGGTCCACCATCCGTACCATGCCCCACAACCAATATTCAAAATGGCTTTGAGCTACTTCAAACGCCGGTTCGAGACAGAATAGAGAGAACAAGGACTTTTCGAAATTCAATCGTGTTTAATTGGGGGATTGGTGGTAGCACCTCTAGCGAGGGCGTTAGTCGACTCAATAGAGTGCTTGGCGATACCACTTCGCAATCACAGGGGGCCGTGCAGCGAATTCTTTTGGTTCACTACGGTACCAATGATCCTGGCAGAGGTATTTCGACCTCTCAAACGGCATTTAATCTAAGCCAGATAGTCTCTAGAGCGCGATCGATGGGTTATACGCCAGCTATCTCTACGTTATTACCGCGCAGCGGTCGTAATGTCGCGAGTCAGAATAGCTCGATCCGAAATTTGAGTAATCAGATCAATGTGCCGTTGGTTGATATGTTTGACGCGTTTTTAAACTGGCCAGGTAGCCCCAATCCCTCAGTGCCCTTGGAGGGCGTCGCGGGTCAACAGGGAGGCGCAACGAACTTGCTGCCAATTGAAACGTTTGCCATCGCCCCTGGTGTCTTCGTTACCACGCGATTGCATCCTAACGATCAAGGCTATATCGTCATGGCCGAGCGATGGGTTGAAGACTTCTTGGAAGAGCAAATTCCGGGCATTCGTCAAGTTATTATTGCACCAATCATTGATTTGATTCTTTAGAGTCAAATTATTCTGGATCGTCTTTGATTATTTATAATTAATCAGAAGTTTGCTTATTCTAATTCATGGTAAAAATTCGTGATAGACGATGACGATTGGCTACAAAGCAACCAACATCAACATGTGATGATTACACAAGTGACCATTACGGAAGACTGCACAATTGCTCTAGCTGCGATCATTCAGGCTTGTGTTGAGGTGCAAGCCCTGACCCGAATGTGATCTAATGATGAGGCCGTGCCTGTCCGTTTAATTAAAGTGGTGGATGCTGCGAATACGCCTGCCGATTCTTGATTTATTACTTAAAGACTAATTTTTAGTTTTACTCAAGTAAAATTGCTTTGCCCTTCGATATCAAAAACTAGTAATGACCATCATCCAGGAAAGATCAATTGCTTTAGCGGCGATTTTGCAGGCCAGCGCTTTGGTTCAGTCCTTGGCGCGTTCTGGGGAATGTGATGCCGATCAGGAGCAATGCTTGCAGAAATCTGTGGTTGTTATGGATGCCGTTAATACTCCTTCGGTATATGGTGGTTTAGCCGAATTACGAGGAGGCCTGGGGATCCTGGCTGGTGGTATTTTATCAACACCCAATCGTGAGCATTTAGAGTCCTTGCGATACAGTACCGATATTCTAAAACTGCAATCTGAGCTTTATCGTGATCAAAATCGCTTTAAGGTTTTTGCCGATGAAATTCATAAACTGGCTGAATTTAATGAGTCTGAATTTGTAGTAGCTTGTTCTGATCTTTATCAGCAATATGTGAGCCCGCTGTCGCCTCGAATTATCGTGCAAGGCGAAGAGCAATTTTTACAGACAGATGGAATTCCAGATCGAATCCGTTGTTTGTTATTAGCTGGAATTCGATCAGCGGTATTATGGAATCAAAAAGGCGGTAGTCGATTCAAGCTAATCTGGGAGCGTACCAGAATGCAAAACGCCGCAAGTTCATTGTTACAGAGAGCTTAAGAGAGCGTTAAATGAAATTGTTCATGATTAGGTCGATTACACTTTTTTGCTTAGCATTGCTGTTTCAAGCTGCTAGCGCACAATCCAACACCAAAGCGATTCTTGTCTGGTCAATATTTAATGGTGAGCACAATGTAATCTCAAGCTCGTTGATCGGCGAGCAATGGAGTGCGCCACAAGTAATATATAGTTCAGACAATCTCATTGTGACGCCAACCTTGGTAAAGCTAGCGGACCAGCGGACGCTTGCTGTTTGGAGTGAGCTACAAGGCAGTAAGACTGTTATTCTTGAATCTATATTAGATGAACAAACCAAAGAGTGGAGTAAAGCAAAACCCTTGGTTGATGATGGTGCAGAGAATTTAAATCCCAATTTGATCAATGATGGGCGTGGCACTCTATGGTTTTTTTGGTCAGGAAACGACGGTGGCTTGGATGATATTTTTTATAAGTCACGCAAGCTTGGTGAATCGGAATGGTCTGGGAAACAACAATTAAACCCTGCCAACGATGTACCAGACTATAAACCTATTGCTGAGTTAAATGACGATGGTGATATCCTGGTTCGATGGCAAACTTACGACTTCTTGACGGGTCAATATATTGAAGCCAGCGAAGTAATCATCACGGAACCAGCTGACCAGCTGTTTCTTAGTAAATCGCAGGCTGATCTTGAGCTTAGCGATATTATCTTGCCTGAGTATCTACCTGATGACACCTCAATAACGTTACTCTTCCCTAATAATCAAGCGGCGCAGGCTATCCGGCTCGACTGATTTTGTACATCATGTGGTTGTTGTCTCTAACAGTTCGTTTAAGCGCACTGATTATCATCGCTTCGATAGTATCGTCGTTACCTAGCCGTGCTGCCGATCAAGAAGTTGATAAAGCACTAGTGGCTCTATTTGGCGATAGCATAAGCGTTGGCTTCCAGTTCGTGGCTAACCCAAGACTTTCTGGCGGTGGTAATAGCGGCGTTGGATGTCCGGATATTTACTTACAGGCTTTGTTGGTCAATCAGGGCGTTCCTGCCCCTAACTCCAGCTGTCAAACCTTTGTCGCCAGCAGCCCCATTAGAGACAGTCATGCAGCCACGCGTGAAGTGCGCGATGCGGTGGTGGTGAGTTGGGGGGTGACCGGTTCGAATACCGCTCAGGGGCTATCCAGGCTGGCCAGCGATTTAAATTCATCAAGCGCACAGTTTCCGGACAGAACCAAGAGATTTTCTCTTATTAACTACGGCACCAATGATATCGGGTCGGGTATTTCGCTGGCTGGCACGCGTTTTAACTTGGAACAAATGGTGAGCCGCACCCGAAGTCAAACTGGGTTTGAACCCGTTATTTCGACTATTCTACCTCGCAGTGGCGGCGGCACGGTAATTGACTCTCGTGTAGCGCCAATTAATGCACAAATTCGCAGTATTGCGGCGGCTGACCCAAACCTTGAATTAGTCGATTTGTTTCAGGGCTTTGTTGATTTTCCTGGTGGATGGCCGCAATTGATATTAGTGGAAACATCGAATGCAAATAATATTCTGCGAATCCATCCAACTGATCGAGGCTATTTATTTATGATAGAGCTTTGGTTCGATCAATTTCTGCGGGATAACATTACTCCTTTTCCGTTGGCAGCAGAAGTCAATATTGCGCCAATTATTGATTTACTTTTGAACGATTCTCAATAAGAGTATCAATTCCGTTTACTTCAATATTACGCAAATGCGTATGCCACCATCTAAAATTCTAATAACCCTGTTTGTGCTTAGCATGATCACTACGCAGCTCGCTCATGCGCAAAGTAGTAATCAAGTTAGCGCTATGCTTATCTGGCATCAGCAAAGCGGCCAAACATCTAAGGTGTTGTTGTCGCGTATGATTGGCCAGTCTTGGCAGGCTCCGGTTTTAGTTGCCCAAAGCACAAACCCAATTACGACCGCCACTTTGGGTAAGCTTGGCCCAAATGACATAGCGGCCATTTGGAGCGAGCAAGTGAAGGGGCGGTTACAATTAATGATAGCCAATGCAGATATGCAAGCGGTAAGTTGGAGCAAGCCGCAGGTTTTACATAGCCAGGATAATTGGAATATGAATCCCAACCTTGTATATCAAAAATCTATAGGCGCCTGGCTGGTGTGGGATTCAACGCGCAGTGATAAAGCCAAGGTCATGCTCATGGTTAAGCCGCTTGAGCAGCCCTGGAGTGCGGCGCAAGTAGTGAACTCTGGCGTCGATGAGCCAGGTTTCAGATCATCTGCGCAAATTAATAACCAAGGTCACTTAGAGATAAAATGGCTGCAACTTGATCGGCTAAAACGGGCATATGTTGAAGTGTCGAAAAAGGTGGATATTGATACATCTATAACGGTGCCTGAAGTATTGAACAATGATCACATCGAACTAAGTGCTAGTGAGATAGCATTGCCTGGCTATATCCCACAAAATGCCGCGGTCACAATTTATTTTCCAAACAATAAATTGATTCAGTCGCAGAGAATCGATTACTAGTAGTAAACAATTTATCGCCTTTATTATGTTTTCGTTTTTGCCCACCAGTAAACAAATATCGAAATCGGCTTTATGGCTGATGATGCACTGGATTTATGTCACGCCTCAGATGGCTAATGCTCAAACGGCGGATCTTTCGGTGGTCGCTTTATTTGGCGATAGTATTACTCACGGATTTAATTTTAGCCTCCCCAATCGTTTTACTGATATGTCCGGTGATGGCCGCACTGATCGTGGTTGTCCGACTATCTATCTTCGCAATATTCTCAATAAAGAAGCTGATCGAGAAGGCGGCAATGTCTTGTGCCAAGTGGTCGAGGGAGACTCTGCGGTTCGCGATTCTAATGAAAACCAAGCCAACGCCATTGTGCAAAACTGGGGCATCGGCGGCACGAGCACCATGAACGGCATATTGCGGATTAACTCCGATCTACAATCTGCTGTGGCCGGGCTAAACCCCGAGCAGAGATTTATTTTGATTCAATATGGAACGAATGATTTTAACTTTGGTATTCCCCCGAGTGTTACCGGAGCGAATATCGAAATAATGATTGATGTTGCGCGTAGCAATAATTTTATCCCGGTTGTGGCAAACCTGATTCCTCGTACTCCAGGTGTAAACCAAGGGCAGATTCAAAACTTAGCTGCATACAATTCGGCGATTAGTTCCGCAATTAGTAACAGAAACGCCGACTCTGTAGATTTAAACGCGCGTTTTAATGCGGAACCAGGTGGTTATCAAACTCTAATTGAATCAGATGAACTTCATCCGTCTGATCAGGGTTATTTAGTGATCGCTGAGACTTGGTTCAGTAATTTTCTGAAGCAGAATATTTCTACTGTGCCATTTGCCCAGCCCGCCATAATTGTGCCGACGATTATGCTATTGCTAGATGAGAATTAATCAGAGGCCCTAAAATGAAAATCAGCTATTTACTCACTGGCAATGAACTGATGTCGGGTGATACCGTCGATAGTAATTCCGCGATGTTGTCGCAGGCGTTTAAAGACATCGGCATAGCGCCATACAAAAAATTAGTTGTTGGCGATGATATGCCACTATTGGTTGAATCGATTCGAAGTTTAGCCGCAGAGGTAGATGTATTAATCATTAACGGAGGCTTGGGGCCAACTCAGGACGATCTTACTGCACAAGCTGTGGCCGAGGCGATCGGTGTTCCAACAGCACAACATCAACAAGCATTAGAACATTTGGGGCAGTGGTCACAGGCTCGTGGTTTTGTTGTCACGGAATCCAATCTCACGCAAGCTGAACTGCCAAAAGGGTGCACCATAATCGACAATCCGTCTGGCTCGGCGGTGGGGTTTCAATGTGAATTTCAGGATTGTCTGATTTTGTGCACACCAGGAGTGCCCGGCGAGTTAAAGCCGATGCTTGAGAATCACTTGCTGCCGATCATCAGCGCGCGTGGTGCAATCGAAGCAAAAAGCTTGGTCACTCGTTTGCGCTTATTTGGAATTACCGAATCCGGTTTGCAAGATATTATCAATGCCAAATTAGTTGACTGGCCAGCCGAGGTTGAGCTGGGCTTTCGAGTGCAGATGCCGGTCATAGAGCTCAAATTAGGAACCTTGGGCGAGCAGCATAGATCACTCAATATTGAGTGGTCGCAAAAAGTTCAGGATTTATTTTCTGACTATATTATCGGCCGCGATAACACTCGGCTTTCTCAATCACTAAACCTTGCTTTAGCTGAATCAAATCTGCGATTAGTGACTGCGGAATCTTGTACTGGTGGTGCTATCGCCGCAGGAGTCACTAGTGAGGCTGGATCTTCTCAAGTATTCGACGGTGGGTTTGTGGTTTATTCGGATCAGATGAAACAAGATCTGCTCGGTGTAAACCAGGGCACTCTAGACGAATTTGGTGCAGTCAGTGAGCAAACTGTGCGAGAAATGTTAATCGGAGCCTTAAACAATACGCGAGCAGACATTGGTATTGCGATTTCAGGAATTGCTGGCCCCGGAGGCGGTACAGCAGAAAAGCCGGTAGGCACGGTTTGGATGGCCTGGGGTAACAAAGATGAGCTGCACGCGCGGCACTTTTTTCTACCAATGAATCGCTTTGCCTTTCAGCGCACTGCAACCGCTATCGCAATGGATTTAGTACGCAGACAAGTCAGAGGTCTACCGACAACAGTCGACTATTTCGCTGAACTAAGGCGCAAGTTCGCGGCTGGCAAATAAAATGTCAACTGGGGAACCTCTGATTTAATCGAGTTAAGCCTGGGTTTGAGTCTCAACATGTTGGCAATCATGGCACTGGTGCGTTGCTCCGCAATTATTCCGCGGCCAAGCATCGCAACGCTGAGTGTCAGAATTTTGAGCCAAACCCTTACGGGACGGGCTTTTGCGCTTCCTGCTCTGTGTTATCACTCAGTTATTTGGAACAACCAAATTACCATCGTAAATGCCTTGATTAGAAAGCGTAAAAACACCGTCATAGGCAAACTCGATTAAATCAGATGTTCCCTAAGTGAGACTAAAAATTCCGACTAGAAGTATCGACTTTTAGCGATCAACTAGAAGAATAGTAGTTTAATAATAAAGGCAACGATTACGATATTGAGTGTGATCTTGATCGGGCCGATACCATGTTTGATCTGCATATTCGCAGCCATCCAGGCGCCGGTCCAGGTGCCGATTCCCAGCGCAATGCCATATTGCCAAATCAACTCCAATTGTGATGCGAATACCGCCAGCGCGACGATGGTGTAACAAAGCACGATAAAGACTTTGTGGGCGTTAGTGGTGACCAGATCCAGCTGCATCAGGCGGTTGAGCACCGGCATAAGTAGAAAGCCGACACCGATATGAATAAAGCCGCCCCAAAAACCAATGGCCACCATGCAGCAGTGACCGGCGATCAAGCGCCGTCGGCTGGGCTGGCTGTTTGAATGTAAAGTCTTAGCTTGCGGTAAAGCCATGACAATTAAAACCACCATCATGATCAAGGCCAGCACAACATTAAAATTGTCGTTTGCGATTTGAGAAGCCAGCCAGGCGCCAATTAGGGTTCCCGGTATGGTGCATAAGGCTAGACTAAAGCTGAGTTTAAAGTTGGCAACGCCTTTTCGATAGAAAGCCCATACCGCCGAAATATTTTGCGGCAAAATTGCAATACGGTTAGTGCCATTGGCGATGATGCCGGGGACCCCTAAAAATATCATTACTGGCACCGACAACATTGAACCACCACCTGCCATGGTATTTAGGAAGCCGGTAGCAACTCCGGTTACAATAAGAAGTGCGATCTCAAACATCGCGCAATTTTAAACCAAATATCCAGGTAGCGCGCTTATAAAGCAGCGTTGGCAATGCAAAACTTTTATGCCCCTCAACTCAGAATTATTCTTTGATCATCACACGCCGAATGCCGATGCAGTTGCGGTGGTGATCATCCCAGGTCTGTTTGGCTCAATTAGCAATTGGCGATCTTTTGCCAAGCGATTTTCTGAGCAGTTTCCTGTAATCGTGATTGATCAGCGCAATCACGGGCGTTCGCCACATAGTGCCAGCCATCGTTATGCAGATATGGCCGAGGATCTATTAGAGTTATGCGACGATCACGGCTTAGACCAAATTGTGCTTTGTGGTCATAGCATGGGCGGTAAAACTGCCATGGTTTTCTCTTTGCTCTATCCTGAACGAGTTGCCGCGCTGGCGGTATTGGATATCTTGCCAAAAACTTACCAAGACAATCATACGAGCCACATTGAGGCTCTAATGAGTATAGACTTACGCCGCTTAGGCTCCAGATCCGAAGCAGATAAAGCACTACAAGCTGACATTCCGAATCAGGCTACCAGATTATTTTTATTGCAAAGCCTGACCGGTCGACCTGGCGAGTATTCTTGGCGATTAAATCTGCCGGTGTTGGCGGATTTTATGCCATCAATTGCGGGCTTTCCTGAGGTAGAATTAAGCGGTGTTGAGTTTCATAGACGCTGCCTATTGGTATACGGAGCAGACTCCAAGTATGTTGACCCACAAGACTTCGGATATATAGAGCAATACTTTAAGAGTTTCGAAGCAATAGCCATCGCCAATGCTGGACATTGGCTGCAAATAGACCAAAGTCAGCGCTTGTTGGACAGTTTGGCAACTTTTGTGAATAAAGTGAAAAAATATGAATGATTCGAGTAATAGAAATGACCAAGAACAGGTCAATTACGACATCATGGATAAAAAACGAAAATACGCCCTGTTAATAGAGGCGCACTCGCAAGATCTATATAAGTATGCGCTTTGGCTGTGCAAAGACAAAAATATGGCCGAAGACGTTATGCAGGAGACCTTTTTGCGTGCGTGGAAATCTCTTGACAGTTTGCGTGAAGCGAAAGCGGCAAAAGGGTGGTTATTCACCATTTTTCGTCGTGAACATGCTCGTCAATTCGAGCGTAAACAATTTCAGTATCAAGATGTTGAACAGATGGATACCTTAGCAGATGCGAAAATGGGCTACGATGATAGACCAGAAGCGTTTGCCTTGCGTAACGCTCTGAAACGATTGCCGGAAGACTATCGCGAACCACTTGAGATGCAGGTGTTGGGCGGCTTTTCTTGTGACGAAATTGCCACGATTTTAGACATCAGTTCGAGTGCTGTGATGACTCGGCTATTTAGAGCGCGCAAAAAGATGCGCCAAATTTTGGGTCACGAAAGTGCGCCTCAACTCGGTGTGGTGGGCGAGTAGTACCAAGCGGGAACACCGTTTCAAATGAAAAAGATGAGTAATTAAGAATGAATTGTATAGAATTTAAACGTCTTGCGCTATCAGACCCCAATAGTGGAGAGCATGATTTTGTAAGACATAGTAAAGATTGCCCGGATTGCCTGAATTACGTTGCTGGCGTTCGCAAGATGGATAACGATCTTTCGCATAGTTTAAACGTCACTATGCCGAGTGATTTGATTGCGCGTTTGCAATTAAACCAAGAGATGACCGAAGACGCCGATCAAGAAACGGCTTCGCAAACCAGTTTTGGTGCGCACAATGATAGTAATGTGGTAGCTTTTCAAGCCATGCGTCGTTATGCCATCGCTGCTTGTCTGGCTTTGTCACTATTCGTTGCCGGTTTCATGGCCAGCAGCCAGTTCTCAGTTAATCAGCAAATTGGTGATGACTACGAAGCGCTGTTGTCTGGTGTGGTTGAGCACATGCACGAACAAGCGGTAACCCCAATGTGGGGCGCTGAGCGAGCTAATAATTCGGCTAATGCCTTACTATCGAGCTACGACGGTGAGATGAAGCTGAAGTTCCTAAGTAATCTGCAGTTTAGCCGCATTTGCCCCATGGGTAAGTACAAAGGTTTGCATGCGACTTTGGAGACTGATCATGGCCAGGTAACTTTTGCTTATATCAAAGGCGAGCCGGTTGGTGAATTATTAGATGCCGGTTACGAAGGCTATGTCAGTCGGATTAAGCCTTTACGAGGCGGTAACTTGATTATCATGAGCCGCACTAACAAAGGCATGCAGGAAGCCGATGCACAATTAAAAGATGCGATTTACTGGGATATCTAGCCCCGCTAACTCGCGATCTTTAAGATCAAAAAAAGCCGCTATGAAAAATAGCGGCTTTTTTATTGTTTATAAGAATTGAGGGAATTGCTGTTACTCTGTGGACAGAGTTTTTACTTCTATCAGCAGCGGATAGTGTTGGTCATTCTCATCAATAAGGGTAATTCTGGTAAAGCTACCTTCTGGCAGGCCACGTTTGGGCCGCATTAACATCATATGCTTGCCAAGTGGCTTTAGATCGACTGATTCACCAGCTGGCACAAGCAGTTCATCTAGGTGCTCCATGCTGGCGACGTCATCTTCAATCACTGTGTTATGAAGCATCGCCATGTCGAAATCAGGAGCATGAACTTCGACGATTTTAATGTCGTTATTAGATTGGTTTTTTAGGCTTAGGTAGCCAGCCAGACTAGTTGCACCTGGCGGGGCTGGACGAATCCAGGCTCTGCTAACTGCCAAAGACGCCAAGGATTGAGAAGGCTCCTGAGGATCATTGAGGGCAACTGATGTGCTCACACTTTGGCTGGTAAGCAGAGCGAGATCATTGGCAATTACCTCAGCCTGATGAGGCGCAGTGATTGCGCCCGCATATTGCCCCTGAGGGTTAATAAGTATCAGTGAAGCACTATGATCAACCTCGTAGACTGTCTCACTCTGTTGCTTACTTTTATAGAATAAGATGCCAAGATGTTTGGCAAATTCCCTGGTGTATTCTAATTCACCAGTTAAACCGATAAAGCTTTGATCAAACCATGGAACATAACTATTTAGTCGCTGCTGGCTATCGCGCTCCGGGTCCACTGAAATCATCACCACTTGTAAATTATTCCAGGCACCGGCTGTTGTCATTTGTTGCTTGGTGTTAGCCAGGGTTTGCAAGGTAGTAGGGCATATGTCTGGGCAGTTGGTAAAACCAAAAAACAGCACACTCCATTTGCCTAGTAGGCGATCTTTATTAAAGGCCTGTCCATTATGATCAGTGAAATTAACTTCCAGCAGCTCCTTCGACTGAGGTAATAAAATGGCCTTTTGCAAGCTCAACTTGGCTGGTTTACGAGGATGATCTAGTTGCACGAATAAACCAATGCCAACAGCAAGAAGTGCAACGACAATAAATAACCAGGTTTGTGATTTGATGTTTTTAAGATTCTCTAGCATGTAGGAAGCGAGCAAATAGTTCAGCAGGAGTCGTTAGACGCGCGAGTATAAACCAGTTGGCGCTGTGCCCAAGTACCGGTTTGCCGCAAATTTAGTTTTTCTTGGTCTTGCTGGGGAACCTACAATTAGTCAGAGGCTCCCAAAAAGTTTGGTAAATTCCTTAGTTAGCCGGTTCGACTCGAAACAAGCTGCCATCGATCTCAATCACGCGCACCATCTCACCGGCGGCTAAATCTGGCCCGGTCACCTTCCACTGGCTGTCTTCAACAGTAACCTTGCCGACACCATTTTCTATAGCTTGAGTTAGTTTAACTACTCGCCCCAGGTAGCGCTCATTGCGCCGGTTCAAATGCGGGTTGTCGGTCTTCTTTTCACGGCCAGTGAAGCCGAATTTCCACCAGGCCAATAGTGAGAGAATGCAGAACACTGAGAACGTTACTAGCTGCACCGCCAAGCCAAACTGCGGGAAGATTAAATTAAAGACCGCCGACGCGAGCGCAGCAAAACAAAGCCACAAAAAGAAGGTTACTGGTGCAGTAATTTCTAAGGCCAGTAAAACAAAGGCCAATGCAAACCAATGCCAATACGACACATTAAGAAGTTGTTCAGTCATAATCTGCTCCGTTTATTTGCCGTTTTTATCAAACGCCTCTTTAGCAAGTTCGCTGATACCGCCAATTGAGCCAATCACATTGCTCGCCTCAAGAGGCATAAAAATAACTTTTTGATTCTCAGCGCCACCGATAGCTTTCAAGGCCTGCATATATTCCTGTGCAACGAAATAGTTAATAGCCTGTAGATTGCCATCTGAGATGGCTTGCGACACCATATTAGTTGCTTTCGCCTCAGCTTCTGCTTCGCGCTCACGAGCTTCGGCATCTCTAAACGCGGCTTCTTTGCGGCCCTCCGCTTCTAACATTACCGCGGTTTTTTCACCTTCGGCTTTTAAAATTTCAGACTGTTTAAAACCTTCTGCCTCTAAAACGGTAGCGCGTTTTTCACGCTCGGCCTTCATTTGGCGCGCCATGGCGTCGACTAAATCCTGTGGGGGCGCAATATCTTTAATCTCGATACGAGTCACTTTAATGCCCCAGGGCGTTGTCGCTTCATCAACCACTGTCAACAAAGAGGAATTAATCGTATCGCGTTTAGATAGTGATTCATCTAAATCCATGGAGCCAAGCACGGTACGAATGTTGGTCATGGTCAGGTTAAGAATCGCCAGCTCGAGTTGATTAACTTCATAGGAGGCTTTGGCCGCATCAATGACCTGGAAGAACACAACACCGTCTACGCGAACTACCGCATTATCGCGAGTAATAACTTCTTGAGACATCACATCAAGCACTCGCTCCATCATGTTTTGCTTATGACCGATGCGCTGCCAAACCGGAACCAAAAAAGATAAGCCAGGGGTCAGAGTTTTAGTGTAACGGCCAAAATTTTCCACTGTATATTCGAAACCCTGAGGTACGACGATGACCGTTGATTTAATGATAATAAAGGCTAGAACAACTAAAATACCCGCGACAAAAATTGGTTCCATTAGAAACTCCCTAGGTTGCTATACATAAGATATATGGTCATTCTCGTGCTAATTCAAGATTCAGGCAAGTTTTTACCATGACTTCAATTGATTGGGCGGCTGAGCAAAAGTCCTGGGCATATGCTTATGGCAAGCCGTCGATCAATGCTCAGTTCAAATCCAAGCCCAGTGATTTCAAGGTGACTGAGATATTACCTTTTGAGCTCAATGGGAGTGGTGAGCATCTTTGCTTAAAAATTCGCAAAACAAAAAATCACACCGCTCGACTCGCCGATGCCTTGGCTAAATTCAGTGGCGTTAGGCGCTATGACGTCAGCTATTGTGGGCGGAAAGATTATTTTGCGGTTACTGAGCAGTGGTTCAGTATTTATCAGCCCAAAGCAGATGAGATTGATTGGTCAAATTTTGAAATCGATGGAGCCGAGATTCTTGAAGTGACAAGGCATAATAAAAAGCTTCGGCGCGGCGCACATCAAGCCAATCATTTTGCAATTACCCTGCGCTCGAGCGGCGATGATCTAACAACATTAGTCGAACGTCTTGAGCTGATAAAACAAAACGGGGTGCCTAACTACTTCGGTGAACAACGTTTTGGTCGCTCAGCCAGCAATATGGATCGCGCTGCAGTGTTCATTGATGAAATTCAGTCAACAGAACCGAGCTCTCGTCGCAAGCGGCCCAAGCGGTTCAGGGATCGAGAATCAATTTGGCTTTCTGCGCTTCGCGCCTGGTTATTCAATACGGTCCTATCAAAACGAGTTACTGACGGCAGTTGGCATACTCTCAGCTCTGAAGAACCTGCGATATTAGATGGCAGCCATTCATTTTTCATTGTCAAAAACGGCGAAGAAGTAGACGAACGCCTAGTTAGTGGTGATATTCATCCTACTGCGCCACTGTGGGGCAAGGCGAAGCGGAATGAATTTTCAAACTTTGGTGATGCACTGCTAGACTATGAACATTCTGCCTTAGCTGATTTTTCACTTTTTATGAATGGCCTGGAACAGCTGGGTTTAGAATATCAGCGACGCAGCACTAGAAGTATTCCTCGTGACTTGAGCTGGCAATTACAGGCCGACAAAGTTGTGTTGGAATTTAGTTTGTTGCCTGGTGAATACGCAACTTCATTGCTGCGTGAATTAATTCAATAATATACTTATCGTTTCAGACTCTGCTGTTATTTCATGCCCACAGCCGCCGACACACTTTTCGAAATCAAACAACCGTACTTGGATAGTGCCGCCTTGTTTGAAAAGGTTGCCGATCAACCCTGGGCGATGTTTCTTGATAGCGGTGTGATCAAGGACATAGAAACCAGTAGCCGTCACGCAAACTTCGATGTACTGGCTATCAAGCCCATGAACACCTTACTATATGATGGCGAGTTCACACAATTCCGGCGAGGATCTATTGATGAAAAACTCTATGGAGACCCGCTTGCTATATTGCAGGCTTGCTTGCCTAAAATCAGCAAGCCTGAATCGATTGAAAGCCCTTATTTGCCAGGAGCAATAGGCTACTTCTCTTATGACCTTGCTAGAAAATTTGAACAACTGTCGGTATTAGCTACCGACGATGAAGGCCTGCCCATGATGGCCATCGGCGTTTTTGACGTCGTATTGGTGATTGATCACCAACAGCAATGCAGTTATTTGGTGCATCGTGGAGAATCACATCGCACCATGAGCTTGGTCGATGAATGGTCTGACTTGATTGAATCCATGGTCAGCATCGACGATGAGTTTGAAGACATTGGTCGCAGTCGAGATAAGGCCGGGCTGTTAAGTTCTTTGCTTGACGAGAATATGGATCGCGATTTGTATCGTCATTTATTTAAAACGATAAGAAATTACATCGTTGAGGGAGATTGCTATCAGGTGAATCTAACCAAGCGATTTGCTGCTCAAGTCGCTGGTGATCCCTGGCCCACTTATCGCTATTTGCGCCAGCGTAGCCCCGCGCCTTATGCGGCCTATATGAACTTTCCGTTCGCCCAGGTGTTGTCAAATTCGCCTGAGAGTTTTATTCAATGTCGTGAACGCCAGGTTACAACCAGCCCGATTAAAGGTACTCGGCCTCGCGCTCATCACAATAGGGCGGTTGATAAAGCGGTGGCTAAGTCTTTACAGTATTCGCAAAAAGATCGTGCCGAAAACTTGATGATTGTGGATTTAATGCGCAATGATCTTGGCCGATGTTGCGAACCAGGAAGTATCAAAGTGCCCGAATTATTTGAGCTCCATAGTTTTGCCAATGTACATCATTTGATTAGCACTATCACCGGTACATTAAGAGAGGACTTACATGTCCTGGACCTATTACGAAGTTGTTTTCCAGGGGGGTCTGTCACTGGTGCGCCCAAGATCCGGGCGATGCAAATTATCGAAGAATTAGAACCGCATCGAAGAGGTCTTTATTGCGGCTCAATCGCCTATATTGGTTTAGATGGCAATATGGAAACAAATATCGCAATTCGCACTATTGTGGTCAAAGATGGCGTTGCCAGATACTCAGCTGGGGGAGGGCTAGTAATTGATTCTAAAGTCGAAGACGAGTATCAGGAGCTACTCGACAAAGCTAGCATGATGACTGACGCTTTATTTAAAAATAAAAGGATCTAAAGTTTTACGAGCTGAAAAATTCTCGCCTAAAAATTGCCTTAAACCCTTGTCAATACTGGATTTTCAGGCTAAAAACAAAATATTAGTTTAACGTCCGATTAGTATTCAATATGGTCTTGGCCGCCCTTAAGTCAATTTCGGAAATGGAATTACCCGCCGATAATGTACCGGCTTGGTTGCAGGGAATTGCTGGTGGCCGTGATGACAAGCAATTAAAACGCATTGAGAAAGCCGCGTATTTTGCGATTGAGGCGCACACAGGCCAAAAACGGCGATCAGGTGAAGACTATGTAAATCATACCTTCGCAGTAGCTGGAATCGCTCATGAACTAGGCCTGGATAGCGATACGATTATCGCCGCATTACTACACGACACGGTTGAAGATACACCAGTCACTCTTGATCAGCTAAAAAAGAAGTTTGGCAGCGATGTTGCCACCCTAGTCGATGGCGTTACCAAAATGGAGGTTATTCAGGAGTTTGCTGATCAGGGCAATAAAACCAATCAGAACGCTAAAGCCGAAAGCCTGCGCAAAATGATGTTGGCCATGGTTGATGATGTTCGCGTGGTGCTGATTAAGTTATGTGATCGATTGCACAACATGCGCACCCTTGACGCAATGAGTGCAGAAAAACGTAAGCGTATTGCCAGCGAAACCCTAGAGGTTTTTTCACCGCTGGCCAATCGACTAGGTGTTTGGCAGTTAAAGTGGGAATTAGAAGATTTATCCTTTCGGTATATCGAGCCCGAGATCTACAAGAGTATTGCCAAAAAGCTGGCTGAGCGCCGAGTTGACAGGCAACAATTTATTGACGAGTTTATCAATCAGTTGGATAGCGAACTCAGCGACATCAAGGTTAATGCAGAGATTCGCGGCCGGGCAAAACACATCTATAGCATTTGGAGCAAAATGCAAAAGAAAGGCTTGGAGTTTGAGCAGTTATTTGATGTGCGAGCCGTGCGTATCCTGGTCGATAGTGTTCAAGATTGCTATGCCGCATTAGGCGCCATTCATACTGCCTGGAAATACATTCCAGGCGAATTCGATGATTACATTGCCACACCGAAAGAAAATAACTATCGCTCTATCCATACAGCTGTGATCGGCCCATCTGGCAAGATCGTCGAAGTACAGATTCGCACGCATGAGATGCATGAATATAACGAGTTCGGTATCGCAGCTCATTGGCGTTATAAAGAGGGCGGAATCAGCAATGATGTTGCGGTCAATAATAAAATTTTGTGGTTGCGACAATTACTTGAATGGAAAGACGAAGTTGCTGACGCCAGCGAATTTGTCGATCGAGTCAAAGATGAAGTCTTTGAAGATCGTGTCTATGTATTCAGCCCACAGGGCAAAGTGGTCGACCTAGCTTTTGGCAGCACGCCGATTGATTTTGCTTATGCGATTCATACCGAAGTTGGTCATCGATGTCGTGGAGCAAAAGTTAACGGCAAAATGGTGCCATTAACTTATCGATTAAAGACTGGTGAACAAGTCAGTATTATTACTGGTAAGTCTGGCGGCCCAAGTTTGGATTGGTTAGACCCACACAAAGGTTACACCAGAAGCCGCCGCGCCAGAGGCCGAATTCAACATTGGTTCCGTCATGAAAACCGCGAACAAACTATTGCGCACGGGCGCAGTATTCTCGAACGGGAATTTGATCGCATGAGTTTAAGTGATGTGAGTTACGAGCAATTAGCTCGGCACTTGGGTGCGCATGATGCGGAAGAATTATTTTTCAAGTTGGTAGATGGTTCTATTAAACCAGGCAGAGCAGCTGCGACCGCGCAAAAATTAATCCGCCCCGACCCTAAAGACGAAGAAGAACAACTTGAGTTAAGGTTTAGAAATTCGCCGGCCGCAAATGACGATGGTCGACCAGCTGATTTGTCAGTGCAAGGAGTTAGCGATTTAATGACACAATTGGCAAAGTGTTGTGAGCCCGTACCTGGAGACAAAGTGCTTGGTTATGTCACTCGAGGTGCTGGTATTACTATTCATCGTGAAACATGCCCTAATATTCTTTATCAGCAACACAAGGCCAGCGAGCGGGTAGTGCAGGTTGATTGGGGTAAAAATCAGCAACAGGTTTATCCTATGTTGATTCAAATCACTGCATTTGATCGCAAAGGTTTGTTGCGTGATGTGTCGACAGTGTTGACCGATGAAAAAACCAACGTTTTAGAAATGAATACGCTGACTGATACCAAAGATCAGTCAGTTAGAATGGACGTCGTTGTGGAAGTTACTGGTCTTGAGGCCATGAGCCAATTGCTGGCAAAGTTGGAGCAGTTACCTAATGTGCTCTCGGTGCGCAGGAAGCATTAACTGATAATTTCTTCAAACAAAGAATAGTAAATATGCTCACTATAACCGTCACGTATGTGGATCGTGACATTGGGCAATTTCGCTGCTAAATTTTCTACCCCTTCCCGCGATATTCTGTTGTCTTGCGTGCCCCACCATATATCGACCGGAATAGTGATTTTGGCGAGATTGATCTTTCTTGGTGAAATACAATAAACCATCTCTTGAGAGATACCTTCTAAAGAACGGCTGCTGCCTTCTTTAAAGGTTTTCACCATTAAATCCAATGTGCCGTCGACCTCGAATTGTTCGCGCTCAGCATCACCTAAGCTTCGGTCTAGCATGCTTCGATAATGGGTAGAGAGATTCATGGTTACGCTCTTCAGCCACAATTCATAAATTTCTCTGGCGAAGCGTTTGGATGCACGCACCAGACGAACACTTGGTGCTAAAATTCCAGTTAGTAGTTTGGCGTCTTTTCGCTCATTAACAAAAACAGGGCACGCCAACTTTACTCGTTTTAAACGACTATCGGCTTGTTCGGCGAACACCAGAGCAATGCAACTACCTAATACCGTTCCGATAATATCGTATTCACTAAGCCCTAATTGACCGATAAAATCATTAAGGTGGGCCGACCACTTTTCGGGCTTTTGTTTGATATGGGGCGTTCGGCCATAACCTGGGCGATCAGGAATAATGATTCGCTTGTTCGCCTTGTTGCATATCTCATTGTAATTTTTAGGAATCGAAAGGCGACAGCCGTAACCATTATGACAAACAATAACCGGGTAGCCATCAACAGGGCCGTACTCTCTATAGGCGACTTCAAGGCCGGTACTCAACAAAATGCTCTTTTCCTCGGCCAAATCAAGTGGGTCATCCATGTTGCCCACAGAAGTGCCAAAATACGAATCGAGCACTTGCGACTCGTGTGTCAGAATCAAACGAATTATGTCAGCCTGAGACTTAGTCTCCGTTTTGCGAAACAGAGCCTTGAGGTGAGTTTTTACGGTATTCTCTGAAATAAAACAAAGCGAGGCAATCTCCTTGATGTTTTTTCCATGCACCAAGTTAACCAGCACATTGTGTTCTTTGTCGGTTATGTCATAGCGTTCGATGAGCCCCTGATTGAGTTGGTTTTTGTCTCGACTTTGATCGACAACGAGCAACAAATAAAAACGCGAGATAAATTCATCTTCCTGGTTGCGATTCTCTATGGTTCTTAAATAAACTTCATCGCCGTTCTCATCAACCAACTCTAGGGCAGACAGACTTCCGTTAATGCCATCATGTCTATTTTTTTGGTTCAGGTTAGCCGCGTTATTGACCTTTTTCAAAACGCTGAGATCTAAGCTATCGGCATGAGATTTATGCCTAACAAACTCCAGTAAGTCTTTGGCGTTTTGATTGTGATAAATCGGTTTGAATTTATCGTCTAGAATAATCATCTTGAAGCGACTTCGATCTAGCAAAGATCCGAATGCATGCAGCGCTTCATTAGTATTAGAAATTCGGCTTAGTATCTGATCGCCAATAGCCAGCTCAGAAAAGTTTTGCGGATCGTCGAAGGAATCAGTTTCATCCAGCACTCGATGCATCATGTCGATATAATCTTCATGCCATCGGTCTGGTTTACCGATAATGCGATAGATTAACGTACTAAAATTCGAATTTTCCATACCCAAATCGAGTTGCCAAAGGGTCTAGCCAGGAACCAAGGCAACTCTCTACACTCAAACAGGTGGTTAATAACGAGCGGCCGCATATTCTGCTATTTAATCGCAATGAAGGCCGCATTATTTTTTCTTTCGATCATAATAGTTTGCATAAAATCTGGCAAACCTAAACGCGGTCTAACATACAGTATGTCTAGAATATGGTGCACAAAATTCAAACATTTGAGTGCATGGTGTGTCTTAAATTCATACAAGTGGATATCAGTGCTGAGCATAGCGTCATGAGATCATTTTTAGTAAACTTCGCCAGCACGAGGCGATTTCGCCGTTCCCTTATTCTTTAAGCCTTACTTTATCGAGGACAAATCATGAAAAAAGCAGTTCGCGTCACTGTGACCGGTGCCGCTGGCCAAATCAGCTACGCGTTATTATTTCGCATTGCATCGGGTTCAATGCTCGGCCCAAATCAGCCGGTTATTCTACAATTACTTGAGATCACGCCAGCGATGGGCGCTTTGGAAGGCGTTGTTATGGAGTTGAACGATTGCGCATTCCCGCTGCTCGAGAACGTCATTATTTCCGACGACCCAGAAGTTGCTTTCAAAGACAGCGAATATGCCTTATTGGTCGGCGCACGTCCTCGCGGCCCTGGTATGGAGCGTAAAGACTTATTGGAAGCAAATGCTGCTATTTTCTCTACTCAAGGCAAAGCGATCAATAAAGTTGCGAGTCGCGATATTCGTGTTCTGGTGGTCGGCAATCCGGCCAATACCAATGCCTTAATCACCGCCTCAAATGCGCCTGATATTGATGCCAAACAGTTTACGGCAATGACTCGTCTGGATCACAATCGTGCGCTGAGTCAGTTAGCTGAGAAAACAGAATCACATAGTTCAAAGATTACTCGCATGACCATTTGGGGTAATCACTCAAATACCCAATACCCTGACATTTCGAATGCCGTCGTCGATGGTAAAGCCGCCTCAGACTTAGTTGATCAGGCTTGGCTAGAGAACGATTTTATTCCGACTGTTCAAGAGCGTGGCGCGGCCATTATTAAAGCACGTGGTGCTTCGAGTGCAGCTTCGGCGGCCGCTGCAGCGATAGATCATATGCGAACATGGGCTTTGGGCACTAACGACGGTGATTGGGTCAGTATGGCAATCCCCAGCGATGGAAGCTATGACATCGAATCCGGTATCATTTATTCGTATCCAGTGACCTGTCAAGATGGCAAATACGAGATTGTGCAAGGTCTTGAGATCAGTGAATTCAGTCGCGCTCGCATGGATGTGACCGAAAACGAATTGCGCGAAGAGCGTGCGGCTATTGAGCACTTACTTAGTTAAGCGCTTCAGGCTTGCTAGATATACGATCACAAAAGCCCGCTTTATGCGGGCTTTTTTACTTCTTGTTATTAATTCTATTCGCTATTCGAGTCAGCTAAAGAGCGCGCTATCGGCGACGACGCCCGCGTCCACCGCGACGCTGATTATTTACTGCGCCGCCTTCAACACTAAGATCTCCCTTGAGCTGAGCCTGAGCGCCAGCGGTAACCGTGCCGAGCACTGATTCAATTTGCTCAATAGATGGTTTGTCTTGTGGTTGATGTTCATCGATTGCCTTTCGCATTGCTGCAACATGCAATGGGCTAGTGCCGCAACATCCACCGATAATACGCGCACCAGAATCAATGGACATTTTTACGTATTCGGTCATAAGTTCTGGTGTGCCACTATAGTGAATTTCGCCGTCAACCCACTCAGGAATACCGCAATTACCTTTGGCAACGAGTACCGGCGTCAGTTGCTTTTCTTCGGCGGTCTTTTTCATATTTTGAATCGCCGCAACGACTTCGGCAGCACCTACGCCACAGTTAGTACCATAGGCCATCAATGGCGTTTCTAGCTTGGGTTGCATATTCACTAGATCAGCCGCGGTAACGCCCATCATGGTGCGGCCATTGGTGTCGATACTAAGAGTGAGCACAATCGGCAGCCCTGTTTTGCTGGCACCTAATACCGCCGCTTGAGATTCCTCTATCGAAGAAATAGTTTCAATCCATAACACGTCTGCACCGCCATCTTTGAGTGCAAAGGCTTGTTCTTCGAAGGCGGCGGCAGCGTCTGCGATACTAACGCTACCCGTTGGCTCAAGAATCTCACCGGTCGGGCCCATCGAGCCCGCGACCACGATCTCTCGGCCGCTTTTGGCAACTTCTTCTTTTAAAATTCTGGCTGCTGCGGAATTGAGTTCATGCACTCGATCCTGGCCATTATGCAGTTTTAATCGATACTGAGTGCCGCCAAAGGTATTGGTTAAAACAATGTCAGAACCAGCATTAATAAAAGAACGATAGTGTTTGGCAATACGATCGGGATGATCGACATTCCAAAATTCGGGCGAATCACCGGATTGCAAACCCATGCCAAATAAGTTGGTGCCAGTAGCGCCATCAAGTAATAGCACTGGTTTTTCGTCTAAAAGCTTTTGTAGTAAATTCGACATGGTTTTTATCATCCAAGACTGGGGTGGCAAGAATACGCAACTGCAAAAGGAATGCAAGCCGTTACGACTAAATTTAAGCGTGCTTAGATCCCTAGAAAATATCGTCAGGCAATTCTCTTATTTAGCTGTCGCAAATCTTCTTTGGGCGGAGCACTATTGGATAGAATAGAAATACTCTTTTAGAGCGTCTTCATCGAAACTAAAGCCGGTACCAGATCGCTCTGGCACCTCGATGTAACCATCTTTGATGATTATTGATTCCTTAAAAAGCGGCGCAAACCAAGGCATGTGCTCAACGCTAATGCAATTTTCTGCTGAGGCGCCAATACATAAACTATGCTCGGTGAATATATGAGTAGAAATCGGTATGTTGTTTGCTGACGCTAGTGCCGCCGAGCGCCGCATTTCGGTGTAGCCGCCAATACGTTGCAAATCAGGCATTAGGATATCGCAGGCGTTTTGCTCAAGCATCGATTGCATGCCAAAGCGCGTGTATTCGGTTTCGCCTGATGCCAGATCAATCTGGATTTTTTGACGCACCTGGGCATGGCCTTTTAAATCATAAGCCGGCACCGGCTCCTCCAGCCAATGCACATCGAGTTTCGCTAACTTCTCAGCAAGCCTGATTGCCTGTTTTACGCTTAACGCCTGATTCGCATCAGTGAGTATTTCTACATCGTCGCCGACTACGTTTCGAACCGCTCGCACACGTTCAATATCTTCACTAATATTATCCTTACCAACTCGAATCTTTAGACTGGTAAAGCCTTGCTGCAGGAATTGCTCAGATTGTCGCTCGAGTTCGTCTATGCTTTGCGATAGCCATAGGCCACCACTGGCATAAGTCTTAACTTTACGCTTGTTGGCACCAAACATTTTATGCAGGGGGAGTGAGGCTGACTTACCAACTAGATCCCAGCAGGCGACATCAATTGCCGATAAGGCTGAGATAGTAATACCTTTATGGCCACTTGGGTTGATCTCTTGCCAAATGGATTCCCAGATTGCCGTTACAAAATGCGGGTCTTGGCCAAGCACATGGTGGGTTAAGCCCTTGATCATTTGCTCAAAAACACCAATCCGCAGGGCATTAATGCTAAACACATAGCTTTGGCCACAAAGCTCATCGTCGGCGACTAATTCAAGGCACACACAGCCCACTGATTCGATATCATGAATGGCCGTTCTAATCGGGCTCTCTAACGGCACCTTAACGACGTGAGTTCTTAGATCGGTGATTTTCATTTTAATTGCTCTTGGCTATCTCTAATTACGCTCGGCAAGTTAATCGCAACTAGCTACGAAACCTTATGATAATTTTGACGAACCATTTGCAAGCCTTGTAAGGCTTGATTAACCGAATGGCTTTCTTCAGTATCGCGAAAATACGCAAGGTAAGTCGTGAGCGTGAATACTTCTGCATCATCAACGAGGTGTAATTGCCCGCGTTCAAGATGTTTGCGAACATCACCACTCAGCAGATATGCGGAACCGCCATGCCTTAGAATATGGTCAAGCGCCGCCGCGCCCAGGCTCAGAGAAACTTTATGGCTAGGTGAGTCGGGGTAAAATTCGCTGTGCGCTTTGCGAAAAGCCGCTCCCCAATCGACAAATAGATAGCCTTCTACCGGGTAGCGTTCCACTCTGCGTGGTTTACTGCTGACCAACACGATTTCCTCGCGCGCAAATTCTTTAACTACCAGGTCAGGGTTAGTTTGCGGCTCATACAGCACCGCCACATTGATCAGGCCATCGCGTAACATGGCCATTAATCGATCTGAATAGTCGGAATGGATTTGCGTCGCCACACTCGGTGATTCCTGTTTCATCCAATCGAGCCAGGGAGCGGCAATACTGCGCCAATGGTTGATTTGCACGCCGAGTACAACATAGGCATCCATCCCCTTATCTAAGGAAGTTTCTAGACGGGCTTGCTCCCAAGTTTGCACAATCGAGAGCGCATGCTTATAAAAAGTTTGTCCACCGGTGGTCAAAGAGGCGCCATTGCGTTTACGATTAAAGAGTTGTCGGTTTAATAGCGCTTCAAGACTCTTGATGCGTGCGCTCATAGCAGATTGAGTGATATTCAAGTTTTCTGCTGCGCGCTGAAAACTGCCAGTGGAAGAAACTTCTAAGAAGGCTCGAATGGTTTCAATATTCATGAGAAAAACAGCGCTTTGCCACCACCAAATAGAATTTATTAAATACGATTATTTTGATATTAAATAGCATTTAATATCGTTTTACAACATTTACCCAGAGGCTTACTCTATTGCTATGAACGCTTGGATTTATCTCTCTCTTGCCATTGTTATTGAAGTGATTGGCACCAGTTTTTTAAAACTCTCTAACGGTTTTAGCCACAGCGTTTATACCAGCCTTTGCCTGGTTTGCTTTGCTGCTGCCCTGTATTTATTGTCGCTGAGTGTCAAGCAAATCGATATTAGTGTTGTTTACGCTATTTGGTCTGGGGTTGGAATTGCGCTCATCACTTTTATAGGTGTATTCGTTTTTAACGAATCGATGACGTTTACACGATTGTTCTTCATCGGCCTAATTGCCATTGGCGTAATCGGTTTACAAATAACGAGTCAGGCTTGCGTCGAGCACTCTACGAGCAGCGAGCTTTAGCGATGGCTATCTTGTTCAATAATGCCGGGGGGGAGACCCAAGAATGGGTTAAGGCCTTCGCTGAGTACTTGCCTAACATGCCGTTGCAAGTATTCCCCGATGTTGCTCCCGAACAGATAAAGTATGCGGTTACCTGGAATCATCCGCCGGGCGATTTAAAGCGTTATTCCAACTTGCGTGCAATCATGAATCTCGGCGCGGGCACTGATTATCTTGATGCAGACCCAGAGTTACCTAGAGTGCCAGTCGTGCGTTTGCTAGATCCAGTGGTAGGCGTGAATATGGCGCAATATGTGCTGTACTGGGCAATGCATTTTCATCGCGGCTATGGGCTCTATACTACACAGCAAATACAGGCGAAATGGTCTCGCTTTCAGGTTCCGCAAGTGAGTGAATTTCGTATTGGAATTCTAGGCCTCGGTTTGATAGGGCAGGAGATTGCAAGCTATATTGCAAACAGCGGTTTTGCCTGCAAAGCCTGGAACCGAAGTCGCAAAGACATACCCGGCGCGGATTGTTTCACTGGTGAGGTACAGCTCTCCAACATGCTGGCTCAAACTGATGTGTTGGTGAATTGTTTGCCGTTAAATGGCGATACCAAAGGTTTACTTGACCAAACACGATTTGAGCAAATGCCCAAAGGCGGCTGGTTTATCAATGTGAGCCGTGGCGGCGTAGTGAGTGATAACGGTTTGTTATCAGTATTGGACAGCGGCCATCTAAGTGGCGCCACTTTAGATTGCTTTGCGGTTGAGCCATTAGTAGCAAACTCTCCTTACTGGTCTCATCCTAAAGTTCAGGTGACGCCGCATATCTCAGGCGCAACCTACGCGGATACATCAGCACGCGTGGTCGCCGACAATATTCTTCGAATGGAAAATGGCGAGCAACCATTTCCCATTTATTCACAGTTTCCTTATTAGTAAGAGTTAGTTAATTGAGGTGCGTGTATGAGTGATCTAAGTCAACAACAAAAACAAGTGCGCTGTGATCTGGCTGCGATGTTTCGTTTAACCGCTCATTTCGGATGGGACGATACTATCTGGAATCATATCACCGCTCGAGTACCGGGTAGCGAACATCATTTTTATATGCATCACTTCGGGCACCATTATTCTGAAGTCAGTGCCAGCACTTTAATTACCGTAGATGAAGATGGCAAAGTGATTGAAGGCCCACCAGAGGTGAATACCGCGGGCTTTATTATTCATAGCGCGGTGCATCTTAATCACGCTAACAGCAAATTTGTATTTCATGCGCATCCACCGAGTGCTATTGCGGCAACGGTGTTCGAAGAAATCCCGTTTCTAGTGCAAGATTCTTCAATGCTCTACGGCAAAGTTGCTTATCACGATTGGGAAGGCTTGTCGGTCGATCCTGATGAGCGTTTTCGTATTGCCGAGCGCTTGCAAGGCAATAGCTGTTTAGTTATGCGCAACCACGGTTTTCTGACTGTTGGTGCAACTGCCGGTGAGTGCTTCATGAATATGTATTATTTAATTCGTATGTGTGAAGTGGCCTTGCAGGTCAATGCCTGTGATCGACCGATTGTTACCGGCGACCCGACAATTTGGGAGACCGCTGCCAAACAATATGAGGCCTTTCCGCCCGGCAAATATGAGTGGCCGGCATTATTAAGGCTATGCGATCGACTAGATCCTTCCTATAAACACTAAGGAACTCTGTAAGAACTCTAATTTGGAGTGAAGTCATGCAATACCTTGACCCTGAATTGACCGCACAATTAGATAAAAATCTGACGCAAGGCCCGAGTGCCTTTACCGCGGCGGAAATTGATATCGAAGAATTTCTCAACCTCGAAGAGTTTCCCATTCATGACTTAAGCAGCACGAAACGAAAAGTCTTAGTCGATGCCTGTCGCGCTGATTTAAGCGGCGATGGTTGCGCGCATCTACCTAACTTTATTCGGCTCGATGCGGTGAATAAAATGCGCGACGAGGCCGCTCGCCTGATGAACTATGCGATTAGCGCTGATGAGGATATGACGCCGTATTTCAAAGCACCAGATGATTCTATGCCCGAGAATCATCCCAAGCGATTTATGCAGATGCGAACCTCGTCTTATATCAACTCTGATTTGCTCGAAGCAGACTCCTTACTTAGAAAGATTTATGACTGCGATGTAGTAGTGCACTTTATCTCAGATTGTCTTGGTGTGGCACCAATCTATCGTTGGGCCGACCCCCTGGGGCGAAACCCTTATAGCGTGATGAAAGATGGCGACTATTTCCCTTGGCACTTTGACGGCAATGATTTTACCGTCAGCATCCTGGTGCAAGAAGCCGAGTCAGGTGGGGATTTTGAGTACGTGCCTAATTTACGCGCATCGGGTAATGAAAATTTTGCTGCCGTGCAGGAGGTGCTGCAAGGGGCTCGAGAGAAGGTCAAAATTCTGAGTCTAAAAACGGGCGATCTACAACTCTTTAAGGGGCGTTACTCGATGCATAGGGTCACTAAAACACAAGGCAATCAAGCCAGGATTATCGCTTTACCAACCTATGTTACTGACCCGTATTTGGTGAACCGACCACACCATGCCAAAAACCTCTATGGACGCTTCCATCCCATGCATGCGGCGCGTGAAATGCAGCGTATTGATGGTTTAACCGACTAGGACATGTCATGAATATTGGCTTTATCGGTTTAGGCAATATGGGCTCTGGCATGGCGATCAAGCTCTGTCAGTATTGTCAGGAAAATGGTGATCAACTTTTCGTCTTTGACTTAAATCTCGATGCTATCGAGGCAGTGGTTAAGCATGGGGCGAAAGCGGCCGACTCGATTGCTGGTTTAGCAAGCAATATTGAACTCGTTTTTACCTCTTTGCCGTCGTCTAAAGAAGTAGCCTTGGTGGCCAAAGAATTATTGCCGAATTTGCCTGAGCAAGCAGCCTGGTTTGAAACCAGCACCAGTCAACTTGATGAATGGCGTATTG
>CAYVYS010000028.1:0-9833 GCA_964455815.1 uncultured Gammaproteobacteria bacterium
CAAGTGACTTGGGTCGAGCTCAATCGCCGTCTGTAAATCTTCCAAGGCTTGCGCTTGAGTTTGCTTAGGCAAGCCAAACATGATGTCCAAATTAAAGTTATCAAAGCCTGCATCCTTAGCCGCTTTCGCCGCTTGTATGGCTTGTTGCATATCGTGAACTCGGCCCAATTTTTTTAAGTGGCTCGAATTAAAACTTTGCACGCCAATCGAGAGTCGATTGATCCCAGCGCCTGCAAAAGCGCGGAACTTTGCCGTCTCGCTGCTGCCAGGGTTGGCTTCAAGTGTCACTTCAACCTCATCGCAAAATGGCAAGCGCTCGTTTAAAGCTTCAAGTAAATGAGCAAAACTCGCTGCGCTGAACAGCGATGGTGTGCCTCCGCCAATAAAGATAGTTGTAACTTGACGATCGCTAAGGCAGGACTGAAATTGCTCAATATCGTTATCTAAATCCAGTAAAAGTTGATCGATGTAAGCTGATTCATCGATGGCTACTTTGGCAAGATGTGAATTGAAGTCACAGTAAGGGCACTTCCTTTCGCACCATGGAATATGTACATAGAGGCTGAGTGGCGACATTAGTCGGCACCGCGTTTCGCAGCGCGTTGGGAACGTACCGCTCGACGATCAGGTTTGCGTCGATCAAAATCAATTTTAGGTTGGCTGGCTAATTCAGTTCGGAATCTTTCTCGTGCTGCGATCGACTCTTCAGTTTCACGATACAGCGTTTGAGCCACCTTGGCAGGGCCACGGCGCTCGCTGAGCATAAGAATTTCCACTTCAATTCGGTGCACGCCGCGCTCAATAAGCAGAAAATCACCAACAGCAATTTGGCTGGCGGGCTTCAATTTTTGGCGCTGTGACAAAATTTGGCTGTTTTTTAGAGCTTTGATCGCTAATTGACGAGTTTTGTAAAAACGTGCGGCCCAAAGCCATTTGTCTATTCTTATGCTATCCAAAATAAAAAAATCTGTAAAAACAGGGGCTTTCGAGGCATTTAAACATTAAATTTAAAGCGAATGCCATAACTGTGACATATTTTATGGCTATACTTGTAATATAGTCAGTTAAGGAACGTTCAAATAAAGTAATCGCTAGAAATTATAGGTCTTTGAATTTACATAGTTAGTAAGCAAGTAAAGAACAGCTAAAAAGTAAATCGCAAGATCCGAAGCAAAACGATTTCCCAGACTGATAACATTAAAAGCTCTTTTGTAGATTGTAGCGCTGACAATAACATCATAAGCGGCGCCGAGTTGAGTAACTCTGGGTCGGAATTTACAAAGACATTAGACGTACATAAAGAGAGACAATGAAGGCCTTAGGCAAAAACCAACTGATCGCGATGCTATTCTTGGCATGGATGGGGACAGCGTCAGCGCAAGACATTGAAAATGTCATCGATCCTATCGAACCTGAAGAATCAACCAGTCAGGCGGCAAGCCCGTTGTGGTTGTCGGGTGACGTCAGTGTTGGTACTTTAAATGCTGGTGGCCAGACTTCATTCCTCGGATCTAGTGAAATTGGTGGGCGCAACTGGAGTATCAGCGCCAAACTCCTACAAAGTAGTCAGGATGAGGTGTTTGGTTTACCGCAAGACAGTTCGTATTTTAATTTCGATGTGAAACGCCGTCTGCTTGGTAGTAACGACAAATCTAATCTTAAGCTCGGTTTAGGATGGCAAGAAGTCGATATTGACTCGCAACTCGATGCCAGCGGCCCGCGGGTTTCATTGAGTGGCCAGTACAAACTATTTAATAGTTTCAAGATTTACGGTGCAACCTCGTACTTTCCTGAGCTTGAAGATGAGATTCTTAACACCGATCTCACTGCTTATGAAATCGAAGCTGGTCTGCTTTATAAGCCATTGCCATCAGTGTCTCTGAAAGCTGGTTATCGTGTCTTTGAGCTCGACGATTTAGATAATTCTACGGTTGAAGATCTTGGTTCAAGCTCTGGCTTTTTGTTAGGAACCGATCTTAGCTGGTAGTCATCACCGCCTGGTTAAAATTAGCATTACAGTACAAAGGACTGTCAGCAGCATTTGCTTTTTAATCCACAGCATGTTTTTAACTTTATTGTGTCGTGATAACGATCAGGCATAATCTCGCCATGTATTTGTCTGTTTCTGATATTAAACAGCTTAAAGGCTACCAGGCTCGTCCAAAACCAGCCGATGCACTGGTGCAGGCTGCGGTCGCCATTATCGTAAGAGATACCGAAGCCGGTAGCGAATTTTTAATGATGCAGCGCGCCAAATCAGAGCGCGATCCCTGGTCTGGCCAGATGGCATTCCCAGGCGGAAAAATTGACCCTGGCGATAATGGTGCTCGCGCAGCGGCGATGCGAGAAGCATACGAAGAAGTCGGCATTGAGCTGCATGATGACGACTATATTGGCCAGCTTGATGACTTATATGGCTTGAAAGTTGATGGCGTTTTTAGCGTGCATGTTTCCTGTTTTATTTTTAAACCGCAGGCCGAGATAAAACCAATAGCCAATTACGAGGTGGCTGACCTGGTTTGGTTGCCGTTGGCATTTTTGCATGACCCCGACAATGCGCATGACTATAATCATCCGGCGAATAAAGCCTTCAGCATGCCGGCGGTGATGATTAATGCTGACAAAGATCAAATACTTTGGGGCTTGAGTTTGCGGATGTTGGTGATGTTACATGAGATTCTGCAAAGGCCAATGTCGGTCCTTTCGCAAGCACGACACAACGAACTACGGCAGTTAGAGAAGCGTGAGATGAAAAAGAGCGAATTAGATTCGGTTACGCAAAAAATCATAGCGAGGAACTCTTAACATGGTTGCAGTGAATTCGACAATGCTCGCTCTGGGCAAGCCAGCACCTGATTTCCAACTACCCAATACTCGTCAGCAAGGGCAGGTGATTGGTTTAGCTGATTATCAGAATCAGCCGTTGCTGATCATGTTCATTTGTAATCACTGTCCTTATGTTTTGCATCTTTTACCGAGCTTGTCTGAGCTGGCTAATGCTGCTCAGCGCCAAGGTATTGGTGCTGTGGCTATTAGTGCTAACGACGTCGAGCATTACCCTCAGGATGGCCCGGAGCCGATGCGAGATTTTGCCCAAGCGAATGGTTTTGAGTTCCCGTATCTCTACGACGAGAGCCAGCAAACAGCGATTGCCTATGAGGCTGCCTGTACGCCGGATTTCTTCTTATTTGATGCTGAGCATCGCTTACGCTATCGAGGGCAAATGGATGGTGCTCGCCCAAGTAATGATATCCCCGCTGATGGTAGTGATCTGCAAGCTGCCATCGATGCATTGCTCACTGGTCAAGTGGTTAGCGAATCACAGATTCCAAGCATTGGTTGCAATATCAAATGGAAGCCAGGCAATGCTCCAGATTATTTCTAAACGACCTACACCAATGGCCGTTTGCTGCCGGTGGTCCACTCCAAAAGCTTTTCAAAAACCTTTGGGTAGGCATTCGGCATATGACGCTGAACCCAATCCATTAGTTTGGCGTCTTTGCCGATGAGTACCCGGCGTTTGTTTTTTACGACCCCTTCTAGAATTTGCAATGCGGCTGATTCTGGCGTTGTTGCCGCGAGTTCTTCAAACTGATCTGCTCTTTCTGAAAATAACTGACGACCTTGTTGGTTGACCGTGTCACTTAGCCGGGCGTTGCGCGCGATATTGGTTTTAATGCCGCCAGGGTGTACCGAGGTACAACTTACTGAGTTGCTCTCTAAATCAAGTTCCTGGCGCAGTGCCTCGGTCATACCGCGCACGGCAAACTTACTGGCATTGTAGGCAGTTTGATCCGGCACGCCAATCAAACCAAACAAGCTGGAGATATTAACCACATGCCCCCATTTGGCTTCTTCAAGCTGTGGCATAAAAGCCTTGCTGCCGTATAGAACACCATAGAAATTAATACGCATCAACCACTCAAAATCATCGATAGAAGTATTCTTAAAAGACCCAGTTCCTAAGGCTACTCCGGCATTGTTGATCACCAGATTCGCTGGGCCAAGGTCTTGTCTAACCAGATCTGCGTAGTCAAATACAGCGTGTCGATCGGCTACATCTAAAACGTGCTGATGTGCCTGGCCCTGGCTATTTTCTATCAGCATCGCGGTTTCAGCGAGGCTTTGCTTGTTTAAGTCAGAAATAGCAACTTTAGCGCCAGATTCTGTCAGCTTGATGGCCAGGGCACGGCCAATTCCGCTGCCAGCGCCGGTTACTACAGCAATTGACTGATCAAATTTTTTCATTGAGATTGTCTTGGGTTACAGGTGTATTGAGTTGTTCATCGTCAAGGTTTAGTACCAGCTCAGCTAACCACTGTCGAAAGTGAGCGCGATGATTGGCATCACTGCCAAAACCAAGTGCAGCTTTAATGCCAGCTTGGTGGCCTTTACCAGAGACTGCTTCACCAAGCAGCGCAAAGGTGATCAGCATAACAAGTCGCTGAGTACTCTGTGGATTTGCGTTTTCAGAAATTGCTTCGCGCAGCTTTTGCGCCACTGCGACGATTCGCTCCATATGTTCACGCAGATTAGTCTCGACTCCACTCATATGTAGCCAAACCGCTAAGCGTCCCTCGTCATCAGGGTAAACTGTATCTAGCACTTCAGTAAGAACCGCGACTCGTTCTTTAGGATCCGCTGTGGCCGCGCGCTCAATTGCCTTGGTAATACGAGTTGTTGCGCGATGCGTAACGCGATTGGCAACCTGAGTAATCAAACCATCGCGAGAGCCGAAATGATGCAAGATATTCGGGTGCGCCATACCAGCACGTTTAGCGACTTCGCTTAACCGTAGCCCGACTGGCCCGACCTCTACCATTAGGCTCTCAGCGGCATCCATAATGGCTTCTCGCGCTTGTTCTGGTGTTTTATGGGTTTTCCTCGCCATCAGCTTTGTTAATCGCGCTTATTTTGTTGACAGACTGTTCAATTATTTCTAGAGTATAGGTGATAGTTTACAGAGTTGTAAACAGAGGCTTGGGCGTAAAGCAAACCCTATTAAACATAGCCTCGACTCAATTAATTTTAGAGACTCGATGAATCACCGCCATCGTGTTCCGCTGGAGCGCTTACTTAATTCCGCCGGGGCTTTATGTAACTAAGTGGCGCTGTATTTTGATTGAAGATGGTGATTAGAAATGAAAAAGCAGTTGCAAACCGACATCAAAGTAAACCACTCTCATTTAGTGATTCAGCCTCGGAGGGTCAGATTTGATTTTTCTGATATTGAATCCCCTTTTTACTATGACGATAATCCTCTAATTAGCGCATTATGGGTGGCTTTATCGGCGAGCTTTCCATTAGGTGAGGCAGAGTTTATTAAAGCAACTAAATATTTCGAAGAACAAATAACTACCCCAAAACTTAAAGATGATGTTGAAAAATTTGCGCAACAAGAAGCACATCATTCTTTGCAGCATCGACTATTAAACCAACAATTTGAATCGCTTGGATATCTGGTGTCGGACTTAGAAGGCGCGATACGACAAGAGTTAAAAAAGCGAGAGCAAAAATGGTCAATTGAGCGTCGACTCGCCAATACGGTTGCTGCCGAGCATGTAACGTCGACTATGGCTAATTGGGCATTGATGCATCCAGATCAAATGGCATTGTTTCCTAATTCATTGCGTGAAATGTTGCTTTGGCATTCGATCGAAGAAGTTGAGCATAAATCGGTAACCTACGATGTATACCAGGAATGTGTAGGAAAGCCCAATTTACTTAAATGGCAATACCGTTTTTTTGTCTACTACCATTTTCCTCTTACCGTCTTTTTGTGCTGCCGATTTTTATTGAAGAATATGAATTATCAGGTTACAAAAACTCACAAAAAGGCGCTCTGGTCATTTCTTTTTGGAAGAAATGGCTTAATTGCAGATAGAAAACACCATTATTGGGCATTCAATAAAAAGGGTTTTCATCCTTGGCAATTCGATGATGCGAACCTGGTCGAAACTTGGCAACGCAAACTGGCGCCGCGCATTATCACGCCCTAGCCGAGCCTATGGATCATTTTGACGCGGTTATCGTTGGCGCGGGCATCTCAGGGATCAGTGCCGCCTATCACTTGCATCGGTATCAGCCCGATAAGCGTTATCGAATTCTGGAGAAACGTCAGAATTTAGGTGGAACCTGGGATTTATTTAACTACCCCGGAATTCGCTCTGATTCCGACATGTATACTTTCGGCTTTAATTTTCGTCATTGGAATGATGATTCTGCCATTGCCGAGAAAGACAAAATTATTGAGTACTTAAGCGAAACCACTAAGGAATTTGGTATAGATCAACACATTCAATATGACACCGAGGTTGTTAAGGCTCAGTGGTCAACTGAGCACAGTAATTGGCAGTTAAGCACCAAGTCTGGCGAAGTGATTAGCTGTCAATTTCTCTATATGTGTGCTGGTTACTACGATTACGATCAAGCGCATGATGCGCAGCTCGAAGGCATAGAACAGTTCCGGGGTGAGGTGTGGCATCCACAGTTTTGGCCAGCCGATGCTGACTACCAGGATAAAAAGGTTGTCATTATTGGCAGCGGTGCGACAGCGATTACCATGGTGCCGGCGATGGCCGAGCAAGCTAAGCATGTCACCATGTTGCAACGCTCACCAACTTATATGGGTTCCAAGCCCGCGGCCGATCCAAAAGCCAATTTCTTTGCTAGATACCTGGGGCGCTGGGCAGCCCGCTGGTGGTTTATCTTATCCACCATGTTTATCTACTGGTATTGCCGAACTTTTCCCGAGCGTGCCAAAGCAAAAATTATGGGCGAGATTGAACAAGAATTAGGTGATAAATTCGATGCCAAACATTTTTCACCTCATTATCAACCCTGGGATCAGCGGGTTTGTTTATGCCCTGATGGTGATTTCTTTGATGCCATGAAGGCTGATAAAGCCAGTATTGAAACCGACACCATCAAAGGCATTTCTACTAACAATATCGAGCTTGACTCAGGCAAACGGCTGGAGGCCGATATTATTGTTACGGCTACCGGTTTGAAACTCTCATTTCTAGGTGCTATTGATTTTGTGGTAGATGATGAACCGCTCAATCCCAGCGAGCAATATGTCTACAAAGGCATGATGATCAGCGGTATACCAAACATGTTTCTTGCGACTGGCTACACCAACGCCTCCTGGACTTTAAAAGTAGACCTAACTCATCGCTATGCAACTAGAATGATGGCGCACATGAGTGAACACCGTTTTACTAAATGCCTGGCAATGCCCTCGGGAGCGATGCAGGATATTCCTTTAATCGATTTAAGTTCAGGTTATATCAGGCGATCACTGGATATCCTGCCTAAGCAAGCTAAGAACAAGCCTTGGCGGCTCAATCAAAATTTTATTTTAGACAATATTGCCCTCAGGTATAGCTCAGTATCTGATAAGGAACTGCAATATTCGTAGTTAGCTATCTAATCAAACGAAAAATCAAGCAAGGATTTGATTGGAAAGTGAATCTAGATCTTGGATTTGTGCATCAAAGTTGTTGACGAAGCTTATTTGTAGCTGCCTGGAGCATTTATGGGTCCACACGAGCCTGCGTATTTAAAACAGTTAAGCCACTTTGTAGGCTGGAGCCTACTCGCCACAATAGTGATGGGAATCGCCTCAGCAATGACGCTTTCTGCGGATATCAATATTAATCTGTCGGCGGACATTGTTCAAACTTCTCAGAATATGTTGAACGCGGCCGAGCGAATCAGAGGCAAGGCTTACCTGGCGTTGTTGTTCTTTATGCTGGATTGTTTTATCGGCATTGGCCTATACCTGATTTTAAGAGCGAATGGTCACGCATTGGCTACTTGGAGCCTGCTACTTGGGGTTTCGGCTAGCATCTTAGCGTTGCTTGGTGCGGTATATGCTATGAACATTGCGATGATTGCTGAGAACAACGCATTTGAATTAGTCAGCAATCAAGAGCAGCGATTGATGCTCACTAGTTTACTAGTAACTAGCGATTACACTTCATTTCATCTTTCGATCATTCTTAGTAGTGCCGCCAAGGCTGGGTTCTTCTTCCTGTTTTGGAAGTCCAGACTTATTCCCAGGCTTTTGTCGGCTTGGGGAGTGTTCGCTTCTTTGTTTTTGGTCAGTATGATTGTTGGGCGAGATTTTATCGCACTGCTTGCAAACGATCTGATCACAGCGGCATTTATGGGCGCCAACATGCTCGCCTTGGTGGCGTTAGCTCTGTATCTCGCTTTTCGAGGTGTTAGAGCTAGTCAACGCATAGGCTCTAATAAAGTAAGCCTCTATTGAACAGATTTCGATAAAGAAATAACGATTAAAACGATTTACAGGTGACGAGAACTAGGCGTTCCCGGTCACCTTCATGCCAGGGCGAATATGCTCATTTGCGAAATCAACCATGCGCTTGAGAGAGCGTTCGGCTTTGGCACGAACTTCTTCTTCAATTAGGATTTCATTGTCGCCGGTTGCTAGCACTTTCTCGAGACGTTGCAAGTCGTTCATTTTCATCCATGGGCACTGCGCACAGCTCTTGCAGGTCGCGCCACTGCCGGCGGTTGGTGCGGCAATAAATTCTTTGTCAGGCGAATACTGCGACATTTTGTGAAAAATGCCGTCTTCGGTTGCTACGATGAACTTCTTATTTGGTAATTCTTTAGTGGCTTTAAGCAGCTTGCTGGTAGAGCCAACCACATCGGCCAAATCAACGACACTCATTGGCGATTCCGGATGCACTAAAACCGCGGCATCCGGATGTTCTTTTTTCATCTCTAATAGTTCTTCGGCTTTAAATTCCTCATGCACAATGCATGAACCCTGCCACATGATCATATCGGCACCGGTTTCCTTTTGAATGTAATTGCCTAGAAAACGGTCTGGCCCCCAAATAATTTTCTCGCCTCGTTCTTTTAGATGGGTGCATATCTCCAGCGCGATCGACGAAGTAACAACCCAGTCAGCGCGCGCCTTAACCGCGGCACTGGTGTTGGCGTAAACCACCACTGTTCGATCCGGGTGTTGATCGCAAAAGGCTGAGAATTCTTCGATCGGGCAGCCGATATCCAGTGAGCATTCAGATTCCATGTCTAAGAGCAAGACACGTTTTTCAGGGCTCAAAATTTTAGATGTTTCGGCCATGAATTTGACCCCAGCGACGATAACGGTCGTTGCATCGTGCTCATAGGCATAGCGCGCCATTTCGAGTGAATCTGAGACAGTGCCGCCGCTTTCTTCGGCTAAATCCTGTAAGTCATCATCGACGTAGTAATGAGAGACTAAAATAGCATCCTGCTCTTTGAGTTGGCGAAGTAATTTCTCGCGCAAATCCGCTTCTGCTTTTTGACCTAAAACCGGGTGACCGATTGAGCGAGCGAGTGCAGCGGTATCGTTAATTTCATCTTCCAGCGCTTTAGGGACATCAAGAGCTTTAGACATTGTTTTCTCCAGTGAATCGTAGCTAATCTGTCTACACGAATCGTAGCATAAGAGGCACTTAGAGTTTGTTTAGAGTTTGTTATTCCTTGTCAACCACGACTACCAGCAAGCATCCGATCAAGCACAAAAAAGCCACCGAAAGACGGTGGCTTTTTATAAAGGTTTAGCTTATCAGTTACTTAGAAGGGGCGAGGAATACTTAGTCCTGCCTTCTTAGCTACTTTTTTTTTAGCGGCCTTTTTCTTGGCTTTCTTTTTGGTCGCTTTTTTCTTAGTTACCTTCTTCTTAGCCTTTTTTTTAGTGGCTTTTTTTTTGGTAACCTTTTTAGCGGCCTTTTTTTTAGTCTTTTTCTTACTAACTTTTTTCTTAGCCTTCTTTTTGGTGGCCTTTTTCTTAGTCACCTTCTTTTTGGCTT
>CAYVYS010000028.1:9933-38254 GCA_964455815.1 uncultured Gammaproteobacteria bacterium
TAGCCTTCTTGCGAATGGTAGCGGTTTTCTTGGTAGCCTTCTTAGCTACTTTTTTTGCTTTCTTTTTTGACTTGGCAGCGGCCATACTCAATTCCTCTTCAGGTTGTTAATCAAGTTGTACTTTTTCACTGAGCAATGCGCTCATTAGCAATGTGTTTTAGTACGATTTTGCAACGGCCGCATACTGCTTGGCTCGTCAATAATAAGCTTGTAACGATAAGCTAGATGACAAATATAGTTGAGCACTGTCAAAAGTCAAGTAAAGCGAGCGTTTATACACTTCTTAACGATGTGTTTCTTCTTACTTGTTTAGTATAATCGCCCGCTTGTTTCTCTCACCTTACTAAACTCATGAGTGAATTTCTTTTTTCATACGGTTTATTTCTCGCTAAAGTTGTGACTGGTTTAATTGCCTTGGTTTTTGTTGTGGCAATCATCGCAGGTGCCAGAGATAAAAAAGAAGAGGGCAGCAAACTAAAGATTACTAATCTTAATAAAAAGATAAGTCATTTAAAAAACGCAGTGCTTGAAAATGTTTTAGATAGAAAGGCATTCAAGCAACAACAAAAAGAACAGGCTAAAGCTGACAAAAAAGCGGGTAAAGAATCTCCCGCAGATAAATCCAAACCAAAGCTCTTTGTGATGGATTTCGATGGCGATATTCAAGCCACCGAAGTCACCACTATGCGAGATGAAATCACCGCAATATTGAGCGTAGCCGAACCTCAGGATGAGGTTTTATTGCGCCTAGAGAACGCTGGCGGTGCAGTACATGGTCACGGTTTAGCGGCTTCGCAGCTGCAACGAATTAAGAGCGCCAAATTACAGTTAACCGTAGCGGTAGACAAAGTTGCTGCTAGTGGCGGCTATATGATGGCCTGCGTGGCAGATAAAATTATTAGTGCGCCGTTCGCGATAGTCGGGTCGATTGGAGTGATCGCCCAGCTGCCCAATTTTAATCGCCTGCTGGATAAAGCTGGAATCGATTTCGAGCAGCATACGGCCGGAGAATTTAAGCGCACCATTACGATGTTTGGAAAAAATAGCGAAAAAGAACGCACTAAATTCAAAGAAGAATTGCAAGAAGTGCATAAGCTATTTCAGGATTTCGTTAGTGAAAATCGCAGCCGATTGGACATTGAAAAAGTTGCGACTGGCGAGCATTGGTTTGGCAAACAAGCGATTGAACTAAATCTGGTTGATGAGTTGCTGACCAGTGACGAGTTTTTACTAAAGTCACTCGAGCATTACGAGATCTACCAGGTTGAAATGGAAGTTCGCAAAGGGCTGCAAGAACGATTGCTCAGCGGTTTTGCGACCGGCTTTGATGCTTTGCGATCAAGCCTAAGCAAAATTCAACGCGACTCGGAGCTGACTTAGCCACAGACCGTCTTGAATCAATCAGCGGGTTTTGCTAAATATTAACAAAGGTAAAACTCGCTAAGATGCTGCTTGCTCACGAATCAGGATTGCATTAGATTTGGCTTAACCAACGGTAACAAGGTGCCGCCATGGCTGAAACCAAAAAGAGTCAAGGTCAACAAGATTCGTTGACGACCATTCTTGAACGGGGCGCACAGGAACCCCAAAGTTCACGGCGTCAAAAACGACTTGCTCAACATCAACACTGGATGCGTGTCATGATGGAAGGTCAGGCAACCCCGGATTTGACTTATCAAAAGCCAAAAGTGTAAGCGCTTTTTTATGCCGGCATTTTGGCAAAATGCTGCCTAGATTTTTGCGGCCTTGGTATCAGTAAATGTCGCTCTTTCGCCTAGTCTTTTTCCTTAAGTTTGGAAACCAAAAAGTCGACGATAACTTTAACTTTTGGCACCAGATAACGATGCTTTTGGTAGAGAAGATACACCGCTAAATCGGCTTTTTGAGTCACCTTCAATTCCGGCTTAATGTTAAGAATTTGAAGGTTCCCAGATTGAATGTAAGGCTCTAGCGCCCACCGAGGAGCCACTAAGATGCCTTCGCCATGCACGGCTTTATCCGCCAACCATCGCCCATTATTAGAAATGGTGACTGCGGTTGGCGAGGCCGTGTGCCATTGATCATCTTCATTGAAATACCAATTTTGCCTTCCCGCCGGGGTTCGATAGAAAAGCGCTTTGTGGTTCTGCAATTCGTTAGGGTGAGTCGGGTTTCCATACTTAGCTAAGTAGTTCTGGGACGCTACTGATATGAATTCATTCTCGGTCAGGCGGGTTGCTATTACCCGTTCATTTGGGGCATAGCCGCCACGAATTGCAATATCAATTTCATCGCGAGCCAAGGTTGATAGTTCATCGCTCAGATTAATGTCCAAAACAATTTTCGGGTAGAGCCGCGAGAACTCTTCGAGCAATGGGATTAGTAATTGTTCGCCAAACCCCACCATAGAGCTGATTCGAAGTTGCCCCATGGGTTCGGAATGATAACTGCGTACCGACTCATTGCTTTGTTCTAATTGCAGCAATATATCCTGAACTTGGTTCAAGTATTCTCGTCCGATTTCAGTGAGAGTGACCTTACGGGTAGTTCGTTTGAGCAGAATGGCACCAAGGTTTTTCTCTAAATCTGCTACTCGTCTTGATAAGGACGATGGCGGCACGCCAAACTGTGTTGCCGCTTCGGTGAAGCTGCCTATCTCAGCCACGGCGGCAAAATATCTAAGGGCCCTTAATTCATCCATGCGGTTTGGTTTGTATTTTTATTAATGTCAAAAAGACAAAAGATATTATCATATTTGCACATATAACTATTCTTTAAAGGTAGTAATAATGTAATTCAAGACATTAAAACCTCTCTATATAGGCATGAGGAAATTTAAGATGACTAAATTCAAAGCGATTAAACTTATAAAACGACCAGAGCCAGGCCCTATCCCCGCGGACATTTTCAAGCTTGAGGAAGGCGAAGTGCCACAAGCTGGCCAGGGCGAGATTTTGGTTAAACAAACACACATGTCTCTAGACCCAGCCATGCGCGGCTGGATGAGCCCAGACCCAGATAGTTATATTCCTCCCGTAGAGTTGGGCGCAGTCATGCGCTCATCTGGGCTCGGCGAAGTGGTCGAAAGCAACAACCCAAACTTCGAGGTCGGTGATCGAGTAATGGGTATGATGGGTTGGACGGAATATTATCTTGGCTCAGGCGAGGGCTTGCGGAAAGTGCAAGACGGCCTTGATGCTGAAATGGCGCTATCGGTTTTTGCCTTACCTGGTTTGACGGCAACGCAGGGGCTATATGGATTTACCGAGCCCAAAGCGGGCGAGACGCTTGTTGTCAGTGGTGCTGCGGGTTCAGTTGGTTCACTGGTTGGGCAGTTGGCAAAAGCGGATGGTCTATCCGTAATTGGTGTTGCTGGTAGTGATGAAAAATGTGACTGGCTCACTAATGAGTTAGGTTTTGACGGCGCCATCAATTATAAAACCGACGATATTGATGCTCGCTTAGGCGAGCTCGCACCCAATGGCGTTGATATGTATTTTGAAAATACCGGCGGGCCAATCCAGCAGCATGTATTTGAGCATATGAATGCACATGGGCGCATTATCGTCTGCGGCATGATCGCTGACTACAATTCGGCTGTTCCCAGTGCCGGCCCCAATTGGATTCCAATTGTCAAAAAGAGGCTCAATATTCAAGGTTTTGCAATGCCAGATCATTTTGCTGATCTTCCAGCCTTGATCGAAAAGTTAACGCCTTATGTAATGTCAGGCAAGATCCAATATCGCGCTCACATCATTGAAGGATTAGAGTCGGCAATCGAAGGCTTGAACCTATTATTTACGGGCGGGAATAAGGGCAAACTGATCGTTAAACTCTAATTCTTGGTGTGGTCTACTTGCTAGAAAAGTCTAGTTCATATTTGAGAGGCAAAAAATGAATCTAAAAAGCATACTAATACTGACACTCGGTTTTCCCTCAATCGTGCTGAGTAATGTTGATACAGAGAGCGTCGCTCTTAATCAGGCTGTTTCTAGTGATCTAGGTGGTGATTTAAGTGGCTGGGTTTCTCTTGCCATTGTTGCTGGCGCGATAATGATCGCTTGGTTTATCAATGGACGATCTGGCAAGCTGCGTGCGCTCGGCACCTTACTGGCCGCCGCCGCTTGTCTGGCGGTGGTAGCTTGGTATGTGAGTATTGGCTCAACTGGCATCTTAGACAATCCAAAACCCAATCAAACCCCGATGGATTCGGCAAAACCGCTGCTCTTGTTGATTCAAAGTGGGATTGCTCTAGTCGCTGGGTTGATGCTTGTTTTTGTTGCCTTTAAACAAATTGGAAAAGCGACGACACTCGAATTGCCCGCAAAAAATCAATTAGATCGATATGGTTTGGTTTCGCGGATCATCCATTGGACTACCGCGATGCTCTTTCTTTCGCTGATTTTGACGGGGATATTCGCATCAATGATTCCAGAAGGGTTTTGGTTTCGGAATCAGTATTACGTGATCCATAAAACGCTTGGCGTAACGGTAATGATCATATTACTCATCCGTCTGTTCTGGAATCGACATTCTAAACGCCCTGCTTTAGATGCTTCGCTTAAAAATAACGAACGTAAATGGGCGCATCGTGCCCATCTTGCACTGTATTTCTTGATGGTTGCGATTCCGATAACGGGCTTTGTGATGACCAGTTTTCATGGCTTCCCTACGTTTTTCTTCTTTTGGGAGTTCGGGCCGTTTTGGGGAGAAAGCAAGGCTTATATCGTTTGGGGCTTGTTTCACAAATACGTTCTTCAATACCTGCTTTATATTGTTCTTGGTGCCCATATCCTAGGCGCGCTCAAGCATCATTTTATAGACAAAAAAGAAGATGCGATTAAACGAATGGCCTCTTAAACGCTATTTTAATGATCTCATGTGTCGCTCAATAGCACGAATGTCGATTCTGCTTAATCCCGTTGAAGACTGGCCACCATTGCTGTAGACATGGGTCGAAACATTAGCGTTTTGTCCTCGCTGTTGCTTGCCGTAAAAAGTCGTTTTTTTAAAGACGTGTTTGCAGAGTGTTGTCACCGTAAATGATCGTTGGTAGCTTGTTGCTTGCATCAGCCTGCTGATTTTTATAGAAAGCCAGATAAAGGGCATGCCCAATACAAAGTGACAGTAGTAAATACAGCGCATTGTTGTTGATGCTTTAGATATTAACTTTGACGAGGTATTAGTTGTTTACAGCCCAGGCGCTGTCCATTGTCCATCGCCATCAAAATCTACGAACACTGGATTGCTGAACGCATAGGGCACTAAATCCGGGTAGACTGCGGTGTAATCTTCATTAGTTTCGCCATGCACCTCGACTGTTACAAAGGCGTCTTTACTAAAATTGAGTGGTACTAAAACTTCTTGTTGATTTTGATCATTGAGCGGATGGGAGTCGACGGTTTCGCCATCGATTTGGATGTCGATATGAGTCACGTTAACCCAAGGTGTCTTTGTGATTTTGACCCAAAGGTTGCCACGTTGGCCTTGGAATAATCCGCCCATGGGCTGTTCACCGAGTTTAAGTTCCAACATGGGGCCGGTGGTGCCATAGCTATTGCCGATCTTTAATGCGGCTAAGAATTCAGCTTGATCAAAGCTGGCTATTTGATCGCCTTTCACCGCCACCATATTGCGTGGTACCGCGACTTGTTCACGGGCGTGATGCGAATCGCTATTGGCGGTAGCAACCAGCCTTTCGCCTTGTTTAAGTAAAGACAACCAATCGAGTCGCACAGCTTGCGTGCGTTCCATGTAGTTATGCCCAGGGTTGACTACCTCAATTAAATCAAAATCGATGTCGCGCATGCCGGTCTTAGGGTCTGCTTCGATCAAGGTATTGTTTGGTGCGCTGGTCAGTGGTTTGTGCGGATTAAACGGGTGTGCAGCACTGCCCATGTGATCTAAAAACTGGCCATTGTCGGCGATCTCCTGCCAATCGCTGGGCAAGGTTTCACCGCTTAAAGCAAGGTTGCGTCGAGGATGATTAATCTGTGCTAGCGCTTCAGGATGCGCTTGGCGCAAATGTGCTAAGACCTCGCGCCAACGTCGATCTTCGTGGGCCAAAACGCCACCTCGGTAGGCATAAGGCGTACGATCAAATGGAAAGAAGTTGGCGTGGCCGTTGGTGTAGGGGTTAAGCTCGGTCGGCAGTAAGCTGGTGGCTTCGGTGCCACTCATTGGGATTACTTTATCGAGTAAACCCATGGCTTTAACGATAGGGCGATAGTCGACCGCGACATCATGTTCGCTGGCCACCATGACTTCACCGTGCTCGGCGACAAAGGTTCGCACACGTTCACGTTCGCCAAAAGCATTGTCAAAACTAAAGCCCGAATGCACATGCAGATCGGCAGCGATGTAACCAGGCGTTGGGTTGATGTGCTCAGGTAAATCGATTTTTAGCGCTTGGGTTTCGCCAGCCTTGATGTCTATTTGGGTTTTCTCTAGCGAATATTCTGGGCCGCGTGTGGCATACACCTGATATTTGCCAGATACTAAATCGACCTCGGTTTTGTCGCCTGCTACACCAGCTAGGAAAACCTGATTGACTGCTTCTTTTACCTGTTCACCGTCGTCATCGCGCACTGAATAGCCGGTCAGGGTGTCGTTAAAACTGGGGTTGTTGGTGCCATCTAACCCAATAAACACCAACCGCATCGCCTGACCTTGTGGAAGTGTTAGTTTGCCCGCCGGTGGTAGTTCAAAATTTAAGTTCTGAACTGCATTAGTATTAAACTTCAATGCCTGCTCGCGCCCAGCAAGTGCCTTGGCTTCGGCCACATATTCTCCGTTAGGCAATACAAGTTCAAACTTACCATTTGCGTCTGGTCGAAGATGCGTAATCGGTACGCCGCTCGCTAGCTCAAAATGAATCGCGCTATTGATCTCATTGATTTGGCCTTTAACAACCACCGAGTCGTTCGTAAAGAGCTGATCGGTGATGGTCGAGACATTCCCTTTGTCGCCGACATAAATGATTTCATGAGTTTGAATTTCCTGATTACTATCAAGTTCCAGGAATGGAATTTGCGCTAATTGCAACCAGCCAATTTTTTCGTGGCCACCGAATAGAAAATCATCAGCCAGGACTAATGAGGCGTTCGACCAGTCGTCTGCCAAAAGATATGTTGGCAGATTAGTACTTTGCTCGTCAGATATTTTTTTTGCGCTAGCGATCTGCCAACCATAGGCAATACCTTGAATTGCATCAGGAGGGCTAATGGTGATTAAGGTATCAGCGTGGCGAGCAGCGTCGTCTATTGCGGAAAGCCCGCGGCCAACAAAATCTTCTTGTTGGAACCCATTGCTGTGTTCGAGATGTTGGCTGTTGAGCACAAAAGGTTCTAGCGAGCGCAGGTTGAAATTAACCGTTGTAACGAAATTAAAATCTTCGCTGCCGTCGGTCGTTAATCGTTTATGAATATGTAGCTGTTCTGTTTGCTGTATGTTTAAAGAGTAAATGGTCTCTAACACCGCTCCGTGGCGTGTGCTTTGCACAATAATTCTGGCGCTATCGGTCGCGACCTCGGCGCGAATACGCTCGGCCAGCATTGGTTTTTGCTGGCTACCCTGCAAAAGATCATAAGTAGCAGTGAAGTAATCATCCGCTCGACCACAGTAGCCCAGGTCGACCAGAGAGCCGCCGCGCGGCGAGAATTCTCCCTCGTGTGATACATCAGAGACAATCGCACACAAAGTGCCATTGCTAATAAACCAATCATTGATGCCGCCAATGGCGTCCTGACCTTGGCGAACTCGCTGGCTGGCATTGGCCGGAGTGATTTGTTCAGCAATCAAAGCCTGCTTGTGCTGGGCGTAAACAAGGCTGGATTCCAGGCTGAATGGCAGAGCAATAAAAAGGGCGCTCAAGGCGCCCAATAAGAATTGTTTTCTCATCATGGCTGAAACAGTGTTATTCAGCTGACGAGTATACCGGCTCAGGATTTATCGATCACCGTTTTCGTGACTAAGGGTTTACGCTGGTTAATCAGATCATGCAAGATACGCGCTGCCTCTTCATGATGAACCTGATTCCAATGCTCGTCTTCACCGGGTAGCGGATTGTCTTTACGAGTGTCGCTGGTGACGGCTTCAAGGCCTAAAGAAGCTCGATATACGTTTAAATCCTCCAGGCTTTCAGCTTCAAGGTGATCGCGGCGTTGTTTACGTTGCTCAAGATTAAGGCTTAAGGACTTCATGTTCTTGTTGTCCAAAATTCTCGCTGAACGTTTGCGTAATAAAGTAAAAGCCGGGTCAGTGTCGGTGCGACGTAAATGCTTTACTCGAAGATTGTTTAGAACATCTGGGTCAAAAGCACCGGCTTGATAATCAGCAGGGCGAGTTTCTGACCAAGGCAGAGCATTGTCATAAGAGCGCTCGCCAAACTCGGTATCTTCTTCGCCTGAGTTTAAAACCAGATCGGGAATCACACCACGATGCTGTGTGCTACTGCCACTGATTCTGAAGAACTGTGCGTTGGTAAATTTGATCTTACTCTTGCGTTCTTGATCATTCTCGCGCAGTGAGCGAGGGTATTGCACGGTACCCTTGCCAAAAGAGCGTTCGCCGACTACTAATGCGCGGCCATAGTCTTGTAATGCGCCGGCAAGAATCTCCGAGGCGGAAGCACTATAGCGATCAATTAACACCACAAGCGGGCCGTCGTAGGCGATTTTGCTATCTCGATCGCGACGAACATCGCGATGGTTGGCGCGCTCATTGACGATTTGTACTACCGGGCCTTCGTCAATAAACAAGCCTGTTAAGCGCACGGCTTCATTTAGATAGCCACCGCCATTACCACGCAGATCTAGTATTACGCCATCAGTATTTGTGTCTTCTAAATCTTTCAATATGGTTTCAACATCATGCGATGTAGATACCAACTTGCCACCAGAGCGTTTGACGATATCGGCGTTTGAATAAAACGATGGTATGCTGATCACTGCATAGTTATGCTTATCGCTGCCCTGCGGCACTTCGACATTGGTAAGCTTCACAGCCTGGTCTTCAAGCTGGATGATGTCGCGAACCAATTCGAGTCTTTCTGGTGGACTGCCAGGCGCGTTATCTGACGGCAAAACATCAAGCGTGACCTTCGTGCCTTTGTCGCCGCGAATCATTTGCACTACGTCCATCAATCGCCAGCCGATGACGTTGATCATCTCTTCGCCATCCTGGCCGACTGCCACGATTTTATCTTCTGGTTTTATTGAACCGCTTTTCTCTGCTGGGCCACCTTTGATAATGCGATTGACCACGGTGTAGTCTTCATCACTCTGCAGCGCCGCGCCGATGCCTTGCAATTGCAAAGACATGGAGATATCAAAGTTCTCAGCCGTGACATGCGACATATAAGTGGTGTGCGGGCCATGATCGCGAGTAAATGCGTTCATGAAATATTCGAACACCTCATCAGATTTCAATTGATAAACTACATCGAGCTGGCGCTGATAGCGACGCTTTAAGTTCTCGCGGACTTCATCAATCGGAGTTTCAGCCATCAACGCTTGCAGTGTGTCGTTTTTGATTCGTTTCGACCAATTGGCCTCGAGTTCTTTCTTCGTATCAGCCCACCGATAAGAGTCGCGATCGATATTAAAACGATCGTCCTGTTCGAAGTTAAAATCAGAATCAATCAGCTCTAGAGCGTATTCGGTACGCTCTGCTAAGCGCTGACGAAACACCTTGAAAATATCAAAGGCCACTTCAGCATTGCGGCGTTTGATAAAGTCATCAAGTTTGTAGCGGTAGGCTTCAAAGTCCTCAATGTCTTTTTTTGTGAAATAAATCTTATTGGGGTCTAAATCTTTTAGATATGCATCTAGAATACGCGACGAGTAATCGTCATCTAATTGCTTTGGCGAGTAATGACCAAATCGCAAAAAATATAAAGTGCGATGGATATCGTAGCTGAGATTGTCGTCCATGGTCAGATCTGCCTCAGCAACGTGTTTCACATCGGCGCTAGCGCTGGTGAAGCACAAGGCGGCAGCGACTACGGCTGTGGTTATGGCATTAGTCAGCGAGCGAATCACACCCTGTGAGGCGAGATTCAGGCGCAGAGCGCGGCCGGTAGTCAGGTTTGAACGATGGTTTCGACTTCGTTGATTCTTCATAGCTACTTATTTTGTTGGCACAATCCTGTGGTTTTGCAAGCGGCTGGCAAGCAATTTAATACTTAATATCTGGAAGCCCGTTACGGTGCCAGAGTTAACAGCACTTCTAGTTATTAGTGTCAGATTTGGCAATAAAAGTTTACTTATTCTCCAAACGACTTTTAGCAGTATAGACAGCATTATAGAGTAAAGCATATCGTGAATGGCTGCATGTATTTCCAAACGGTAATCACATTTAGCCTGTCATGTTTTCATTTCATTGTTGCGATATTATCGCTCGCGTTTAACCTCTTTTATTTTTAGAACACTATGGACCCGCTTATCTTGCAATTTATTGGTATTTTTCTTCTCGGCTTTATCCTTGGTTTGGCTCTAATGTTGATCATCAACAAGGTTAGATCTGGCTCCGTATCAGCAGGTGGGGTCAAACAAGAGTATGACGAGTACAAGACGCAGGTCGAAGCTCATTTCGAGGAAACCTCTAAGAAATTCAAAGAGATGACTGAGCAGTATCAGGATCTTTACAAACATTTGGCAGTTGGTGCGACCAGTTTATGTCGGCCTGACAGCGTAGCGGCAGCCTTAGCTGATTCTGCGCCCGAAACGGCCAAACTTGAGAACAAGGCCGAGGCCGAAACCACGCTTGAAACAGTCGACGTGGAAAATTCCTCTGATGAAGCGAAAGTGGCTGAAAAAACCGAGCAAGCAGTAAAGGAGCCAGTGGATGATTCAGCTCAAGACGAAGTCGCTACAGCGGATGACGTCGAGCAAGGCGAGAAAGCCAGCTAAAGGCGAGAAAGCCAGCAATTCTGGGCTAGGCGCTACCCAGCGCCAACACGCTCACGAATTTAGCAATGCCATCCATCAGCATTTGGATGGCGATTGCCACTAATATCATACCCATTAGTCGCTCAATCGCGATCAGGCCTCTGTTGCGTAGTATTTTGGCCAGCGGGGTAGCGCAAAGCAAGATCACGCCGGTTAATCCCCAGGCTAAAAACAGCGCTGCCAACCAATCTGGCCAACGATCCGGCTCATTGTTCATTATCAGCAACAAGGTCGCCAGCGCCGACGGGCCAGCCACGTAGGGAATGGCCAATGGCACAATGAAAGGTTCTTCTTCTAAGGCCTTATCCTGATTGCCTTGTGGAAAGATCATCTTCAAAGCAATCAAAAACAAAATCACACCGCCAGTCACGGTGAGCGCCGGTTCAGAAATATGCAGTGCAGACAGAAATGCCTGCCCGGAAAATAAAAAGATCACCATGATAAACAAGGCAATGCAGAGTTCGCGTAAGATTACCTTGGTGCGCCGAGCTGGCTCGACGTTCTTGAGTGCCGACAGATACAGCGGGATATTGCCAAGCGGATCCATTACTAAAAACAACAACAATGCGGCTGAGATAATGGTCATGGCAGGAGAAAAGTTGCTAAATTGAAGGCGCTCCTATAAATCAAGAGCGCCCGATCGAATGATGGTATTAATAGCCTTGAACTACCAACCGCACTGGCGGCCTTGGTTTTGTTCTTTTAAGTAGGCATTAAGCGGCGCGAAGTAATCGATAATCGCACTGGCGTCCATTTTACGCTGCCCGGTTAGTGCTTCCATTGCATTCGGCCATGGTTGACTTTGGCCAAGGGCTAACATATCGCCAAGCGCCTTGCCGGCTGCCTGGTTTTCATAAATAGAGCACTCGTGTAGCGGCCCGGTAAAACCCGCTTTTTCGCATAAGGCTTTGTGAAATTGAAACTGCATAATAAAACTCAAGAAATAACGCGTATAAGGCGTATTACCAGGAATGTGATACTTGGCACCAGCATCAAAATCCACTTCGCTACGATCAACTGGTGGTTTAATGCCTTGATATTCGGTGCGTAAATCCCACCAGCCTTTGTTGTAGTCTGCTGGTGAAATTTCACCAGAAAATACTTTCCAGCGCCACTCGTCGATCATCTTGCCAAACGGTAAAAAGGCAATCTTCTCTAGCGCCAGTTTCATTTGCTCATTGAGCGTTGCTTCCGGGCTTTTAACCACTTCTGGAATCAAGCCTTTGGCTTTTAGATAATTTGGTGTCATCGACAACTGAATGGTATCGCCAATCGCCTCGTGAAAGCCGTCATGCGCTCCACCTTTAAACACCGACGGCAAATCTTTGTACATCAAGTAGTAATAAATATGCCCAAGCTCATGGTGCAGGGTGCCGAAATGCTCTTCGGTAATCTCCACGCATTGCTTGATTCGAGGATCGGTACCGTTCTTTAAATCCCAGGCGCTGGCATGGCAGACGACATTGCGATCCTGCGGTTTTTTGATCAGTGAGTTTGTATAGAAACTCTCTGGCAATTCAGGCAAGCCCAGCGAAGTGAAAAAAGCCTCCGCGGTTTGCACCATTTTTAATTCGTCATATCCTTGATCAACCAAGGCTTTAGTGACGTCTAATGAAGCTATTCCTTTATGTGGTTCCATTAAGGGGTAGATGTTGTCCCAGGTTTGTGACCACATGTTGCCAAGCAAATGAGCCGGAATCGGGCCGTCTAAAGGTACTTTGTCGGCGCCATATTGTTCGCTTAGTTTGGCACGAACATGGCAATGCAATTGCTCATAAAAAGGTTTCACCTGATCCCATAAGCGGCGAGCTTCTGTGGTGAACTCAGCTGGGCTCATGTCGTAGTTTGACTGCCAGGCCTCGGCTAAGTTTGCAAAGCCGGAATCTTGTGCACCTTGATTGCCCAGTTCAACAAAACGCCGATAGGTGCTTCGATATGGTGGCGAAACTTTGCGCCAGCCCTGCCAGACATCTAGCAGCTCATCATAATCGCGTGACTCGGCTAAAACTTTTTCAAGTGCTTGTAGCTGACGACATTCTCCAGCTGCATTACAGTATTCGCCAGCACCATACTGACCTTCCATATCGGTCAATACCTGCGCGAGCTCTGCTTGTAGCGCAGGGTCATTTGGTGCTGGTGCGGCTGAGCCACGCAACATCAGTTCGATAGCGCGCGTTGTTTGTGCGTCCATCTCTGTGCCCTTAAAGCGTTTGGCTTGTTCGACCATCGAAGATTCAAAAGCCAAAGCGCGTTCGCCTGCTTTGGCAGCCAACACAGCAGTGTCGTCAGTGATAAAGTTTTGGCGAACCCAGTATGCTGCCTCTACTTCTTCCGCTAGAGCAGTGCTCTCTGCTTCGATGCGAGTGACAAAGTCTTTAGCCGATTCAGTGGGCTTGTCTGAAGCAGCTGATTGATTGGCATCGGCGCTCACCGATTGATCTTGATCAGAGGCGGGAGCGCAAGCAGTAAGTGCGCCAAAAAGTAGGGGGAGAATGAATTTGTTTAATTTCATTTTTACTTTCCTCAAATTCTTAGGCATTAGCAGATTGATTGACATCTTCAATGTCTTTTTCCCATTGTTTGCTAACTAGCCCAACTAGCAGCACGACGGCACCGATTCCTACACTGAAAATAACGATTTGCATAAAGAGGTTCGGCATTTGATCGACTTGTTCTGGGTTGAATCGCCCTGCAAGCAGGCCGGCAATAATATTGCCCATTGAATAGGTTAGTACGAATACGCCCATTAGCTGGCCAACAAAACGTTTCGGTGAGAGCTTACTTACCGCGCTTAAGGCGATGGGGCTTAAGCAAAGCTCGCCAACGGTATGAAGAAAGTAGGTCAAGATAAGCCAGTATGGCGCTACCTTGAGCCCTTGAGCCGCCAACTGAGCAGCGAAAAACATCACGACAAAACCCATCGCCATAATGATCAAACCGACGGCGCACTTTATGCCATACGCCGGGGTCACCATTCGCTTACCAAGATTAATCCAAATTGCTGCGAAAAATGGCGTAAGTACAATAATAAAAAATGGGTTGGCGTTTTGCAGCCAAGTGGTTGGAAACTCAAATCCGAAGATCGTTCGATCGGTGAAATCACGTCCAAAAATATTTAGTGAGGAGCCAGCTTGCTCAAAGCCTGACCAGAAACAGGTTGACGCAATACACACAAGCAACAGTGCCCACATTCCACGCTTTTCAACAGCGTTCAAATTACCGCCAAAGTAGATACCAAGGTAATAGATAACGAATACTGCACAAAAGAAATAGGCAGCGGCTTCAGATAACGCAATCGGATTAATGCTCATGCTGCCGGTGAGCATTAAGGCGGTAACAATAGTTAAAACCACTAAGAACAATGAAATGCCCGACCAACTTTTTCGAGCACCAGCGGCACTCATTGCCGAGACGGGTTCTGCACCGGCTCCTTTAAGCGTATCAGTAGTCATTCGAAAATGAATTAAGCCCAGCGCCATGCCAACTGCCGCCGCGCCAAAAGCCCAATGCCAACCGATATTTTCAGCTAAGTATCCACAGACGGTGTAACCGATTAAGGAGCCGATATTTATGCCCATGTAATAAATGGCATAGCCACTATCACGACGTTCATCTTCAATAGAGTAAAGTTGGCCTACTACTGCTGAAATGTTCGGTTTGAGTAAGCCGGTGCCGAGCACCACTAAAATCAAGCCTATGAAAAAGGTTTTATCGTTTGGGATAGCCAATACAATATGACCGCACATGATAATAATGCCGCCATACCAAATTGCTTTTTGACTACCGATCAAGCGGTCAGCTAGCCAGCCACCTGGTAAGCCCATAAAGTAGACCGAGGCGGTATATAAACCATAAATGGCAAATGCAGTCGCGGTAGTTATGCCCAGGCCTCCTTCTTGTAAGGCGGCGGTCATAAAAAGAACAAGTAGGCCACGCATGCCGTAATAGCTCATGCGTTCCCACATTTCGGTGAAAAATAAAGTGCTCAATCCTTTGGGATGACCAAAGAATTTGGTATCCAACGAAGCATCGTATGACGCTGTGTTGCTTTGAGAAGTTTGATTCATTGATAAGCCTTAATATTTTGATTTTGTCATGAGGCCTGTAACTGAGGAGATCTAAATTGTTGACCTAACAGTTGGCATAATTGATAGTTGAGTGCTCACGATGAAGTCACCATCGCATCGACTCTTTTTTAAAACGCTAAGAAAATACCATAAATCACCACTGCTTCTGACTATGATTACTACTCCTTTGCCACGGCTTTTCTGCATTTTATTCGTTTGTCTTACGCTTTTTAGCTGCGTCCAAGGCGAGTCCAATGTCGAAAGTGGCAATCGACAGCAAATTCTTCATTTCGGTAATGGCACCGAAATCCAGGGTCTGGACCCGCATGTCGTCACCGGGATTGCGGAGCACCACGTAGTTCAAACCTTGTTTGAGGGCTTGGTATTTAAGGACAGTCAAACGCTGGAAATCGAGCCAGCGGCGGCAGCTAGTTGGGAGATTAGCAAGGATGGACGAATTTATACCTTTACCATGCGTGATGATGCCCGTTGGTCGAATGGTGACCCGGTCACGGCTTACGATTTCGAATGGTCTTGGTGGCGAGCGTTGCAGCCAAGCTTGGGAAGCCAATACGTTTTTATGTACTTTCCGATTAAAAATGCCGAGGCGTTTTTTAAGCAAGAGATCAGCGATTTCTCTCAAGTTGGAATCAAAGCACTCGATGCCAAAACCTTTCGGGTAGAGCTGAAAAACCCAACGCCATACTTTTTGCAATTACTCGATCACTATTCGACCTTTCCGGTTCATCAGGCCACGATTAAGAAGTTTGGTAAGCCGGGTGATAGTTACACACAATGGACTCGCCCGGAAAATATCGTGACCAACGGGCCCTTTTTAATGAACAGTTGGCGGCTCAATAAACGCTTAGTAGTAGAGCGAAATGAAGACTATTGGGGTGCCGAAGATGTTCGCCTAAATAAAATAGTATTTCATCCAATCGATAGTGAGATAGTCGAAGAGCGAATGTTTCGCGCCAATCAACTGCATTGGACTGATCAGGTTGCCATCGATCGTGCGCCTTGGTATCGAAAGAACGCGCCCGAGCGCATGCGAATAAAGCCTTATGTTGGGACCTATCTATATCGAGTAAATAATAAACTCCCGCATTTGAGTGATGTGCGAGTTCGTAAGGCGCTAGCTATGACGGTAGACAGAGATACATTGATGGATACCGTATTAAACAATTTCTTTACACCTTCATACGCTATTACTCCGCCAGGACTATTGGGATATCAACCTCCCAAAACATTTGAATATAACCCCGATAGAGCACGTGAGTTGTTAGCTGAAGCAGGCTATCCAAAAGGCGAGGGTTTTCCCGAGATGGAGCTGCAATATAATTCTTCAGATCAACATCGCAAAATCGCAACGGCGATTCAACAGATGTGGAATAAAGAACTCAATATTCAAGTAAGGTTGCAAAACAAAGATTGGAAAGTCTACTTAGACGATGAAGCAACAGGGAATTTTGAGATCTCACGGGGCGGATGGATTGGCGATTATGTTGACCCAAACACGTTTTTGGATATGTGGGTTGGAGGCAGTGGTGTAAACCGCACCGGCTGGAATGACCCCAAGTATGACGAGTTAATTCTTGAAGTTGCACCAAGAGCCAAAACTCGCGAAGAACGTTTTGCGGCGTTTCGACAAGCCGAAGAACTAATGATGAAAGACATGCCGTTTATTCCTATCTACACTTATTCCAGTCATCACTTTGTGCATCCTTCGGTCAAAGGCATGCACGTCAATGTGATGAACTATCATAATTTTCGCGAGGTCTACCTTGACCCCGATTGGGAACAAGCCAAGCCCAATAGCGGTCAGGGAGAATAGACCATGCTGAGATACACCTTGTTGCGCCTGATGCAGGCGATACCGGTTTTGTTTGCCGTCATCACCGCTACTTTTTTTCTGATCCGCCAAGCACCAGGTGGGCCATTCGATGCAGAAAAGCCGGTGATACCGGCGGTCAAGCGTGCCTTAGAGGCCAAATACAATCTTGATCTGCCGATGTGGCAGCAATACACGCATTACTTGGGCGACTTGTTTAAAGGCGACATGGGGCCCTCGTTTAAATACCCCGGTTGGGCGGTGCATGATCTGATTTTAAGCGGCTTACCAACCACGGCTGAGCTGGCTTTATATGCCTTGCTGGTTGCCTTGATCATCGGTGTGCTAGCTGGCGTTTTCGCCTCACTTAAACCCAATACCGCGCAAGATTATGTGCCCATGTCACTGGCGATGATTGGCATTTGTATGCCGACCTTTTTGCTAGGTCCTTTGTTGGTACTAATTTTTGGTTTTTGGCTAGATTGGTTGCCAGTTACCGGTTGGGGTGATTTGCCCGGCGATAAAATTTTGCCATCGATAACGCTTGGCGCAGCGTACGCCGCCTATGTGGCCAGGCTCACTCGTGGTGGCATGTTGGAGATTATGAGTCAGGACTATATTCGCACAGCGCGTGCAAAAGGCTTACCGGAATGGGTGGTAGTGACGAAACACGCTCTGCGTGGCGGCTTGATTCCAACTGTGGCTTTTCTTGGGCCCGCTTTTGCTGGTTTATTGGCGGGTTCCTTTGTCGTCGAAACGATTTTTCAAATACCAGGACTCGGACGTTTTTATGTACAAGCGGCGTTTAACCGCGACTACACCATGATCTTAGGCACCACCATCTTTTTGTCTACCTTGATCATCGTATTCAACTTGTTGTCCGATTTATTAGCCACCTGGTTGAATCCAAAACTGCGTAATCAGTTTCGTGGAGGTGCGACATGAGTGATCAAGCAATGCTTGCGAACGCCGAAAAGGGCACCTCACTCTGGGCTGATGCCTGGGTGCGCTTAAAGAAAAACAAGCTGGCTTTGTTTGGCCTGGCTGTGGTCAGTTTTTTGATTGTGATTGCCATTCTCACACCATGGGTTGCACCCTATGGTTACGAAGAGCAAAACCTCGAGCTCGGCGCCACACCGCCATCGGCTGCGCATTGGCTTGGTACCGATTTGTTTGGGCGCGACTTGCTAACTCGCCTAATGTATGGGGGGCGAATCTCTCTGGCAGTCGGTTTAATCGCCACCTCCGTGGCGTTATTAATCGGTGTGGCCTGGGGCACTATCGCGGGCTATGTCGGTGGTCGCACCGATGCCGTTATGATGCGCATAGTTGATGCCTTATATGCGCTGCCGTTTATTATTTTCATTATCCTCCTGATGGTGGTATTTGGTCGCAGCCTGCTGTTGTTGTTCTTAGCCATCGGCGCCGTCGAATGGTTAACCATGGCGCGCATCGTGCGTGGCCAGGTGCTGACGATTCGCAATCAGGAATACATCGAAGCCGCTCGCGCAATGGGTCTATCAACGCCACGGATTTTGTGGAAGCATGTGGTACCAAACAGCCTCGGGCCAATCATTGTTTACGCTACCTTGACGGTTCCACAGGTCATGCTGCTCGAAGCTTTTTTAAGCTTTTTAGGTTTGGGCATTCAGCCGCCGCAATCATCCTGGGGCTTGTTAATTTCTTATGGTGCCGAGGTGATGGAAGATTACCCCTGGTTGCTTATCTTCCCTGGGCTGGCTTTATCAATCACCTTGTTTGCCCTGAATTTTTTGGGTGATGGCTTGCGCGATGCACTCGACCCAAAAGCCTCAAAAGATTAGCGGGAGAGAATCATGTTATTGAAAGTAGAAGATTTAACGACCCGTTTTTATACCCGCAACGGTGTGACCACTGCGGTAGACGGCGTGAGTTTTGAAGTTGATCGCGGCGAGATACTTGGCATTGTCGGCGAATCCGGTAGCGGCAAGTCGGTCTGTTGTTATTCGCTGCTTGGTTTGGTCCCCATGCCACCGGGTAAAATTGAATCTGGTCGCGCGGTCTTTGATGGTCAGGATTTACTGGCGATGAATCAAGCGCAACTGCGCGAGATTCGAGGTGATGATGTCGCCATGATTTTCCAAGACCCGATGACCTGCCTAAACCCCTTTTTAACTATCGGCGAGCAATTGATTGAACCACTGGTTTATCACCGCGGTCATTCTAAAAAAGAAGCCCGGCAAAAAGCCATTGATTTAATGACCGAAACTGGGATTCGCGATGCCGAGAATCGCTTTAATAGCTACCCGCATGAATTCTCCGGCGGTATGCGCCAGCGAGTAATGATCGCCATGGCATTGATCACCAAACCTAAGTTGCTGATTGCCGATGAGCCGACCACCGCCTTAGATGTGACCATTCAGGCGCAGATCCTTGAGTTGGTCAGTGAGCTCCAAGCGAAGCGTGATCTTGGCGTGATTTTTATCTCGCATGACCTGGCAGTTGTGCGTGGCCTGGCAGACAAAGTTGTGGTTATGAAAGATGGCAAAGTGGTTGAGGCGAATCAAACTAATGAGTTGTTCCAAGCACCACAGCATGACTACACCAAGCAACTCTTAGCTGCGGTGCCAACCGGCGCCAAGCTTGAATCAAATCAGGCCAGCAACGACCAGCCGCTGCTCAGGGTGCGTAATTTGATCACCGAGTTTCATGATCGCAATACCGGTCAGGCTTTTCGTGCGGTTGATGATGTGTCATTTGATCTGCAGCAAGGAGAAATTCTTGGTTTAGTTGGCGAGTCTGGTAGTGGCAAATCGACGATTGGGCGCAGCATTCTAAAGTTGGTGGCGGCGCGCGGCGAAGTGACTTTCGATGGCACCGAACTGCTCGGTTTAACTAATGCACAAATGCGTGTCTTCAGGCCACGCATGCAAATGATCTTTCAAGATCCTTACGCCTCCTTGAATCCCCGAATGACTGTCTTCGATACGTTGGCTGAGCCGCTACTAATCAATGGTTTGGCGACCAAACAAGATGTTGAATCGAAAGTACTAGAACTGATGGATGATGTTGGTTTGCAGAGAGCGGCAATTAAAAAATATCCGCATGAATTTTCTGGCGGCCAACGTCAGCGTATTGCCATCGGGCGGGCGGTTGCCACCAAGCCAGAACTTATTATTGCTGATGAGCCAGTGTCGGCACTAGACGTGACGATCCAAAAACAAATTCTGGAATTAATCGAAGAGCTAGTTGAGAAGCATCATTTGAGCATGCTGTTTATCTCACACGATTTGTCCGTGGTGCGAGCGCTGTGTAATCGAGTGATGGTGATCGAGCATGGCAAGCTGGTTGAGATTGAAGCAACTGAAATACTCTGGCAACAACCGCAACAAGCTTATACAAAAAGACTTCTCGCTGCGATTCCCAGTCTTTGAAACAGTTATTAAAAAGGAGTCTTTAAACTACAAAGCCCTACAATTGCGACACAAGCCGTGAATCTCGATCACGGGCTGGCGCGCTTCAAAGCCTAATGTTTCCGCGCCGTCTTTAAGGGCGCTGGAGATGGCTGGGTTATTCAACTCAGCAATGTGGCCGCAGTCAGAGCAAATAAAAAACTGACATTGATGTGAATTGTTTGGAGAGGGGCAACCGATATAGGCATTCAGCGATTCAATGCGATGTACTAAGCGCGCATGAACCAAAAACTCCAAGGCGCGATAAGCCGTGGGTGGAGCAGGTTTATGGCCAGCCTCCTGCAATTTTTGTAGCACATCATAGGCACCAATCGGATGATGTTGCGACCAAATAATCTCCAATACCTGGCGGCGGGTTTTGGTGAGTTTTAAACCTTGTTTTTCGCACTCTGCAACCGCTGCTTGCATAGCATCGGCCTGGCATTGTTGATGATCGTGATCACCATGGAAAGGGCTGATAACTTGGTTGCTCACTATTGAACTCCGCTAGTTTTACTGCACGCAATAGGTGTTTAGTTCCCGCGGCGCAGGAACTTGTTTTTTCCAGGCTAGGCAACGATTTTGCTGTAGTCGACCAAAGCTACGAATCCAGGCGCGATTTTGTTTGATGCGCTCCCGGTCGCTCTCAGCAACTGATCGATCCGAATAACTACCATAGAGATAGTAAATCCACTCTATGCCGTTATTGTTAGAAATAAAGCGACGCAGCTTGGGGTCATCTTCGAACTTTTTGCGCGATTCAAATTCTTTGCTTTTAGCCGGGTCATCAAAGCTGGCTAACTGCAAGGTATACGACTCAGGCGCCTGACTGAATAGCCAAACATTGGTGTCGCCAATATCTGTGACATCGAACTTCTTAGTGGTTGATGTTACGGCAGGTTTAGTTGTTGCCGAGCTGGCTGATTCAATAATGGTACCGGTATTTGAATCTGTCTCGATAGCGGTGGTAATGCTGGCTTGCGGGCTGGAGGCTTCAACCGAACCAGTGCTAACGCTGACAGATGGCTTAGCGTTGAAATCACCCGTTTTAGACCAACCACGAAAACGCGTCGGTGACTGCACTCGATACCATTCGTTTTGAGTATCTAACACTACAACACGCTCACCCTTATTCAGCTGACCGACCACCGTGCCGGAGGCGATCAGTGGTACAGAGCGCGCATTTACATTGCTGCCAGTTATGTCGCCCCGGTCACCATCAATCTTAATAAAATTCTCATGGACCCAAACCGGCAAGCCTGCATCTCGCGTAACCACAACCCAATCGTCGTCTTGGCTGACAATTTCTATGCCGTCTCGATCATCCAATATGGTTACCAGCACGCTGCGTTTAGCGGGGTCTGTGTATATTGCGAGCGGGTGCTTAATTTCAGTTGTTGCGGTTTCAGTTTGCGCAGCAGCTTGTTCAACTGCCGCTGACGAGACAATCACGTTCTGCCCAAGACTGTCATTTTCCTCGGCGTCGATAGACGCAATAGTTTGTGGTTCATTGCTGGTTGCGTTGGGCGTGGCAACTGATGCGGCGGCTGACTCAATCACGCTGGAACTGCTTGCTCCAAAAGCGGGTGTTTCAGAATTGTTCGCAATAGCGCTCGTGGCTGATTTAGGCGGCGCTACTGGTGTGTCGGCCGCGACGTACTGCCCCTTTTTTGCCCAACCTAATTTCTCTAGAATTTCAATCGACTTGGGCTCACGATTTTGTGCGGCTCTCTCAAACCAATAACGTGCCAGTGTGTGATCTTCTTTTAAACCAATTCCCAAATAGTAAGCACGGCCAACGTTGAATGCCGCCAGAGCGTGATCTTGTTGCGCTGCTTTTAACCACCAATTCATTGCGGTATTTTCGTCTCGCTGAACACCTTCACCAGTTAGAAAATGATGGCCTAAATTGAATTGCGCTAGCACATGGCCCTGCCGAGCGGCTTGCGTATACCAGTAAACGGCTTGCTCTTCATCGGCTGAATTAAATTGATCGCTGGAGAACAAAACACCGACCTTGAACTGAGCATCCCGGTCACCTTCATATGCCTGGAGCATCCACTTATCTAATTCCTTTTGATACTCGTTCTGCAAGTCTGCTGAATTTGCACGAATTCCAAATTCTGTCTGAGCAGTAACTGGCCAAGATGCATACGCAGCCATGAAACTGAAAAAGAGCGCCAAACCCCGTAAATTTTTAATGCATAAGCTGTTCATACTCAAGCGCCGATGCAGATACTCTCGGTCTCTATATTTCCTCATGATTCTTCTTATTTTGCTTTCCAACCCACCTGGCACGCAGTGTAGCATTAATCCCGGGTGCCGGTCGCCATCTCAAACACCAGTTTGATGGCGTTTTTGCATCAAAAAGCGGCGTTTTCTGGTCGGCAATCGGGGTAGACAAAAAAAATTCTCAAAAGTGCTTGCGTCCTTTACTCTAACCCATTATCTTTGGGTTCGCTTGAGAAAAAACCACAATATCTTGTGTTTTTCATTTTTCAGGCCAGTTGTCAAGATCATCAGCTAAAACATTGAATTAGAACCTTTATTGGTTCATTTGGGTTGAATATGTGGCGATGGTAAGAAACACAATACTTGTGGGCTGGCGCAATGGGGGAATATCCACAAAGCTAGGCTTATTTGTAACCAAACGGGGTGAAAAAACGCGACTGAATCGTGCGATAGGATGGGTAGAGGCGCACAGCGACAGTCAGCGATATAAATAAACCTCAAATAACAATAAAAACCTAACGAAAAATCACCAAGACTCTATCGAGTATCCAGCGGACGCTAGCGGGCAATGAATAGCGCCGGCAGATTATGGTGCGGTGATTTTTGCAGACAAATTTGGCGACTGAACCTACCAACACCAGAAGCCAGCGAAAATTAGAGGATAAACACTAATGGGAAAACCTGTGGAAGAACTCAACCACACAGAACAAACTGTTGCTGTAAGCAAGACGCAAGTTGCAAAAGTACAAGGCGGTGAGAAGAAACTTAAAAACATGCCCTTGCAACCAACGTCTGAAGACATTTGGGATAAAAAATATCGCCTGAAAGACAAAGCAGGTAATGCGGTTGATCAAAATACCAAAGAAACTTTTGAGCGGGTGGCGACGGCCTTATCTGGAGTAGAGCAAACTGATAGTTTACGTGAGCATTGGTACGAGCGTTTTTTATGGGCGCTGGATAATGGTGCTTTACCCGCTGGCCGCATTATTTCTAATGCAGGAGCGCAAGCCTATAAACCTGCTACCTCGACCATCAATTGCACAGTATCAGGCACGATCTCTGATTCGATGGACGACATTCTAAATAAGAACCACGAAGCCGGCATGACATTAAAAGCAGGCTGTGGGATTGGCTATGAGTTTTCAACACTAAGGCCTAAAGGTGCCTATGTGTCTGGCGCCGGTGCCTATACTTCCGGCCCGCTGTCATTCATGGATATCTTTGACAAGATGTGTTTCACGGTCTCATCAGCTGGTGGGCGCCGAGGTGCACAAATGGCCACCTTTGATGTTAGCCACCCTGATGTCATGGAGTTCATTCGCGCCAAGCGCGAAGACGGGCGCTTGCGTCAATTTAATTTGAGTTTGCTGATCACCGCCGAGTTTATCGAGGCCGTTAAGAACGATGCGCCGTGGCATCTATCCTTCCCGATTACGGAGAAAGAAGCGCGCGACGACAAGATCGATGTTTACACCGATGGCGATATCATCTGGCGCCGCTACCCAGCGAACGCGGGCTATGTGAAAAATGAGCAAGGCTTAACTGCGTGCAAAATTTTCGAGACTATTCCGGCCAATCGTTTGTGGAACATGATCATGACCTCCACTTACGATTTCGCTGAGCCTGGTTTTATCCTGATCGATGAGGTCAATAACAAAAACAACAATTGGTTTGTCGAAAATATTCGTGCGACCAATCCATGCGGCGAACAACCACTGCCTCCTTATGGTAGTTGTTTATTAGGTTCAGTGAACCTGACTAAGTTTGTGCTTGACCCGTTTACTGATCAAGCGCGCTTTGACTGGGAGAAGTATCGCGAAGTAGTGGGCGTATTTACCCGGATGCTCGATAACGTGGTTGAGATTAACGGCCTCCCATTAGAAGGTCAGCGCAATGAAATCGAGCGAAAGCGTCGTCATGGCATGGGCTTTTTGGGCCTCGGCTCAACAGTTACGATGCTTGGCATGACCTATGGTGATGAGAAGTCAGTGGACTTCACGGAAAAGGTCGCGCGTGAGATGGCGATGTCAGGCTGGAATCAAGCTCTGGAGTTAGCGCGCGAAAAAGGCGCCGCGCCGATCATGAGCGAAGAGTTCACAGTTAATGAAGAGATGCTTAGCCTGCGACCTGAAATGGCCGATGATGGTTACAAGGCTGGTGATGTAGTCACCGGCGCTGTTTTGCACGCCAAGTACAGTCGCTACATGCAGCAAATTGCTGAGATTGACCCTGAGCTAAGCGAGCAGCTAGCAGAAGTCGGCGCACGATTCTCGCATCACTCATCGATTGCCCCAACGGGCACGATTTCTTTGTCGATGGCCAATAATGTGAGCAATGGCATTGAGCCGAGTTTTGCACATCACTATTCGCGCAATGTTATTCGCGAAGGCCGCAAGACCAAGGAGAAAGTTGATGTGTTCTCCTATGAGTTGCTGGCCTACCGCGAAGTAGTGAATGCCAACGCCATGCCGTTTTCGGAAAACCCCGAAGAGGCATTGCCTGAGAACTTTGTCACCAGTGACAACATTACGCCAACACAGCACGTAGATATTCAAGCAGCAGCCCAAAAGTGGGTTGATTCGAGTATCTCAAAAACGGCCAATGTGCCTACCGACTACCCGTATGAAGACTTCAAAGACATCTACATGTATGCCTACGACAAAGGCTTAAAAGGGTGCACTACATTTCGCTTCAACCCAGAAGCGTTCCAGGGTGTCTTGGTAAAAGAAGACGATCTTGAAAACACCACTTACCAATTCACTCTCGATGACGGCTCAGTAGTCGAACTTAAAGGTAATGAAGAGGTAGAGTACGATGGCGAGGTGCATACGGCAGCGAATCTATTTGATGCTTTGAAAGAGGGCTACTACGGGAAGTTCTAATTTGTCGGCCTCATTTCCAGCTTTGCTGCGTTGGGGAAGAAATTTTGACTCGCTACGTATTACAGTACGCGCCTCAAGCAAATTTCGCCCCGCCTTGCTAAGCACAAAATGAGGCGCGACAGCTTAATAAGCTAACAATCGATTGAGTTTAGACAAAGAACAAGAATGTACGACCGAAAATGTCTCACAACGTTCGATCATGCTAGGCTCATCCAGATTCAAAGAACAGAAAAAATACCAAAAAGCCCGGTCAGCCAAACCTAACCCAAGGCAAGAACCGGGCGGCATAGAGGAATAAAACATGGTTAAAAAATTAGATGGCAAAATCACAGCCTACCAAGTGAAAACCGCGGAACTTGAACAAGCGCGTATTGCCACGCCTGAGGAAAATGCTGAGCAGCAGCAAAAGGCAGAAGTGGTTCGCATGCATGAATCAGTGCAGCGACCGGAAATGTTGGTTGGTTCAACGTATAAGGTGAAAACACCGGTGACCGAACACGCCATGTACATCACCATCAACGATATCATTTTAAATGAAGGCACCGAGCACGAAGCTCGTCGCCCGTTTGAAGTGTTTATCAACAGCAAAAACATGGATAACTTCCAATGGGTGGTTGCATTAACCAGGCTTTGCTCAGCCGTATTCCGTAAAGGCGGTGACACCACCTTTATGGTTGAAGAACTTAAAGCCGTGTTCGACCCAAAAGGCGGCTACTTCAAACCAGGCGGCGTGTTCATGCCATCCATCGTCGCCGAGATCGGCCACGCCATCGAACGCCATATGAAGATGATCGGCATGATCCCAAGCGACGATCTTGACGATCATCAAAAAGCCTTCTTAGAAAAGAAGAAAGCCGAAATCGACGCCGCGCAATCCAACGCCGGCGGCAAAGTAGCCGAAGGCGAATTCCCAGACTCCGCCACTGTCTGCGCCAAGTGCTCAACGAAAGCCGTGGTATTGATGGATGGGTGTATGACTTGTTTATCGTGCGGCGATAGTAAGTGTGGATGAGTACCTAAACTTCGAAATCGATGGGGCTGATGTGCTGTGGCTATGCACATAGTTTGTCATTACGTGCTGCATAGTTTGTCATTGCGTACTTTATAGTTCGCTGCAAAAGCTTGAGTGTTTTCCGGCTCTAACAGCCCATGAATTCGACTTTAATAGCCAACAGGCCGCTAAGGGCAAATAGCGCCCATTGACAATTCAATATTCATGACGGACATTCGTAAGTTTGTTAATAGGAAACCTATTTTTTATAGTCATTTCACGAATCATTATGTATTTCAATGATTTAAGGCGTTTTTAAAAATAGTGATACTGGGGCGCTGTGCTCATTAACATTCTGGACTAGACGAGAGAATGGATAGTTTATATATACATATCAAACACATACGTCGAAAATCATTGATTTTAAGGCATTTTGTTAATAGGTTTCCTATTAAAACCCGCTGTTAGTTTTGCAGAGGCATCGAGATCAATTTGAAAATCCCAGATGGTAAGGACTTATTCGAAAATATTTTCGATCGTGCTATTGAGAGCAAGTTGGATGTAGATAGTTTAGGAATTCCAGAACATCGGATAATTGGGATTGGTGATACGCTTTCAGCACTGTATCAAATATCAACAATTGATCATAAGAAACCTCAAGTATTACAGGCGATTGCTGGAAGAGTTTATAACCACGGATGCGGTGCTCTAATTCTATTACACACAGCATATTATGATGAATGCCTAAATCTTTGTAGAAGCATTGGTGAAATAGCCAATTTGTTAAGCCTATTTGATAGCGAACCAACAGAATTCAAGAAATGGGTTGATGCGTCTAAGGGGCAGAGAATTTCAAATTTCGGCCCGGCTGCTGTAAGAAAGAAATTGTTGGATAAAAATGGACATCTTCCAATATCCCAAGAATGGTATAGCGAGTTATGTGAATCTGTAACACATCCAAACCCAGAAATGGTTCCGGGGTTCAGAAAAATATTAGATAAAAATGTTGGATATCTAGGAAGCTTTTACGATGAAAATAATTTTTTAGATGGAGGGCATAAACTATATTTTCTCCTAGTTAGTTGTTTGGCCTATTTGGCACCCATGACGGGAAATTCGAAAATGTTAAAGCCTGTTCTTATTCAATTCGAAAAAGAGCAAGCTTTCCTAGAAGATACACTTAACTCAATGAAAAGAGAGAAAACGAATGAAGAAAACTAACAAGAAGCAAAACAGCGCAGGCGCTTCGGACGCGTTTTCAACGCGCCCGTTTGCTGGGCGTTAGCTGTACCGACAGTTACCAACTCTGAATCTAAGAAATTAGTATGATCGAAATTAGTAATATTCTTCTATTATCATCTTCATTAATTTTGGGAATATTCCTGGGGGCTCAAATTGCTGAAGCATGTTTATTTGTTCCAATATGGAAAAAGATGAAACCTGATGATTTTTTTGAACAACATGAATCTGTAGGCCCACTTATTTATCGTTTTTTTGCACCTATAACAATTGCCGCTACGGTAATTCCTTTAATAACTGTATTGGTAAATTTTATTTTTAATAGTAACCAATTGGTGTTGTTTTATATTTTGGGTGGGTCGACATTAATGTTCTTTTCAACGTATTTTCTATATTTTAAAGACGCGAATCAAATGTTCGCTGACCGATCAATATCGAATGAAGATCTAGAAAATGAATTAGTAAGGTGGGGCAATTGGCATTGGTTTCGAATAGTATTCGAAGCAATTGCCTTTTTAAGTTCAATTATCATTTTGCTGATTAGATAAAGTAATGACGACTAACAAGAATAAAAACTATCACTCACTACGCTCGTTTGGACGCGCAAACAGCGCCCGTGTTAGCGGCGTTATAGCTACTGAGAATTGACAATCCGTACGTAATATCGTACGCTTATCGCATTAATTCGATAGGTGAAACATGACTACTTTAAATGCCACT
>CAYVYS010000029.1:0-37312 GCA_964455815.1 uncultured Gammaproteobacteria bacterium
ATTCACGAACTACCGTGCGACTGACGTTTAACTGCTCTGCTATTGCTCTCTCAACCAGTCTTTCACCAGGTTTGAAATGCCCTAACATGATCGAATTGCGCAATTCGATCAGCGCTTGCTGTTTAAGCGTGGTTGGTGGCTGTAAAGCTTTCATGGCATTCGCTTATTTCGTGGCTAAATGAACTCTTAAAAAAGGCAGGTTAAAAACCGCAGATTAAAAAGAACAAGAAGTTAACAGAGCAAGAAGCGTCGCTTGCACAGAAACTTATCACTCCAATTAATCTATGATGGTATACCATCATACCAAAAAAAATAACGAGTTTTACCAATGAGCGATCAAATCCGAAAGTTGGTGCATTTCAAAGATACAACTTTCATCGAAGGTTATAAGGAGGCATCAACGCCCTGGCTACAATTTGCTGTCGCCGCGGTGATCCAAAACCCATGGGCGGGTAAGTATGTGGAAGATTTGAGTACCGAGATTCGCGCCAGCGCGCCGGGCCTTGGTGAATTACTCAGCAATGAGATTTGTGAACTGGCCGGTGGCGCAAATCAAATCGAAGCTTATGGAAAGGCCGCTGTGGTTGGCAGCTTAGGTGAAATCGAACATGGCTCCGGCATGATTCACACTCTTAGGTTTGGCAATTTCTATCGTCAGGCGGTAGAGGCTAAAAGCTATCTCTCGTTTACCAATACACGCGGCGGCGAAAATGCTGCGATCACGGTACCCATGATGCACATTCATGATCTTGGTAAGCGTTCCCACTACCTGACCATGCAATTTTCGATCTGTGACGCACCAAGGGCCGACGAAATAGTTGTAGCTCTGGGCGGTGCGTCAAGTGGCAGACCGCACCACCGAATCGGTGATCGTTATCAAGACCTTAAGGAAATGGGGCACGATGTAGATAATCCGGCTGCGGTAAAAGAATGACACCAGTTTTCACCAAACAAACATCAATCAATGGCATTGCCTATCACCGCGCGGGTAGCGGGCCGACGCTATTGTTCATTCATGGCGTTGGCTTGCGAGCTGAGAGTTGGTATCGACAACTTGAGGCATTAAAAGACTCCTTCGATGTAATATGCCTGGACTTGCCTGAACATGGCGCCAGTAATAAATTGGATAAATCGTTTTCACAAGTACAGTTAAGCGACTATGTGAGTGCGATTGAGCAATTTGTCAGTGACGTAATCACAAGCCCGCTTACTCTGTGTGGGCACTCCTTGGGAGCATTAATCAGCGCTGAACTCACCACAAAGCTAGATCAGCAAGTACTGGCTCTACTGTGTTTGAACGCGGTATATGACCGTGAACAAGCGGCGTTGGTGGCGGTTCAACAGCGCGCCAAAGTATTATCTGAAAGTAGTACTATTGTTGGAGTTAAACAAACGCTTGCACGTTGGTTCTCGTTTTCAAATGATGAGGATTCTGCGCTATACGCAAAGCAATGCGAAACCTGGCTGCGCGACAATACCGTTGAAGGATACGCTAAAGCCTATAAAGTATTCGCAGAGCAGCTTGGCATTCAAATTGAAAGCGTAGCTAAATGTCGCTGCCCGATGCTATTTATGACCGGCGAACAAGACCCGAACTCAACGCCGCAAATGTCGAAAAAGCTGGCTCAAGCAGGAGCCAATTATTCATCACTTAGCCAGGCGGTGGTGGTCGCAAATGCTGGACATATGATGCCGCTTAGCCATGCCGATAAAGTTATCGAACAGATTCGTTTGTTACACAAAAATCCATTAGCAATGGACAAGGCAAACCCAAGTTGTCAGAAGGCGATTTCATCATGAGCAAGATAGATCCATTAGAGCTACGCAACGCCTTTGGTAAATTCATGACCGGTGTGACGGTGGTGACGACTATTACTGACGATGGCACGCCGATTGGATTTACCGCCAACTCATTTTCATCCGTATCGCTCGCCCCGCCGTTGCTGTTGGTTTGTCCGGCCAAATCTATCTCTTGCTTTAACGTGTTTGCCGAATGCAACTACTTTCATATCAATGTGTTAGCGCATGATCAACAAACTATTTCTAATACTTTTGCCTCTCTTTCAGGTGATCGATTTAAGAACATTGGTTGGCAATACGATGCCAATGGTTGCCCGCAATTAGACGGAGCTATCGCTTCGTTCAGTTGTCGCCGCGATCGCAGCATAGATGCCGGCGATCATATTATTTTATTAGGAGAAGTTACGCACTTTAGCAGCAATGAAATTCACGGCCTTGGCTACCGAGAAGGCAGCTACTTTAGCTTAGAACTAGAACGCAAAGCTGCTGAAGTACAACACACACAAACTGAAGAAAAATTGCTAATTGCCGGAGCGTTGATTGAGCATCAAAGTAAATTATTAGTTAAAACAAGCAATAAGGGTCTGGCGCTGCCGCACATAAAAATTAGTGACGGGCAGCCAAGCTTCGATTTACTCGAACATCATCTCACTGAGCTTATCCGTGGAAATCTATCGATTGGCTCGGTGTTCTCTATTTTCGATCACCAACAAAGCAATACCACTTCAATCTATTACTGTGTCACGCTCGATGACGAAAGCCCTATTTCGGCAACGGAATATCAATTTCAAACTATGAGTTCCATCGATTTAGATCAGTTTGAATCCAAAGCAGTCAGGAGCATGGTTCAGCGTTTTATCGCCGAACAAAAATCAGGCAATCACAGTCTTTACATTGGTGATGAAAAACATGGCCGCACTCATAAAATCGGAGGCACTCAACTATGAAGTTTTCTCTCTTTGCTCATATGGAGCGCGTCGATGCCCGCAGTGATCAAGCAACGCTATACAATCAATTTATTGAGTTATGCCAAATCGCCGATGCTGGTGGTATGTGTACGGTTTGGACGGGCGAACACCATGGCATGGATTTCACCATCGCCCCCAACCCGTTTCTAAACCTGATCGACATCGCTAGTAAAACTGATCAAATACGCCTGGGTACCGGTACTATTGTTGCGCCATTTTGGCACCCAATTAAATTGGCTGGTGAAGCCGCGATGGCAGACTTGATTACCCAAGGCCGCCTCGAGCTAGGTATCGCACGTGGCGCCTATAGCTATGAATACGAGCGCTTATTACCAGGCTTAGATGCCTGGCAAGCAGGCCAACGATTGCGCGAAACAGTGCCGGCGATAAAACAACTTTGGCTTGGAGACTATCAACACGAGGGCGAGTTTTACGCCTTCCCCAGTACCTCGTCGTCGCCGAAACCCTTGCAGAAAAACGGCCCACCAATATGGTTAGCCGCGCGAGACCCAAACACACATCAATTCGCGATTGAAAATGATTGCCATGTACAAGTTACGCCACTCTGGCAAGGCATGGAAGAAATCGAAAATTTGATGAACAACTTCAATCAAGCCAAACAGGCTTCAGGCCAAGGCGATAATGTGCGAATTATGCTTTTACAACATGCCTATGTAGCCCAAGATCAAGCTGACATTGAGCGCGCAGTAAAACAGCTCAACCGTTTTTATTGTTACTTTGGCGCTTGGTTTCAAAATAAACGGTCAGTCTCACAAGGCTTGCTGGCAGAACTAAGTGAACAAGAAATGCAGGCCATGGAGCTCTACTCACCAGACAAGCTGTTAAACAACATGCCAATCGGCACCGCCGATCATGTGACTGAACGGCTCAAACGCTATGAGCAAATGGGCTATGATGAGTTTTCTCTGTGGATTGATTCGAGCATGAGTTTTGAACAGAAAAAAGGCTCGCTGGAGCGATTTATTGCTCAGGTGATGCCGCACTTTAATTAAAGAAGACAATGCAAGACACACATTTCAAGCTCTACATCAATGGCGAATTCGTGGCTGGTAGCGAAGGCCAAACCATGTCGTCAATCGATCCTTCAACTGGCCAGGCCTGGGCAAGTTTTGATTGCGCCAGCCAGGCTGATGTCGATCGAGCAGTTGCTGGTGCACGCCAAGCATTAAATGCGCCCGAATGGGCCAAATTGACCGCAAGTCAACGCGCAACTTTGCTACATAAATTGGCTGATTTGATTGAACAACACGCCGGCGAACTTGGCGAACTAGAAACTCAAGATAGCGGCAAGCTGCTCACCGAAACCACCAACCAGACTGGTTATGTAGCTGAGTATTATCGATATTTCGCCAGCTTGGCGAGCACCCTGGAAGGTACTGTCATTCCAATTGATAAGCCTGACATGCATGTGTTTACAACGCGTGAGCCAATTGGTGTGGTATGTGCGATCCCGCCCTGGAATGCGCAGATGTTTTTAACCGCCACCAAACTCGGCCCTGCTCTGGCAGCCGGTTGTACGGTGGTGATTAAAGCCAGTGAAATTGCGCCCTGCCCAATGTTGAAATTCGCTGAGCTAATTGATCGAGCCGGGTTTCCAGCTGGTGTTGTATCCGTCATTACCGGTGATGTAGAACATTGCGCGCAACCCTTAACCACGCATCCGGATATTGATCGAATCGCCTTCACTGGCGGTGCTGATTCAGCGCGCCATATCGTGCGTAATTCGGCTGAGAACTTTGCGGTAACTTCATTAGAACTGGGGGGCAAATCACCAATCATTGTATTTGATGACGCCGATTTTGAGGGCGCGGCGAATGCCATTATCGCGGGCAATTTTGGGGCGAGCGGTCAATCGTGTGTGGCTGGCTCGCGGGTCTTAGTGCAAAGTGGATGTTTTGATGATTTGCTCGCAACTCTAAAAGAAAAAACCAAACCGATTGTGGTCGGCGACCCCCTAGATAACAAAACCCATATGGGCCCGTTATGCACTTTGGCGCAAGTTCAGCATGCCGAGACAACCTTGGCTGATTCACTCACTCAAGGAGCCAACATTCACCACGGCGGCAGACCACTCGAATTAAACGGCGGGCATTACTTCGAGCCGACTATTGTTGAATGCCCCTCGAATGACATCAGCGCTTTTAATACCGAATTTTTCGCACCAGTGATGTCACTACTTGCTTTTGAATCTGAGGCCGAGGCACTGGCTATCGCTAACGATAATGACTATGGGCTTAGTTCTGGTATCTTTACCGAGAACCTGGCGCGAGCGCATCGTGTTGCTAGCCAAATTCGTGCTGGAATTTGCTACATAAATACGTATCGCGCCATCTCTCCGTACGCACCTTTTGGTGGTTTCAAAAATTCCGGTTATGGTCGCGAAGCAGGCTCAGAAGCCTTGCTGGAATATACGCGCACTAAAACCACCTGGATTAATCTCTCGGACGAACCAATGTCTAATCCTTTTGTAATGCGATAATTTTAGAGGCAAGCCCACTCCATGAGATTAGAAATTCCAGTCGATCAACAAGGCTTCTATAAAGGTGTTAATCGGACTGTCGCGCTGAGCTCAAAATTCATCATTCTAGCGATTGTGATTTGGGCCGTTATCGACCCTCAACATGCTGGCGCAATTTTAGATTCGATCAAAAACTGGACCTTCTACAACTTACAGTATTACTACAATTGGTCAGTAGGATTTTTTATATTGGTGTGCTTGGCGCTGGCGATTCATCCTAGTTGGGGGAAAATCAAACTAGGCGAGGCTTCTGGCAAACCAGAATTTTCCAACTTTTCCTGGTTTGCCATGATGTTTGGTGCCGGTATAGGCATTGGCATGTTGGGCTTTGCCACCGGTGAGCCGATTACTTACATGGACGATAATCCAGCGATTCGCGCCAGCGCAATGCAAATTACAGCCGCGCTAAATGCTGCTGGCTTGCCAACAGGTGATGATATTTGGGTACGTTATTATCAATTACTTGCAAGCGGAGAACTAGAGGCACTACCCAACTTGGTTGAACCTCGCACCTTAAGTGCGGTTAAAACCGTCTATCGGTACGAGTTCCTGCATTGGGGCATTAGCGCCTGGTGTTGTTATGCCTTAGTTGGCATTGCCTTGGCGTTTGCGGCCTATAAAAGGCATCAGCCACTAACTATTCGCTCGACTCTAACACCGCTGTTCGGAAAAGCTCTAGAAGGCAAGCTCGGCCATGTTGTTGATATCGCGGCCGTGGTAGCAACAGTATTAGGCATTGCCCAAACCATAGGTTTAGGCCTTAGCACTTTTGCGTCAGGCGTATACAACATTACCGCCTGGCGTTGGTTAGTAACTGATTCACCAACCCCCGAACCGACCTTAGCGGCATTATTATTAGCACTTGCTGTCGTTATGGCTTGCTCTATCATTTCTGCCATGTCAGGAGTTGGCAAAGGCATTAAATGGCTGAGTAATCTTAATATGGTGTTGTCGTTTGGCTTGCTTAGTTTCTTTTTGTTATTCGGTTCAACCATGTTCTTTCTTTGGATCATGGGCAATGGCCTGGTTGATTATTTATTAGCCCTACCCTCGCTAACCTTTTATGTATTCCCTAGCCAGGAGCCAGGCACACCCGGAGAATGGCAGGCGTGGTGGTCTATTTTCTATTGGGCCTGGTGGATCGCTTTTGCGCCGTTTGTTGGTATGTTCTTAGCCAGAATTTCCAAGAATCGATCGATTCGCGAATTTGTACTGGGCGCGGTACTCGCCCCTTCTTTGATGTGCTTTATCTGGTTTGCCTTGCTTGGCGGCACCGCTATTGATTTGGAACTAAGCGGTATTGCGCAAGGTGCTATCTATGCGAAAGCACTAACCGCGCAACTATTTGAAGTGATCAACGTCATGCTTGATTCTTCGCTGGCGATGATTATGTCAGTGTTAATTATCATCCTGCTATTAACCTACTTAGTAACATCGGCCGACTCTGCGGCCTTGGTGGCGAATATCATTAGTGCAGCTGGTCAGACTCAACAAGCACCTAAATCACAAATTTTGATTTGGGGTTTATTGATCACGGCTTGCATCGGGGCGCTACTAATAGCTGGCGGCCTGAATGCCATTCAAGCGGCGATGATCATCGGCGCATTACCTTTTTCACTGGTAATGATATTAATGGGCGTCAGCTTGTTGAAGTTACTGATTTGGCCTCAGCCTGAATAGACTCTGGGCTTAACGGCTCGCTTATGGCGTCATCGTCATCGAAAGCACTCTCGATGGCGACGAAATAGTCGGGGTCTTCAACTACGTTGACCTCCACCAAATCACCAGCTTTTTGCAATAAGCGTTTACATTCCGAACTCAGATGCAATAAATGCAGGCTTCGATTATTGCGACGATATCGATCTGCCAGTGCTTCAATGGCTTCAATACCTGAGTGATCGACTACGCGTGAATCGGCAAAATCAATGATCACATCTGCGTTGTCTTCGCGCGGCGTAAACTGCTCAGAAAAGGATGCCGTCGAAGCGAAAAATAGTGGCCCATGTACAGTGTAGTAATGCGAGCCATAGCGATTCTCACGTTTCTCTACTCGCACTTCTTTCGCGTGGTTCCAGGCGAATACTAGGGCAGAGATAATCACACCAACAATCACCGCCACCGCTAGATCGGTAAATACCGTAACCGCTGACACGGTGATGAGCACGAAAGCATCCTGCTTAGGTACACGGCGAATAATTCGAAAACTCGACCATTCAAAGGTGCCGATCACTACAATAAACATCACACCAACCAGGGCAGCGATGGGAATTTGCTCAATCAAACTTGAGGCCACGAGAATAAAAACCGCTAAGAACAAAGCGGCACTAATTCCAGAAGTGCGCCCTCGCCCACCCGAATTCACATTGATCATGCTTTGGCCGATCATGGCACAGCCTCCCATGCCGCCGAAGAAACCCGTGACGGTATTCGCTAAACCTTGACCAAAACATTCTTTGTTGCCGTTACCACGCGTTTCAGTGATCTCATCAATTAACCTCAGTGTTAGTAGCGACTCAATCAAACCGATTGCGGCCAAGATCATCGAGTAAGGAAAGATTATGCTGAGTGTCTCGAAATTAATGGGCACACTTGGAATATTAAATGGTGGCAAACCTCCCTTGATCGAGGCAATATCGCCAACCACTTTGGTATCTAAGTTCAAACCAATTACAGCCAGAGAAACGACCAAAATGGCCGCTAAAGAAGATGGAATAGCACGCGTTAATTTTGGCAAAAAATGAATGATCGCCATAGTGATCAAAACCAACACCAGCATCATGCTTAATTCATTAACGGGCAACCAATTAACATCAATGATGGAACCCTCTAATGCTGTACCAGCAGCCCAACCTTGCCCGGCTTCACCAAATTGAGACAGCTGCGCTAAAAAAATGACGATCGCCAAGCCATTAACAAAGCCAAGCATAACCGGATGTGGCACCAAGCGGATAAAACGTGCGACTCTCAAAGCACCAGCAAGCATTTGGATAATGCCCATCAGCACCACGGTCGCAAACAGGTATTGCACACCATGCTCGGCGACCAGGGCCACCATAACCACTGCTAAGGCACCGGTAGCACCAGAGATCATTCCTGGCCGACCGCCAAATACGGCGGTGATTAAACCTACCAAGCAAGCAGCGTACAAACCTACTAAAGGTTCGACCCCAGCTATTAAGGCAAAAGCCACAGCTTCAGGCACCAACGCTAAGGCAACGGTCAAACCAGAGAGCGTGTCATTTTTTAATGTGGCTCGTCGAGCCGTGCTGATTTCAAACATAGTGGACACTAATAGTCAGGCGAGACTATCGCCAATAGAATCGCGCGCATTCTAGGTGTGTGCTTAGCGCATTACAATCGCAAACAGCTCAACAGTGCTGGTTTAGCTATTCCTTTTTAGATTGACAGTAATGCGCTCAAGTTATAGCAAGCATTCAGGTTTACGGTGAAAGTTGCTGTTTAATCTCTTTATAGTAGCGATCTCGCAAGCGGCTAGAACGACTCACCAGTGATTGAGTTTTTCCATCTAATATTACCGCTTCAGGTTGGCTGGTGACCTCTAAGGGATCGTCTGACCATAGCACTAAGCTCGTCTTGCTACCAACTTCGATAGAGCCATAATCTGGTACACCTAAGATCATGGCGGGGTTTGAGGTCAGCGCTTTGATAGCCACCTCGTACGGCAAGCCATTGGCCACCGCATTACCCGCTGATTGCCTAACCAAATGCGCATTATGCGTGTTCTGCCAACCCATGCCAGTGAACATTAACTCCACGCCTGCATCATTAAGTAACTTGGCGTTATCAAGCCGCGCGCCAAGGGTTTCATAGCTAGCTGGCAAATTATTAATCGGGTCTAGTATAACCGGCACCTTAGACTCTGCGATCTCTTGTGCTACGCGCCAGCCTTCACTAACGCCACTCAATATTAGAGTTAGCTTTTGTTCTTTAGCGAATGCCAACACTTTAGAGATATCGGCCGCTCGCTCTACTCGCACTAATAAGGGCAGCCGGCGTTGCACAACCGGCACTAGAGCCTGCAAATCGTGCCGGGACAAGCTATAACTTCGTCGATTGCCGCGCCGATAATCGGCTTGATTGTCGGCAAAGTCACGCGCGTCTTCTATGGCCTCTCTTAGCATCCCCATAGCGGCCGCCCGCGAGCCACCGGCAAGTTCACTTCCTCGCTCGCCAAGACTAACCACCATCGCGGCCTGCTCTACCAGCAAGGCATCGTCTACTAATTTAATAAGCGCCGCGGTGCCAGCAAATAAACCAAGCCCATTACTTGGTTGAACCAGAGAATGGGTAACCCCAAGTGATCGATTAAACGCAAACAAGCTAGAGTGCGAATTGATCGCATCACTTGCTCGTAATGATGAAGTAACAAAGTCATTTTGCACTGAACTATCAACGGTAGACGCAACAGCACTCACTTCAACCAGCCCAAGTTGGGTATGGGCGTTAAAAAAACCGCTAGTTAAGGGTTTACCATTGGCCTCGATAATCTCAGCATCGGCAGCAGCTACCAACCCCTGACCGATTCCAGTGATTTGACCATCTTTAATTAACACATCGCTTACGTTTTGTGACGTGTTGTCAGCGCTGATAATCTGCGCCTCTTTAATAAGTATTTCCTGTGCACCGAGCTGAACTGTGCAGGTGATCAGTGCAACAAAAACACATAGATTGAGATGCTTACTCATGGTCGATCCCCCTCTGCCGATAAGATGCCCAAATTAAAATCACTGGTTCGCTCTGATTTGCTCCAGGATCGATCGAAGCGCAATGCACCATCAATCCAAACTTGATCAGCCTTACTGTAGACGCTGAATGGGTCACCACTCCAAAGCACTACATCGGCATTCATGCCCGCCCTTAAGCTACCGATGCGATCCTCTAAACCAATTGATTTGGCGGAATTATAGGTGAGCCAGCGAATCGCCTGTCCTTTAGATAACTCCATACCCATGCGGTTTGCTGCGCTCCAAACCTTGGCAACTTCTTGGTTGAGTCGTTGAATCTGAATTTCATCATCAGAGTGAATAATCGCGCAGGCACCTGCTAGTTCTACAAGCGCGGCATTCTCGCGTACCATATCGTAGGCCTCTTGCTTAAAGCCCCACCAATCTGCCCACACCACAGCGCAAACATCATTCTCTGCCAAAATCGGGGCGATTTTATAAGCCTCAACCGCATGATGAAACGCTGTAATTTGATAACCAAACTCTTTTGATAGCTCGATCATATTGGCCATTTCATCGGCGCGATAACAGTGATTATGGATTTTAATATCGCCGTTTAACACGCCCATTAAGGTATCTAAACGAATGTCTTGTGTTGGCTCATCTGATGATTTGCCAGAGTTAAATGCATCCCATTTTTCTTTATAAGCCGTGGCTTCGATCCAAGCTTTACGATAGCCAGCAATATTGCCCATTCTGGTGTAAGGCCCGCCTTTTTCTCCGTAAACCCGTTTAGGGTTTTCTCCGCAGGCGATTTTTAACGAATGTGGAGCACCCGGGAATTTCATGCCCATCATGGTGATAGATGGCACATTTTTCAGTATCACACCTCGCCCGCCAAACAAGTTCGCGGAGCCCGGAAGAATCTGCACAGTGGTGACACCACCGGCAAGAGCTTTCTCGAAGTTCGGGTCTTGCGGCCAGACTGAATGTTCTGCCCACACCTCGGCGGTGTTAGGCCCAACAATTTCATTGCCGTCAGCCAAGGACGCTATCGCCGGGCTTGGGTAGACTCCCATATGAGAGTGCACATCGATTAAACCAGGAGTTACCCAACGGCCACTGGCATCAATAATTTCGGCATCTGCTGGCGCATCTAAACTTGTGCCGATCACTTTCACCACACCGCCTTCAAGCAGGAGGTCACTGGCCTCAAGTTGCTCGCCGGTGCCGGTTAAAATTGTGGCGTTTTGAATCAGCGTAGCTGGTGCTTTGGGAGCCTGATAAGTAGAAGCAAATGGGCCTGAGGCATCACTTTCAGCTTGAGTATTCTTATCGGCAGAATCACTTGGAATCGAAGCGCAAGCACCTACTCCAAGTAAGATAAGGAGCATGATGGCCCTTATCGGCAGGGATAGCAGAATTGGTTTCATTTGAACCTCAATATTTTTATTGAGGCGAGTCTAGCACAGCCGAACAGTTTCTTTGACATGCCGCGGCATGACATAGCTCTGATGCACTAAGACTAAATAGGAAAAATTTTAAAAATAATCAGAAATTATTGAGAACAGCAATAAACAATGCGCTAACTAGGCATTACGCAATTGGGCAAGGTTTAAAACGTAGACCGTACTATAGGCACCACCAATGATGTAACCCAATATCACGGTTTTTAAGATCTCTGGCGTCCCGGCTAAATAGTTTACTAACCATGAGCCTGAAAAAACGATAGCGCAACAAACCAGAATAGTGATTGTGCAGGCAACGGCTAAAGGCCGAATGTATTGGCTGGCAAAACGGAACATTGCTTCAAGCAGCATTGTCATGGTGAATGTGAGAATGAAACTGTAGCTACCTTGCACAATCGCCGCCTTAATGCCGGCAGCAATACCATGATCGTAATTAACCACAAAAGCCCAGCTACCGTAGAATAAAAACCCCATAGCAGCCGAAATCGCGCTACGATGCGCAGCGCTGAGCTGGTTAAACAGCATTAGAGGGTTGGTTGATATCACAGAATGACTAGACACGAGTGTTCCTATGGGTGAATGATACGGTTTTATTCAACAAATTACGCGCTAAATTGCGTTATCTACTAGCATTGTAATCTGTGTAGACTTTTACAGACCGGCGAATAAATCAAAGCATGACTTCGATCAATCAAATAATTGGCGTGATATTAAGTGGTGGCGCAGGCCAACGTATGGGCGGCCTGGATAAGGGCTTGCAAGTGCATGGCAACAAAATGCTGGTTGAACAAGTAATTAATCGTTTGAGACCTCAGCTCGATCAGATGCTAATTGTCGCGAATCGGAATATTGCTCAATACCAGCAATTTGGCTTTTCAGTAATAAGCGACCACGAAAACACAGCGGATTATCAAGGGCCAATGGCGGGTATCAGTGCCGCTTTGCGATGGATCACGGAGCATCAGCCAGAGACAAATGCTGTGCTGATTTCAAGCTGTGATACGCCGTTCCTACCACCGGATTTAGTCCAACGACTAATAGACTCAAGCAATGCCAATGACGTTTGCGTTGCCCACGATGGGCAGCGACGACAAAACTTACATTGCCTGATAAAACAACGAGCTTGGCCATCGCTGCTGAATGACTTTAAACACGGAGAGCGTGCCCTATGGCGATGGCAAGATCACCAAGAGCTTGTTGAAGTTGATTTTAGCGATCAAGCTAGAGCGTTTCAGAACCTGAATGCTATAAGTGATCTTAGCTCGAGAGCCCCTGATTAATTGGGGCGTCTCTGATTAATTATTGCTGTGTTTGCCAGTTACCGATATCGGCATCCACTCCTTCGCCACCGGATTGACCATCACGACCAAAACTCCATAAATCAAAGCCATTAGAATTATTGGTGCCAGGAAATGAGTATTGATACGGGTTACCCCAAGGATCAGTTTTTATTGAATCAAGATAACCGGTCCAGGTGCTTTTACCTGGGTTTGTCACCAGAGCTTGTAAACCTTCAGACGTAGTCGGGTAATTAAAATTATCCAAGCGATATAAAGCTAACTGATTCGAAATAGTTGCAATATCGGCTTTAGCAGCAGCCTGCCCCGCTTGATCAACACGATTAAAAAAGTTTGGTGCAATCAAAGCGGTGAGTAGCCCGATAATCAGCACTACAACCATAATCTCAATCAAGGTAAATCCTTGTTGAAACGAATGTGTTGATAGTTCGTTTTTAAATTTTTTCATTTTCCTTATATTCACTTCTAATTAAGTTTTTCATTATTACAACGCAATGTTATTTTGCAATTGAATCATCGGCAACAAAATTGACAAAATTATAATAAGAACAAGAACGGCCATTATCAAGATCATCACTGGCCCTAACAAACTCACCATCATGCTAATGCGAGTCTGCATTTCATTTTCGGTCGCACTGGCGGCCTTTTCAAGCATATGACCAAGTCGCCCTGAATTTTCCCCACTGGAAACCATATGCACCAATAACGGGGGAAAATTACCATTTTTAGATAAGGCGCGACCGATAGAAATTCCTTGGGCTACTTCCTCCGTTGCTTGCTGAAGGTCTTTTTGGAGTAAGCGATTGCCCATAACACCTTCACTAGCACGCATCGAAGCTAAGATAGGCACACCTGAACCGACCATGATAGATAAGGTGCGGGACATTCTCGCAGAATCAATATTCTGCACCATCTTACGTAAGCCAAATATTTTAAGATAGAGTGTGTGCAACCAAATTCTGGGGCCGTCTCGTCTGAATAAGTAGCGTAAACCGACGATCACAGCCAATATAAATAAACCAAGATAAATTCCATAATTGACTGTGAAATTCGAAATACCGATAACTACTTCTGTCAAAGTAGGTAGCTCTTGATTTAAGTCATCGTATACGGTCACTACCTTTGGAACGACCACCGAAATGAGAACAACTAAAATAATCGAACAAAGCACGAACAAGAAAATCGGATAAGCTACTGCCTGCCGTATTTTTTGCTGCATGGCATGACTGTCTTCTAAATAGTCTGCCAGGCGCTCCATAACATTATCCAGAGTACCCGATTGTTCACCGGCTGATATAGAAGCACGGTAGATTTCTGGAAAACTATTCGGGTGCTGCGCAATGGCGTCAGAAAGTGAATAACCCTCGGTGACTGATGAACGAATATCACTCATCACGGTTTTAATTTTTCGACCTTCTGATTGCTTAATTACAGCACTCAAGGTTTCTTCAACCGTCATCCCAGATTCGAGCAAAGTGGCCATTTGCCGCGTGAGAATTGATAAGTCATTAATACCAATTTTTATACGGCTTGACCCTCTAGATTTTCCTTTAGCACTTTGTTTAGAAAGCTTACTTTCGGAAACAGCTTTAACTTCAAGCGGAATCAGCCCCTGTGCACGCAACTCACCGCGCACCTGCTTACTATGATCACCCGTGGTAATGCCACTAATGGTTTTACCTTTAGCATCCAATGCCTGATATTCAAACGCCGCCATGATTTAAGACTGCGTGACGCGAAATACTTCGTCGACGGTGGTCTCACCCATGCGTACCCGATCGAAACCATTTTGCAATAAGCTCTTCGAGCTTTTGCGGGCATGTCTGAGTAAGTCATCTTCGGAAGCTTGATCATGAATCAGCTTACGAATGCCTTCATTAATCGGAACGAGCTCATAAATACCAAGTCGGCCGCTGTAACCGATATGGTCGCACTCCACGCAACCCTTGGCTGTATAAATTTCAACTCCGTCGCCTTGATTAATCCCCAATAGTTCACGCTCAGTTTCATCAGGCTGATGAACTTGTTTGCAATGCGGGCATAAGCGGCGAACTAAACGCTGCGCTAGAACACCAATCAAACTTGATGCGATTAAAAACGGTTCAACGCCCATATCAACTAAGCGAGTCACCGCGCCGACGGCAGTATTGGTATGCAAAGTCGAGAGTACTAAGTGACCAGTTAAACTGGCTTGTACTGAAATCTCTGCGGTTTCTAAATCGCGAATCTCACCGACCAGCACAACGTCTGGATCTTGACGTAAGATCGAACGCAGGCCACCAGCAAACGTAAGACCAATTTTAGAATTAATCTGAGTTTGACCAACACCGTCTAAATCGTATTCCACCGGGTCTTCGACGGTCAGAATATTTAGGCGTTTACGATCAAGGCGATGTAAACCTGAGTACAAAGTGGTTGTTTTACCAGAACCTGTTGGGCCGGTGACCAGCAAAATACCATTGGGTTTACGAATCAGTTCTTCAAAGATTTGCAGGATTTCCCGCGGCATGCCTAAAGATTCAAGATTGAGACGCGCGCTTTGTTTATCAAGCAAACGCAATACCACTCGCTCACCGTGTTGAGTTGGCAAGGTAGAGACACGAACATCCACTGGATGTTCGGCGACTCTGAGTGACATTCGCCCATCTTGCGGCAATCGTTTTTCAGCAATGTCTAGTTTCGACATGACTTTGATCCGCGATACCAAGGCGCCGTGTAATTCACGCCTTGGGCTTAAGATATCGCGCAATACACCATCTACTCGGAACCTAACCACCGACTCATCTTCAAAAGCTTCAAGATGGATATCCGAGGCATTCTCACGAATGGCCTGAGTCAATAGCGCATTAATCAATCTGATAATTGGTGCGTCATCATCGGCCTCGAGTAGATCAGTAGTTTGCGGCATTTCATCCGCAAGCCTCTCCAAATCCATCTCGTCGCCCATGTCGTCCATGAGCTGAGTCGCCTGACTACCACCTTTGTCATAACGTTCGCGAAGAAGATCATCGAACTCGGAAGTTGACAATCGTTTTAAACTGATTCGACAATTCAGCCGACGTTTAATCTCAGTTAGAACAACTAACTTGGGCGTGTCGGCGCAAACCACTACAGCAGCATCATCGCCCTGCATCTCCACCAACACATTGTGCTTTTTTGCGAACGAATAGGGGATCAGATTCGCATCAGTCGGCTCTTGATTCGCGAGTAAGCTCTTTTCCTGAAGATCTTCTTGTTCAATCGCAGGATCGTTCATCGTCGCTATTCCTGATCTTGTGCATCAGCTGCAGAGTTAGCTGCATCTTCAACATCTTCAATCGCGCCCTTAGTATCGAATTCAGCTTCTTCTCTGGCCTTGAGTTCTTCCAGCTCGCGAATTTTTTGCTCTGCTGGTTTGCGGCCAAAAATAATATCTTTGATACTGGATTTAATCGGCCGCTTTGGATCGCCTTTTAATCGATCTATATAGCGTTCCTGAGTGAGTGCGCCACTGGTTTCGGTAGCTTTATCAAATTCAATTAACACCGGTGGTTCAACGTCGGCCAGTACAATATCGTCAGTTTCATTTCGATAACGAAGCGTATCTCGACGAACATCATTGTATTTTACTCGACTGATCTCAAGTAAGTCATCAGGCGTTCTGATGATGGTTGGTTTGAGGAACACCACTACATTTGTTTTTCTGGAATCTTCGGCTCTCGTTCTAAATAATGCACCGACTAGAGGGAGTCGACCGAGAAAGGGAATACTAGTCTGCGAGTTCGAACGGTCATCCTGTATTAAGCCACCCAGAGCAATAACTTGTCCATCGTCTACTTGCACAGTTGCGTCGATAGAGCGGCGATTAGTGACGATATCTGAAGCTTGACCACCGACTTGCGTCATATCAATATCAGAGATCTCCTGAAAAACATCTAATTGTACGGTATCACCCTCACTGATCTGAGGTGTTATTCGCAATACAATACCTACGTCACGACGCTCAATGGTCTGAAAGCCACTACCCGTATTAACAGTTTGATTGCCTGTTCCATCGGTAGTAGTACTATTGTTCAAACCGTTATTGAACTGGCCTGTGACAAACGGTACTTCCTGGCCTACAACAATCTCGGCTTCTTCGTTGTCTAAGGTTAGAATTGTAGGGGTAGACAAAATATTACTATTAGCATCGGTTCTCAGAGCATTTAAAGTTACATCCAGATTGTAGCGCCCAAAGTCGAGTAAACTATAAGTGAATCCCCCGGTTTGCAACGGCCCGGTAAATTGAGAAGTACCGGTTCCCGCTCGCCGGCCGACAGTGTTAACACGCGCATTTGGTGTGCCAGGTACAGCAGGAGTCGCTCCATCAGCGCTAGCCGGAGTCCCACCGACAGTCGGTGCCTCTATACCAGCTCGCCAAGTAATACCCAGATCTTCTTGTTGATCGACGGACACTTCAGCAATAATCGCCTCGACAAATACCTGCGCTCTTCGGCGATCAAGTTGATCTACAACACCTTGCACCGATTTCAATTGAGCACCAGTCGCTTTTATGACTAATGAGTTTGACGCCTCATCTGCTTGAACCAGCAATTCAGCGGCACCATTCGCCTGCTCACCCGCGCTATTCAAATCTCTTAAAATACCGGCCAGATCGGCGGCGTCTGCGTGCTTGAGTGGAATAACGGTGACGTCACCAACCACTTCTCTTTCCACATCTAGCTCATCAATCAAAGCTTGGATTCGGACGAATTGTTCTTCGGCCGCACTGATTAGCAAAGAGTTAGTTGAGTCGTAGGCTTGAATACTAACCTTCGGTGATGAGGCAGCTTCATTAGGTTCAGCAGTAGCGGTGACAAGTTGCGTTAAGGTCGCAGCCAAATCACTGGCTCTGGCAAATTTCAAATTGACTAAGTGAATGCTGGCACGTTTGTCCGGAATATCTATTTTGCGAATGATCTTTAGCACACGCTGAATATTCGCAGTGGTGTCAGTGATCACGACACTATTAGAGGGTTGATGCGGTGCGAAGTGACTCGTTGGTGGAATTAATGGCCGAATGATGGCGACCAGATCCTGCACTGGCGCATGATTTAACTGAATGATCTGAGTAATTTGTTCGTCATCAGAGTTGTCTGTCGGCGTAAACAATGTAGGTGTTGGCCGCTGCTTGATAACATTACTTGGCAGCACCTTAATAACATTGCCCGTTTCAACTGTAGCAAAATTATGCACCTCAAGAATGGATAGAAACACTTCGTAAAGTTGATCCGGTTCAAGTGGCGCGCCGGAGATTACCGATACCTTCCCTTTAACTCGCGGATCAACAATGAAGTTCTTTCCACTGACTTCGGCCACAGTGTTGATCAAAGCACGGATATCGACATCTTGCAGATTTAATGCAATCTGATCTTGCTGTTCCTCTGCCGCCTGACCTGTTGCTTGTTGCGCTTGGGCGCTACCCATATAAAAGGTAAATACTGCTAGCACCGCCACCCTGGCAGTTGCAAATTTAGTAATCTGCCTCACGCGTGAAAGCATCAATAAATGCCGTGACTCGCGCTTGTTATTCATAACCATTATGTTCTCTTATTCTATTGATTTATTGTCGCTCTATACCGACTAATCGAATCACTTTTTTATTTGCGCGGATGGAATTATTTTTAACATTTTAATTCGAGTCAATGACGGGCTCCGTGCATCCACCTAAGCACTGCTCGACAATCGAGCAAGGACCCGTCCAATAACCACCTGATTAAGTCTAAACTATAGGCGTTTTAGACTGCTTTTACCAGAATCCTTTTTTTAGGTAATCCGACGTTAATGTTATATCTGACGTGTGTTTAGAAGGCTAACATAGTACTAATGTGGTCTTGCAGGATAGTTAAATTATTTTCCAAAACAACAAAGGATTCTTCGCGCTCAAACAAATCATTCATTCCGTCAGGCAAATCAGCTTCAGGCAGATGGTTATTTTGTGCTCTTGCTAACTTAATTGACTCAGGGAATTTAGCCGGATGCGCCGTAGCTAAACTTATCATCGGAGTTTGTTTTTCACGTCGTGTTTGGCGTGCGGCCTTAACTCCAATTGCAGTATGAGGGTCTAACAAATAAGCCGTTTCTTTATAAACCTGAGCGATGGTCGCCAAGGTTTCGTTATCGCCCAGACGAAAGCTGTCAAACAAACCGCGCGCCGCAGAGAGTTCAGCATCGCCAAGTTTGAACTGGCCTTGCTCAAATTCCTGCATTAGTTGACGAATAGCAGCGCCATCACGCTGATGAAGGTCAAACAAGAGTCTTTCAAAGTTACTCGACACCATAATATCCATGCTCGGTGATAGCGATTGATGCAGTGTACTTTTGCTGTGATCGTTATTAGCTAGACAGCGATGCAAAATGTCATTTTGATTGGTAGCAATGATTAATTGCTCAACCGGCAGCCCCATTTGCTTTGCCAGATAGCCGGCAAAAATATCGCCAAAGTTACCTGTTGGTACTGAAAAAGACACCGCACGATGCGGAGCACCCAATGATAAAGCAGCATGAAAGTAATAAACGATCTGCGCCATAATACGCGCCCAATTGATGGAGTTCACAGCCACCAGTGATTGCCCTTCTGGTAAAAACGATTGATCTCGAAAACTATGTTTGACCAAATTCTGGCAATCATCAAAATTGCCTTTAAGTGCAACATTAAAAACATTGTCAGCCAACACCGTGGTCATCTGACGTCGTTGCACATCTGAGACGCGTTGATGAGGATGCAGAATAAAAATGTCGATATTTTCACAGCGTCGACAACCTTCAATCGCGGCGGAACCAGTGTCCCCTGAGGTGGCACCTAAAACCACAACACGCTGCTGGCGTTTGTCGAGAATATAATCCAGCAGGTTCCCCAAAAATTGCAGGGCAAAATCTTTGAAAGCCAAAGTTGGGCCCTGAAACAATTCTAATACCCATTCGTTATGCCCAATCTGTACCATCGGAGCAATCGCGGGATGGCCAAAATCATGATAAGACTTAGCAATAATGGCTTGCAGATCAGAATCTGGTACCTCGCCGTCAACAAATGGTGAGATCACTTTAAAGGCAAGTTCGGCGTATGACAAAGACGACCAGCTGGCGATCTCTTGTGATGAAAAATTTGGTACCTTAGCGGGCACATATAACCCCCCGTCTTGCGCCAGCCCGGCTAATACCGTTTCTTCAAAGTTAAGTTCAGGCGCTTGCCCGCGAGTGCTGATAAACCGCATTAGTAAAGATGCTCCACGCGCAATTTAACGACTGGCGCAATGATCTCCGGCAAGGATTGCAAGGCATTTAACACTGAGTCTAATGAAGCTTCGACTGCGGTCTGCGTTATGAAAATCACCGACACCTTTTCTTGCCCTGGGTCGGGCTCAGTTTGTTTGATCGCTTCAATACTGATATTGCTTGAAGCAAATTCCGATGACAATTTTGACATGACCCCAGGTACATCCTGAACCTCAAAGCGAAGATAATAAGCGCTTTCAATTTGACCAGAATTTCGAATAGGCTGTGCCTCAATATGCTGGGCCTGAAAACCGGTAAAAGGCACTCGCTGCGCTGGTGAAGCATCCATGTTCCGAGCGGTATCGATGATGTCTGCGACCACCGCGGAGGCAGTCGGTAGAGCGCCGGCACCGGCGCCATAATGCAAGGTATTGCCAACCGCATCGCCTTTGACCAGCACCGCATTCATAACGCCATCGACATTAGCAATTAGTCGTTTGTGAGGGATTAGGGTTGGATGCACTCGCAACTCAAGACCCTCTTCAACCGCTTTAGCAATACCAAGATGTTTTATTCTGTAGCCAAGCTCATCGGCAAACCGAACATCTTTCAAATCGAGGCTTGAGATACCCTCAATAATCAGCTGATCAAACGCCATTGGAATTCCAAAGCCCAGCGCCGCCAAGATAGTAAGTTTGTGCGCAGCATCTATGCCCTCAACATCAAAGGTTGGATCAGCTTCAGCGTAACCTAGCTCCTGAGCTTCTTTTAGCACCTCATCAAAAGCTCGATTTTTGTCGCGCATTTCAGTCAGAATGAAATTGCTGGTGCCATTAATAATCCCAGCAATCAGTTCAATGTTATTGCCAGCCAGACCCTCGCGAACATCTTTTATGGTACTTATGCCGCCCGCAACCGCGGCTTCAAAGCTAAAGGCAACGCCTCGTCGCTCAGCATGAGCAAATAACTCATTACCGTGCAAGGCTACTAAGGCTTTGTTGGCCGTAACAACATGCTTGCCGTTATCCATCGCCGCTAAGACTAATTCTTTGGCGATAGAATCGCCGCCGATTAACTCAACAACGATATCGATTTGCTCATTGTTGACGATGGTAAACGGATCCTGCACCAATTCTATCTGAGTGCAATCGCAAGCTCGCTCGGCATCAAGTGTGCGAGCTGATGCCATCAGCACATCAATCTGGCAGCCTAAGCGTCGCTGAATAGCCGCTTGGTTGTCTTGTATAACCTTGGCTGTCCCGGCTCCAACGGTGCCCAAACCAAGGATCCCTACTGTTATGCGCTTCATGTTTTAATCAGTTGCAGGTTGATGAATTCTAAATAACGCCTTGATATTACGAATAGCTTGGCGAGTGCGATGCTCGTTCTCAATTAAACCAAATCGCACATAGTCATCACCATAGTCGCCAAAGCCAATGCCTGGTGATACAGCAACTTTGGCTTCGCTAAGTAACAGCTTGCTGAATTCCATAGAACCTAATTCAGCAAACTGCTGCGGAATTTTAGCCCAAACGAACATTGTGGCTTTAGGTTTTTCTACCGGCCAGCCAGCCGCTTGCAGACCTTCACACAAAACATCTCGCCGTGACTGATAACGATCACGAATTTCACCAATCCAGGAATCGGCTTCGGGTGCTTCCAGAGCAAAAATTGAGGCAATTTGAATGGGCGTAAACATGCCGTAATCTAAGTAGCTTTTCAAACGAGCTAAAGCGGCAATCAGCTTAGGGTTACCAACCAGAAAACCAACTCGCCAACCGGGCATATTGTAGCTTTTAGATAAACTAAACGATTCAACTGCTACTTCTTTAGCGCCCGGCACTTGCATGATCGATGGCGCGATATAGCCATCGTAAACAATATCAGCATAGGCCAAATCCTGGACTATCCAAAAGCGATGTTCTATCGCCATTTCTACAATGCGTTCGAAAAAGTCGAGCTCAACACATTGCGCCGTTGGATTGCTAGGGAAATTAAGCACCAGCATTTTCGGTTTGGGAAAAGTATGTTTAAGTGCGGTCTCTAGCTCTTGAAAGAAATCAATACCGGGGCCAATTGGCACATGACGAATATCCGCGCCCGCGATTATAAAACCATATGGATGAATTGGATATGCCGGGTTTGGCACCAAAACCGAATCCCCCTTGTCCATGGTCGCCATCGCCAGGTGAGCCAAGCCTTCTTTGGAACCAATGGTCACGATTGCTTCTGAATCAGGGCAAAGATCAACGTCATAGCGTTCGCCATACCATTGAGTAATCGCTCGACGTAAACGAGGAATACCACGCGAGACTGAATAACGATGCGTATCACCACGTTGTGATGCTTCACAAAGTTTGTCGACTATTGGTTGCGGCGTTGGCTGATCAGGGTTGCCCATACCAAAATCGATGATGTCCTCACCACGGGCGCGCGCTGCCGCTTTCAATTCACCTACAATGTTGAATACATAGTGAGGCAGTCTCTGAATTCTTGGAAAATCATCCATTGGACTATCAATATCGCTTTGAAATGGCTTTTTAGCGCAAATAAATCTGGCCTCGTATTTTAACTAGGCACAGGACGAATGTAACCCCTATCCGCGCGGAAGCTTGCTCAAAGGATCGATTGGCGTGCCTTCCAGCCTAATTTGAAAATGCAAGGCAGCTCGACCTGATTTATCTCGGCCGATTTGGGCAATAGGCTCTCCATTTCTGACCATTTGCCCCTCTTTTACCAAGGCATTTTGTGTGTGCGCATAAGCACTAAGAAATAAATCATCGTGTTTTACAATAATTAAATGCCCATAGCCTTTTAAGCTACTGCCTGAGTAAACCACTTGCCCACTTCTGGCAGTTTTGATTGGCTGACCTTGTTGGCTTTGTATAACAATGCCCTGCTGCCCGCGGTTTGGTTGAAAACGCTGTAATAGACTTCCCCGCAGAGGCCATCGCCACTTATCTGCACCAACTGTCTGGTTTGTGGGGGGTGGCACCCGTTCACCGGTCGGTGGCTGGCGCGGTATCGATTGCGGCCGGGCTACTTCAGAGTTACTTGACGTCTGAGTCTGACTAGGTCGTTGATTAGATTGTTGCGTGACCGGTTGCGCAGATTGTTGGCTGGGCGCTGGATTTGATTTCGCGACGGGTGGCTTAAAACCAATTGGTTCCGTCAGTCGAATTCGTTGCCCAACTAGAATTTTTTGATTTTCATCCAGCCCATTCCAGACAGCTAGCTTATTAATGTTAAGGCCGTAGGCAAAAGCGATGCCGTGCAATGTATCACCAGGTTGAACAAAGCGAATTAGTTGCCCTCCATAGGGTTCGACCTCTTGGCGCGTAGTGAGTACATCTCGTTCTTCAACCGCCACCAATGGTGGAGCTGCGCAGCCTTGCATAACCAACAATAGCGGTACTATTAAGGCTAAAAATGCTAAAACTGTTGGTTTATAAAAAGTAATAGAGACCTCCGGCGATGGCAACCAAAACCACGGCCAACCAACCAAGCAATTCCACTTGCTTATGAATCGTTGCCTCAAGTTTTTCACCGCCTAAGCGTACTAAACCTGCCACTAGAAAGAAACGTGCTCCGCGCCCAATAAAAGACAACAAGATAAACGGCAGAAAAGTAACGCCCAGCACACCAGAAGCGATGGTAAAAATCTTATACGGAATCGGTGTGAAACCAGCTAAAAGAATTATCCAGACCCCGTGTGCACTATATTGATCTTGCACTTTGGTGAATACTTCATGTGCATTGAAAGTATCTAAAATTTGTTGGCCATATGCGTCGAAGAAAAAGACCCCAATAAAATACCCCAGTGCTCCACCTAGAACAGACATCAGAGTCGTGATAATCGCTAGGCGCCATGCGGAATCAGGTTTCGCCAACACCATAGGTGCTAACATCACATCAACAGGAATAGGGAAAAATGAGGATTCAGCAAAGCTTACGCCAGCCAAATATCGCTCTGCGTGTTTATGCCCTGCCCACTTAAGAACAGTAGTGTAAATTGGTTCGAATAACTTCATCGAGAATTAATACCTGCATTGCAACTAACCAAGCCCGGCCAAGCGTGGCACAAATCGCACCGCTTCGAGTTGCTTATGATCGAAGTTAACGCCATCGAAACTACGATCAATCACGCTCAACATTTGCTGCTCACCTTTGCCAACCGGCATGATTAATCTGCCTCCTGGAGCTAACTGATCTAGTAGCACTTGCGGGACATCTTCGGACACGGCCGCGGCCAAAATCCCATCGTATGGCGCATAGTCTGTTTGACCTTGAAAGCCATCACCGTGACGAAAAATAATATTGCGGTACTTTAAATCATAACAACGATCTCTAGCTTGTCGATGTAAAGCTTGAATCCGCTCAACACTTACTACTTGCTTAGTCAGGCAAGCCAATACGGCAGTTTGATAACCGCAACCAGAACCAATCTCAAGAATATTATGCCGAGCAGTATTGAATAAAGTTTGGCTCATCAAAGCGACAATATACGGTTGAGATATAGTTTGCCCATGACCAATCGGCAAGGCTGTATTCTCATACGCTCGACTAGCCAATGCTTCATCAACAAACAGATGCCGAGGAATCTGCTCTATCGCTTCAATTACCGCTTGATTACCAATACCAGAACGACGTAACTGATCAACCAGACGCTGGCGAGTGCGGGCAGAGGTCATTCCAATACCGGGCTGTGCCAATGAAAATTCCGACATACCAAAGTTTTAAAATTGATCTAACCAGGCCTGCACATCATCGACGTGAGCACTGTCATCAAAGGCTGCGCTTAAGGGTGTGACCGAAGCAAAACCTTGTTCAATTGCCTCGAAATCCTGTGGCTGCTTGCGTTGAACACGACGAAAATCGCCAGCCGGCCCTAAACGAAAACGTTGTTTGTTTCCGAGGGTGCGTTCAAGTACCGGTGGTAAGGGCGCCTCACGCTCACCAAGCACAGTAGCCTTGATGCCTCGCAAGGCACTCACGGGAACATCTGGCACGTTCACATTGAGGACCGCTAACAGGCTTCGATAATTCAAATGGGGTAGCGCATTGGTCATTTGTACGGCTATATAGGCGGCCGTTTGATAGTGCTCAACATCGCGTTGCACTATCGACAAAGCGATTGCCGGCATTGATAACCGCCGCGCCTCCATCGCTGCTGCAAATGTGCCTGAATAAAGTATGTCGTCCGCAAGATTAGGGCCGTTATTAATACCGCTGACCACCAAGTCAACTGGATTACCGACTAATTTATCTAAGCCAATATAAACACAATCAGCGGGAGTTCCATCAACCACAAACAGAGAATCATCGACTTGCTCAACTTCAATGCTGCGCCGCAAAGACAAACCCATGCCGCAGCCGCTCATGTCTTCCTTTGGTGCAACCACCGTAACGGTATGATGCTGATTGCGCAAGGCATCTGCCAGCACCATAAGGCCTGGCGCATTATAGCCGTCGTCGTTGCTGATCAGAATGTGCAAATCAACTGTTCCATTATCGAGCGATCTCCAGCATTACCGGAGTGTCGTTCATTATTGTTTTAAGGGAAATTGGTCGGGGTGAGAGGATTTGAACCTCCGACCACCGCTCCCCCAGAGCGGTGCGCTACCAGGCTGCGCTACACCCCGATGTGTTGGCCGGACTATAAACGATTTCCAAAGGGTGACAAAGTGATTTGTTGGATTTTATGGTAATGACTTTACGCTGGAATCTTATCGCTCAGACACGAAAAAGCAGCCATTACATGGCCGCTTTAGCAAAGTAAACTTGCCTTGGCTTACTCGGCTAGAATCTCAGGCCAGTTTTGGTCCGCCGACTCTATAAAGCTCTCTTTGTCCGTTAACCATTTATCGTTGATTGAATTGCTATAATTCAGATACAGCTTGCCTTCATGAATCGTAAACAATTCAGGCTTGATCGACGCGGTAGTGCCTTGGGCAACCGCATAAGCACAATAGCCGCCATATTGCGGTGCATACTTTTCCGGATCTGCTTCAAATAATGCTAAGTTTTCAGCACTAGAGAACAACCAGGTAGCACCGTTGTATTCCGTTGAAAATTCATCGCTGCCTTTTACAGGCTGGTTCTCAGTAAAATAAGCAACCGTGTCGTAGCCACGAATGGCTTTATTTGAGAATAAGGCGGTAAAGGTAGGGTCAACCGCTAAGGCTGAAAAGGATGTCATCAGCAAAGCGATCAATAAGGTAAAGCGTTTCATACTATCCCCCTTCAGGAAAAATTAACAAACGTCTCTGGCTTAACCAAGGCGTCGAGTTTGTCTGCCACCAACTGCTCACAATGCTGCGCACATGCTCGGCGATTTTCAAAATCATCCAAGTAACAGACCGGATGATAATGGATTTTCACACCAGCAGATTTTAAAGGCATTAATCCTAAAAAATGCTTAAGAAACGGCATTCTGGCATACCAAGCATAATGATCGAGTACTGCTTGGTTGCGAATGGGCGCTCCCGCATGATGCGTATAAGCAACCGTAATCGCTTGAATGGCAACCCTTTTATCGCTGCTTTGCGGCACTTCAGCAGCAGCAAATAAGGTGGGTTTAAATGGCTCTACGTGCACCCCATTGGTGCTGGTTCCCTCAGGGAATAAGATTAAGTTATTACCTTTTTGTAAGTGATCGCGCAGAATCCCAATCTGCTCACGCGCCTTTTTCGGATTGCGCTCAATGAATAGTGTGTTTTGTAAGGTCGATAGTTTGCCAAAAACCGGCCAGTTAGCAACTTCAGACTTGGCAATAAAGAAAGCCGGCATAAATCCCAGAGCAAAAATATCTATGTAGGAAATGTGGTTGCTCACGAATAAGGTCGGAGTCTGCTCAGACATCTCACCAGATATCTCTACTTTCAAACCTAATATCCTGCAATTAACACGGTGAAACATCGGCACCATGGTTTCGTAAAGCCCAGGAATACGAAACAAACGTAAAATTAGGTAGACCGGTGGCGAGAGCGCCACCCATAAAAACAAACAAATGAAGCGCAGGGCGCCCAGCAGATAATTCTTTTGAATATGCATATGCTGTCAGTTAGCTCAGCAAGCGCAATAGAAATTTAATGCGCGACTGATTTACTTACCAAGGCATGGTTGGTGGTAAACATTTCTTTAGCGTCAACATAAATAGCGACAAAGGTCGTATTAAAAATCGAATCGATAATTGCGTGATCACTAATTCGCGCACCGATTTTTAAATACCCTCTAAGCATGGTTGGCACTCGACCTCGGGCTTTGCCTTTACCTGGCTTTTCAGAAAACTGACTTATCGCTACGCTCTTTACATCATCTTTAGGAACTGGCATTAACTCAGGGTCAGCCAAGTGTTTATCGTACAGATAAGAAAGAATCTCAGTGTGTTCTAAATAATCAGTACCCTTAAAGCTCGCACAGCCAAACAATATGTCATAGCCATTTTGGTCAATAAATTGCATGGTGAACTTCCACAGCAGCATTAGGATTGCACCCCCGCGGCCTTGCGGTGAAACACAGGCTCGGCTTAACTCCAACATCTTGCCATAACGGCCTCGCAAGCCGCCTAAGTCAAAGGCTTGTTCGGTATAGAATTCCTGGCCTTGTGTTAAAGCCATATTACTAACTAACCTTACGGTGCCAACTACTTTAGACTCTTCACGCGTATCAACCACCACCACATGATAGGCAATCTCATCCCAGACATCTTCCTCGCGCTGGCTATTCAGCATCTGCTTGGTGATTCGCCCACCGCTCTCTTTAAACAACACCTCATAACGAAGCTTTTGAGCGGCCTGAATTTCTGCTTCAGTCTCGGCTAAGCGCACATCATAACGACCAGCCGACATGCTCCCGGCAATAAGCTTAGTCATTTGCTTAAAGGTTTTTGGACTAATCGCCATCAGATACCTCAACTATAAACCGGCATATACCCGACTTGATCTTTAAACTATTTTACTGCGGCAATTTGAGCTTGCAAAGCGTGATTTTCGCTAACAATGTCGATGCTCAAAGGCTCACCAAGTTGAGCTTCGCATGGGCTGCCATCGGCATAGCGAAAGTGCACTCCGTGAGCGTCTACACTGACATGGCTAAAACTCACAGTGTTAGCATCTTGGCGATGCATACACACTGATTCCTTAGAGCGCGATGGTAAATGGCTGGCGTGATAATTGAGGTAATCTTCGACCTCTTTAGAAGCACCCATACCAAGATTCTCAAACAAATCTTTGCGCATTTTCTTTACGTGGCGTGCGTCAACCGAAGAACTTGACTTGGGTTTAGTTACATTAACTTCAACGCGAGCACGATGACCATCCCAGACTAGCAAACGATTCTGACCATCGGGAGAAATAATGAACATACGAAATGCCCGATAATCATTTAAATCCATGCTTTTGAATTGACGTTCAGCGGCAAATAAATTGTCGGTACTGGCAAACATACGCACGATTTCGCCACGACTTATCCACGCTTTATAGGTTTCTATTTGCTCAAACTGATAGTGATTAAGCAAACATACGGTAACGCCGAACTGATTCGCTGCCACCCAAGTGCCCCCCGCATCAGTGTCGGTTGGGCTAATGTATTGAATATTGTCGATGGTTTGAATGCTTGGCAATTGTGCCCTGCTGCGAGATATGCGCTCATCACGATTAAAGAAGAGCTCATAGCCTTGATCACTAACGAACCAGGTCATTGTGCACATGTCGCATCTCCCTTTAAGTGCAGAGTATTCACCGACTTGCATTGTTGTTGATGAGCCTTGGTGGCAATTGCAACTCCAAAATCTTCTTCTGGAACCACTCCCAATAAGCGACACATGGCCGCGATCATCGCGTAGTGATGCACGCTATGCGATTGTAAAAACAATAATTCTCGCTCGATAGTGCTGGTAACCGCCTTGGTAGATTGCATATCGCGAACTTCGCAAGCCGAGTTCATATTTGGGTCCATCAAGTTGAATTTTTCCAGTGCAGCAGATAGTTCAGAGATGGTACACAAAGCATATTCGTGATCAACTTCGAGCAATTGATCGCGCTCACGACTGTCGTAACAGATCTCACCACTTTCGATATGGCTTAAAAAACATCGATAGTGCTCTAATACATGTCGAAAATGAGCGCCAATAGTCGACGAGAATGCAGGTTTATAACCTTGGGTATATTGTTCCGGTGACAATTGAGAAAGTAATTCTTGACCCTCAGACAACGCGTCTATATTTGCTTTGAACAAGCAATTCGGATGAATTTCAGATTGTGTAGGCAAAAAGATGAACCTCTCTTTTTTGGCTGGCCGGTGCTGACAAAAGTTAATTTAGCAACTCTTTTGTTTCACCTTCGTAAAAGTAAAAAGCTCATTACGATAAGGCTCGGCACTATTTTTATAGCTTATTGGTAAACGACCGCAGTTCACCTGAATATCTTGCATTCCAGCCGCACTATAGCCTAAATCAGGCGATTCCGGCGAGTAATATTAACCATATGTCGTATTGGCTCGGGTTGAGGCCATCACTGCCGCGCCACTAATAGCAGCTGCTTCGGTGCGTAAAATATGCCCTGATAGCTTTACGCCTTGACGACAAGCTTTACGCAATTGATCAAATTCTGCTTGAGTAAACCCTCCTTCGGGGCCGACAAGCAAAGTCAGTTGCGCTGTATCTTGAAAATTCTGTTTAGAGAATTGAGTTCCACTCTTATCAAGATACAAACAGGTATTTTTATTGGCGAGCACCTCAGAGATCGACTTCGCGGGCTGAATTGCCATTAAAAATGGGTTCTGGCTTTGCTTGCAGGCCTCAATAGAATACCGCTGCCATTTTTGCTTGAACTTGGCCTGCCAACGTACCACCGAACGCTCACAGTCGAGTGGGATTAATTCGTTAACTCCCAGCTGCGTCAGCATATCAATCATGATTTTCTGGCGGTCGCCTTTGGGAATCGCAGAGGCGATCGTTAGGCTGGGCGTTGCTGGCATATTTTGTTGTTGATGATGAATATGAATACTTGCTTGCTTAGCGCTTACATTATCTATCTGCCCCATTGCTACCAAGCCCTGACCATTAAAAAGCCGCACTTCATCGCCAATGGCTAGCCTGCGTACTTTCAAAGCATGGTGAGATTCAGCGTCATCGAGTAAATGATCTTGTGAATCGAGCTTTAAATCCGGGCAATAAAAACTAGGTTTGGCCATAACTTAGCAATAATAAACGTCATAATTAATCAATTTACTGCCAAATTTACTGTGTGGCTGTGGCAGCAAAGGCTCGGCATGGGTCGGGCGTTTAATTACCAAGCGCGGAATTTTTGAGCTAACTATTTGTTGAGCAACCTGCGCGGCGTCGGCATCCTCACCAGCAAAGACCTGCAGGAACTGCATGAATTTATTAGTCGCAGCGGAGCGCTTGCGCTTGGGCGGAAACATTGGATCAAAATAAGCGCAATCAACACCATCGACCACGCTGTTAACCAGCTCACCAGCATCGCCACTAATGACTTCAGGTCGATGCCAGGGAACCGCAGCCAGAATTTCACTGTCATCCAAACGCGCGAATGCTTCTTCCATCAGTACCGACATTAGTGGCAAACGCTCCAGCACAATCACTCGGTAGCCTTGCAAACTCATCAGCAAAGAGTCTTGCCCGAATCCGCCAGACAAATCGACAATAGTTCTACTTTTTTTGCCTAAGGCCTGATTAAAGGCGCCCTGTTTTGCGAGCGGGAAGGATTTAATCTGCCGAGCAGTTTTTAGATAATCGAGTTTAAGCGACACTGCTTTGCTCGTCTGCGTTGGCCACCACTGCAGTTCAAGCCCATTGTCTGAGCCTGACAACACCAGCTCGTATTCAGCTTGTTGATAATCGCAGGCACCAGCCTGGGTTGTCAGCACTCGCTGCAAATACTCCGAGTCTTGGGCTTGTTTGATCGCTACTCTCAAGTGCTTCAGCTCAGGACAGCATACTGTTGCTTAATCTCTCGTAAAACAGCCTGAACGCCGTTGCTTGATTAGCAACGCTACAGAAAGCTTGTCTCAACAATAGGGCTTACTTCAGCGTCATAGTCCACTTCCGATAAACCGAACCCAAATAAGCGCAGAAACTCGGATTTATAAGCTGCAAAATCACTTAATTGAGTTAGATTCTCAGTCGTCACAGTTGGCCAGATCGATTCGATACGAGCCTGCAGTTCAGGCCGCAACTCAAGTTCGTCGACCCGAAAACGATTCACCTCATCAAAACGAGGCGTATCGTGATACAGACATTCAGTATAAAGCCGATGCAGTTGTTCAATACAACCCTCATGCGTGCCCTCGGCTTTCATTTCTTTAAACAAAATAGACAGATACAAAGGCATCACTGGTATAGCCGAACTCGCCTGCGTAACCACGGCTTTTAGAACCGATACATTAGCTTGCACATCATAATCACTATTCAGTGCCTCTGCCGTGGTATCCAGGTGCTCTTTGGCCTTGCCTATCGTGGCATCACCATAAATCGGCTTAGTCAATTTATCACCAATATAGGTATAGGCTACGGTCTTAGCTTGTGGCGCAAGCACTCCGGCGTCGCTAAGTGCCTTTATCCACAGCTCCCAATCTTCACCACCCATGACTTTTATTGTATTGGCGATCTCTTCTTCTGAGGCTGGTTCTACGGTGACTTCACCTACAACCTGTGTATCAGTATTTAAGTTTTTGGCGGTATAGGATTCGCCTATTGGCTTTAACACTGATGAAAAAGTTTCACCACTTTGAGGGTCTGTTCGCCTCGGTGAAGCCAGGCTGTATACAACCAAATCAACTTGACCCAAATCTGCCTTAATCAAATCGATGGTTTGGCTTTTAGCAGCGTCAGAGAAGGCATCACCATTAATGCTTTTACAGTACAAGCCATCGTTACGCGCTTGCTGTTCAAACGCCGCTGAATTGTAGTAACCGGCCGAAGCAGTGCGCTTCTCAGTTGGCGGCTTCTCGAAAAAAAGACCCAAGGTTTTTGCACCATAACCATAGGCTGCTGTAATCCGTGAAGCCAAGCCATAGCCAGTTGATGCGCCAATAACTAATACATTTTTGGGGCTGCCTTGGTCTTGTGCGAAGGTCTGAGCTTGTATGTATTCTATTTGTTGAGCGACATTTTCTGCGCAGCCAATCGGGTGCGCATTCGTGCAAATAAATCCACGAACCTTTGGTTTGATCACCATAATATTTTCCGAATATTTAAAAACGAGTAGGGATAAATCGATGTTAAAGATTTACAAAAGATCGGATTTAATCTCAAGGTTTAATTCTTCATCCAGACCATCAATATAAGCTTCATACAAAGCATTGCCGTTGCGTAATTCAATCAAGCTACGAGTCGAATTGCGAACCTGTTCACTTATAGCATTGATATCGCCCGCCTCTATGGCGGTTAAACGTAAAATATTAAAATCACCATTGCGGGACGTAAATGACGATACTTTTTCGCTTTCGTCTTCGGCCAAATGCAGGCGCATTACCTCTTGCGATACTTCAAGCGGCACCTTGCGATCGGTGTCAATCATCGTGATTGTTTGCGTCTCTATGCTGACCGACTCATCGGCCTGCAAGTCTGACCAATTGTTGTTAGCACGCTCAATAATAGAGTCACCGGCCGCTTCAGCTGCGGCGCTTGCTTTATTATCAGTCAGCGTCAGTTTGATTTGCTCACTGGTCTCGGCCAATGGCTTAGGTGCGCTTTCAACAAACTCCTTTTTACTAATGGCCACATAAACGCCATCGGCAATCTCAAGCAGCTCAGAATTAAAACCTTCTTGCGAGACGGCATCACTAAAAGCCGCATCCCGAACGCTTTGATTATCAGCAATACCACTGCCCTGTTCCGCCGAAAACAACGGCGACGATTTGATTTGCAAGCTTAATTGATCTGCCGCAGGTTGCAAACTATCGGCTTGTTCGAACAACAAATTACGCAATTGTTCAGCTTGTTCTAAGACCAAATCTTCGGCTTGTCGGTCGCGCGCTTGCTGTTCGAGTTCTGGCTTGATCACCTCGTAAGGCTCGGCGCCGGTGGCGTTAATATTATCAACGCGAATGATATGATAACCAAACTGTGATTTTACTGGATCCGAGACCACGCCAGCTTCTAAGGTAAAGGTGGCTTCTTCAAACTCACTTACCATTTGACCACGCTCTACTTCACCTAGTGATCCTCCATTCGCGGCAGAGCCCGGATCATCCGAGTTTTCTTTGGCTAAAGCTTCAAAATCAGCGCCCTGTCGTAATTGCGTTATTAATTCCTGGGCCTTAGCGAGTTGCTCATCAGCGTTATCATCGCCGATTGAAAGCAAGATATGACGAGTGTCACGAGTTTCGGCTGACACAAAATTCTCTTGATAGTCCTGATAGGCTGCTTCGAGATCAACTTCATCTACAATCACCTCTTGCGCAATTTGCGCCTTGTCTAGTTCGATGTAATTCACAGACAAGCGATCGGGCTCCATAAACTGATCGATATTATTCTGGTAATAAGTTTCGATTTCAGCATCAGACACCGTCACCTGATCTCGATAATCGCTTTGCTTGATCGCAATATAGTCAAAGGTTCTTTTCTCAGTCTGAATCTCTAACAAGGCTCGAACTTCATCGGGCAGCACAATGGCGGATTCGCTATAACCTGAGATCACCTGACGTAAGCGAGCATTAGTTCTAACCTGGTTTCGAATTCCTTCCGGCCCGCCAGGGCTGGTGACTGAGAGTGCCTGGTATACCGCCGGGTCGAACTTGCCATCGGTTTGAAAAGAAGGATCGTTGCGAATTAACTCAGTGACCTTTTCTTCATCAACCCGATAATTGTTAGTATCAGCGATATGCGCGGTCAGGCCACGGTTAATCAGGCTCTGTAGTACTTGCTGTTTATAAAAATCACTATTGAACAAATCTGCATTAGCGAGCTGAGGATTAGTTTGGCGCAGGCGATTTTGCTCTTGCTGCAGAGTGCTTTGATATTCAGCTTGGCTAATCTTTTGATCGCCTATTTCAACAATCGTTGGGTTAGCGTCAGTAGCGGCATATTGCTGAATACCAAAAAACGCCATGGGGACGATTATAATGGCAGCAATAATCCAGGCAAACCAGCCAGACGATCGATCACGAATCTCAGTTAACATAGATGTTCCTATTGGTGGCCTCGAACTTCAAGGCGATTAAGTCTTAGTCAGTGATTAAGAGCGCGATTATAGCCGAGCTGGCTTGTCAAGCCCAAGCCGCAGACCAGGCCAATTTTGCGCGTAAATCAGTTCTTAATGGGTCTTTTGATATAGTTAGTGCATCTTTTTAGAGAAATTAGCATCTAAATTAGAAAATTAAGCATCTAATTCTTATTAGTACCCATTCTTTCGGCCGTTTTGGCCCAACCTAATCTGGATAGTTTTATGAAATCAAACCCTATGCGAATAAAACGTGTTTTCGCCGTTTATTCCTACTTATTTTCATTGACCATATTTGCCGTCGCAAGCGTCTTGCCCACCCAAATTGCATACGCTGATAGTTCTAGCGAGCTAGCGATTCCTTTCACCAAAACCGTGCTAGACAATGGCCTAACGCTAATCGTGCATCAAGATACCAAAGCGCCCGTAGTTGCTGTCAATGTCTGGTACCACGTTGGTTCAAAAGATGAAGAAGAAGGTCGCACTGGCTTCGCGCATTTATTTGAGCACCTGATGTTCAATGGCTCAGAAAATTACAATGACGATTGGTTTAAACCCTTCGATCGCGTTGGCGCCACCGGCATGAACGGCACCACCAATCAAGATCGTACCAACTATTTTCAAGTGGTACCGAAAAATGCACTTGAAATGGCCTTATGGATGGAGTCAGACCGCATGGGCCATCTACTCGGCGCAATTGATCAAGCCAAGCTTGATGAGCAGCGAGATGTGGTCAAAAACGAAAAACGTCAGCGAGAAGACCAACCCTATGGCAAGGTATTTGGCACCATCTTAGAAGCCGTCTATCCCAAAGGCCACCCCTACTCCTGGAGCGTGATCGGCTCAATCGAAGACCTAAACGCAGCGACTGTAGACGATGTGCATAAGTGGTTTAAAACCAAATATGGCGCTGCCAATGCCACTGTCACCCTGTCAGGCGATGTCGACCCAGATCAAGCTCTTGCGCTGGTAAAGAAGTACTTTGGCCACATTCAGGCCGGCCCGCCTATTCTTCGCCAATCTCGCTGGGTTGCTAAACGTACAGACACCCAAGAACAAATCATGTATGACCGAGTGCCGCAAGCACGCATCTATAAAATTTGGAATATCCCTGAATGGGGTTCAACTGAGGCAAATTTTTTGAGTCTTGCTTCGGGTGTCTTGTCGTCCGACAAAAAATCAAGGTTATATAACCGCTTAGTTTTTAATGAGAAAAAGGCTTCTGATGTCGCTGCATTTTCTTTCAATTCGGAAATCAGCGGCCTATTCGGTATTGTTGCGACTGCGCTAGATCCAAACGATCTAGACTATATTGATCAAGCGATCGATGAAGAGTTAGAAAAATTCATGCGCGAAGGCCCTAATAAGCAGGAGCTGGCGCGTGTAAAAAATGCGGCTCGTGCGAGCTTTCTACGTAGCCTTGAAAGCGCATCAAGCAAAGCTGATACGCTTGCCCAATATCAGGTTTATTCCGGTGACCCAGGTTCGTATTTGCAACAGTTTGAGGAGTTCAACTCAGCTACCGCCAAGCAAGTCACACAAACCACTCGTGACTGGCTTAGTGATGGCGAATATGCGCTGCGCGTATTGCCCTTTCCCTCATTTACCGCTGCCGCTCCTCAAATAGATCGTAGCCAAGGTATCCCCGAAATTGGTGCCGCTCCGGTCGTGCAATTTGATCGCCTGCAAAGAGCGGAATTAGAAAATGGACTAAAGATTATTCTGGCCGAGCGTCCTTCTGTACCAGTCGTTCGCATGCAAATACTATTCGATGCGGGCTATGCGGCTGACCAGGATGTGAAACCGGGTACGGCTAGCCTAACGATGGCAATGTTAGATGAAGGCACCAAAAAGTACGATGCTCTTGAGATCAGTAGCCAATTAGCACAAATGGGTACACAACTTGGCGCCAGTGCGAGCCTGGATTCCTCTCAAGTGAGCCTCAACACTCTTAAAGAAAATCTGCAAGATTCAATGACGATCTTTGCCGATGTCATTATGAACCCAAGCTTTCCCGCAGATCAGCTTGAGCGACTCAAAGATCAACAACTCGCTGCTATTGCGCAAGAAAAAAATTCACCTTTTGGCGCGGCCTTAAGATTAATGCCGAAGTTGTTGTACGGTGAAGGACATGCCTACGCTGCACCGTTTTCCGGCTCCGGCAGTGAGCAAAGTGTAGAAGCTATGCAGGTGGAAGATCTTAGCAATTACCATAAAACCTGGTTAACGGGCGCCAATGCAACACTGGTAGTCACTGGCAACATCAGCATGGATGAGTTAAAGCCGCTTGCTGAAGAGTATTTTGGTGCCATGTCGAATGCTTCAGTTCCGACAAAAAATATTAGTGATATCGAGGCATTAGAAAAATCAAAGATCTATTTGGTCGACCGACCTGGCTCTGAACAGTCTGCCATCGTTGCCACTAAAATGGTGCCTAAATTTGGCTTTGATGGCGAGCTTGCATTGCAAGTAATGAATGAAGTGTTAGGTGCCAGCTTTAACTCACGAGTTAATCTAAATCTACGCGAGGATAAAGGCTGGTCATACGGTGCGAGAACCGCAGTCAGAGGAACCGCTGCACAGCGACCGTTTATCGCTTACGCGCCTGTTCAAACCGATAAAACGGCTGCGTCAATGCAGGAAATTTACGGAGAATTATCTGGCATTGCGAATGGCAAACCAGCGACAGAAGATGAACTGGCGCGTTCTTTAGATAAGCGTACATTGACCTTACCAGGCCGTTGGGAATCTTCTGCGGCGGTGGAATCGGACGTAATGACCTTGGTTCGCTATGGTCTGGACGAAAGCTATTGGGACAAGTATGTCGGTGACCTTAGAAAGATCGATCTTGCGCAAGTCAATGCTTCAGCCAAGGAGCATATGCGACCTGATCAAATGCTTTGGGTTGTGGTTGGCGATCGCGAGAAAATCGAGCAAAGTATTCGCGATGCCAATTTGGCTGATTTAGTGATCGTAGATTCTGAAGGCAAGGTCGTTGATTAGAAGCCAGTTTTATCACCACAAATCAACAAGCAAAAAAAGACGAGCATCGAGCTCGTCTTTTTTTTGACAATCAATAAGTGGCGGAGCGGACGGGACTCGAACCCGCGACCCCCGGCGTGACAGGCCGGTAT
>CAYVYS010000030.1:0-37088 GCA_964455815.1 uncultured Gammaproteobacteria bacterium
AGATTATTATTTTTAAACCACTGAAATTTATTTAACAATAATAAATATAAACAAGCTGATTGGCCCAACAAAAGCCAGATTGCTTCTTATAACTCGCTGCGTTGATGTAAAGCTGAGTGTTTCTCCAGCTCCGAGTTCATAATAATTATTCTTCTCTTTGGCTGGCGCAGACACATCGAATTCCTGATTAATCCTGGCGGCGTGCAGATAGACTTCATCGTCACCGTACGACGGGTACAGAAAGACTTCATGCAAGATAACGGCGGTACCCTGCTCTGAATTAACTGGCACCAGTTTAACCTTCAAACGTCTTACTGGCTTATTCAGCGGGGCGGTAGTGACATTTTGGGCGCCAGCACCTTGATTCCCATCAAACGCAAGACGAGCCAATTCAGTCTCTCGCCCTCGCCCGTCTATTTCACTAACGATCGCCGAGACTGCTTCTATGGTTTGCACACGCACGGTTATATTCACCACATTAAATTGCACGCTTTGCCATAAATAGCATGCCAATAATGCGGTTAGTGTTACGGCTATCAGCGCACAAACCAGAAAATTGTTAGTTGCCTTTGTCATTGATTTTTTCGGCGAATTGGTCGTTGGCAAGTATACTCAAAAACAGCGCGTGACCACACAGGCCATTGCAATGCAAATTTGGCTTGAATAATCACGTCAAAACAGCGGTTAAGCTTGCTTTGCTTTGGTTGATTTAGCCTAAGTGCCCCTGTATATTCCGGCCAATTTAGGCCAATAGTGGCCACAACAGTCCACCATTTAAACGGCCAAAAATATGACTAAAACCGCTCTCGGTGTGTTCTGCATCGCATTAGCCGCGTTATTGCTCGAAATAAACCTGATTCGCGTCTTTGATGTGCTTTGGTACCCAAATATGGCCTATATGGTGATTACTTTGGCGGTATTCTCCTTCGGCCTGGCTGGCGTGGTGCTGGCGATTCGCCCCGTCAAAAACACCAATAATCTGTGGTTGACGCTATCGATTATCACGGCCTTGATGGCTGTCTGGGTTTTGCACATGCAATGGGCGATCGACCATTTGCCCTTTGACTACAATTTACTAAACGACAAGTTTGGTGAAATGTCGGTCAACTTTTTGCTGATTTATGTGGTTATCTGTGTGCCGTTCTTTTTAGCTGGCTTAGTACTATCGATTGTTTTTACGCATTACGCCAAGCAAATTCGTCGCTTGTACTTTTGGGATCTGATCGGTGCAGCCTTAGGCTGTGTGCTGTTGATTCCACTACTACCTAAGATCGGGACGACCGGCATCATTATTGTGGTTGCTGGCTTGAGTGTGCTTTCTGCGGCGTGCTTCGCGGCTAGCCGAAGAACAGCGGCGGCGATTGTTTTGATCGTCATAGCCGCCGCGATCGTCGTCTTTCCATTTACGCGCGACCAGATCGACACCTTTGAGCCACATATGCACAAGCGGGCATTTAAACCCCTGGTCAAACAGATCAATGAAGGTACCTGGTGGGATCCGATCTCCAAAATCAATGTGCTCAACACCGAAGGGCTAGGACAAAAACGAAAATGGATTGCCTATGATGGCGGCACACAAACGAGCTACTTTTACCCGTTTGATGGTGACTTTGCCAAATTACGCGCCAGCTTGCCTGGTACCGCCCGACAGCATTTTTGGAATGCCTATGTAGCCGTTTCTCACTATCTTAAGGCCGATAGTGATGCCCGAGTCTTGATCATTGGTAGCGCCGGAGGACAGGAACTCAAGGCCGCTCTTACCTATAATGCTGGCGAGGTTGATGCCATTGAATTGGTCGGCACAGTTGTCGCATTAGGTAAAACGCGTTACGCCGATTACACCGGGAATATTATGAATCACCCGAACGCCAATGTGCAGCGTGGTGAGGGCCGCAGCTACTTACGTCAGACCAACAAGCAATACGACATTATTCAGATCTTTAGCAACCACACTAGCTCGTCTATTGCAGCTGGCAGTGGTGCGATGCAATCGACTTACCTTCAAACTGTGGAAGCCTACAAAGAATACTTTACCCACTTATCAGAAGACGGGGTATTGCACATCAACCACCACATCTATCCAAAGATGGTCGCGACTGCATCCAAAGCTTGGGACGAATTAGGCCGCGATAATTTTCGAGCACATGTGTTTGTTGCTGAAAATTCTGGCACTCGCGATGACTTACCAACCTTGTTGATTAAGATGTCACCATGGACGCCTGAAGAAATAGCCAAAGTAAAAGACTATTTGCCAATCTTCCAATATCCGGTTGACCCTTTTAATCCGAGCGCATCATTTTTAAGCGACGACTTTTTCGTTGGTGAGTTGCCGCAAAGTGTGATCGACAAGGTTCCTTATCGTATTAAAGAACCGACTGATAACCAGCCGTTCTTTAATTCTCTTCGCTTGAACCTGGATACGCTACCAAAAAGTGATCCGGCACGGTTTGTTAACATTGGTGTTTCAGAACTAATGAATTCACAAAAGTCGACCGGCTACCCGATTGATGTGATGCACTTAATTATTAGCGCTGGCGCCGCTATGCTATTTGCTTTGGTATTCACCTTTGGCCCGCTGGCGTTTGCGCGCACCGGACGCGAGAAGTGGGCAGGTAAAGGCGCTTTTATGACCTATTTTGCCTGCCTTGGTCTAGGCTTCATTGTACTTGAACTGGTGTTTATTCAGATTTTTATGAAGCTGATTGGCTTCCCACTTTATACCTATACGGTGGTATTGTTTACTTTCTTATTTGGTGCAGGCCTGGGCAGCCTAGCATCGGAGAAACTGCGCTTGCGCGAGCGTGGCAAAACCTGGGTGCCGTTTGCTGGCATTGTAGTCACCGCGCTATTGGTGGTCTTGGCCAAGACATTTTTGTTTGATCACCTTTTAGAGCTACGAACTCTGCTGCGAATTATTACTTCCTTTGTGCTGATCTTCCCGCTGGCATTTTTCCTCGGCATGCCTTTTCCACTAGGCATATTGACGATTGAAAACAAACCTGAAGGCACCGTGGCCTGGGCCTGGGCATTAAACGGATTATTTACCGTTACCGGTGGAATATTCTGCGCGATCTTTTCAGTCTACTATGGTTTTATCGCCACTATGACTGTAGCAGTCGCTGCTTATTTGCTGGCTTATGTGTCCATTAAACGCTTAGAAGCTTCAGGCTAGTTCACCACAATTTTTCTTTAATATTCTTATTAGAAAGCCTTAAATTAAAAGTTCAATAGGGAGACGATGTTGACGTCTCCCAATTTTTCTCTACCACCAAGTTCGGCAAGCTCAATAACAAACGCAAAAAGCACCACCTTGGCACCAATTTGATTGACCAAAGATGCCGCCGCTTCGGCGGTGCCGCCAGTGGCTAGCAAATCATCGATTATTAGTACACGATCGGGCGCCTGAATTGCCGTTCGTTGTAGTTCAACTTCGGCTTCACCATATTCCAAAGCGTAAGTCTCGGACACGCATTCGCCCGCCAGCTTACCTTTCTTGCGCGCCATTACCACAGGCAGTGATAATTCGTATGCCAAAGCGCCGCCAAACAAGAACCCACGCGCATCCAGGGCGAGAATTTTATCGATTTGATGGGCTTGGCATGCTTGTGAAAATTCGTCGATAACATAAGCAAATGCCCTAGGGTTCTCGGTGATTGATTCTATGTCCTTGAACTGAATACCAGGTTTAGGAAAGTCAGGAATATTGCGAATAATGTCTTGCAGTTGCATTGCGAGAAGCCGTAATCAGCGAATGATGAGCACAGAGTGTATGTCACAAAAAAAAGGCCAGCAATATAGCTGGCCTTGAATTTAAGGAGATTTGGAATTTTATTTTGCCGATACGCCCAGCGCTTTTAAGGTAGCGATATTGAGGTATCTATCAACTGGTAACTCATTCGCTCTCTGGAAGGCGTTTACAGCTCGAATCGTATCCGTTCCGATGACCCCATCAACGCCGCCAGAGCCAATATCATGACCTGCTTCTTGCAAGGCACGTTGGATATCAGCGATTCGACCGCGCGTCATATTGGTTTCGCACAAAATTGAACGCCACGCCATATAACCATCACTAACTAACTCGCGCTTTTGCACCGAACGATACTCTGCAGGAATCACTTCTACTTCTTCGCGAGCGGGCGCTACTAGTTTGGTCACTTGAACATCTGCGAACTTAGCTGGAATCTCGATGCTTCGAGTTTGCGCTGCTTGCGCCACAACAGTGCGCTTAACTGTTTTGTATTCCGCTGGAATCTCAGTTAAACAAATTCGGTTGCCTGTTTTGGTTGAAGCTGGATGGTCTGTGTTGCTCACCTCATGCCAAACAAAGCCTGCTACCTGATCTACAACTTGGCGATCAACGGTGTTGTAAACAGCCTGAATTGGGCTACGCTCTTCGCGTGCAGCGCTAACCAGTTTAGTGACTTTAACCGTTTTGTATTCAGCTGGGACTTCAACCGTCTCAGTACGAGCTGGTGAAACTAACACAGTGCGCTTAACCGTTTTGTAGGTAGCTGGCACTTCCACCAAACACATGATCTCACCAGTGGCTTCATCAATTTTTTGAATAGGACCAGTGCCTTTTTTCCAGATAGTGTGGGCGGGCTTATCAATGATTTGCTCTTCTTCCACGCCATACTCAGCTGGAACAGTCACAAGTTTCGTCGACGCTTCGCGAACCAAAACGCTTTCTTCAACAGTTTCGTACTGAGCTGGAACAATATTCACCTCCTCCGAAGCAGCTCTCACTAAAACCTGCTCGCTCTCTGTACGATATGTTGCTGGCACATAGTGCTCATGAAAACACATGCCTACCTGAGCGGAATCTAAATCGATACCGTGCTTAACTGCGGCGGCCAATAGTGCATCACTGGCTGGTGCATCAGCACGCTTTTTGCCAACTCGCCAAACTCGGCGGCTATCGCGCACCAATAACTGTTCGCTCTCTTCACCATATACCGCTGGAATGGTTTCAAGGCGGCTTGAAGCTGCACTTACTTCGACTGTTTCTGTCACAGTTTCATACTGCGCTGGAATCACGTTGATTTTCTTACTTTCCTGGCTAACTAATACTTGCTCTTCACTGGTGGTGTATTCAGCGTCTACCCACACTCGCGCGTAACATTCACCCGGTGCAGCATTTGGTGGTAGTAAATCGCCAGCACCAGCAGCGTCACTTGGCAGACCGCTCTGAGCAGCTCCAGTACCTGATTGAGAAATAGCCTTGAGCTCTGCCTCACGTGCATCTAAGGCAGCCGCGCGACGATCTAACTCGGCCGCTCGATCGGCTTCGACTTGGCTCACTTGGTTGCTGCCGGTTGTTGTACATGCGCTTAGGATAAGGACTGACGCAAGTGCACAACTTAAACCCGACTTTTTAAAGAATGGTTTCATAGTTTCGTTCCCAAAGAATTGTTGTCTTAAAATGAAGCGGCCAACCCTGCTTTACCGCGGACGGATACGTTATCACCAAAATCGTAATTACGATGGCGAGAACTGTAAAACACTGTTTCGATTTAACTGAGAGCCCCCGCAACCCCGAAAAAAACCAGCGAGCCTCAAAAAAACAGCTGAGCATTAAATAATTCAACAAAATTCGCACAAAGTCTTGTTGAAACGCGCCGTATTTCTTTATTTTTGACTATAAACAGCTAAATATTACGCCGCTTAAGCCACTATTGTTGTTGAATCCCCTTGCGCGGCTTACTATTGAGTGAACCTTCAGGCGAATTCTTAGATTCTTATAACTTTCATGAATTTAGACAATCGAGCTACTTCTACTTCACTAATCATTCTGGCTACGATCGGTGTTTTCTACGTTTTGGTGGTTGGCAAAACCTTTCTAGTGCCCTTGGCCGTCGCGGTCATGATTTGGTATGTAATCAATGCTTTGAGTCGCAATTTCGTGCGTATTATTCCAAAGCTTGCTGAGCCTAATTGGCTCACGATGTTGCTATCGATAGTCAGCATTGGATTGTTTATGGCCTTGGCGGTTGACATGATCCAGACCAATATTGCCGATGTGCGAGCATCCATCCCTGAATACCGTGAGAACTTCGCCAAGTTGAGTGGCAAGTTCAGTGACCTCGTACCAAGCTGGGCACAGGAGCGCATTCCTAACGTCTCTGATGTTTTATCCGGTGTTAGCTTAGGGCCTATCATTACCAATTTGACCGGCACCTTCACAGCCATGATCGGAAATATTTCGCTGGTACTGATTTATGTGGCTTTTATGCTCGCCGAACAAGGCACCTTTAAGAAAAAGATTCGCGAAATATTCCCGGAGCAACAACGGCACGATTCAGTAATGAGCATTCTTTCACATGCTCAGGAAGACATCGAAAAGTACCTTTGGATTAAAACCTTAACCAGCGCGCTGACCGGCTTGGTTAGTTATTTTGTGTTGTTAGCAGTCGGCGTCGATTTTGCGATCTTTTGGGCGTTTACGATTTTTATGCTCAACTATATCCCGACGGTCGGCTCAATTATCGCTACCTTGTTCCCTGCGGTATTGGCCCTGATTCAATTCGACACTTTAGTTCCATTCTTAATCGTATTGCTCGGCGTTGGCACCATTCAGTTGCTAGTAGGGAATCTATTAGAACCGAAACTTATGGGCAATTCACTTAACGTCAGCCCACTGGTAGTAATGCTTAGCTTAACGCTTTGGGGAAGCATCTGGGGAATCGCCGGTGCCTTGTTAAGTGTGCCAATTACCGTGATGCTATTAATTGTATTTGCCCACTTTGACGGCACGCGCTACATCGCCGTGCTGCTCTCTGGCGACGGCAGTGTAAAGTTTGCACAACAGACTCAGGATGCCTTAGCTAATATTGATCCGGAGGATGAAGAGGATTCGTAAGCTTAGACTTTATAGGACAAATAAAAAAACGGCACCTTATAAAGTGCCGTTTTTGTAATGAGAATAGTGATCTTCTATAGCCCAGCCGCTTCGCGTAGCTCGTCGGCTCGGTCAGTTGCCTCCCATTTGTACTCAGGCTCAGTGCGACCAAAATGACCATAAGCCGCGGTTTTGCGGTATATGGGTCGCAAAAGATCAAGTGTTTGAATGATCGCTTTTGGGCGTAAATCAAATAGCTCGGCCACGAGCGCTTCAATTTTAGCTTCATCGATTTTGCCGGTGCCGAAGGTATTCACCATCAAGCTAACTGGTTTTGCGACGCCAATTGCGTAGGCTACTTGCACTTCGCAACGATCAGCCAAACCAGCTGCGACCACATTTTTGGCCACATATCGGCCGGCATAGGCCGCAGAACGATCCACTTTAGATGGGTCCTTACCAGAGAATGCACCGCCGCCGTGGTGAGCCGCGCCGCCATAAGTATCTACAATGATTTTACGACCAGTAATACCGCAGTCTCCGACCGGGCCACCAACCACAAATCGACCAGTTGGGTTGACCAAAAACTTAGTCTCACCGCTGATCATATCGGCTGGCAAAGTCGGCTTGATCACTTCTTCGACAATTGCTTCAACCAAATCATCGTGCGCAATCTCTTCATCGTGCTGAGTTGAAAGCACCACAGTATCGATAAATTTAGGCCGCCCTTCTTCATATCGAACCGTCACCTGCGACTTGGCATCAGGCCGCAGCCAACCTAGTTGGCCGCTCTTGCGCAACTCCGCTTGTTTTTTCACTAAGCGATGCGAGTATTCGATTGGCATCGGCATCAAAACATCGGTCTCAGTACATGCGTAGCCAAACATCAAGCCCTGATCACCCGCACCTTGGTCAAGATCGAGACCTTCGCCTTCGTTTACGCCTTGGGCAATGTCTTGTGACTGACGGTCTAATGAAACCATGACCGCGCAGCTTCGATAATCAAAGCCCATGGCCGAGCCCATATAACCAATGTCTTTAATGGTTTCTCTAACTCGCTCAGTGACACCATCGAGGCTGCGGTTAGACGTAATTTCACCGGACAAAACTACTAAGCCGGTATTTACTAGTGTTTCGCAGGCTACACGTGAGGCTGGGTCTTCTTCGAAAAGATAATCAAGTACCGTGTCTGAAATTTGATCGGCTACTTTGTCTGGATGGCCTTCGGAAACAGATTCCGAGGTGAAAAGATAATCGCGCACTTTAGCTACCTATTTAATTTAGATTAAGAAATTACAAAATGTAATGACAAATTCAGACGTCATAACTAGAGCAAAATGCGCTAACAAAATGCGCTGCTGCCTGTCACAGCCGCAGCAGTTATAACGCCCCCAAAAAAGCAATCGCGGATGTTAGCAGTTTGTGTGTTCTAATACATTGTTAAAATACCGTTTTTTTGGCGCAGAATTACATTCCTCGATAATGGTAAACCGTCTTCCAAGCTGGCTATTTCTTAGTCTGGCGATGATTCTAATGGGCATTGCCCTATTTCCAGTGGTTCGTGCAGTGCTTGGTATTGATGAAACAATAGCGATCCAGTTTCTCACCGTGGTGTACTTATTAATCGGCGGGCTCATGTGCGGCCTAACGGCGATGTTATTAATGGTGCGGCGACAACCAACCTTAAGCCGCTATCAATCTGAAGAGATCCAAACCGCTTTAGCCGCTAAATTACATGCAACGGGTTACTTAATTTTTACCGCTATTCCTTTAGCGAATTTTCTTGCTTGCTATTATTTGTGGATCAAAAACCGTCAGTATTCTCAGTGGCTGGACTATCAAGGGCGCGAGGCAATTTGTTTTCAAATCACTATCTATTTGTATTTATTGATGGCCTTATTCATGGTGTTAGCCATCGTTGGCGTTTTTGCAGTGCCCCTGTTGCTGTTCTTTCATTTTATTGTTACCACTGTAGCGACAGTTCAAACAGCCAGGGGGTTGGCTTTTCGTTACCCTGCGAATATCACAATAATAGAACGCTGCCCAAGCTAGGTCAGTTAATCCTTTAAGTCAGTTAGTCGTTTAAAGTTTGCATAACTTGTGCGGCTCGATCGATGGTGTCAGCGATGTCGTTCTCGCTATGTGTACAAGAGACGAATCCTGCTTCAAAGGAGGATGGCGCCAGATAAATACCTTGTTCCAGCATGCCATGAAAAAAACGATTAAAGCGTTCACCATCGCAGGTCATGACTTCGGCAAAGCTTTGAACTTTTTCTGCTTCGGTAAAAAAGAAGCCGAACATGCCGCCAACGCCTGCGGTGGCCAAAGGAATATCCGCTGACTGCGCGACATTCTTCAAGCCCAATAATAAGCTCTTCACTTTGACGGTCAGGTTCTCATAAAAGTTTGGTGCGCTGATTAATTCCAAAGTTTTTTGTCCAGCGGCCATCGCGACCGGATTACCTGACAAGGTCCCAGCCTGGTACACCGGGCCATCAGGCGAGATGTGATTCATGATTTCGGCTTTGCCGCCAAATGCTCCAACAGGCATCCCGCCGCCAATGACTTTGCCGAAACAACTTAGGTCTGGAGTCACTCCATAAACACCCTGAGCGCCTTGTAAACCAACTCTGAAGCCAGTCATGACTTCATCAAATATCAATACAATGCCGTAGTCGTCGCAAAGCTTGCGCAACCCTTCAAGGAAACCCGGCACCGGCGGGATCAAATTCATATTACCCGCAACCGGTTCGAGAATAATGGCAGCAACTTCACCACCAACTTCTCTAAGCACTTCTTCCAATGGCTCCAGATCATTAAAAGGGAGCGTAAGGGTTAGCTCAGCGGTAGCGGCTGGCACACCTGGAGAAGTTGGCACTCCAAAGGTCAAGGCACCTGATCCAGCTTTAACTAGCAAGCTGTCCGAATGGCCGTGATAGCAGCCTTCGAACTTAATTATTTTATCGCGACCGGTAAAGCCTCGCGCCAAGCGTAAGGCGCTCATCGTTGCTTCAGTGCCGGAACTGGTAAAACGTACTTTCTCGACACTTGGGATTAACTCACAAATGGTTTTGGCGAGCGAGGTCTCAGACTCAGTTGGCGCACCAAAACTTAAACTATTCACAGCTGCATTCTGAACCGCTTCGATAACTTCAGGATGTGCATGTCCCAGAATCATTGGCCCCCAGGAGCCCACATAATCGATATATTGTTTGCCGTCGGCATCCCATAAATAGGCACCTTTAGCACGTTGCATAAAAACCGGGGAGCCACCAACACTTTTGAATGCGCGAACTGGTGAATTAACGCCACCAGCAATATAGCGTTGGGCTTGTTCGAATCTCGTTTGAGTCATCTGATTAGATTGTCTTGCAAATCTCGGCTCCGGAGAGTGCCATGCACCATGAGCTCTCGCAATGCTAATTCGGTAAAAATAATGCTTGACATGACGAGTTCCAAAGGCACAAAAAAAGGCGCCACAGGGCGCCTTTTTCGGGATTTTTCGAAGAAATTATTTTTTGCCGTAACGACTCTTAAATCGACCAACACGCCCTTCGGTGTCCATGACTTTTTGCTTGCCGGTGTAAAACGGGTGGCAGTCTGAACAAATCTCAACGTGTAAGTCGCGGCCCAAAGTAGAACCGGTCTTAAATGTATTGCCACAAGCACAGGTTACTGTGATTTCACCGTATTGTGGATGGATGTCTGCTTTCATGATGCTCTCCTAATTAAGAGATCGAACTCGTGATTTGGCGCGAATTCATACTCAAGGCGGCGAAATATAGGGTAAAGAACAGGCTATTTCAAGCTAATTTGGATGATCGGCTGTATAGATTGGTTAAAGCGATAAAATCCACATTTTCAAGGGTTTCTGCACGTACTTTAGGGTCTACCCCTGCTCTTTCGATCGCTTCATCATTCAGTAAGTGCTTTAGATTATTACGCAGGGTCTTGCGGCGCATACTAAACGCGGCTTTAACCAATAATTCAAAATCCGCCTGGCAATCTACCGTTGCCGCGAATTCGGTTTTCGGGGTCATTCTGACAATCGCCGAGTCGACCTTTGGAGGCGGGAAGAAAGCCGTTGGCGGCACGCTAAATAGGTTCTCCAGTTGATATTGATATTGCAGCATGACTGACAGGCGACCATATTGCTTAGTCCCAGGCTGCGCGACCATTCGCTCAACCACCTCTTTTTGTAGCATCACGAGCTGACTATCAATCAGAGAAGAAAACCTGGACAAGTGAAACAACACTGGGCTGGAAATATTGTACGGCAGATTGCCGATTACCTTGAGCGGTCTAACCAGCGAGTCTAGGCTTTGAGCAATATCAAATTTAAGGATATCGATGCCATGTACGTGCAAGTAGGGGTTTTGCTCTGCCTGGCCTTGCCAGTATTGTATTAGGTCTTTATCAAACTCTACCAAGTGCAGCTCGCCATCACCTTTGCTGACGTGTTCGATCAGATAACGAGTCAGAGCCCCTCGCCCAGGACCGATTTCCAGTACACAATCACGTTCTTTAAGCTGAAGACCCGCGACGATCTTGCGAATGATATTGTCGTCTTCGAGGAAGTTCTGGCCGAGCGCCTTGCGCGGCTTGACGAAATCAACCATCAACTTTTTCCAAACGTTGGCTGGCTACCATCGCGCGTGCCATTTCGATGGCAGTCGCCAGCCCACCAAAATCAGTCTTGCCACTACCAGCCATCTCAAAGGCCGTGCCATGATCAACTGAGCTTCGAACAATCGGCAAGCCGAGTGTGATATTGGCCGCATCACCAAAGCCTTGTGCTTTAAGCACTGGCAATCCCTGATCGTGGTACATGGCCAGCACCACATCGACTCCTTGTAGAGCATTGGTGGTAAACGCGGTGTCAGCCGACACCGGGCCAACCAGATTAAGACCTGCGCTTTGCAACTGCTTAATTTTTGGAGCAATGATATCGATTTCTTCACGCCCTAAATGCCCACCTTCACCGGCATGTGGGTTTAATCCACAAACCAGTATACGAGGTGACTGGATACCAAACTTGGTACGCATATCATGATCTAATATGCTAATCACATCGTGCAACTTTTGGCTGGTAATCGCAGCGCTCACTTCGCTCAGCGGTAAGTGTGTAGTGACCAAAGCCACTTTGAGACTAGAGGTTGCTAATAACATCACCGCTTGCTCCACCTCGCAGCGCTCAGCGAGGTATTCGGTGTGACCCGAAAATGCCCGCCCGCTATCGGCGATAACCGACTTGCTTAATGGCCCGGTAACCATGGCGGCGTAACGATTCGATAAGCAACCATCGATAGTATGATCGAGCATGGCCATCACACCATCGGCGTTGCGAATTTCTGGCTTGCCGCAGACCTCTGGCTGTGCAACCGGGCAGTGCTCCAAAGCGACGTTTGGCACAGCAACTCCTATGCGATCGGCTCGCGCGGCTAGCGCTCTTTGATCACCAATCACGACTAAATCATCGAGCACATTACTTTGTGCGTATTGCAAAAAGATATCCGCACCAATACCCGCCGGCTCACCTAAAGTGACGGCGATCAAAGACGGATTTTGGCCTTGCTTCGACATGCGCGCAATTATACAGATTAAAGCATGCTTAATTTGCCCCGCATCAGGTCGGGTTTGCTAGAATTACTGTTTTCGCGAACACTGCTTCACTCTTATGCCATCTAAACCCGTGGATAAGCCCCTGGAAATCGTGGTTCTGGCCGCCGGCAAAGGCAGCCGCATGCACTCTCAACATCCTAAAGTGTTGCATGAGATTGGTGGTCGACCGTTATTAGCACATGTGGTTGAAATGGCGTCCACGTTAAAACCGCAGCGCATACATGTGGTTGTTGGGCACGGCAAAGAGGAGGTTCAAGCCAAGTTCGACGACGACGATCGCCTAAGCTGGGTCGTACAAGAGCAGCAATTAGGAACTGGGCACGCGGTTGCGCAAGCACTACCCAAGATAGATGAGCAGGCCGATGTTTTAATGCTCACCGCAGATGTGCCTCTACTAAAATCCTCAACCCTTGAAGCCATGGTCGAAGCCATGGTGTCATCACCGCTCACTTTATTAACAGCAAAGGTTCCAGACCCAAGCGGGCTTGGGCGAATCATTCGCGATGACAGTAATGCCGCCGTAGGCATCGTCGAACATAAAGATGCCAGTTCTGAACAGCGCAAAATCGATGAGATTAACTCAGGTATTATTTGTGCCCGAGCCAGCGATTTAGCAAGCTGGTTAGCGCAAATAGGCAACCAGAATGCACAAGGCGAGTACTATCTGACCGACATTGTTGATCTCGCCGCTAAAGAAGGAAGCCCAATTGCGGCTATTCAGGCTGATGATCCGCAAGAGGTGATGGGCATTAATGATCGCGTGCAATTAGCCCAGGCCGAGCGGGCTTATCAGCGCCAGCGTGCCAGAACGCTGATGCAGCAAGGCGTGACTATTATTGACCCAGATCGAGTCGATATTCGCGGCGAAGTTAGTATAGAGCCGGATACGATTATCGATATCAACGTAGTAATCGAAGGGCCCTGTCAGATAGGTCGGCAGTGTTACATTGGGCCGAACTCTATTATCAAAGCAAGTCGTTTGGCTAACGGTGTGCAAGTACATCCTAGTAGTGTGCTTGAAGATGTTTCTATTGACGACGATGTGAATATTGGTCCCTTCGCACGTTTAAGGCCGGGTACTCAATTAGCCAAAGGAGTTCGTATTGGCAATTTTGTCGAAACCAAAAAAGCGCACATTGGTGAAGGCTCAAAGGTCAACCACTTAAGCTATGTGGGCGATGCGACGGTCGGTGAAAATACCAACATCGGCGCCGGTGTAATCACTTGCAATTATGATGGTGCCAACAAGCATCAAACAACGATTGGCAACGACGTGTTTGTTGGCTCTGATGCACAGTTAGTTGCCCCAGTCAGCGTGGATGACGGCGCGACTATCGGTGCGGGCTCGACCATCACTAATAATGTTGCCAGTAATCAGCTCGCCATCAGTCGTGGCCGCCAACGCGAAATCGACAATTGGAAACGACCAACTAAGAAGAAATAGACTATGTGTGGAATTGTTGGAGCGGTCTCAAATCGAGACATTCGCTCGGTGCTTATCGACGGTTTAAAGCGTCTCGAATATCGTGGTTATGATTCAGCTGGCCTAGCGGTGGTAAATAATGAATCAGCTTTAGATTTAAAACGCAGCGTTGGCCGGGTCGCCAACCTTGAAGCCATTTCCGGAGACGTTGATGGCCTGCTTGGTATTGCGCATACGCGCTGGGCAACACACGGTCGCCCTGCTGAACACAATGCGCATCCGCATACCTCTTCATCACAGGTGGCAGTAGTTCATAACGGCATTATCGAGAATCATCAGTCACTCAGAGCAGTTCAAAAAGAACGCGGTTTCCCATTCAGTTCCGAGACAGATACCGAAGTGATCGTGCATCAAATCGATTGGTACATGCAGCAAGGTAAGGACCTGTTAAGCGCCGTGCTAACCACGGTCAATGAGCTAGAAGGTGCTTATGGTTTAGGTGCGGTTTCTACCCAGGAGCCAGGTACATTGATTGCAGCGCGTTCCGGCTCGCCGCTGTTGATTGCGCTTGGAGACCAAGAGAACTTTATTGCTTCTGATATGTCGGCGCTGATCCCGGTATCGAACCGCTATATTGTTCTAGAAGATGGCGATATTGCAAAAGTGACAATAGATCAAGTCGAGATTTATGACTGCGATGGTAAGCCCGTTGAGCGTGAAATAAGAATCAGCACCTTAAGCGACGAAGAAACCAAACTTCAGGGTTTTGCCCACTACATGAAAAAAGAAATTCATGAGCAAACACGAGCCATCACTGAAACCCTGGAAGGTCGCCTCGGAGCCGACAGTGTTTTAGAACTGCCCTTTGGCGATCAGGCGCGAGAAATATTTGATCGCACCAAGGCCTTAAAAATTGTTGCCTGCGGCACTAGTTATATCGCCGCCTTAGTTGCCCGCTATTGGTTCGAAGAGTTTGGAGTTCGTTGCGACGTTGAGATTGCCAGCGAATACCGTTACCGCGAACATGTGGTCGATGACGGCACATTGTTTTTAACTATCTCTCAATCTGGTGAAACACTAGACACCATGGCCGCCTTAGAAATGGCCAAAACCTTAGGATATAGCAACACACTTTGCATTTGTAACGTGCCCGAAAGCTCTCTGGTGCGGGCCAGTGACTTAACCATTTTTACTCATGCTGGCCGCGAGATTGGCGTTGCCTCAACCAAAGCTTTTACCACGCAGCTGGTCACCTTGCTGATGTTAGCTATTTGTCTGCGCCGGCGTGCTCAAGGCGATGGCCGTAGCATTGATGAGTTAGAATCGAGTATCGTGCAAGAGCTGCGCAGTTTACCGCAGCAAATTGAAAATGCACTGAACCTCGAACAAGACATTATTGCCATGTCAAAACATTTTGGCGATAAGCACCATGCCTTGTTTCTCGGGCGTGGCTTGCATTATCCAATCGCGATGGAAGGCGCACTTAAGCTCAAAGAAATTTCCTATATTCATGCTGAAGCTTACGCCGCCGGCGAATTAAAACATGGCCCCTTGGCATTAATTGATGAGGATATGCCGGTAGTCGCGGTTGCACCGAATGATGAGCTGTTAGAAAAGCTTAAATCTAACTTAGAAGAAGTACGCGCTCGCGGCGGCAAATTGTTTGTCTTCGCAGATGTCGATGCCGGCTTAGAGTCCGACGACGACACCATGGTGATTAGTGTCGCGCCAGTAAACAACTATATTGCGCCCATGCTCTACGTTGTGCCATTGCAGTTATTGGCTTATCACGTGGCTTTAATCAAAGGCACCGATATCGACAAACCACGTAACCTAGCTAAGTCAGTCACTGTGGAATAAGTGGATATTTCGCATATTTTTAATGAGCTTAACGATGCTCAACGAGAAGCCGTCGCTGCCCCACCTGGGCCACTGCTAATTTTAGCTGGTGCAGGTAGCGGTAAAACACGGGTACTCACTTCTCGCATTGCTTACTTGGTAGAAGCGCATCAAGTCTCACCACTATCAATCTTAGCAGTTACCTTCACCAATAAAGCCAGCCGTGAAATGCGCGGCCGTATCGAACAATTACTCGGCTTGCCAATGGGCGGCATGTGGATTGGCACCTTTCATAGCCTGGCGCATCGCCTATTACGCCAGCACCATGAGGATGCAGGCCTGCCTACCGGGTTTCAAATTCTTGATAGTGATGATCAGCTGCGAATGATCAAACGCAGCCTGAAAGAATTAGATTTGGATGAATCGTATTGGCCGCCCAAACAAGTCCAATGGTTTATTAATGGTCACAAAGAAGAAGGTCGCCGACCAGCGCAAGTACCGCCCAGTAACGATCCACAACAGCAAACTCTATTGGCGGTATACAGCCATTATGAATCGCTTTGCCAGCGCTTCGGCTTGATCGATTTTTCTGAGCTGTTATTGCGCGCCTTTGAGCTACTAAAAAACAATGAGGTGTTACGTGCTCGATATCAAGATCGGTTTCAGCATGTATTGGTCGACGAATTTCAGGACACCAATTCAATCCAATACGCCTGGCTTAAATTGCTAGTGCAGCATTCCAAAAATTTGTTTGCAGTGGGCGATGACGATCAAAGTATTTACGGTTGGCGTGGCGCTAAAGTCGAAAACATTTTACTGTTCGAGCGAGATTTCCCTGAAACCAAAACCGTGCGATTGGAACAAAACTATCGCTCAACGACCAGTATTTTAAACGCCGCCAACGCAGTAATCGAAAACAATCAATCGCGCCTGGGTAAAAACCTATGGACGGCTGGCGAAGAAGGTGAGCCAGTCAAACTCTATACGGCTTACAATGAGCAAGATGAAGCACGCTTTGTCATTGATCAGATTCAAGCCTGGGTCAACCAGGGCGGCGCGCGCAGCGAAACGGCGATCTTATATCGATCAAATGCGCAATCTCGCACCTTTGAAGAACGGCTGATTAATGTCGGCATGCCTTATCGCGTGTATGGCGGTTTACGCTTTTTTGAACGCGCTGAAATTAAAGATGCACTTGCCTATCTTCGTTTATGCGAAAGCCCAGATAACGACCCATCTTTTGAACGTGTGGTCAATACACCAACTCGTGGCATCGGTAATAAGACCGTCGATCAGATTCGAGAGTTCGCCCGCCAAAACCAGCTATCCATGTGGCAGAGCGCTAGTCAACTATTGGCGAGCTCACAACTGACCAGTCGCGCCGCCAGCGCACTATCGGTCTTTGTGCAATTGATAAATCAGATCAAGGAACAAATTCGGGATCAGGATTTGTATTTGCAAATCGAGATCATGCTTGATTTAACTAAGTTGATCGAACATTTTGAAAAAGAAAAAGGCGAGAAAGGTCAGGCGCGAGTCGAGAATTTAAAAGAACTAGTCACCGCGGCGCGCGGTTACGAAATTGAAGAAACCGAAGATGATTTGCCACCACTGACTTCGTTTCTCGCTCATGCTTCGTTGGAAGCTGGTGAAGGTCAGGCAGAAGAATGGGAAGATTGCGTGCAATTGATGAGCCTGCATACAGCTAAAGGCCTGGAGTTTCCACTGGTCTTTTTGACCGGTCTAGAAGAGGGTCTATTCCCTCATCAAAGATCTTTAGAAGATGGCTCAGGAAGATTAGAAGAAGAGCGCCGCCTTTGTTATGTCGGCATGACCCGCGCCATGCAACAGCTTTGGTTATCGTATGCTGAATCTCGCCGACTCTATGGCTCCGAAAAGTACACCAGCGCATCGCGCTTTCTCAGCGAAATTCCCGACGAGTTAGTACAAGCAATTCGCCCGAAAGCAAAAACGACTTATGAGGCACCATCACGAACCAGCTCGTGGGTAGACGATCAAAGCGCGCATGAAAGTGGTATATCGGTCGGCATGGCTGTTAGCCATCCAAAATTTGGTGAGGGCATGGTGCTGAATATCGAGGGGCATGGGGAGTACGCGCGTATTCAAATCAACTTTTCGGAAGTTGGCAGCAAATGGCTGGTGTTAGCCTATGCCAATTTGTCGCCAACCGCCTAAGCAACCATGCAACAAGAGAGCGTCATTTTACTGCATGGCTTGGCGCGTAGCCGCTGGTCTTTGTGGCGCTTAGAACGTGTTTTAGCTCAGCAATATAAAATAGTTAACCAAAGCTATCCCTCACGTCGCCATGATATTCAAACCCTGGCTGAGCTTGCCATAGAACCGGCCTTAGAGGCCTGCAAAGCGAGTAAGAAAATTCATTTTGTTACGCACTCCTTAGGTGGAATTTTAGTGCGCCAGTATTTGTCGGAGCACAAGATCAGCAAACTAGGTAGAGTAGTGATGCTTGGCCCGCCAAATCGCGGTAGCGAGCTGGTTGATGAGTTCCGATCGATACCGGTTTTGCGGGCGCTCTTTGATCAAATCAATGGGCCAGCTGGCGCGCAACTAGGTACTGACACCGCCAGCAGGCCACAACAGCTTGGCGCGATCAATTTCGCCTGTGGGGTAATCGCGGGTACCCGCAATTTCAATCTGGTGTACCGCCAGCTATTACCTGAACAATCCGATGGTAAAGTCAGCGTCGATAGCACCACCATCGAAGGTGTGCAGGAGCAGCTAGTACTCCCTGTTGATCATACTTTTATGATGAACGACACGCGCGTGATCAAAGCTTGTCAGCGATTTTTGGAAAACGGCAAATTTTAAAATCTCAATACTTATCGAACCCGCCTTCCTCTAAGACCAGGTCGCTTGCAGTAAGGCTAGATTGCCGTTATGAATTTAGACTGAACACCTCGCTAAGACATTCTTCGATTGGCCATGAACATCAAATCCATCACACTTTATACCAAGGAGCTACCGGTCAAAAACGGCCCCTATACAATGTCGGGCACCGAGGATCATAGCCTGCAAACCATCTTAGTCAAAATCGAAAGCGACTCTGGAATAATGGCCTGGGGCGGCGAAGTAATTGCTGCTGCCTGTGTGCATATCGCTGCGACCATTCGGCCAGACTTGTTAGAAGGCGTTTGGCTTGCTCAACCATATATCGAAGAACACCATGATCCAAAGCATGGAGTTAGCATTGAGAATGGTTTTATCAAAGTGCCAATGGCCGCCGGGCTTGGTATTGAGCCAGACGAATCGCAATTTGATCTATTAGAGAAATTTGCTTAAACAAACCATGTATCCCCAGCAAGTCATCAGCACCGAGCGATTACAGATTCGTCCTTATCAGCAAGACGACTTGGCAGCGGTATATAAAATTCATCAAATCGAAGTGGTGAATAAATATCTTCCTTATACGACCTGGCGTTCAATTCATGATGCTCGCGATTGGCAGGATACGCTGTTACAACGCCGCAGCGAGAACAAAGCCGAGCAATACGTGATCTTGATGAATGATCAACTAATTGGTACCTGTTTGGCCTTCCATTTTGGTGAGCTGGATAAGAGCTGTGAATTTGGTTATGTGCTCGCACCAGATTATTGGCGCGGTGGATTCATGTTAGAAGCCATGCAAGCTTTTGTACCAAGCTTGTTTGATCATTTCGGGCTAACTAAACTGAGTGCAACCGTCGAAGCTGAAAATAGTGCGTCTATTAAACTGTTGGAAAAAATGCATTTCAAACTGCTTAATACTGAGCAAGAAGGTGATATCACCTTGCGGCGCTATAGCTTATTTTCAGCCGTGTCCTAAGCTTAAGCCCCGACTACAAAACTAGCGCAGGTTGTGGTACTGCCGCCAATATTGACCGTTAACATATTATTGGCTCCGGCAATTTGAATATCTTGTGCACGGCCACTAACTTGTTGAGCAGCATCAAGCACCATGCGCACGCCAGTCGCGCCTACCGGATGGCCCAAACCAATCAGCCCACCACTGGTATTGACCGGCAATTCTCCATCATGCTGAAAATGCCCTGCTTCAATCGCTTGCCAAACCTCGCCCTGAGGTCGAATGCCAGTGTGATCGAGAATCATGTACTCAGTAATGTTGAAGCAATCATGTAATTCAATGCCATCGATTTGCTTAAAGTTCAGATCAGCGCGGCTCAAGCTCTCTTGCATCACTCGGTGTACATGCGGCAGTGGATAGTCCTGACCTTTAGACAAACGAACTTTTTCACTGAACAACATCGGTGCATTGATGTGTGCCCAACCTTTGATTTTAGGAATCGATGATAATTGCAAACCTCTTTGTCTGGCATACTCATGCGCAGCTTCTGCCGTGGCCAAAAAGACCACCGCAGCACCATCAGTTACTTGCCCACAATCTAAGCGTCGGATATTACCCGCAATCACTGGATTGGAATCATCCTCAGCCATAAAACAGCCGTCAGGAAAATTCCATTGGCGTGACTGAGCCTTCGAATTACGCCGCGCATTGGCAAAGTTTTTCTCAGAAATAGCAGCCAAATGCTCACGCTGCACACCGCTGTGCTCCTGATAAAAATCGATCAAGTCACTGAAAGCTGAAGGCCAAACCATGCTAGCGTCTTGCCACTCCTCACCAACCCAGGCTGCACCTTTCAGGCGGTCGGCGTCGTCCTTGTTGGTGCGCATCATTTCTACACCAGCAACTACGGCGGTTTGATAACGACCTGATTGCAAATCCGCCATCGCCGCTAAAATCGCCATTGAGCCAGAAGCACAAGCCGCTTCATGTCTTGACGCGGGTAAATATTGCCAGGCGGGGTCAACATGCCCAAAAAAACCACCTAGATGCGATTGCCCGGTATATAAAGAGCCTTCAAAGTTCCCGACATGCCCTACTTCGATGCTCTGCGGGTCAAGTTTACTTGTTTGCAAAGCGCTTTGAATGGTGTGGCTAAATAAATCAAAAATCGATAGTTCTTCGCGCGCCCAATTTCTTACGAAATCGCTCTGCGCACCACCCAAAACATAAATATCCTGTGTCATCTAGTAAAACCTATTTCTCAGTTTGCCGTTTGCGCACGGTAGGCCCATCGGCCCAAGTTGCGTGCGTACCCGAACAAATACGGTGTGGCAAAATAATACGACATACGGGGCCCGCCTCGATATCTAAGGCGTCAACAACAATGCATTCCGAGCGCTTGCTGCGCATATCAGTAACGAAGCTTATCAAATAACCATCGTCTTCGCTGTGAGCATGCTGTCGTGGTACAAAAGGTGCCTCGCTGCCAAAGCGTTTGTCACCAAAAGGTAGCTGCCAGGATTCATCGGTCTGCAGGTCATGTTTAACAATTCCAGAAAACAAAAACCAACCAGGTTTAGTCCATGTCGAATAGAGATAGCGATATGGCTGACCAGCCAATTGTTGGTTGAAAGTGCCAAACTCGAGTATGCGTTCATCAAGGTGTTTTTCTCTGACCTCACCAGTTTTCAAATTAAAACGCCAGCGATGAAGCTTGGATTTAAATGATCGCTCGTCCAATCCGGCCATAAATTTACCCACCGGTTTAGGCATACCTGGTAACGGATCAGGGTCGGGGTTTTCCTGAAAGTATCCATCGACGATCACTTCATCTCCTTCTTCGAAAGCGTTCATCCAGTGTAAGACATAAGTTGGTTTTGCCTCGAACCAGATAACATCGTCTGCCGAACCATAACGGGGAAAAATCGCAAAACGCGTTGGCAATTCGTTGCCGTAGTAAGTTGGCACATGTTTGTTTTGCTTGAGCTTTTCAGAATCCCAAAAAAACGGAAGATCGATCAAAATCGAGTAATTCTCGGTAAAAGCCATATCGTGTGGCAATCTTGGCCCAGGCAGGGGAATAGGCGTGTAGTGCACAAGCTGGTTCTCTTTATTCACAACACCGTAGTGTTGAAAAGGAGGTTTTTTAGAATAATTAAAAAACAATAGCTCGCCGGTTCGCTCATCGACCTTTGGATGCGCCGATATACCCTCATCAGGAACCCATGATTCAGTGCCGAGAGTTTCTAAGGTATATGGGTCAAGACGATAGCCCTCTCCACATTGCCAAAAGGTCGAGAGAATCTCGCCATTGTGAAACACTACATCAGTCGATGAGGAGTCTTTTAAATGTTCTTGTGCGCCCCATCCGGGTCGTTTAGATTTTCTCGGGTCATTTACAAAACCGGTCCATAGTGCTTTACCTGCAGCTTGTTCGGCCAGAAAGCCTTTGGTTCGGACAAAACGATTTCGGTACTCGACTTCACCATCGCGAAACATCATAGAGTGCAGCATGCCGTCACCGTCAAAGGGATGATAATTGCCAATCGGGGCTTGCACAGGATTCTCGGTATTTCGTACATAAACACCATCAATGTCTTTCGGCACCTCGCCAATTACTTCTAAGTCTGTCGCAGTGTATTCATTGTAATTAGGTCGCCAAGCACCGTTTAGATAGGGATGGATGCCTCGCTTAAGCGTATGCTTGATAGTCGTTTTCTCTAGGATTTTCATTAGTAGTACTTCATAAATATAACTTCGCTTATGAGACTATTTTTAACAGAATCGACCACTTGACTTCAAGCAATTAACTTCGATAATGAGACTTTCTAAGAATACTAGAGGGTTTTGCTACACTTCTTAGCATGGCTCACCATCTCATTCTTACCGAGCAGCTTGCCGAAGGCCTCAACCTGTTCGGAGACCGCTGGACCATCGCTATTTTGCGTGAGGCCTTCTATGGCGCAACTAGCTTTGATGAATTTCGAAAAGGCACTGGCATTAGCCGTGCCACCTTGACTCGTCGCCTAGTAGCGCTGCGCGAGATCGGAATATTTGATCACATTCAGAGCGACACAGGCCGCCGCAAGCAATATCGACTAAGTAAGCTTGGCCTGTCTTTGATGGACGCATCATTGCTCGCCTTAACTTGGGAAAGTCGCTGGCGAAAAAATCGAAGCTTACCTAAACGTGTTGCCGCCAGTCTTAAGCACGAAAGCTGTGGAACTCATCTAGTTCCTCAAACAATCTGCCGCCATTGTAGAGCAGACATTCACTACTCTGACCTTGAATGGCTAGACAAAGAAAGCAAGCTTGACCAGCAGGCTGAGGCAATTCAAGCATCCTATAACAAGTATCGACGCAGCTACCATTCTGAGTATCCTGAACTTACAGATGTTGGTTTGAGTGAACTGATTGGAGACCGCTGGACCATGCTTATTTTGCTGGCGTGTTTTTTTGATACCAAGAACTTTGACCGTTTTATTGAACGTATCAATATACCGAGTAGCATTTTAGCCAAGCGTTTACGTTATTTAGTCGAAGTCGATATTCTCGAACGCAAAACGCAGAACAATGACCACAGGCGCCACGAATATCAATTGAGTGATAAGGGAAAATCTTTATTTCCCTTTGTCATGCTGTTACGGCAATGGGTCAATCAAAAGCTATTAGCTCAGCGTCCGAACCCTCGGCTAGTCCACGCATCTTGCGGTAAACCCCTGGTATTGGAAGTTATCTGTCAAAACTGCAGAAGTCACTTAACTGCGCGCGCTGTAACATTCGAGCGCCGAGCCTAGGCGAGCCGCTCCAGCATCTCAAATCGGCTGGGCGAACTTCGCGCTCTTTTCGAGTCGGGCTTGGCGATGCTAAAAAGATGCTTAATACCAAACTGCTGGGCAGATTCAAGAACCGAATCATTGTCGTCGATAAAGAGGGTTTTATTGGGGTCGAAATGTTGATGTGCTTGTAAATCATGCCAGAACAATGGATCTTCTTTGGGGCGGTTCAGTTCATGCGAGCACAAGACCTCATCGAAATATTGGCCGATCTGAGTTCGCGCCTCTTTCATTTGGTAAATCTTGCGATGAGCATTGGTCACCAATCGCACATCGTTCGATTCCCTGCGACAGCGCTGCAAAAATAATTGGGCAGTTGGCCGATACTGTATTTTGTCTGCCAGATCTTGTTTGTGATGCATGATGTCCAGACCTAGCTCTTCGCTCCAAAAATCCACGCTATACCAATTAAGCGTACCGGCGTGTTCTTTAAACATGGGAGCTAAACGGGCGCGACCTTGTTCGATATCCACTCCGTTTGCGGTGGCCCAAACCACCGGTAAATAGTCGAGCCAAAACGACGTATCGAAGTTTAGATCGAGCAATGTACCGTCCATATCCAGTAACACCGTCTCAATATTTGGCCAATCGAAATGCATGGCGCGAGTATAGCTAAGCAGCTGCTAAAAGGCTTGAATATTAATGCTCTGCAAAGCGCTTCAATTTACCGCCTATATCGGCTTGGTAAGCCAGCCAATGACGGCAATCTGTGTTTAAATACCGCCATGAAACTCGAGTTCACCAAAATGCACGGCCTGGGCAATGATTTCGTGGTGTTGGATGCCACGCAACACAACTTGCAATTGTCCAAGGCGCAGGCCGCGTTTATCGCTGATCGCCATTTCGGCGTTGGCTGTGATCAAATCCTAATCGTTGAGCAAAGCGAATCGCCAGAGGTCGATTTTCGTTATCGCATACTAAATAGCGATGGCGGCGAAGTTAACCAATGTGGCAATGGAGCTCGATGTTTTGTTCGATTCGTTCATGCCAAAGGCTTAAGCGACCAGAACCCCATAACCGTCGAGACCGCAAGCGGCAAACTTGTCCTGGAAGCCATCAAGGGCACGAATCTAGTTGTGGTTAATATGGGCGAGCCTCGATTCGAGCCGCACATAATTCCGTTAGTCACAGATCAGCAAAGCGCTAAGTACACGCTTGATCTAGAAAATCAAACAATCGAATTTGCGGCGGTCTCGCTAGGCAATCCGCATGCTGTGCTCACAGTGGATGACGTGCAAACAGCGCCTGTCCAAGCACTGGGCGCGGCCTTAGAATCGCATGCGTTCTTTCCCGAACGCGTCAATGTCGGGTTCATGCAAGTCGCTGCACGCGATAGAATTTCATTGCGCGTCTTTGAACGCGGTGTCGGAGAAACGCTGGCCTGCGGCTCTGGTGCCTGCGCTGCGGTGGTTACGGGTCACCAACTGGGCTTGCTGGATCGCAAGGTTACAGTTAGCTTGCCGGGCGGCGATATACAAATCGAATGGTCGCAAGACACCAACACCGTTATGATGACAGGCTCTGCGCAAACCGTTTTTGAAGGGTCGATTGAAATCCCAACTGACTTGGCCGATAAAACTTCTTAAATAAAATAGCTTAGATGAATAAAATGACCGCCAGCTTTGAGCAAATCAAGTCCATACTCGAACAAACACCGGATTTGTTCCAGCAACATCCTGAATTGTTAGAGCTGGTTAGCCTGTCTGATAACCGTGGAGCTCACTCCTTGTTAGAGCGACAAATAGATGTGCTTAAACAACGCTTGGCCGATCAACAAAATCAACAGCAACAATTCATTGCGGTGGCTCGCGAAAACGAACAAATCAGCGATCACTTCTCTGACATTATTTATCGATTAATCGGCTTCACTAATCTATCGGAATTTGCCACAGAATTCCCCGATGCCCTAAGACAGAATTTCTCTATCGACGAAGTGTCATTCAAAACTGCTCAAGCCGTGGAACGCAAGCCCAGCGATCAACAAGCCTATGATGAAACAATACGCCGCTTGCATAACAATAAAGCGATTTGTGATAACCGCTTGCCGAGCTCGATTATGAGTTTGTTTTTCTCTAGCGACATAAATTCTGCGGCGATCGTGCCGATGCGCACACCGAACGATGATTCGGTGCTTGGCGTTTTAGCATTGGGCGCAAATGACCCTGGTCGTTACACGCATGACCTGGGCACAGCGCATTTGGATCGTTTGGGGCTGATGGCCGGAATCTGTCTCGCCCGGCTGCAACCAATCGGCTAAGCATTTGCATGGCAAACGATAACGCTCAATCCGATATCAGTGCCTATCTACAACGTCTTGCTGTCGAAGGGCGTTATTCTGAAAACACCATCAAGGCGTATCAACGCGATATCAATAAATTAATCAACTATGGTGAGCAGCATGGCCTGCTACTTTGGCAAGGCTTAAATCATCATCGTGCTCGCCAATTCGCCGCCAGCCTGCATGCCAAAGGCTTAAACCCCAAAAGCATTAAACGAACCATCTCTGCTGCGCGTGGTTTATGCCGCTATTTGATTAGCAAGCAAAAACTCACAGCCAACCCGTTTGATGATGTGCGTGCGCCCAAAGAAGCCAAACGCTTGCCTAAAACCTTGAGCGTTGATCAAGTTACTGCTTTGGTTGAAATCGACACCAAAGACCCACTGAGCTTTCGTGATAAAGCGATATTGGAATTATTTTATTCCTCGGGGCTGCGACTCTCCGAATTGTGCGCACTCGATCTTACTAACCTCGATTTAGGCTCAGGTTTAGTCAGGGTATTAGGCAAGGGTAATAAGGAGCGAGAATTGCCGATTGGCAGGCAAGCCAATCACGCTCTAAGAGAGTGGTTAAAACATCGCTTGAGTTTAAAAATAAAAACACCCGAAGCCGTTTTTTTAAGCCGCCAGGGCAAACGCATTAGTGTGCGCGCGATTCAAGCTCGGGTACGCTACTGGGCACAACGCCAAGGTATTGAAATCAGCGTAAGCCCACATATGTTGCGCCATTCTTTTGCCAGCCATGTTTTAGAATCAAGTGGTGATTTGCGGGCGGTTCAGGAGCTACTTGGGCATTCAAACATATCGACAACTCAGGTCTACACGCATTTAGATTTTCAACACCTCGCTCAGGTTTACGACGACGCGCACCCTAGAGCCAAAAAGAAATGATCACCTATTCAGCCATAGCGCGATGCTTTCATTGGTTAATAGCGGGGCTCATCGTTTGCCAGTTTCTACTAGCTGAATTCGCCAAAATTGCGCGCACTGACGATGCTCTGCTAAAACAACTTGCCTTGCTGGCCAATCATAAGTCGGTCGGCATGACGATTCTACTATTAGCCGTGCTACGCCTGCTCTATCGTTGGCGAAACCCCGCGCCTCACTTGCCGACCTCCATGCCAAACTGGCAAATTCGCGCATCGAACTTGTCACATTTTTTGTTATATTTTTTGTTATTTGCGATGCCGGTCACAGGGTGGCTAATGTCATCGGCCAAAGCGTACTCGGTCAGCTGGTTCAATTTATTCAGCTTTCCTGACCTGGTTGCAGCGAACCAAGCCTTCGCCGAACAAATGGTGAGCCTACATTACTATTTTGGCAAAGCGCTATTGGCACTTGCGATCGTTCACATTCTGGCGGCGTTAAAACACCATTTCATCGATCACGATGAGGTGCTCAGAAGGATGAGCAGTACCGCAAGTTTTGGTTTTTTTATCGCCGTAGCGCTAGTGACAACCTGGGGTTTAAGTCGCATCTCAACTAGCGATCATAGCGACTCAAGTAGCGCTTCCGCCCCACCCGAACGTCAGCAAGAATTTAAAGCCAGCAAGTTGAATGTCTGGCAAATAGATCGCACACAATCGTTCATCCGCTTTACCGGCGATCAGGCAGGCGCACCATTCACTGGCGAATGGCGACAATGGCAAGCCAGTTTACAATTTGATGCCGAGCAACTCGAACTCGCGCGTTTTGAGGTAAAGGTCGATACCTCCTCCGGTTTTAGTAACGACAAAGAACGAGACGACACTATTCGCTCCAGTGATTTCTTTGATAGTAATCAATTTGGTGAAGCGATCTTTCAGGCAAGCGAATTTAGGCAAGTTGATCAAGGGTATGTTGCTTCCGGCCAGCTAACCATAAAAGGTATTAGTCAGGCGCTGGATTTTCACTTCTCTGTGAACTCCAGCAACGTGTCAAACAAGCTTATTGGCAGCGCCACTATCGATCGGCTACTTTGGAATATAGGCACTGGCCAATGGAGCAATACGGATTGGGTCGGGCAAGATGTGCAACTTGAAGTGCAAGTCGTCACACAGTAGCAATTGCCTTGTTACTTAGCTAAGCTTATGACTCTGACAGATTACGAAAAGCGGATCTGGACTCAGCCCAGTTTGATCGACTGATCTCCATGGTCGATGTGCTCGGAACACACCTATCCATTTTCCTGACCTTAATCTCTGCCTATCTAGTTGTGTCTTACATGGTCGGCGCCAAGCTCAGTCGCGCGCAAGTTGGCATGATATCGGTTCTTTATTCAGCTGCAGCTTTAGTTGAATTGCTGCTAATCGTGGCAATCACTCGCGGCATTATTCACATGATGCCTTACTTGAGCGAGGTGGACCAAACTATAGGTCAAACAGTGATTATTAACCTTGGCGGTTAGTATCTTGGCTTAGTTGTCTTAATCGCGGGTTTGGCACACCCCTTGTGGTTTATGTGGAGTATTCGTCGACAGGTAGACAAAACGCGAATAGCAATTATGATTTGACTCGATAAGGCCTGGTGTTATCCAAGGCTTTTAAAAAAGCGCTGATATCATTGACTTCCTGGTCACTCAGCTTGATACCTAATTGCAACCAGCCGGTGTCGAATACCGCTTGGTCTAATGTTGCGCCGCCACCGTCGTGAAAGTAAGGGGCCGTATTAGCGACATTACGTAAGCTTGGCACTTTGAATAGAAAATCATCCTTGGGATTACCAGTAAGCTGCCCTTTACCTCGATCTTCGGTATTTTCATACGGGTTGACCAAACCCATCTTCATAATAAAGCGCCCGCCCATTAAAGGACCACTGTGACATGCCGTGCAACCTTTTTGCATTGTTAGGCTGAGGCCATTCTTCTCCGCTTCGCTGAGTGCCGAATCATCTCCGTTTAGAAATAAATCGAAGCGATCCTGGGTAATCAAAGTGCGTTGAAAGGCAGCAAGTGCCAGCGCAATATTATCGAACGTCAACGGCTTCTTATCATTCGGGAAGGCGGCTCTAAAGTCTTTTTTATACGCTAAACGCCGCAATCGTTTGACCGCTTCTTTTTCAGACGACAAACCCATTTCAAGTGGATTCAAAATAGGATCTTTAGCTTGTTCTGCGAGGCTTTTAGCGCTGCCATCCCAGTTTTGTGCAAATTGGAATCCAGCATTCCAGGTAGACGGCGCATTGCGTCGACCGGCTTCACCAGTCGCGCCAATGGAAGTCTTTAGATGATCAACGCCAGCACCTTTACCATCGAGCTTATGGCAGCTATTGCATGACTGAGATTTATTACCCGAAAGCGCCGTTTCAAAATACAAACGTTCACCTAAGGCTATCAGCGCAGCAGTATCCGATTCGCTGCCCGGCATCGATGAGGGAATGGTGCCAAATAGAAGCTTGGCTCGATTACGAAGATCGTCTTGAGCCATGACGTCACGACTAAACATGAAAGCAATAAAAAACAATAATATCTTCATCTTCAATCAGCCTTTAGAAATAAAACAAAGTATATCTAATCTGAAAATGATCACACCGACTCAGCATTGGAGGCTGATCTTTCGATTACCACTCCGACATTTTTCACTCCCTTAACGGCTGCGCCTTTATCTATCTTAAGCTTGACTCTAGGCGAGTTGAATTCATCGAGTAAGACGTTTGCCAGGCGCTCGGCCAATGTCTCTAATAGATTGAAATGTGTTTGGGCAGCGTATTCCTGAACTCGCTCAGCGATAGCCTGATAATTGAGCGCGTCTTCTAAATCATCATTCTTTGTCGCTTGTTGATTATCAATCTCAAGCTCAAGATCAATAAGCAAGGTTTGCTTTAGCTGCTTTTCCCATTCCCAAACGCCGATGGAACACTCACAGCGAATGCCTTTTAGATAAACAATGTCCAATTGATTTTGTCGTTTTTTGTTAGCTTGTGCGAACTGTATCACAGTACAATCTCGCCTCTCTGTCCAAATTTTATGCTCACCATGTCTGCCATCCCAGAGTTTATCTGGCCGATTCTCGCTTATTTACTTGGCTCGATTTCCAGCGCTGTGCTTGTTTCTAAGGCGCTTGGTTTACCTGATCCGAGAGCAACCGGTAGCGGCAACCCGGGAGCAACCAATGTATTACGTGCTGGTGGCAAGTTTGCGGCCGCCTTAACCTTACTAGGTGACGTCGCGAAAGGCCTGATCCCAGTATTACTTGCCAAGGTTGCTGGAGTATCTACACCGGTTCTTGCTTTGGTTGCCATTGCCGCATTTAGTGGTCATCTATACCCAATCTTCTTCGGTTTTAAAGGTGGCAAAGGAGTAGCAACCGCGATTGGTGTATTCATTGGGCTGGCCTGGCAATTGATCCTTATATTCGCCGTTGTCTGGATAGCCATGGCGGCGATTTTTCGTTATTCCTCACTCGCTGCGCTAGTCGCGATGTCAGTAACGGGGGTAGCCAGCTTTGCAATTTTTAATCAGCAACATGAATTACAACTGATTGGCGCTGTGTTCTGGATTGTGGCATTTACCTTCCAACGTCATCGGGACAACATTGATCGCTTAAAGAACGGTCAGGAAAGCAAGATAGGACAGAAGAAATCAGAGATCCCCTAGGAAGTCGGCACCACAGTAACGGCAATAATCAACACAAGCACGATGATAGTAAATGCGCACAATGCGTCTTTTATGGTCTCTTTGGCTTTCATGTTTTGTCATTCCTGCATTTTGATTATCGCCTGCTTATGCTCAAAGCCAGCTAAGAATTAGTTTAATAGTTGATTTAGCATAGTGGTAGTCGTTTACAAGGCCGGCAATTGTTCAAGCGACCAACGTGGGCGAACCTGAAAGCTCAAGTCCTGATCAAATTGGTGTTGCCGTAAAGCACCAGCAAGCGCAATCATGGCACCATTATCAGTACAAAATTCAATGCGAGGATAGAAAACCTCATAACCGTTCTTAGTGGCCATAGCTTGCAACTCGTCTCGCAATCGTTTGTTTGCGCCAACCCCGCCTGCAACAACAAGTCGTGAACCGTTTTGCTGCTTAAGCGCGCGAGCGCTCTTAACTACCAAGGTTTCTACCGCCGCGGCCTGAAAGGCATAGGCGATATCGGCAATGGTTTGTGAATCCAAATTGCCAGCTAATTTTTGTACCTGTGTGAGTGCGTGGGTTTTAAGACCGCTATAACTAAAATCCAACCCCGGGCGATCTAGCATAGGCCGCGGGAACTCAAATCGATCAGAGTTACCTTGCTCGGCAACTCGAGAAATTATTGGCCCACCTGGGTAACCCAAACCTAGTATTTTTGCGGTTTTGTCAAAGGCCTCGCCAACCGCATCGTCAAGCGTTTGCCCTAATATTTGATATTTCCCGATCGCCTCAACATGGGCTAATAAACAATGCCCACCAGACACCAGCAAGGCAATAAATGGGAAGTCGGGCGCCCGCTCCTCCAGCATCGGGGCTAACATATGCCCTTCCATATGATGCACACCAATACTCGGAACGCCCAAGGAAAATGCCAGGCCTTTGGCAACTGCGCTGCCGGCTAATAAAGCCCCAGCCAACCCTGGCCCCTTGGTGTAAGCCACCCCGGTTAGGGAGGACAGCTCGCATTGTGATTTTTCGAGCACAGCATCAACTAAGGGAAGTACTTTACGAATATGATCACGCGCGGCCAACTCAGGCACTACGCCTCCGTATTCGGCATGCGTTTTGATTTGCGAATAAAGTGCATGGCCCAGCAACCCTTGCTCGGTGTCATAAATCGCGACTCCGGTATCGTCACACGAAGTTTCGATTCCTAGAATACGAGCTGGCGGTTGATCTGCTGGCGGTTTCACAATTGATGATCGGTGTATGTGTAGTGGAAATTGTGGCGAAAAAACGGCGGCGAAAGTATATACAAATGCAGGGTAAACGGCTAGAATCGCGCGTCCTAAAGCGGTTGCAATAGCAATTACCGCTAGTTGGTTGAATTAATTGAATTTTCCTTATGCCTCAAGTCAAAGTAAAAAACGACGAGCCGTTTGACGTAATCTTACGTCGATTTCGTCGCTCTTGTGAGAAAGCCGGTATTTTTACCGAAATGCGTCGCCGTGAGTTTTATGAAAAACCAACGGCTGTGCGCAAGCGTAAAGGTGCTGCTGCCAAGAAGCGCGAAATGAAGCGCGCGGCGCGCGGTCGTATTCGTACAACCCGAATGTACTAATTGTTTCGCATGTCGCTCAAGGAGCAAATCCTGGCTGACATGAAAACTGCGATGCGTGATAAGAACGCCTCGCAGCTGGAATCTATTCGTATGCTGCGCGCTGCTATTCAGCGCGTTGAAGTAGACGAACAAAAGGAATTAGATGACTCGGCGGTACTGTCTATTGTTGAAAAACAAATCAAACAATCCAAAGACGCCATTAATCAGTTCAAAGAAGGCGATCGCCAAGACCTGGCTGACAAGGAGCAAGTGCATGTTGATCATCTGATGGTGTATATGCCTGAACAACTCAGTGATGCTGAAGTACAAGCTGCCATTGAGCAAGCAATTAGCAGCACTGGCGCAGAATCAATGAAAGACATGGGCAAGGTCATGGGCATGCTTAAAAGCCAGCTGGCTGGCAAGGCCGATATGGGTCAGGTCAGCGGATTGATCAAAGCTAAACTAAGCTAGCCGCTAGATTCTCGGCCTGACCGCGAAACGAATCTGCCCGTTACTTAACTCCACTGATTTAAGGCGTAACAAACGCAGCGCCAGATTAGCCTCATTGGCTCGTTCAACCTCTATGCCAAGCTGTCTAAGCGTGCTGTTCGTGACAGGAATTGCCCCTACCTTAATATGAAAATCATCCTGGATACCGATCTTGCCTCGACGCACTACTGGCGTGCCATACACGCTGAGCGCTAAGCGCGAATCATCTAAAAAGAAAAACAGTCGATCAAAGCGCTCTACTTCTTTTCTTGCTTTGGGGTTAACCTGTTCAACTTTATCCAGATTAAATACCGCCGAAAGCTCGACTTGATCGGGGTTTAGCGTGGCATGAATGCCATCGGTTACCTGCAATAAACGTCGCCCATCTTCATCGAGCTGCAAACTGGCCAATAACAATGCATTGAACTCAGCTTCACTGAAAACAACTTCGCCGCGAACAATACTGGTTAGCTTGTTACCCAGAAAAGCCTCAACGCCTTGTTGTTGAATTTGCTCACTCAAGGCGCCAATCGCTTGTTGCTCGGCGCTGGCAGTCTCATCAAACCAGGAAGGCAGACGCTGCATAGAATAAAAGGCGCCGCCGGCAAGAACGACTAAGACTAGTACAGCAATAACAATAAATTTAAACATAAGACTGGTTTACTAAACTAAAAATCCTTGATCATGTCTGCGTTTTCTATACGATGACGACGCCGCATTTGCACAAAATCGACGACGATTTTAAATAGCACAATGATGGTTAGGAGCCAGATCGTCGAGCCAAATTTTTCGACCAATAAGCCACCGACTAAAAGGCCAGCATGCATAACTAGCACCTGCGAATAAGGTCTGCTCATGAGCTTTTTACTCTGCGCAGTTAGCAAACCACCGCGCACTATAAAGTGCTCAATAAAGCGCACCAAATGACTAGCCGCTAAAGCCAGCAACCCAAGATATATGACCGGCACATGGTTCTGGATAATATTAAACAATACCGCGACGCCTTCGCCCAATAGTGAGTAGGCATCTCCCAGCGGCGAGAGGCTGAAATTCAGCGCGCCTAAATCAAGCAAGTCCCACAAAAACAGACCGTGACCGATACAAAAGAAGCCGTAATGAAAGGTGAAAAATGCACTCAGAAAAAAATCATTCGGCGCACGATTACGGATTGCCAACAACAACATTTTCAAGAGATTAAATGCACCGATAATTAGATTCTCGATCCAGAATAAACCTAAAACTAAACCAACGTCCCAACCGTAAAACAGAACTCCAAACAAAGGCAGTAAATTCGCCGCAAACAAAAAGATCGCTGAGAATGACAATCCAGTGGCAGACAGCAGTTTAGTCGACATGACTTATTACAGCCTTTTGACCATTTTCATCAACACAAACAAAAGTGATATTGTTTTCGAATAGTACGGCTTCTGATTCGGTGTTATAACGCGCGCCAAAAACTTGCACTAAATACGATACCGAAGTTCGACCAACGCGAGTTTTAGTGCAACTAAAACGCAGGATTTGCCCTTTGCGAATTGGATGCTTGAATTCAACGTTATCTAAGCCAATCGTAACGAAATGCTGGCCAGGAAAATCCAGGCTGACACGAATGTAAGCGATCTCATCTACCCATTTTAATAAGGTGCCGCCAAATAAACTGCCATAGTCGTTCAGATCCGCAGGCAGCACAATTTTATAGTGATCCATAAGCTGTTATACACAGTGATTATCGCCTCGCAACATACCATATCTGGGAAGCTAGCAGGGGATCATGCTGCCAGTAATATTGTTCTCATAAGGTTATAATCAGACGATGCAGCACACTCCTACCAATATCAAATTACAAAGTCGATCGCGTCTTTTGCAGATTGAGTTCGCAGATACTAATTTCACTTTGCCATGCGAGTACTTACGAGTGTATTCCCCATCGGCTGAAGTGCAAGGCCACGGACCAGGCCAGGAGACCCTGCAAGTGGATAAGGAAGACGTCAATATTGTTGCCATAGAACCAGTCGGCAACTATGCTGTGCGGCTCATTTTCAGTGATTCGCATAACTCCGGCCTGTATTCCTGGGATTACCTATATGAACTGGGGCGAGATCGACAACAAAAATGGCAAGACTATTTGAGTCGCCTAAACAGAGCCGGTCACGCGCGCGCTGAACAAAATAACGATCAGTATTTGCTATGACATCATCCGCTAACGAAAAAACACATTTTGGCTACCGCGAAGTCGCGACCGAAGACAAACAAAGTCTGGTCGGCGAAGTCTTTCACTCAGTGGCAGGCAATTATGATGTTATGAACGATGCCATGTCACTGGGAGTTCATCGTGCCTGGAAATGGTTTGCAGTAGCACAAAGCGGCGTTCGAACCGGCGACAAAGTGCTGGATTTAGCTGCTGGCAGCGGCGATCTTTCAGTAAAGTTTGCAGATAAAGTTGGCCCCGATGGCCATGTACTAGTCACCGACATTAATGCCAGCATGTTAGATCAAGGTCGCCGTCGCTTGACCGATGCTGGCTTTGCGGAGAATGTTAGCTTTAGCCTGGTCAACGCCGAGCAATTGCCCTTTGCCGATAACTACTTTGATTGTATTTCGATCAGTTTTGGTTTGCGTAATGTCCCTCGTAAAGAACTAGCGCTGGCGGCTATGCAACGTTGCCTAAAACCCGGCGGGCGAGCGATTATTTTAGAGTTCTCGCAACCAACTAACCCAGCTTTTCGACAACTTTATGATAGTTACTCATTTAATGTGATTCCTTGGCTAGGAGAGTTTATTGCCAAAGATCGAGATTCTTATCAGTATCTGGTTGAATCGATTCGCCAGCATCCACCGCAAGAAGTACTTAAACAAATGATGCTCGATGCAGGCTTTGATCGTGTGCGATATCACAATTTAACTGGCGGCGTCGTAGCGCTGCATATCGGATATAAATATTAAATGCTGCTGCAATTATTGGAACTGGCCAGTAATCGAGCGCTGGAATTCGACCCGGATACACGTGAGCGATTAAAGAAGCTTGAAGGCCGCTCTTTGTGTTTGCACATTACAACACTCTCGCAAAGCGTCAGCCTCACTCCACAAGCAAGCGGGCTGGAACTCTCTAGCCAAATACCCGACCAGGTTGATGTCACTCTAAAAGCCAGCATCCCGGCGTTAATAAAACTCGGGCGCGATGGTTTGGATGAGGTTGAACTGGAACCCGGAGAGCTTGAAATCATTGGCGACCCGCTGGTAGGTCAGCGGTTCGCGCAACTGATTGCGCAACTTAATATTAATTGGGAGGCAATGCTGGCCGAACAACTTGGGCCTTCTCCCGCAAAAGCGCTTTCTATGGCAGCGAACTCTGCTGTTTCTTTAGCACGCGAAGGTCGAGAACAACTGCATGAATTTGTCATTAAAGGCTTGCACGACAATACCGATCTGTTTGCTGACCAGGAATTGGCATCTGAAATTAACAATGAAATCGAATTGCTCGCTGAGCAAGTAAACCAACTCGAAGATCGTCTGAAGGCGCTGCTAAACCGTGGCTAAGAAACAATCTAAATTTGGACGCATGCTGCAAATCAGGCGAGTCATTCGCAAGCATGGACTGATTTCATTGCTAGATAATCTGGACTTATCTAAATCAGCACGCTTTGCTGCGCAGTTTTTGTTTGGAAGGAGTAAACAAAATTCAGCTGATCGCGGCGAACGAATTCGTTTGGCCTTAGAAGAACTCGGCCCAGTGTTTGTCAAACTAGGTCAGGCCTTATCAACACGGCCAGATTTACTGCCCGAAGATATCGCACTTGAGTTAAGAAAATTACAAGATCAAGTGCCGCCATTTGATGCTAAACAAGCTCTTGACATCATCCAGGAAAATTATGGTGAGCGTTACGACGCTATTTTTGCTTCGGTAGAAGCAGAGCCTCTTGCCTCGGCTTCTGTTGCACAGGTGCATGCAGCTCTATTACAACCCGGCCTGGCAATCACCGGACAAAATGGCGAGGCAAATCAGAAAGTCATTATTAAAGTGATACGGCCCGGCATCGCCAACTTAATTGAAAGCGATCTCAGTGTCATGTACATGGCGGCTAAGCTTTTACAGAAACACTGGTCACGCGGCCAGCAGTTTAGACCCTTAGATGTGGTTCGCGAGTACGATCTGACCATACACGATGAACTCGATTTACGTGTCGAAGCCGCCAATGGCTCACGCATGGGCGCTAACTTTGAGAACAGCGACTTAATCTATGTGCCGCGCATTTATTGGGATTACACCAGCGAATCAGTGTTGGTGATGGAGCGCATTTACGGCACATCGATTCGCGACATGGATGCTTTAGAAAAACAAGGTGTTGATCTCAAGCAACTCGCTGCTGATGGTGTAAACACCTTTTTCAAACAAGCCTTTGAAGATAATTTTTTCCATGCAGACATGCATGCAGGGAACATCTTTGTCTCTGAGCAAGGCCGTTGGATCGCCATTGACTTTGGCATTATGGGCACCTTATCAGAAGCGGATAAACAAACACTTGGGCAAATGTTATTAGGCTTTTTTAATCGCGATTATCGTGCCATTGCCCAAGCACACCTCCAGGCTGGATGGGTTGGTGAAGACACCAAAATTGAAGAATTTGAACAAGCCATTCGCGTTGTCTGCGAACCTAACTTTGCTAAACCCCTGGCCGAAATTTCCTTTGGTCAGGTGCTAATGCAATTGTTTCAAACAGTGCGCCGTTTTGAGATGCCAGTACAACCGCAGTTGGTACTACTTTATAAAACGCTACTGAATATCGAGGGCTTG
>CAYVYS010000031.1:0-22908 GCA_964455815.1 uncultured Gammaproteobacteria bacterium
GTTAAATGCACTCCAGGAGCTGCATGGCTTGGTGCCAAATAAAATTCATGGCCGCCGGATCACTTCTCGAGATGATTTAACCGTCGTCAAACAGGCCTTATGCGGCGAAGTGAATGTTGATTTGGTCGCTGCCTGCATCGCTGAGAGCGTGCCTGCATTCGGTTGTCATGGTGCCTCGAATAAACTGATACATGCGCGCAAACGCCCCAAAGTGCTGGTCGACGGATATGGCAAGGTGGATTTCGGTGAGGTTGGAGATGTCAAAAAAATTAATACCAAGCTATTAAAGGCCTTATTGAAAGCGGATCTGTTACCAGTGATCGCTTCACTGGGGGTTAGCAAAAAGGGGCGAGTATTCAATATCAATGCCGACACTACAGTCGCTGCTATTGCGCAAGCCATGCAGGCCGAGCTATTAGTGCTGTCTACTGAAGTTGGAGGAGTTTTTACCGATATCGATGATCCGTCGAGCCGAATCGAGCAAATCAACATCAAACAGGCCGAACAATTAATTCAGACTGGGGTTATTCGCGATGGCATGATTCCCAAGCTTCGAGAGTCTCTTGCGCTGTTAAAGCATGGAGTAGCTGAAATTGTGATTTGCAATGCCGCCAAAGAGGGTAATTTACTTGAAATTGCTCAAAGGCAATCCTCAGTTGGCACGCGTCTAGTTATTTAGCTGATTCACAGCCAGCCACGTATGCTGATCTAAGAAATTTAGTAATTCATAGATTAAGATGAATGTTTTTCACGCATGCCTAGCGCCATCTGAGTACACTATCTGACGGCTTGCAAATGCCAGTATTCATGCGCTGCGCTGCGCCGATTCACTTACTATCACTTTTCTATTAGAGGAGAACGCGGTGGATAATCGATTTTCCCCAGCTGATCTTGAGTTTCAGCAAGAGGTTCGAGACTTTTTCGCAACTGAATTTAATGACGATATGCGGCAGATGATTGCCGATGCCAAAGAAACCAAAACACCATCGGTTCATTGGCAGAAGAGACTACATAAAAAGGGTTGGGTAGCGCCCGATTGGCCAGAGAAATTTGGCGGCACTGGCTGGACACCAGTACAAAAATATATCTTTGAATCTGAGCGTTGTTTGGCTGGCGCGCCTGATGTCGTGCCCTTCGGTCTGCGCATGGTCGGCCCCGTTATTGTCACCTTTGGCAACCAAGAGCAACAAGCACGATTTTTACCACGCATTTTGGAAAGTGAAGATTGGTGGTGTCAGGGTTATTCAGAGCCTGGTGCTGGTTCAGATTTGGCGGCCTTGCAAACCAAAGCGGTGCGCGATGGCGATGACTATATCGTCAATGGCGCTAAGATTTGGACCACCTACGCGCAGCATGCCGATTGGATCTTTTGCCTAGTTAGAACCGGTAACTTTGATAAACGTCAACAAGGCATTAGTTTTATCTTGATTGACATGAAGTCTGAGGGTATCGAAGTAAACCCGATCCACACCATCGATGATCATTATAGTCTCAATGAAGTCGTATTCGAAAATGTTCGAGTGCCTGCTGAGAATTTGATTGGTGCCGAGAATCAAGGCTGGACTTATGCCAAAGCATTATTGGCCCATGAACGTACGTCGATTGCTGGGGTGGCCGATAGTAAACGCTGGTTGTTAGACATTAAAGAACTAGCCAGGCAACAAAGTAACGCCGATGGTTTGTTGATTGATGATCCTCTGTTTCAACAACGATTGTCAGACGTTGAAATTGAATTGATGGCGCTTGAATATATGGAGCTCCGTGTCCTAGCGAAACTCTCTTCAGGTGATACACCGGGGCCAGAGTCATCTTTGCTTAAGATCAAAGGCACCGAAATTCAGCAAGCACTGCAGGAATTACGCATGCAGATTATTGGTGCCTATTCGGGTTCATTAGAGATGAGTCAATACAATAATGATCGCCAGCGACTGGGTTCGTATGCACGTAAAGAATATATGTATGGTCGTGCTGCCACTATTTATGGCGGCTCCAATGAAGTGCAACGGAATGTGATCGCGAAAGCGGTATTAGGCTTATAAAGCGCGAGGGTAACATCATGAACTTTGAATACAGCGAAGAACAAAAACTTCTAAAAGAGAGCATCGCTCGCTGGGCGCAGGACAATTATAGTTTTGATCAACGTCGCGCCAGCATGGACAACGACGACGGCTTCAGCAAAGATCATTACGCCACCTTTGCCGAGCTAGGTTGGCTATCCGTGCCGTTTGCCGAAGAATACGGTGGTTATGGTGGCAACCTGATCGATTTGGCTGCGACCATGGAAGAATTCGGGCGCGCGTTGGTGGTCGAGCCAGTATTCGCAAACTTGGTTTTATTTGGTAGCTTGATAGAACAAAGCACTAATGCCGACCTAAAGAACGAACTGATACCGCAATTAATCGACGGCAGTTTAATGGGTGCTGCGGCAATCTATGAACCACAGGCTCGATTCGATTTAAGTAATGTGGCAACTACCGCTAGTAAAACCGATGGTGAGCATTTCGCGATTAGTGGTAGCAAGTCAGTTGTGCTGAATGGCCCAGCGGCGCAAAAATTTCTGGTGGTCGCTCGTACCAGTGGCGCGCAAACTGATGAGTCAGGTTTAAGCTTGTTTATGCTTGATGCAGATGCGACTGGAGTAAAGCGCAATAGCTATATACTGATGGATGGCCAACAGGTTGCTGATATTGAATTCGATCAGGCTCAAGGCCAGTTGATTAGCGATCTGGATCAAGCTTACCCCTTATTGGTAGCAACGATGAATCGCGCCAATATTGCCCTCAGTGCTGAAGCGGTTGGCATTATGGAAGTATTGAATCGTGAAACGGTTGAGTACACTAAAACCCGCAAACAATTCGGTAAACCGATCAGTTCATTCCAGGCCTTGCAGCATCGCATGGTCGATACCTTTATGGCGTTCGAGCAAAGCAGGTCTTTATTGGTTGGTACCTTGTGTGAAGTCACTGACCCTGAAACCAGCGATGAAGAGGCACAAAAATTGATGATGGCTTTGCGCGCCTTGATTGCTAAAAATGGTAAACAGATTGGCGACGAGGCAATTCAGTTACATGGTGGCATGGGCATGACCGATGAAATGAGCATTGGCCACTACGTTAAACGCTTAATGATGATCAATTTAATGTTTGGTGATCAAGGGTTTTTCCAAAAGCGTTTTAATCAAGCTGCTTATAGTTAGTCATCTCATTTGAGAATATTTAGGAGAACCTAGAAATGAAAGAAGCAGTTGTTGTTTCAACCGCGCGCACGCCCATCGGCAAAGCTTATCGAGGCGCGTTTAATGATTTAAGTGGCCCAACTTTGGGTGCTGCTGCAGTTTCGGCTGCGGTTGAAAGAGCCGGAATCGATACCGCCGAAGTTGATGATGTGATTATGGGCTGTGCCTTACAACAAGGTTCTACCGGCGGTAATATCGCTCGTCAGATTGCATTGCGTTCCGGCTTACCGGCAACGGTTGCTGGCATGTCGATCGATCGCCAATGCTCATCGGGTTTAATGGCCGTGGCAACCGCCGCCAAGCAAATTGTGCATGATGGCATGAGCACCGTGATCGGTGGTGGCATCGATAGCATTAGCTTGGTACAAAACGACAAAATGAATCTACACCGCGCGGTTGATAAAGAATTGGTGGCAATGCATCCGCATATTTATATGCCTATGCTACAGACCGCTGAGGTAGTCGCCGATCGTTATAAGATCTCGCGCGAGGCGATGGATGAATATGGTCTGCAATCACAGCAACGCACTGCTGCTGGTTATGAGGCCGGGCATTTCGTCGATGAACTAGTCGCTGTTTCAACGACTAAACTTGTATATGACAAAGAAACTGGCGAGACCTCAGAGCAAGAAGTCAGGCTGTCTGCCGACGAAGGTATTCGAGCGACCACTGCCGAAGGTTTGGCAAGCTTAAAAACCGTAGTTGAAGGTGGCACGATCACTGCTGGTAATGCTTCGCAGCTGTCTGATGGTGCTGCCGCTCAAGTGGTGATGGATGCCAAGCTTGCTGAGCAAAAAGGCCTGGAGCCATTGGGTATTTATCGCGGTATGGCGGTTGCAGGTTGCGAGCCAGATGAAATGGGTATTGGCCCAGTGTTCGCTGTGCCTAAGTTACTTAAGGCCAATGGTCTATCGTTAGACGATATTGGCCTGTGGGAGCTGAATGAGGCTTTCGCTGTGCAGGTATTATATTGTCGCGATAAATTGGGCATCGATAACGATAAGTTGAACGTTAACGGTGGCGCAATTTCAGTCGGGCATCCGTATGGCATGAGCGGTTCGCGCATGGTTGGCCATGCCTTAATCGAAGGTAAGCGCCGAGGCGTAAAATATGTCGTGATCACCATGTGTGTTGGTGGCGGTATGGGGGCGGCAGGTCTCTTTGAGGTAGCGTAAATGATCACCATGTATGGCGCAGAAATGTCGCTTTATAGCGGCAAGGCGCGGTCATACTTGCGCAAGCAAGGCTTTGACTTTGAAGAGGTCAAAGCCTCGCTGAAAATTTATAAGAACATCATCATTCCCAACACTGGTGTGCGCTACATCCCTGTGGTTAAAACTACCGATGGCCAGTACTTACAAGACACCAGCGTTATTATTGATGAGCTGGAAAAAGTGTCTAAAGCGCCTTCGGTTTATCCGTCTACACCAAAGCAGCGTCTGGCTGCTCAGCTATTAGAAGTTTATGGTGACGAATGGCTATTGATTCCGGCTATGCATTATCGATGGAATTTTCCGAATCAAAATCAGCCCTTTATTTTTCAAGAATTTGGCAGTGTGATCTTTCCCAATGCGCCAGCGTTCTTACGACGTTTTATTGGTAAAAGAATAGGCGCAAAGTTTCAGGGCTTTGTGCCTGGCTTAGGCATAAACCAGCAAAGTATTCCTGCTATCGAAGCCTCTTATCAATCGTTGCTGGCCGAATTAGACGCGCACTTTGCTGATCATTTATTTTTGTTTGGCGCTCGACCCTCCATCGCTGACTTTGGTCTTATCGGGCCAATGTATGCTCACTTATATCGTGACCCAGCACCAGGGGAGTTAATGAAAGGCACCGCGCCCAAGGTCGCTGCCTGGGTTGAACGTATGCTTAGCGAGGAAATTTTCGACCGTGATTTTCTTGCTAATGACGAGGTTCCTGAAACGCTATTACCAGTGCTAAAACGTATGGTATCGGAGCAGCTGCCAGTCATTAGTGATACCCAGCGGCGTTTGGATTCGTGGCAGGCACAAAACCCAGGCGAGCGAGAAGTACCTCGAAGAATGGGTAATCATCAGGTTAAGTTTGGTGAGTCTGAGGTCAGCCGCGTAGTATTGCCATTCAGTTTATGGAAGTGGCAACGCCCGGTTGATTTTTACGAGTCACAAAGTGATAAAGTTGAGATGGATGCGCTACTAAGCGCGTGCGGATTTGATACACCTCTCCAAAACGCGCAAACACGTTTAGAACGAGTCGATAATGTGATTCAAGTGCTCGATAGTAAGCCCAAATAAAACTGGTTTAAAGCTTTCGGAAAAACTCACGGCTTGACTCATCGGCTGGATAAAAAGTTTCAATTCTCAGCTCTTGTGCGGTGACATCCTGGGCTGTTCCAAAGCTCGATATGACCGAAATCAAATTCAATTGTGTTTCAGCAAATTCGATTTGGACGGGTAGTGCAGGCAACATGGGTTGCATATCGCTCGCCTCAATATTGTCGACATGATTAAACAACGATTCAAGCAAATCAAAACTGGTTTCATCCTGTAGTTCGATGGCTTCTTTTTTCATGCGTCGCATAAATAGAGTTACGATCTCATCAAAATTGCGAATATAGGGCCGCAGACCATTCGGATGAACAAAAAACAAGGCGGCATTACTTAGCTCACTGCCTGGCAGCGAAGCCCAGGATAGATTGTGAGTATCGATCAAAGTAAAAAAAACATCGCAAGCGCTATTTTGCATGGTGATGTTCCAATGTCGATCGAGCACGTACGCCGGATAGGGTAGGTGATGCTCGAGCATTTCTTCAAGCAGGCTTTTGACTGACTCCATGATCGGTGCATCAAGGCTGCTTTCACTATAACCATTGGTAAAACCAGCGGTGTTTAATAATTTGTTTCGTTCCCTGAGCGGAATTTCCAATGCTTCGCTGAGCTTAATCACCATTTCCCGACTAGGTTGGCTACGACCTGTTTCTAGGTAGCTTAGATGGCGTTGGGATATTTTAGCTTCCAAGGCTAGGTTTAGCTGCGAGAGTTTGCGTTGGTGTCGCCAGGCTTTGAGTGATGGTGCAAAGGTCTGGCTGGCCAACGCTTTATTTGATTTAAGCAACATCGTTATAGGCTCCTTTATTTCAAGCTAGGTAGCAATTCTTCTATGAGCTTATCGTTGTTAGCGATGTCATAGCAACTACCTCAGAGGTTATTGCGAGGCTGCCGTTTACTGGGCATGCTAGGGCGTAGATTAAACAAGCATGATCAAGCACCTCAAATTGGAGCGAAACCTATGACACAAAAATTCTTAGCAATCATACTCATCATTCCCTTTTTCCTATTGAGCCTCTACGCGGTTTGGCAGCTTGGTTATCTTGGTATTTTTGAATACCACCAGCACAGCCCGGCGGGTTGGCAGGTTTTTACTGATTTAGTGGTCGCCTGTATTCTATTACTCAGTTATCTGTTCATTGATGCCAGGCGAAACGGGCGCAATCCTTGGCCGTTTGTTGTTATCACCTTATTCTTGGGCTCCTTCGGGCCGTTGCTCTATATTCTTACTGGCCGGACTGATAATGGTGACACTCAATGACAAACAAACTTTGTATGGTGTTGTTGTTAGTTGTTGGGCTAATTAATTTTCTTCCTGTGATTGGCTTGCTCTCCATAGAGAGAATCAATGCGCAGTATGGACTAAGTATTAATGATCCGAATCTTGAAATTCTATTGCGTCATCGCGCGCTGTTATTTGGTTTGCTTGGCGGATTTTTAATCGTCTCAGTGTTTATGCCAGAGTTTCAATGGGCGGCAATTGTGCTCGCCTTAATTTCAATGGCCGGGTTTGTGTTGTTGTATTGGTCAATTGGCGATGCCAATTCGGCTCTGACCAAAATAGCAAAAGCTGATATCCTTGGTTTGATTTTGTTAGCATTATCGATTGCGCTTAAGAGTTATCAATTACGCTCTTAGCGAAATCAACATGTCATTAGTGAGAATTAGTCAGAATGAATCAAGCAGAAAAAGATATCCGAATTAAGTTAGCAGCCTGTTACCGAATTTTTGATTACATGGGTTGGAGCGAGTTAATTTACAACCATATCACGGTCAAAGTGCCAGGCGAAGACGGTCACTTTTTGATCAATCCTTATGGCTTGCATTATAAAGAGGTGACCGCATCGAACCTGGTTAAGGTTGACATCGAAGGCAATAAGGTCGAAGAAAATCCTTACCCTGTTAACCCGGCGGGAATGTTAATTCATAGCGCGATTCATGGTGCCAGAGAAGACGCTCACTGCATTGGGCATATTCATTCTACCGCCGGTATGACGGTTGCTTGCCAGCAAGGCGGCCTGCGCATTGATAATTTTTATTCGGTGCTGTTGTATGGTCAAATTGCTTACCATGATTTTCAGGGCATTACGGTTATGCCCGGTGAAAAGGAAGACTTAATAAAAAGCCTGGGCGATAAGAATTTCTTGATTTTCAAAAGCCATGGCTTGTTGACCTGTGGCGGTACTATTGAAGAGATGTTCTTAAATATGGCCTTGTTGCAACGCGCTTGTGAAATCCAGGTATCGGTTGATCAGTCTGGTAAAGAGGTCGTGCCAGTGTCAGTTGAAATTGCCAAGCAAACTGCGCAGCTATTAGAGAAGCAAATGGCTAATAACACTGGGCCAAGCGCTGGCTCAATGGAATTTGATGCGCTGCAAAGACTGGTTGAAAGAGAAGACAATTCTTTCATCGATTTATAGCAGCAACCGTTTAACCTTCACCTCCGAAAACCGCCAGTTTCTTTGTTTATCTCGGGTAAACTGGCGCTATGCCAGCGCAATTAGACCAAACTGTTAAGCAAGCGTATTCGCGCGCACGATTAGCGCGTGATGCTCGTTTTGATGGCGTCTTTTTTACTGCCGTTAAAACCACCGGTATTTATTGCCGACCCATTTGCCCGGCGAACTTACCTAAAGAAGATAACGTTGAATATCATCCAACCGCGGTTTCGGCTGCAAATGCGGGTTTTCGCCCGTGCCTGCGCTGTAGACCAGAGAGCGCGCCGCGATCAGCTGCCTGGCAAGGCATCGATACGACAGTTCAACGTGCTCTGGAATTAATTCATCATGGCGCCTTACAACACCATGGTGTTGATGCTCTAGCCGAGCGAGTTGGTGTTTCTGATCGCTACTTGCGAGAACTTTTTCAAAAACGGCTTGGGGTTTCTCCTAAGCACTACGCTATTTATCAACAGTGTTTGTTCGCCAAGCAACTTTTACACCAAAGTGATTTGGCGATTAGTGAAATCGCATTCGCAAGCGGCTTTAATAGTGTTCGGCGTTTTAACGAGGCGATGCTTGAACATTTGAGCCTAGCTCCGAACCTAATTCGCAAGCAAGCTTCACCACTAGCGTCGGCGGCATCGCCGCCAATGGGCTTGGAATTACAACTTGCTTACCGGCCTCCATTTGCCTTCAAAGAAATGCATGCCTTTTTAAAAAGGCGGTTAATTCAAGGTTTGGAGTGGGCGGATGAAACGAACTATGGGCGCACTATTGCTTACAATGACGTCAAAGGGAGCTTTGAAATCAGCCATGATGTGTCGCGCTCATGCTTGCAGCTTAAGCTTAAATTGAACGACACGAGTTCAATGTTTGCTATTCATCAGCGCATACGAGAGTTATTTGATGTGGATGCCAATATCGATGCTATTGATGATCATCTGCAAGCTGAATTAAATGGCGCAATTGACTATCATAAAGGCTTAAGGATTCCAGGAATTTGGAGCACTTTCGAAGCTGGTGTGAGAGCGATTCTAGGTCAACAGGTATCAGTTATTGCCGCGCAAAAACTAGTACAGATTTTAGTTGATAAACTAGGTGAACCACTTCCCAAAGACTTACGAGCAAATCGTGATTTGCGTTTGTTTCCTACCCCGCAAGCTATTGCGAATAGCAACTTAGACTTTTTTAAAATGCCGCAAGCTCGTAAGGATTGCTTGCGACGATTTGCGCATCATTATTTTACCTCAGAGCAGCCGGACAACACTGACACTTGGTTAGAACTAAAAGGTATTGGGCCTTGGACAGTCAATTACGCCAGATTACGGGGTAGTAAAGACCCTGACGTTTGGCTTGCCGGTGATGCCGGCGTAAAGAATGCACTCAAGGCCGTTGGTGATTTAAATGATCTATCTCGTTTTGCACCTTGGCGAAGCTATTTGACGTTTCAACTTTGGAATCAGTTATGAACCATATTTACTATCAACATTTTCAATCGCCTATTGGGTTAGTTGAAGTCGGTGCTTCGGATCAGGCCCTCGGCTCAGTATTTTTTGTTGAACAGCCAAGGCAATCCAATGCTAATCATCATACTGAATTGGCGGTACAACAATTACGTGAATACTTTGATGGGCTGCGTTTAGAATTTGATTTACCTACTGAGGCACCAGGAACGGATTTCCAACAACATGTCTGGCGACAGCTCGGGCATATTCCATATGGTGATACCTGTTCGTACGCGGATATCGCACTGCGTTTAAATAATCCCAAGGCAGTACGAGCCGTGGGAGCGGCCAATGGTAAGAACCCGCTTAGCATTGTTGTGCCGTGTCATCGGGTGATTGCCGCCAATGGCAGCCTAAGTGGTTATGTCGGTGGCGTTGATCGTAAACAATGGTTGCTTGATCACGAACGGGCAATTAAAAGCAATCAGTCTAGTTGATTAGCATCATTACATGCGCTGCAATTTTCGCATGGTGCGGCGGCTCCATCCGCTTGATAACTAGGTTGCTGGCAATGCCAAACCGCTTGTTGAACCTTGGCAGGCAGGCTTTGCCAAATCGTTTGCTGGTCGGCATTAATTACTGGAAAGATGACTTTCGGTGGTGCTGATCGCTCTAATGAATAGACGTTTTTAAGAGTCCGCTGAGCTCGCTCTAAGTTCAGTTTTCGAGTGGTATCTTTTTCAAGATCGAGCTTGGTTAAACCAAAAGCTACTTCGCGAATTTCTTTACAGGCGATCGCAGCATGAGCACCAAGATAGGCGCAAATGTCGATGGCTTCGGGGAATTGCTCAGATTTAAACGGTGCAAAGCCCATGGTGTTAAAAATACTCTCCGTATAAGTAAACGGCCGCGCCGGGTATTTGCGATGATAGTAATCAACTATTGTTGCCGACGCAGCGAGTTCTGCCTGAGCGCGATTTTCTCGGTTTTGTAAAATGACATGATGTATGAACAAATCTCGATTCCGATAATGCGAATCTGTTATCAGGGCGTGCAGTGCACCGGTGGAGCGTAAGCCACCAGATAACATGCATAAAATGGCATCGCGTTTCATGGCTGTTGCTTGTAGAGACCATCAAACACTGTGTTGATGACTTTCCCTTCAGAAAAAGTGTCCCATCGCTGACGCACACTACCGTCCTCATTTGCGGTCCAGCTGATCTGGTGATAAATAGTTTGACCTTGATCGTTCAGTAAATCATCACTGCGTAAGATCATTTGCCGATCGGAGTATTGGCCGTGTAACTCTAGAAATCCGCCGGCATTGTCTATCCACAGTTGTTGCCAACGTTTTTTCTTCGGGTGGAAGAAGTTCATGCTGGTACCAGTGAATCCTCCCTTGGCGCTGGTCCATACTTCACTAACTAGGCATCCATGTTGAGATTTAGATATCACATTCGTGCCAGCGTCACTGCCATCCGCATTGGTGACCGTCCACGAGCCAAGCCAAAAATCAAAAGCGCGATGATCTGGTGTATCACAAGTTTGTGCTGAGCAAAGCTCGCTTAACATAATGGCTAGAATCGCAATCCAAAGTGAGAGCCGCATATCTTAATTCCTCCATTCAGACTAATTTACTGGTCAAATAATATCATTGTATGAACAAGATTCAGGATTTGAATAGTGTAAGCTACTAGAATTCATACCCCGGATTGACGCATAATGGTAGCGAATCGAACGATCGTTCGTTTTTCTTTTTTATTACTACCCAGAGGCAAAACATGTTTAATGGAAGTGCGGTCTCGTTGACGATGCTTGAAGGTGGCATCGCCGAGCTCAATTTTGATTTGCAAGGCGAATCTGTCAATAAATTCAATGCTCTTACGGTGAAAGAATTTGGTGAAGCAGTGACACTGCTTGACGATGCCGAAGACGTCAACGGTTTATTAGTTACCAGTAGCAAACCGGTATTTATTGTTGGTGCAGATATCAGTGAATTCGTGCCCTTGTTCGCGAGTGGTGATCTGGACAAAGTGCAAGAAGTCTTGGCAATTAACAATGAGTTTATGAATACCTTGGAAGACCTCGATTTCCCAAGTTGCGCCGCGATCAATGGTTATGCCATGGGCGGTGGTCTTGAGATTACGCTGGCGTGCGATTTTCGCGTTATGAGTTCGGTGGCCAAAGTTGGCTTGCCTGAAACCAAGCTTGGCATTATCCCTGGTTGGGGCGGCACAGTTCGTTTACCTAGAATTGCCGGCGCTGATACCGCGATTGATTGGATTGCCTCAGGTAAAGAGCAACGCGCTGATGTCGCACTAAAGGCAGGTGTGGTTGATGGTGTGGTCGCGCCAGAAGAGTTACGTGAAGCAGCACTTGCTGTGTTGCAAGATGCAATTGACGGTAATCTCGATTACGAAAGCCGTCGCGATCAAAAATCGGAACCTCTCAAGTTGACTGAGACCGAAGCCATGATGGCTTTCGAAACGTCCAAAGCGTTTGTCGCTGGCAAGGCTGGCCCGAACTATCCTGCGCCGATTGAAGCAATTAGCTGCATGCAAGCCGCGGCTAGAAAGTATCGCGACGACGCTCTCAAGATAGAAGCTGAGAGTTTCGCTAAAATGGCCGGCACCAGCGCCGCTGAGGCCTTGGTTGGTTTGTTCATTAGCGATCAGATCATTGCTAAGGTTGCCAAAGGCTGGGAGAAAAAAGCCGATAAAAAAGTCGAGCGTGCTGCTGTGTTGGGCGCCGGCATTATGGGCGGTGGTATTGCCTATCAATCATCCTATAAAGGCACACCAATTAAAATGAAAGACATCAATCAGGAAGGCCTGGACTTAGGTCTTTCTGAGGCGAATAAGCTGTTGTCCAAACAGGTTAATCGTGGCCGCATGAAGGTTGAAAAAATGGGCGAGGTGCTGGCCAACATCGATCCGACTTTGTCTTATGATAACTTCGACGATATCGATATTGTGGTTGAGGCCGTTGTTGAAAACCCCAAAGTAAAGCATATCGTGTTGGCTGAAGTTGAAAACGAAGTCAGTGAAGACACCATTATTGCCTCGAACACTTCTACTATTTCTATTAGCTATTTAGCTGAGGCTTTAAAGCGCCCGGAAAATTTCTGCGGCATGCACTTTTTTAACCCGGTTCATGCCATGCCTTTGGTTGAAGTGATTCGCGGTGAGAAAACCAGCGACACGGCGATAGCTCGCACTGTCGCTTACGCCAATGCCATGGGTAAAAAAGCGATTGTCGTTAATGATTGCCCGGGCTTTTTGGTTAATCGTGTGCTGTTCCCATACTTCGCGGGTTTTATGGGGTTGTTAAAAGACGGCGCTGACTTTCAGCAAGTCGATAAAGTGATGGAGCGTTTTGGCTGGCCGATGGGCCCGGCTTATCTGATGGATGTGATTGGTATCGATACTGGTCATCATGCTGAAGCGGTGATGGCCGAGGGCTTTCCGGATCGCATGACCAAAGATTTTAAAACCGCCGGTGACGTGATGTACGAAAACGATCGGTATGGTCAAAAGAACGGCAAGGGCTTTTATGTTTATGAAATGGATAAGCGCGGCAAGCCTAAAAAGGTCGTTGATGAGCAGACTTACGAGTTGCTAGCGGATGTGACCGGTGAGCGGCGCGAATTTGATGCTGATGAAATCATTGCGCGCATGATGGTGCCAATGGCTACTGAGCTGGCTCGCTGTTTAGATGAGAAGGTCGTCGCCAGCCCAGCTGAAGCTGACATGGCGCTGATTTATGGTGTGGGTTTCCCGCCGTTCCGAGGTGGTATCTTCCGCTGGATTGATAACACGGGAATCGACAACTTTGTTGCTATGGCCGATAAATTCAAAGACATTGGCAAGCTATATGAGGTGACTGAGTCGCAACGAGCTTTGGCCGCCGATAATGGCAAGTATTACACCGTATAAATTTAGGAAGGTAGATTATGAGTAATTCAAATTTAGATCCACGCGATGCGGTGGTAGTTGATTTTGCCCGAACGGCTATGGGTCGATCCAAGGGCGGTTGCTTTCGTTACACTCGTGCTGATGAATTAAGTGCCGAGGTAATCAAAGGTTTATTAGCGCGCAATGAAGCCCTGGACCCGGAAGATATTGATGATTTGATCTGGGGCTGCGTGATGCAGCGCGACGAGCAAGGCGTAAATCTTGCTCGCTTTGTTAGCCTGTTAGCGGGTTTGCCGCATACAATTCCAGCGCAAACTGTGAATCGCCTTTGTGGTTCGTCTATGTCAGCGATGCATACTGCAGTAGCGAATATCAAAGCCGGGATTGGTGATGTTTATTTAGTTGGTGGCGTAGAACATATGGGGCACATCGATATGAACAAAGGTGTCGACCCAAACCCTGAGTTAGGCTTGTACGCCGCTAAAGCAGCTGGCAGCATGGGCATGACGGCCGAAATGCTGGCCATGATGCATGGCATTAAGCGCGAAGATATGGATAAGTTCTCCGAGCGCTCGCATCGTCTTGCCGCCAAAGCTCGAGCAAATGGAAAATTCGACAATGAGATCATTCCAGTGATGGGGCATCAGGAAAATGGCACGCCGTATATGGTGCGTCAAGATGAAACCATTCGTGAAGATACCACTCTTGAAGGGCTCGCCGCATTACGCCCGGTATTTAACCCGAAAGGTGGTACTGTCACGGCAGGTTCGTCTTCGCAAATCACTGATGGCGCATCAGCGATGTTGATCATGTCAGCCGAGCGAGCTGAAGAATTAGGTCTTGAACCTAAGGCTAAAGTTTTGGCCACAACACTCGCTGGTGTTGAGCCATCGATTATGGGTTATGGACCAGTACCTTCTACAGAGAAAGCCTTGGATCAGCTAGGTATGACGATGGATGACATCGATTACGTTGAACTCAACGAAGCTTTCGCCGCGCAGTCATTGCCCGTGTTGAAAGATCTCGATTTGCTCGATGATATGGAAGACAAAGTTAATGTGCATGGTGGCGCAATTGCGCTAGGGCATCCATTTGGTTGCTCGGGCACGCGTATCTCAGGTTCCTTATTGACGGTAATGCAAGATCGCGATATGTCACTTGGCATCTCAACCATGTGTATTGGTTTAGGTCAGGGCATTACTACCGTTATGGAACGTCTTAATTAGGCTTACTACTCATTTAGATAAGCTTGTTATCGGGTGGCTGACGATGTTCAGCCACTTGATACTCTACTTACCGAATTACGCCAAACGCTCCTGTAAAGACAGTTTGGCACGTTCAATCAACTCTGGCCAATTACCAGACTCAGACTGACGAAGGATGTCGGTTTTGGGGTACCAGGTGCTAGCCCCGGTTTCTTCTAACCAACGCCAATCTGCATGCGGTGAAAGCAAGACAATACTTGGAATATTCAATGCGCCCGATAAATGCACTACTGAAGTACACACGCTAACTATGCAATCCATTTGCTGCAGCAGAGCGCCGGTATGCGAATAACTGACTAGTTCAGTTTCCAGATCATGAACCTGATTCTTCTCCAGCTTGTCTTTATCTTCTTGATTTAGTGGCAATTGAAAACTATAAAAATCAAAGTCGCTAGCGTCGGTGATGGCCAGCATTGCGTCTATCGGACAAGAACGATGATGATTAACTTGCTGAGTTGAGCTGCCAGCCCAGACTAGCCCGACTTTGGGTTTGTTGCTCTCTTTGCTGCCTTTTTCTTTGCTACCTTCTAAGGTTGGTACAACCACTTCTTTAGGGATAGACAAATACGGCGTTGTCCTCGGTAAATTGTCGAGTGTGATGTCCAGCGCGCCACCAAGCGACATAATTGGGCAATATACATCGAATAAGTTCGCCGGTAGATTGCCTGCGAGGCGAACCTCATCAACGCAATCCATGTTCTTAAAGATCAAGCGCAGTGGTTCAGTGCACACGACGATGAGTTTGGCACAGCGTTCACGTGCCATCGGCAGGAATCGCGCAAACTGAAGTGCATCGCCATTGCCTTGTTCGGTATGTACCAACAATTTTTTATCACTGATGTCTTCGCCTTGCCACTTCGGTTGCGGGCAATTAAACGGGCGAAATGTGGGCATATTCCAGCGCCATTCATAGTCTGGCCAACCTTGTTTGAGCTCGCCTTGTTTGAGCTTGATACAGCCTCGATTAAAGCGTGCGGTGGCGTATTTTTGGTCGGCCGCTATAGCATCGTCATACGCTTTGAGCGCTTTGTCGAACTCGAGCTTACCAGCCCAGGCATGCCCCAAACTATTGTGCGCCTCGGCGTGGTTGCTTTGCAATGAAATGGTTTTCTCCAAGACCGCAATGGCTTCATCCCATTGCTCTGTATCAGATAGTGCAACGCCTAAGTGGTAAAGTACTAGCACATTGTCATGATCGCCTATGAGTATTTCGCGATACGCTTCAATGGCCTTATCGTATTCTCGACGGCGATGATGCGCGATGGCCGTTTCGATTTTCAGTTGCGTTGGGTTTGGTGGGGTAAACTCTTTAATTGACTCGTCGGGGATGGAATAAGACGTATTCAGTATTGGATCATCCATATCTAGTAAGGCTGGGTATGCAAAAGGCACTACTTGCACAGAAAAAATCTCTTGCACGCCGCCAGAAAAAACTAAGAAACCAACGGTTTCGCCATTGGTGATGTCCACAATCCAAACCCCGCATTTGCGATCTTGCTCGCGTTCAGTCAGCGGCAAGCCAGCGAATACGGCCGTTTCTCGAACCTCGGATAAACCAATAAGCGCGTAGCGCTCTATAAAATCGATGCCGCGACAGAATCCGGGTACTTCAGCGACCACCGTTTTCTCGCCGGTTTGAGGGTCGACGGTAATTAAGTGCCCAGCACCGGATTCTAAAACCCATAGCTTGCCTTGATACCAACGCGGCGAATGCGGCATCGATAATCCATCGATGATCATCTCATTGCTGTCGATATCCATGATCATGCCACCGAAGGCTTTATTGGCGCGCCAGCCTGCGGCGGTGTCAGTGGTGCCCAGAGCGCTAACGTATTTAGGTTTTCCATCGCGCATCCCGAGTCCATTAAGATGGCATCGGTCGGTTAGGTCATAGCCCGAGATAAAAGGCGGTCGCCAACGCGGCACGATGCTGTGCTTGATATCTAGCGTGCACAGGCACGACATCTTGGTATTGACGATCCAAAGTTGTTCGTCATCATCGAAACCCATTTCATGGATATCAATATCGCCAGTCACATGAGTTTGCCGTGCTAGAAAAGCACCGTCATGCGTATTCACTGGCTCAACTTTAGGCCCAACATTGCTCATGTTGAAGTAGTCAATCACGCGCGGCCCTGAACCTACGCTCAATCGGCCGTTCTGAAACGCAACCCCCATTGGTTTTTGCAAGCTAACGAAATGGGTATTGAGATTATCCTGCGCCGCTCTTAATAAAATCAGCTTCCCGGCTTGATAAGTCGAGATAATTACGCTGGCACGAGCTTGTCGCAGCAACTCAGGGAAGGTCGTTGTGTGTTGACTATGCAGCGCTTCGGCCATATCGGCTGCTTCCTATGTATGGGTTTTTAGTTGTGGTTATCAGGCAAGTGTATCTGATCAACCGGCCAAACCAAAGCACTTAACAAGTGCTACAATTGAGAACAATGGTTGAGCAAATTGAAATTAATCGCGAGCCCGTGGAACTCTACAAGGTACTTAAGTTCCACGGCTTGGTCGGATCGGGTGGCGAAGCTAAGCAGCTTATCGATGCTGGGCAAGTGCAAGTCAATGGGCAGGTCGAGCAACGAAAGCGCTGCAAATTGGTGGCCGGCGATTTAATCGACTTTCAATCTCATCAATATCAGCTGGTCTTTTCTGAACCAGAGCAAGAGTAAGCCAGAGCGTATTAGAAACGTCGAATGCTATTGAGGGCTACACAAATAAAAGCAAAAGAGTAAGGCTGCCATTTTGTTCTACAAGGGTTTTATTGCTTGCTTATTGGTGATTTGGCTGACCGGATGCAGCCAAATTAGCTACTACGGACAAAGTGTTAGCGGACACAGCCGCCTGATGCTCAAACGTCAACCAGTTAAGCGCGTGCTGAAGGGCACAGAACTCAACCAAGATTTAAGAGCTCAACTGCAGCTCAGCCAAAAGGTGTTAGCCTTTGCTCACCAAGAGCTGGGCCTGCCGAAGACCAAAAGCTATCGCGCCTATGTCGACCTAGGGCGCGACTTCCCGGTTTGGAACGTAGTTGCAGCACAGGAATTTTCCTTACACGCTCAACAATGGTGTTATTTGGTTATTGGTTGTGCGTCTTATCGAGGCTATTTTTCCAAAGAAAGGGCTGAGAGGTATGCTCAGACGCTTCAACAAAAGGGTATGGAAACCTATGTAGGAGGTGCGGTCGCCTATTCAACCTTGGGTTGGTTTAGAGATCCTTTACTTTCGTCCATGTTTCGCTATGGAGATCATTATTTAATCGAAACCCTGATTCATGAATTGGCTCATCAAAAGCTGTATTGGAACGGTTGGAGCGAGCTTAACGAAGGGTTTGCAACGGTGGTTGCTGACGCTGGTATGGAACGCTGGCTGCAACAAAATGCGCCACAAGATCTAGCGCAGTATCAGGCACGCAAACGTGCTGAAGCAGATTTTGACAACTTGATCGCTGAGTTAAAGAAGGAATTGCAAAACATTTACAATAGTGGACAGATGTTGCAAAAAAAACGAGTGGCAAAGCAGTCAAAACTGGTCAAATTCTATGACAATTATCGTCATTTAAGGGTGTCAAAGTGGGGCGGAAAGGGTTGGTTCGACCAATGGCTAATGCAGCCTGTGAATAATGCTCGCCTGGCTGCATACTCCACTTATCAGAGTTTAATTCCGCAGTTGAAATCGCTGTTAAGCGAGTGTGGGCAAGACTTTCAGCGATTTTACGACACTTTGGCTGAGCTCAAATTAAAGGACTTCAATAAGCCTGAGCTACGTCATCTTCCGACCGAATGTGACTGACGTCTGACAAGCAAAAAAATGTCGTTCAGACCAAAGTCCATGACAGGAATTGGCATCTTTTACTGTCTTAAAGAAAGGGGGTACTGTAACCGTGGGTGGACAACACAAGCAGTCCAGATTTTACTGACCTGAAATAGGCAGGTCACTTGGTTAGAGGTCTAAATAAGATGAATGTAAAGCCGCAAATGTTACATGCGCTTGACGCAATTAAAGACATAGAGTCTGCAGCCAATCTAAAGGTGATTGACGTGCCTTTCGACAGGCTTGGGGGAAGTTTGATCGATTTGTATTATCTAAGTACAAATCTGAGAACTCGTGAGTTAATTCGTGACTTCATGCAGCAGGCCGGCCCGGTTTGGTTACGAAAGCTGATTACGCGCGATAATACGCCTCAAAGCGTTGCTAAATCGCAATTTGCTGGAATGGATGAATATCTCGGTTTTCTCGCCAGCAACGATGACGAAGCTAAATTTGTTTACGCTTGCTAAGACAAGCTCATAGAAGTTCAGGAACTTAGCCAATCCAGTACAGCCTCAGCGGTACGCTGACTTTGTTCCTGAGGAAGAAGGTGATGAGCATCTTCAAATTCTATTGCTGTGACATTACTCGGCAGACTCTGATTAAATCTTTTAAAAGCATCACTGCTCAGTAGCGAACTATTAGCACCGCGAATTAGCAAGGTAGGGTGTTCTAATTTGCGCATAATATGCCAGGCAAAACGGATTTTGCGGAAAATATAATCTTCCCAACTCGGGTCGAATACGAGTTCAAAGCCAGCATCTCTCTTTTTTTTTAAGCCGAAACTCGCGTAGGCCTCTAAACTCGCCCGTTCGAAGAGTCGATATGTCGGATGGTTCTGATAACGTTCGATAAAAGCGTCTCGGCTCGGCCATTCTCGCTGTCGATTCCTGGTTCGTTTAATAAACGGCATGAGTTGGTAGATCAGTGCTTTAGGTAGATAGCGATAGACCAGATCTATCCATGGATTAGGCAACGTAGCCGGTTCTATCAACACCAGTCTGGAGAATCGCTCAGGTTGCTGCAGCGCCGCCAGTGCTGTGACCTGAGCGCCATGTGAGTGCCCCATGCCGATGACAACAGACTGCGAGTGTTGCTCCAACCCGGATAGCCAATCTTTGGCGAATCCGGGCATCCCGAAACCCAATGGAGGGCGGCTGCGCTGTGGCCAGGCACCGCGATTATCCATTGCAGACAGGCAATAGTGTGTAGCTAGCTGCTCGAAAAAAGGTAAGTATGACGCGACTGGGAAGCCGTTCGCGCCTGCAAAGTGTATCGTTTGCGGCGTATTCGGATGATTGATTTGCAGCCAAGGTACTCTATGAGCACCGAGCTGGACAAATTCACGCTTTAATTGCATGGAAGGGATGGCACCTAAGTGTTTAAGTAAACATCGTTAAACCGGCTATTTGTGACAAATATACCGTTTTACCTTGTTTATTACATGATGAATTGCCCGGCAAGTCTTTTTAGCAGCGACCCTGAAAACGGCCATATTTAAAACGAGAAACTGGACGAAAATCTATCTAAACAGAGCATTTGGCATAAAAACTCGCATTTTCATGCGATTTTACTGGTTTAAATTTAAGCCAAAAATAGTAGAATATTGTTAAAGGCGAGCGATTTAGTATTGAACCGCTGGCTTTTTCTGCTCTTCATTGAGGTTGCCTCTTGTATAACAAAGCAATTTAACAGAACAACGAGCACGGGTAGGGCGCTTACGGGGTCTAAATAGATGGGCGCTTGGGTTGGAGATTTGTTGCTAGAATCTCTGTGATTGAAAAATAAAGAGGGATGGTTCCTTAGACGAACCTGGCTATTAGACACCAAAGCATGGGCGACTTGCTGGTGGGGAGACGGATATATAAATGTTTAGTTCTGCTTTACAGCGCAAAAGCCGTTTAATGAATGCGGCTGAAAGAACTTTTTTTGATCGTTTGATCGATAACTTAAGCGAAGAATATTTCGTCTTTGCAAAGGTACGTATGGTCGACGTTGTGGAAACAACGCCCGCGACTACATGGATGAAAGCCAAAAAAATCCGCAAAGCTCTGGCAGATCAATTTTTTGATTACGTGATTTGTAATCAGCAAGACATGTCAATTTTCGGTGTGATCCAGCTCGAAAAATTCGAGGATAAAAGTGGCAAGAAAGCCGATCGTCAGCGAGAAGAAACTGTTGCTGACGTATGTAAAGAATCGAAGTTAAAGTTGTTCTACTTTGATATCCGACAAGATTACCAGGGAATTGATTTACGGCGTTTGATCACTGGCAAAGCAGTTAAGAAACGCACTGTTGCATCGCCCACGCATCAATCTCAGCTAACCATCGATGGTGCCTCGGTAACTGACTTCTCGCGATTGCGAAGCTGTCCTAAATGCCACAGCGAGGTCGTTACAAAAGTGGCTGTCAAAGGCGACCGAATTGGCGAGAAATTCTTAATGTGCCGAAAGTATCCGTACTGTGATTATCAAGTACCACTTAAAGACGCAAAGCTGCAGAAGTCTCACAACGAGCAGATAAAGCGAGACGCTAAACCTGGTTTTAATAATTGGTCTGCATCATAAGAATTTTCGTTCAGGCCGAATTTTTCTCCCTCAGTTAAATATTCTTCCTTGGCGCAGCTTGTCTATATCTCAGCAGACGATGTTGCCAATAAGCTCTCTTGGCCGTTAGTTGTTGATGCCCTAAGGCAAGGGCATACCATTAAGCCCGCTGTGTTATCTGATCAATTTCTTAGTCAGGGTGCAAATACTCTTTTGAGTCGTGCTGCTTGGCTAGAAGGTGTTGGCATTGGAGTTAAGTCCGTTACTGTAATGCCGGAAAATACAGCCAAAGGTTTACCCAGTGTGCAAGGCGCCATGTTGGTTTTCGATGAAATCAATGGTACACCACGAGCGCTGATCGATAATCAATTAATCACCTATTGGAAAACCGCCGCGGATTCAGCTCTGGGCACCAGCTTACTTGCTCGACCGAATAGCGAAAGGGTGCTGATTGTCGGGGCTGGTGTAGTGGCCGAAAGCCTGGTGCATGCCTATCAGTCGATTCTGCCATCGCTGAAGCAATTTGAAATCTGGAACCGCACGGCTGATCGAGCCGAGTCACTTGCGGCTAAACTCTCTGTGCAGGGCTATCAGGTCAATGCTGCCAAGAATCTACCGGAGGCTTGTGCGCATGCTGACATAATTGCCAGTGCAACTTTCGCGTCAACACCTGTGTTGGATGGTGCTTACTTGTCACCTGGTACCCATGTTGATTTGATTGGTGCCTTTACCGCCGATATGCGCGAAGCAAATGATGAGCTTATTCGGCGAGCTTCGATTTTTGTTGATTGTTTTGACACCACGCTTGATCATATCGGTGAGCTAAAAATCCCCTTAGAGCAGGGGCTTATTCAGATCGATGATGTGCTCGGCGACTTTTATTCGCTAGTGGCTGGCCAAGCCGGGCGCGAAAGCGATGATGAAATCACTGTGTTTAAAAATGGCGGCGGTGCGCATTTGGATTTAATGACCGCGAAGGTCATATTAGAAGCCGCTGGACGTTAAGTTCGCAAACTCCCTGGGTTATTTCTCTTCTTTCACTTTTTGCCTCTAAAAGTACTTTACTGTGCTGCATATACTGTTAATATATACAGTATATTTTGATTTAATAATTCGAACGATGCAGCCTGCTAAATTCACAAACCCTTTATTTAAGAAGCCAAAAGAAGAGCTAAAGGAAGGCTCAAGAAAAGTTCTAAAAGAAGAGTTGCAGCAAGGCATTCGCCAGGGGCTTTGGCATTTTGCGCAATCCTCAGGCGCGGTTCACAATAGTTATGGCGCTGAATATCAAGACAATGTTATTGATACGGGCTTTTCATTTTTAAACGAAAGCTTAGCGGTGGGCGGTTGGCCAACGAACACTACAAGCGAAATAGCTTTGCAAGAACCTGGTGTTGGTGAGCTAAGGTTAATGTTGCCGGCACTGAAATCGCTTATCAATACACAACAAAAAGAGGTGCTTTGGATTGCACCGCCTTATCAGCCACACGCTCACGCTTTGCTTAAAGAAGAACTCGATATTAATCGACTGACTCTGGTTGAAAGCCATAGCCTAGCTGATGTTTTATGGTGTGCCGAGCAAGCATTGAAAGCCGATTGCTGCGCCGCCGTGTTTATTTGGACCGGCAAACAAGCGTTGGAACAGCGCGCTAGCCGCCGTCTGCAATTAGCTGTTGAACGGAGCCATTCCTGGTTAGTGCACTTCCGGCATAGCGAGTGTTTACGACATGCTTCGGCTGCCAAACTGCGCTTACAACTACAAGCCAGCACTACTAACAAACTGCAAATCAAAATCAATAAGCAGCCAATGGCCTGGGGCGGGCAAGAATGTGCGGTCTCCTTATCTCCATACTATGAGCAATGGCAAAGAATCGACACTCAATCGCTCCCGGTGAAGAGCCATCAGCTCAATAAGAGCCATCAGCTCAATAAGAGCCATCAGC
>CAYVYS010000031.1:23008-37043 GCA_964455815.1 uncultured Gammaproteobacteria bacterium
AATAAGAGCCATCAGCCAAATAAGAGCCATCAGCGTAAGTTAAACCAAAGCCAACAATTACCATCAGTAACAAAACTCATTACTGGTAGCAAGCTCGCCATTCAAGAACAATGAGAATGCTGGCGCCGAAGACAAGTACTTCTCATCGTACAAAGCAGCTTAATAATGATGATGCCTGGCTTTGTCTGCGCCTGCCTTATTTGTCATTAAATAGCCTTGGCTTACGCTGGCAAGAGCAAGCGCTGTTGGCGGTTACCGAGCAGCAAATAGTCTGGCAAGCCACATTGGCTGCTGTATCCGAAGGTGTTACTAATAAGCAAAGCCTTAGCCAGGCATTAATTTTATGTCCAGACTTACGTTTTGTAGAACGTCAAGTAAAGCGAGAACAGGCCAAGCTGTTAATGCTCAGTGAATGGGCGTATCGCTTCACCGCAAATGTGCATATCTACAAAGCCGATACTTTATTGCTCGAGGTTGGTCGTAGCTTAAAATTGTTTAAGGGCAGCCAACATTTAAAGCATTTGATTTGTCATGGCTTGGAGGAGCTTCGGCTCGATAGCGCCCTGGGTTTTGCCAGTACACCGAAAGCTGCTTATGTGCTCAGTTTTTATGTGGATGAAGACATTGATTGGAATGTGCAGTTAAGCACTCAACGTTTGAGACAGGCTTTTTTAGAGCATCTTGAGTTGAGCGATCAAATGTTAAAGCAATTACAGCAATGTGGTTTTACACAGCTGCAAGATATTCTCTCGATTAGTCACAAAGAATTGGGTCAGCGTTTTGGGCAAGAATTGCTTATCTATCTGGATCAATTATTAGGCAAGCTAGCTGACCCCAAGGAATTTATAGCGCCTAAAGAAGTGTTTAAACGCACGGTGGATTTTGCCCAGCCAATTTCTAACCAAACATGGATAGACCAACAATTGCTACGCCTATTAACCGAGCTGGTGGCGTTTATTCAAGAGCGACAACTAGTCTGTCAAAGCTTTGCCTGGCGCTTTTATAAAGAAGACCAACGTTTAGTTAGTGTTGACACAATTAGCCTTAGTAGCACCAAGGCTGATGTGGCTACGTTTAAAGAGCTAAGCGATTTAAAGTTAGCCAATAAAGAGTTTAAGAGCGCTTTTTCTTCGATTGAACTGCATAGCGATGCGTTAATTTGTGAGACGCTGTTTAACAATGATTTGTTTAATCCGAAGCCAGATCTGGAGGCGTTTAATCAACTGATCGAAAAGCTGGCTAGTCGTTTAGGTCACGACGCGCTTTTTAAGGTCGCTGCCTTGAACGAGCATTTGCCTGAGCTCGCAAATCAGCAATACCCTTATACTCATCAGAGTGGCTCACACCAGATAGCAGAGAGCCACAGTGACTATGGGATTAAAGATGAGCCTGTCTGGTTATTAAAGCAACCTGAAAAACTAGCTGTGGTTCGGCAAGAAAACCTGATCCACGGGCCGCATCGAGTGAATAGCCATTGGTGGAAGCAGCTACAAAGCCGTGATTATTATATTGCTCGCCAGCCAAGTGGGCAGCTTGCCTGGGTATATTATGAGCACCTTCAACGCAGTTGGTATCTGCACGGCTTGTTCGCCTAATCATGGTTTGGTGTTGTTATGTTTGCCGAACTGCATGCGAAATCCCACTACAGCTTTCTCACCGGAGCATCGAGCCCGGTTGAGTTAGTAGAGCGTGCTGCTGAGCTGGGTTATTCCGCTATTGCGATTACCGACGAATGCTCTTATGCCGGCATTGTCAAAGCCTATCAAGCCAGCCAGCTTTGCGATATTAAATTAATTATTGGCAGTGAGTTTTGTATTGATGACGGTGATCATAAACTCAAACTGGTGTTACTGGCACCGAGCCGAATAGCGTATCAGGAAATTTCAGCGCTGATCACCAAAAGTCGCCGATGCAGCCCCAAAGGTGAGTATGCGCTTGCCATTGAAGACCTGCGGTTTGGTTTACAGCATTGTTTAGCGATTTGGTTACCGGGCCGTCAGCTTAAAGATGAAGTGCATGGCAAAGTTTTGGCGCGAATGTTTAAGCAACGCTTATGGCTTGGAGTAGAGCTATTCTGGCAAAGTGCAGATCAGCAGCACTATCTGCATTGTGAGCAATTAAGCAGGCAGCTAAAGCTAAATATGGTGGCTTGCAATGATGTGCACATGCACTGTAAATCGCGCAAGCCTCTGCAAGATACGCTCACCGCCATTCGCTTAAAGACCACGGTGCAGAAATTGCAGGCCAAGCGACAAGGCAATGCCGAGCGATACTTACGACCACTAAGGCTATTGAAGCGCCAATACCCCATAGAGTTGCTGCTTGAATCACAACGCATTGCTGAGTTTTGTGAGTTCACGATGGATGAGTTGCGTTATCAATATCCTAAGGAGCTGGTGCCCAAAGGCTTAAGCCCAAACACCTATTTGCGCCAATTGAGTGTCGCTGGGGCGCGTAAACGTTGGCCTGAAGGAGTGCCGAGCAAAGTGATTAAACAGCTTCGCTATGAATTGCGCATCATTCGACTCTTGGCTTATGAATATTATTTTTTGACCGTCTATGACATTGTCGCCTTTGCGCGTGAGCAAGGTATTTTATGTCAGGGGCGCGGCTCCGCAGCCAACTCAACAGTTTGTTATTGCTTATATATCACCGAGGTTGATCCTAATCGGCATGAGTTATTGTTTGAGCGTTTTATCTCGCCAGAGCGCAATGAGCCGCCTGACATCGATGTGGATTTTGAAAATCAACGGCGTGAAGAAGTGATTCAATATATCTACAACAAGTACAGCCGTAAGCGCACTGCCTTAGTAGCAACCGTGACTAGCTATCGGCGTAAAAGCGCTATTCGTGATGTCGGCAAAGCCTTAGGTTTGTCATTGAACTTAATTGAGTTAATCAATAAGTCTATGGCCTGGTGGGACAAGATCGATACTCTTGAACAGCACATAAAAAATCATCAACTTGATGCTGATGGCCATCTTGGTCGTTACTTTACTTTATTGGTTAAGCAAATCATGGGCACGCCGCGGCATTTATCGCAACATGTCGGTGGCTTTTTAATTACCGAAGTGCCAATTAGTAATCTAGTGCCGATTGAAAACGCGGCGATGGTGGATCGAACCGTGATTCAATGGGATAAAGACGATATAGAGATACTTGGCTTGTTAAAAGTGGATGTTTTGGCATTGGGTATGCTCAGTGCGATTCAACGCGCGCTTGCTATGATTAGCCGTGATGCCGATAAACCACTAATGGTTCAGGATATTCCGCGCGAAGATCCGCGAGTTTATGACCAGCTTTGTGCAGGCGATAGCATTGGTGTATTTCAAGTTGAGTCACGTGCGCAAATGTCGATGCTGCCGAGGCTTAAGCCGCGCAGTTTTTATGATCTGGTGATCCAGGTCGCCATCGTTCGGCCTGGACCAATTCAAGGTGGCATGGTGCATCCTTATTTAAAACGACGGGATGGTTTGGAGCCTATTGAATACGCCAATGATCAAATTAAAGCCGTCTTAAAACGCACCTTAGGTGTACCAATTTTTCAGGAACAGGTGATTAAGCTGACCATGGTCGCGGCCGGCTTTTCAGGTGGCGAGGCTGATCAATTGCGGCGAGCGATGGCAAGCTGGGGTAAGAACGGTAATCTTGAGCAATTCCGCGACAAACTGATTAATGGCATGTTAGTTCGCGGCTATGAATTAGATTTTGCAGAACGCTTGTTTAAGCAAATTCTTGGTTTTGGTAATTATGGTTTTCCAGAGTCACACTCAGCCAGTTTTGCTTTGCTGGTGTACTTGTCTTCCTGGTTAAAGCTCTATCATCCCATTGCGTTTTATGCTGGCTTGCTCAATAGCCAGCCAATGGGTTTTTATTCGCCATCTCAACTTATTCAGGATGCCAGAAGGCACAACATTAAGGTATTGCCGATTTGTATTGTTCATAGTAATTGGGATCATGATCTGCAATACCAGGATGGGTTTAAAGCATTGCGTTTAGGCTTAAGATTAGTCAAAGGTGTGAGCGAAAAAAGCGCTAACAAAGCCATGCGATCTCGTTGCAGTAAACCGTTTCAAGATTTAAACGATGTGAAACGACGGCGGCTGTTTAATGATGCGGAGTTGGGTAAGTTAGTAAACGCCGACGCTTTTCATCTCTTTGAACAAAATCGCCGCCGCGCTTATTGGCACTCATTGCAATATGATGATGGTTTGGGCACGCAGCAGCAAAACAATGCCAACTTCATCGCCGATTTAACACGGGTAGAAACCTTGTTAGCCGATTATCATCATGCGCGTGGTGTCTCATTAAAGCACCATCCTATGGAGATTCTCCGCGCGCACTACCCGTTTAATCGTTGTACCACCGCAAACCGTTTATTAGAAAAACGCAATAAAGGTTTGATTGAAGTGGCGGGTGTTGTTACTGGTCGTCAACGCCCGGGTACAGCCAGTGGTGTGATCTTTATGACCCTGGAGGATGAAACCGGCAATATGAATGTGATTCTATGGACGGGCGTACAAAACCGTTTTCGCCAGCAAATTCTGACGGGCCGAATTCTCTACATTAAAGGCACCATCGAACACGAACAAGGCGTCGCCAATGTGATCGCCAGCTATATTCAAAAACACGATGAAGCCTTACCTAGCTTTCGCGCGCATTCGAGAAATTTTCACTAGCGCTTACATTAGAAGCTATTTTTGCCTCGTATGATCGCCATGCAGGAGTTATGAAACAGCTTCCAGAGAGTTTTTGATTACTCAGCCGTCTGAATGGTGCCGCCGCCTAAACAATGGCGACCCTCATAAAATACCAATGCTTGGCCTGGCGTTACGGCTCGTTGTGGAGTATCAAATTCAACTTCAATGCGATCTGATTCGATAGCTGTGATTGTGCAGCTTTGGTCGGCCTGTCGATAGCGAGTTTTTGCTGTTAAGCAATCGCCCTTTTTAGGCGGTGTAGCACTGACCCAATCGAGCGCATTTGCGATCACTTTGTTACTGAGCATGGCTGGGTGATCATGGCCTTGCACAACCAATAGTTCGTTATTAGCTAGGTCTTTGTCGGCGACATACCAAGCTTCGCCAGGGCCACCAATATTCAGGCCATGGCGCTGGCCTAAGGTGTAATACATCAAGCCATCATGCTCACCGACTTTGCTGCCCTTATCATCAACCATGTTGCCTGGGTTCGGCTTTAGGTAGGTGCTCAAAAAATCTTTAAAGCGGCGCTCACCAATAAAGCAAATGCCGGTGGAATCTTTTTTGTCGTGTGTTACGAAACCCTGTTCATCGGCAATAGCGCGAACTTTTGGTTTTTCAATTTCACCTAAGGGGAACAAACTCTTATTGAGTTGATGCTGCTGCAGGGTATACAAAAAATAGCTTTGATCTTTATTATGATCTGCTCCGCGCAGCAGCGCTGCCTCGTGGTTTGAATGACCACCGCCAGAGTGACTTCGCGCAACATAATGGCCAGTAGCGATGTAGTCAGCTCCGAGTGTTTCAGCTTGTAATAAGAACTCTTTAAACTTGATTTCCTTATTGCATAAGATGTCTGGGTTTGGTGTGCGACCAGCCTGGTACTCTTTAAGAAAATGCTCGAAGACATTCTCCCAGTACTCATGGGCGAAGTTAACTTCATGCAGATCGATGCCTAAGCGTTCACAAACTTGGGCGGCATCTTTTAAGTCAGCGGCGGCGGCACAATATTCCTCGGTATCGTCTTCCTCCCAGTTCTTCATAAACATACCGGCTACCTGATAGCCTTGTTCGATCAGAAGATGTGCCGCAACGGACGAATCAACACCGCCGGACATGCCAACTACGACCTTGGTGTCTTGTGAGGCTTTTAGATTAGATGCGCTCATAAGCTTGAATCTAACTCGCGCAGCAGATCAAGTGGGTATCGAATTCCCGCCAGATAGTCTTCAATACACTGGTTAACTAACGGGCTACGCAGGTTGGGCAGCGCTTTAATTTCATCAGCGTTTAACCAATGCGTACAGCTAATATCCGGATCTAATTCTAAGGATTCATCGGGTGCCGACACTGAGCCACAAAAGGTATAGCGAATATAGGTCTTGCCATTGGCCGCCTCCAATCGATAAAGACCAACGATAGCCTCAGGCGTAAAATGACAGCAAGTTTCTTCACGCGTTTCGCGAATCACCGCCGCAACGATGGTCTCGCCTTGTTCGAGGTGACCGGCAGGTTGGTTGAAGACTATCTGGCCAGACGATTTGGACATTTCTTCGACCAAAAGGAATCGGCCTTGGTGTTCACAGATGGCGGCGACAGTGACGTCTGGGTTCCACATAATTTTGTCTACTTTTTACGCTTATTGAGAGATGCCTAGATCCAACGAGCTATTAATAGGGTCACCGGAGGCTTTCGCAATGCTGATTTTACACTTTTGTGCTATCCTTGCCGCGTTTTTGGGGTCTGCCAGAGACAGTTAAATCAGCCAAGCTTTTAGCAAGCTAACAAGCATGCCTCTAGTAGGTTTACAGCGAGCTAACTCCCAGCTTTTGGTCGACACACCGTCATTTTGTCAGTTTAGTAGCAAGCCTTTGCCGCTAGTACCGTTCCCCATACTCAACCCCATCTAAATTATTGAGCACGAGAAAAACATCAATGACATCTGCACAGCCAACTATTTTTTATACTTTAACGGATGAAGCACCTGCGCTGGCCACGCGATCTTTGCTGCCAATTTTCAAAGCGTTTACCGCGGCCGGTGGCATTCAAATCGGCACTAAAGATATCTCCCTGGCAGGGCGGATTCTAGCTAACTTTGCTGACTATTTAAAAGACGGTCAAGAAAGCGCCGATGCCCTGGCTGAGTTAGGAGAATTAGTACTTGAGCCACATGCCAATGTGGTTAAGACACCGAACATCAGTGCGTCGATTCCGCAGATCAAAGCGGCAATCGCTGAGCTGCAGGCTAAAGGCTTTGATATTCCTGATTTCCCTGATGATCCTGAAAACGAAGAAGAAAAGAAGATCCGAGCTACTTATGAAAAGGTCAAAGGCAGTAATGTAAACCCGGTATTGCGTGAAGGTAATTCCGATCGTCGCGCGCCGGCGTCAGTGAAAAATTATGCTCGCCAAAATCCGCACAATATGGGCGAGTGGTTATCCAGCTCGAAGACCCATGTGGCCACCATGAACGGCGGCGACTTTCGCAGTTCTGAGCGCTCAATGACAGTCTCTGATGACTGTTCGGTAAAAATTGAATTCACTGATTCCTTCGGCAATAGCACAATCAAACAAAGTGGCCTAAAGTTGCTTGCTGGTGAAGTGATCGACGCTATGTTTATGAGTAAGCGAGCGCTGCGTCAATTTTATGCTGAGCAAATTGATGATGCCAAAGCCAATGATTTGTTATTTAGTTTGCACGTCAAGGCTACCATGATGAAAGTTTCACACCCGATTGTGTTTGGTCACTGCGTCACTGTGTTCTATCAAGATGTCTACGAGAAATACTCCACGTTGTTCGATGAGCTTAATGTGCAACCAAACAATGGCTTGGGTAACTTGTACAACACCATCGAGCAAATCTCAGGGCCACTTCGCAAGCGAATTGAAGAAGACATTATGGCTTGTTATGAGAATCGCCCGGCGATTGCCATGGTTGATTCAGACAAAGGTATCTCCAACCTGCATGTGCCTAGCGATGTAATTGTTGATGCCTCAATGCCCGCGATGATTCGCAGTTCCGGCAAAATGTGGAATATGGATGGCGAGCTTCAGGATACCAAGGCGGTTATCCCTGAGAGTACCTACGCCTATATTTATCAAGAAGTGATCGACTTTTGTAAAGCTAATGGCGCGCTTGATCCAACTAAAATTGGCAGCGTAGCTAATGTTGGCTTGATGGCACAGAAGGCCGAAGAATATGGCTCGCATGACAAAACCTATGAGATGGAGTACGACGGCTATATGCGTGTGATTGATGAAGAATCAGGATTGATTTTATTTGAACATGCAGTTGAAAAAGGCGATATCTGGCGCATGTGTCAGGTCAAAGACGCACCAATTCGAGACTGGGTTAAGCTGGCGGTAAATCGAGCTCGCAAGACTGGTTCGACCGCCGTCTTCTGGCTTGATAAAAATCGCCCTCATGAGGCTCAGTTAATTATCAAGGTCAAAGATTATCTTAAAGATCACGATACCGAAGGCTTGAACTTTTTGATCATGTCTCCGGCCGAAGCAACGCGTTATACCCTTGAGCAAATTACTCAGGACATTGATGTGATTTCCGTCACTGGTAATGTGTTACGTGATTATCTGACCGATTTATTCCCGATTTTAGAGCTTGGCACAAGCGCTAAAATGTTATCAATCGTGCCACTGATGAATGGTGGCGGCTTGTTTGAAACCGGGGCTGGCGGTTCAGCGCCGAAACATGTGCAGCAATTTAATCAGGAAGGGCATCTGCGCTGGGATTCACTCGGTGAGTTTCTTGCCACTGCAGCTTCGCTCGAGCATCTGGCTGATGTATATGAAAACAAGCAGGCTCAAATTTTGGCCGACACGCTCGATGCCGCGACCAGCCGTTTGTTGACCGAAGGAAAATCACCTAAACGTAAGGTGAATGAGCTTGATAACCGAGGCAGTCACTTTTACCTGGCGATGTATTGGGCACAAGCTTTGGCAGAACAAGATCAAGACGCCGACCTAAAAGCCAAATTCGCAGAGCTCGCAGACACCTTGAGCGCGCAGGAGCAATCCATCATCGATGAACTGAACGCCGCACAGGGTGCTGAGGTCGATATTGATGGGTATTACTATCCCAGCCAAGAAAAAGCCAACGAGGCTATGCGGCCTAGCTCGACGTTTAACGCACTGATCGACGCTCTATAACGTCATTATAGAAAGTCAACGCAGTAAAGCTCGACCATAGTTATATGGTCGAGCTATTCAAGTCGTTCGACGATTGATGGGAAACTAATTTGAATGTGCGCTGAGCTATGATGAATCCGTTCAAAGAAAGCTTGAACGTTTTCTAGGCCAACGTTTATTTACTTCAGTTTTAGCCAGCGAGGTAATATGTCGCTGGCGTACTGCACATATACAAGCTAGTCTGATGCTGCTTTGATTTTGACCGCTTTAGGGCCTTTATCACCATCGTGTAATTCGTATTCGACTTCTTGACCTTCATTTAAAGTCTTGTAGCCGTCCATATCAATTTCCGAATAATGTGCAAATACATCTGAACCCCCTCCCTGTGGCTCTATAAACCCAAACCCTTTCGAAGAGTTGAACCATTTAACGGTTCCTCTAGACATCATGTTACTGTCCTCGCGTTATTGTTATCCCGGTGTAAATCCCCGGCTTATTTGAATGCAAAGCCTTGTTATTTTTTTTTGGTACCGCTTCACAGCCCGAATCAAATTAGCTGTAATAATTTGATTCGGCAAGTAAACCGATTTGTAATAAAAAGGTCAAGCCAGAGCGAACATTACTTATATTTAATGGACTCATCGTCCAGTAAAAAGCGCTTGAAAAACTGAATTCAGCTAGCAGAATAGAAGCTAACGGCGCTTAGCACATCGCGAGCGAATTAGCTGGTGAACTAAATATTCATAGAAGTAACCATGAGTGACTTTCCAGAACCACTACATAATGATGATTTGGCATTAGAAACTGCCAAACCAAAACTTAAGAAACCACCGCTTTATCGCGTGATATTGTTGAATGACGATTACACAACGATGGAATTTGTGATTCGAGTTTTAATGAGCATTTTCCATCATTCCGAGGAGCGCGCCGGTCAGATAATGATGCATGTTCACCAAAAAGGGGCTGGAATTTGCGGTATCTATACCCGTGAGATAGCCGAATCAAAGGTAGAGCAAGTGTTGGAGTTTGCGCGCCAGAATCAGCATCCATTACAGTGCACAATGGAACCCGAATCAAACGGCAAAGAGGACGAGTAGTACATGATCTCTAAAGAGCTAGAAAAATCCTTAAATATGGCGGTACAAGTGGCGCACGAAGCGCGTCATGAATTTGTCACCACCGAGCACTTGTTATTGTCATTGCTCGACAATGGTTCTGCGATGGCGGTCTTACAGGCTTGTCGTGCCGATATTGACAAACTGCGTGCGGACCTAAAGATTCATCTGGCTGACAATGTGCCGCAGATCGAGGAGCAAACCGAACTTAAAACACAACCCAGCATTGGTTTTCAGCGTGTTTTACAGCGAGCAATTGTCCACGTCCAGAGCTCCGGTAAAAACGAAGTCGAGGGCGAGAATGTGCTGGTCGCGATTTTCTCTGAGCAAGATAGTTTTGCTGCCTATTACCTAGATCGCGAAAACGTGACGCGATTCGATGCAGTTTCATATATTTCTCATGGGGTTACTCGAGATTCAGAAGATTTAGATGGTTTGCCGAATCTGGAAGAAAACCCCGCCGAAGATCTGGAGCAAAAAGAAGGGCCGCTGGAAGCTTATACCGTCAATTTAAATGAGCGAGCCTTGCAGGGTCATATCGACCCTCTGATCGGTCGTGAGCGAGAGGTAGAACGTACTATTCAAATTCTTTCTCGTCGTCGCAAAAACAATCCGCTCTATGTTGGTGAGGCTGGGGTCGGTAAAACCGCGATAGCTGAAGGCCTAGCGAAAAAGATCGTTGAAGAGCAAGTGCCAACGGTACTTGAGAACGCCACTGTTTATAGTTTAGACATGGGCGCGCTACTAGCAGGCACTAAGTATCGAGGTGATTTTGAGAAACGCCTGAAAGCGGTTCTCAAAGCATTAGAAAGAGAAGAGCATGCGGTGCTCTTTATTGATGAAATTCATACTATTATTGGTGCTGGTTCGGCGTCTGGTGGGGCAATGGATGCTTCAAACCTACTCAAGCCCGCTTTATCAAACGGGCAGTTAAAGTGTATTGGTTCGACCACGTATCAGGAATACCGAGGTATCTTTGAAAAAGATCGAGCGCTGTCTCGACGTTTTCAGAAGATTGATGTCGAACAACCCAGTGTCGAAGAAACCATTCAAATATTGCGTGGGCTCAAATCTCGCTTTGAGGAGCATCACGAAGTTGCTTATACCCCTCAAGCTTTAACTATTGCGGCAGAGTTAGCAGACCGCTATATCAATGAGCGCTTTCTTCCTGATAAGGCGATTGATGTTATCGATGAGGCTGGTGCACGAACTCGTTTGTTTGATCGAAAAGAAGGCGAAATACCCAAAATCGACGTACCGCAAATCGAAGAAGTGGTTTCCTTCATTGCTCGCATTCCGCCTAAAAATGTATCCGCCTCAGATGTTGATGCACTGAAAAATCTGGAACGTGACCTAAAACTAGTGGTGTTTGGCCAGGATCAGGCGATCGTCAATTTATCGTCGGCGATCAAGATGTCGCGTTCCGGTCTGGGTAAACCTGATAAGCCGATTGGCTCGTTCTTATTCTCTGGGCCGACCGGTGTCGGTAAAACTGAAGTGACTCGTCAGCTAGCCATGACGCTTGGTGTTGAGTTGATTCGATTCGATATGTCTGAATATATGGAACGGCATACTGTTTCTCGCCTAATCGGTGCACCTCCTGGCTATGTGGGGTTCGATCAGGGAGGTTTGTTAACTGACAGTATTAATAAGCATCCGCACGCGGTGTTATTACTCGATGAAATCGAGAAAGCACATCCGGATGTTTTTAATCTGCTGTTGCAGGTAATGGATCACGGCACCTTAACGGATAACAACGGGCGTAAGGCTGATTTCCGTAACGTTATTATTGTTATGACCACCAATGCCGGCGCTGAGCAAGTTGCTCGTAACTCGATGGGGTTTACCAAGCAGGATCATTCGGTCGATGACCTTGGTGCTATTCAAAAATTGTTCACACCTGAGTTTCGTAACCGTTTAGATGCAGTGGTGCGGTTTAACAAATTAAGCAAAGATGTTATCGGCAAGATCGTTGATAAAGAACTGCTTGAAGTGGAGCGCCAGTTACTTGAAAAAGACGTGCAGTTACAAGTCGATGCTGACGCGAGGGCGTGGATTGCCGAACATGGTTACGATGAACTAATGGGCGCTCGCCCATTGGCAAGATTGATTCAGGAAGAAGTCAAAAGAGGTTTGGCCGACGAACTCTTATTCGGTGAACTAGTCAAAGGTGGCAACGTCGATATTGGCGTTAAAGACGACGAACTTCACTTTAAGATCAAAGCCACCAAAAAAGCCTTGGCAAAGAATCAGCTGGTATCGACCTAAGTCTACAAACGACTATGCATTCTGTCAGGATTGATAATTCCTGACAGTCAGCTGTGCGTGATTATTTCGTTTGTTTGAACGAGTTGAACGCTTAAATTATTAGGCTCTGATTTCGCGTCAGCGTGAGTAAATATTGATGTGCGCAAGGATTCGTGCGCGATTCTTAAATTTTTTTTTAGTTCTTTAGAACTTATTCACGTTTTTTCACAACTAAGCATATGTACAAGAGCAACCAAGCCCTTGCTCTACATAAAATTTACCCCAAAGCTTAGGAATTAACCATGAATAAGAAAAACTTTGCCTTATCGCCACTGGCTGCGGCGATTTTACTAGCCTCAAGCGGTATCTCTGCACAAACTAATGATCCTGCAATCGTTTCTCAAAACGATAATCAAGAGATAAATGTTGCTGCTGACCAAGTGGTCTCTGCTGTTGTTATCCAAAACGAAGACGTTGAACTTAACAACGATGGCACAATCATCTCGGATCAAACAGCAGTTGATGTGATAGATGGCGGCGACGATGCCGAGATAAACAATGATGGTTTAATCGATGGTGATGTGAACGGTGTTCGGTTTACTGCTGATGTAGACGGTGGTGAGCTCGAGAATGAAGGTGTCATTCTCAGTGATAGTCGCGCGGTTGATATTCAGGGTGACGACATTGAAATCGAGAACGATGGCGTTATTTTAGTCGATGGTGTTGCTCGTAACGGAGCGGTTTACACCAATAGAACTGCACAAGATACACAAATTGAAAATAGTGAAGATGGTGTTATCGCGGCGCTCACTGGTGCTGGAATATCAGCTGAGTTAGTTGCAGAAGGAACAGATCTGGAGATTTCTAACGACGGACTTATCCTTGGCAATGGTGACGAAGCGGCTGGATCAGCCACCGCTGGAGATGGCATTCGATTAGAGCGCACGCGCACAGCGGGTTCTCTTGCCAATGGATCAGTTGGAACTTTTGAAGGTGAAATTGAAAATAATGGCGCCATTGTTTCTGCAAGTGATGTTGGCACTGTCGCCGGTATTCGCACGGTTGATGGCGTTAACTTTCAAGGCGAAATTGAAAACGAAGAAGATGGCGTAATCTTCGGTGTTCGCAATGGTGTTTATTTTGGCGATGGCGATCACGAAGGTGGCGAGTTGGAAAACGAAGGTTTGATTGCCTCTGATAGTCGCGCGCTTAACATCGACGGAACCGGCCTGCGTATTGAAAACGAAGGGGCTATTATTGGCACCGGCGACCAACGTAATGGCACGGTGTATGCAGATTCAACTGCGCAAGATTTTATTTTAGATAACGAAGGTGTTATCGATGCTGGTGAAGGCAATCAAGGTGCTGGCTTCTCAGTAGAATTATCAGCCGAAGGCAATGATTTCGAAATTGATAACTCAGGTGTCATTCAAGGTCGCGGCCAGGCTAACGCTGGTTTAGCAACTGCTGGCGACGGTATCCGTTTAGAGCGAACTCGTGTTGACGGTTCTCTAGCAAATCCTTCAACCGGCCTGTTCACTGGTGTCATTAATAACTCAGGTACGATTGATTCTGAATCAGCACAAGGCACCACAGCCGGAATTCGCACTGTTGACGGAGTATCTTTTCAGGGTGCAATCATCAATGAAGAAGATGGCGTTATCTCCGGTACGCAAAATGGTTTGTATTTTGGTAATGGCGATCACACTGGTGGTGTAGCGCTCAACGAAGGCATCATTGCTTCAGATAGTCGCGCGCTTAACATCGATGGTCAAGGCTTGGTTATACAGAACACTGGCGAGATTGTCGGTACTGGCGTGCAACGTA
>CAYVYS010000032.1:0-36743 GCA_964455815.1 uncultured Gammaproteobacteria bacterium
GTATTCGTTCAAATATCAGGACATTGGCGTCTACCGCCATACCGACTGTGAGCACCAAGCCCGCCACACCAGGTAGAGTCAGTGTGGCTTGTAACAAGGAAAGCACACCGACAATAATGACCAAATTAAGCATCAAGGCAAAACTAGCGACCATGCCAAACACGCGATAGTAGATGATCATAAAAATCAACACCGCCAGAAAGCCATACAGTACCGATTTGAAACCTTTGGAAATATTCTCTGCGCCAAGGCTTGGCCCCACCGTGCGCTCTTCGATGATATAGATTGGAGCAGCTAACGAACCGGCACGTAATAGTAATGCAATTTCGTTAGATTCTTTTTGGCTGTCGAGACCAGAGATTTGGTAACGCTTACCCAGCTGTTGCCTGATTACTGGCGCAGTAATCACTTCTTTGATTTCCCGCGTTTTGATTATCGGTTCTCCATCAGGCCCAAAACGGGTATCGGCAACGGTTTCTACATAAACCACCGCCATGCGCTTATTAACATTGGCACCGGTCACATCGGTGTTAATCGTTGCGCCTTTCGCATCCAATGCAATATTGACTACCGGCCCGCCTGTTTGACCATCAAAACCCGCACTAGCGTCAATAATGTTATCGCCCGAATACAAAACGCGCGACTTTAAGATAATCGGAGTACCATCACGAAAGAAAAATCGTTTAGAGCCCGCTGGAACTCGGCCGCGCACGGCAGATGCCTGGTTATCTTCGTCGACTAAATGAACTTGTAAGGTCGCGGTTTTGCCCAAGATATCTTTGGCAAGAGATGGGTCTTTAACGCCCGGTAGCTGCACTACAATTCGATCTGTGCCTTGTTGCTGGATCACCGGCTCAGAGACGCCTAATTGGTCGATTCGGTTACGAATCGCCAACATATTTTTCTTTAAGGCCGCTTTTCTGATTTCCGCCACACCAGATTCAGAAACCTGCATGGTCAATACAAAGCTGCCATTACTCTCAGAGGTGTTCGTTACTAGCTCTGGATACTCACGAGCAAACAGGCCGCGTGCCTGCTCACGTAGCTCTTCGGTTTTAAAGCGCACCACGATGGCGCCATTATCGCGTTGAGTAATGCCAGATAAGCGCACGCCCTCTTCCCTTAGATTTTTACGAATATCTTCATAGTAGTCGCTATTCGCTTTGCGTTCGGCTGCTTCCATGTCGACCTGCATCAAAAAATGCACACCGCCGCGCAAATCAAGACCTAAATACATGGGTGCGCCGCCAAGCGATTGCATCCAATTTGGTGTTGTCGGCATATCTGCCAAAGCCACCGGGTAAAGATCTTTGAGTTCGGCTTTTAGGGCATTTTGAGCTGGCACCTGATCAGCTTCAGCTTGCAGGCGAACTTGAATTTTTTGGTTATTGAGGCGAATATCTTTGACATCGATATCGGCGCTTTCTAAGGTCGATTTAGTGCGCTCAAGAATACTTGAATCAACCACCGCGTTGCGAGCACCAATGATCTGAATGCCTGGCTCGGCCTGATACAAATTAGGCGATGCATAGATCAAGCCAAAAGCGACGATAAAGACCAGCGCCAAATACTTCCATGCGGGATTCTTATTCATAATAGTTATTAATCAGTTTGGTGGCTGGCGAAAATGTATTTGCGTGCTAGATTCCCAGTTAGTTTCTAGTAAGTCCCTTTTGGCATCATGGCCTGTATCGACATGCGCTGTACTTTGATCTCAGTATCTTTGGATATTTGCAGAGTCACAAAGTTCTCATCAACTGCTGTAATCTTGCCGAGTACGCCACCCATAGTGACAACCTCATCACCCTTAGCGAGGCCGCCAACCATATTCTTGTGCTCTTTTTGGCGCTTTTGTTGTGGACGGATCAACAAGAAGTAGAAAATCACAAACAAAGCGAGCATTGGCAACAAGCCAATCAAACTGCCCTGGCCACCGCCCCCGGTTTGAGCCATCGCATCGGAAATGAAAAAGTTTAGTAATTCGTTCATTGTTAGTCTCGTTGATTTAAATCAATCTAGTTACGACAACGCGTGGCTGCCGCGGCGCTTTTAAAGAGCGCGAATTATGCCATAGTCGGGTCTGATTGACCGCGCTTGTCAAAAAAATTCGCCTTAAAGTCACTGAAGTTACCTGCCTCAATCGCGTCTCGCATTTGCTGCATCAGATTCAGGAAAAAATGCAGGTTGTGCACGGTTGCTAAGCGAGCACCAAGAATTTCATTATTCTTCAATAAGTGTTTTATATAGGAGCGAGAAAATTGTTTACAAGTGTTGCACTGGCAAGTCTCGTCAATCGGCCGTGTATCCATTTCATACTGCGCGTTGCGAATCTTCACCACGCCAGTATCGGTGTATAACCAACCATTGCGGGCGTTACGAGTCGGCAACACACAATCAAACATATCGACGCCATAGCTTACCGCCGTTACTAAATTCTCAGGTGTACCGACACCCATTAAATAGCGCGGCTTTTCGGCTGGCATTTTGGGCGCCAAATGCGCTAACACCCGATACATTTCCTCCTTGGGTTCGCCGACTGATAAACCACCAATAGCGTAGCCATCAAAGCCGATACTTTGTAAGCCCGCCAAAGATTGATCTCTAAGCTCCTCGTGCATACCGCCTTGGATAATGCCAAACAAGGCGGCCTCACTATCGCCATGCGCCTTTTTTGAGCGATCTGCCCAACGCAATGACAATTCCATTGATTCACGCGCTTGCGCTTCGCTGGCCGGATACGGTGTGCATTCATCAAAAATCATCACAATATCGGAACCAAGCTTGGCTTGGATATCGATTGCTTGCTCAGGACCAAGAAATTTTTGGCTGCCATCAATCGGCGATTTAAAGGTTACGCCCTGCTCTGAGATCTTGCGCAATTCGGCCAACGACCAAACCTGAAAACCACCAGAATCGGTCAAAATTGGTTTTTGCCACTGCATAAAGTCGTGCAGATCACCATGCGCCTGAATCACCTCAGTGCCTGGGCGCAACATCAAATGGAAAGTATTGCCAAGTACAATTTGTGCTCCGGCATCGAGCAATTCCTCTGGAGTAACGGCTTTAACTGTGGCGCTGGTACCAACCGGCATAAAAATCGGCGTTTGAATCTCGCCTCTGGGGAATGATAAGGTTCCCCGCCGTGCTGCACCGTCGGTGGTTTTAAGCTCAAATTGCATGGGAAAATAGTGCTTCGTTAATTCGGATAGCTATTGAGAATAGTTAGGGAGGGTATTTACTGAATAGAGCTACTACCGAGCAATTCCAGCGCCTGCACATAACCATGTTTACCTTGACCAGCAATCTGGGCAAGACAAGCATCGGTGATCATCGATGTTTTGCGAAAATCCTCGCGCGCGTGCACATCCGACAAATGCACCTCAACCGTGGGAATCTGACAACCACTGATTGCATCTCGCAAGGCCACCGAGGTGTGGGTCAAACCGCCGGGGTTGATGACCATCCCATTAGCCGATCGGCGATGCGCCTGCATGTAGTCAATTAGATCGCCCTCGTGATTGCTTTGATAAAAAAACAAGTGCTTGTCTTTGGCTATCGATTGGCTGGCCAGCCATTGTTGAACTTCGCGCAAGGATTCTGAACCATAAACTTCTGGCTCTCGCTCACCGAGCAAATTCAGATTGGGGCCATTGAGTATTAGGATTTTCATCGAATTAATTCCCTAGCAAAATGAGCTAGGCTCGCACTGCCGATAAAGAATCGACAATATCTTGTTCACTGACTTCAGTAGATATTAAACCGTTGCCGATTTGGTCAATTAGAATAAAGTTAAGCTTGCCGTTAATGTTTTTCTTATCGTGCGAAACCACTTCCAGCACTCGATCAGGAGCCACTTCACCAAGCTCAGGCAACTCAAAACGATGCAGCACGGTTTGCGCTTGCTGATATTGCGCCTCACTTAGCAAACCCTTTTGGTGCGATATAAAATTGGCACATTTCATGCCGTACAGCACAGCCTCACCATGATATAAACCACCATACTCCTGAATAGTTTCAAAGGCATGGCCAATCGTATGCCCGTAATTTAATAGCTTTCTTTCGCCGCTCTCAAATTGGTCGTTTGAGACAATTTCGGCTTTGATCTGACAGCTTTTGGCAATAATTTCCGTGAGCAGCGCTTGATCGGTCAAGCCCACCAAATCTTCAAAACGCGACTCAATAGTATCAAAGATCGAAGCATCGCGAATAAAGCCATATTTAATCGCTTCAGCTAAGGAAGAAATCACATTGCGGCGTGGCAAGGTCGCTAAAAAACCGGGGTCTATCAAAACCGTTTTAGGTTGATAGATCGCGCCGACCAAATTCTTACCAGCTGCCAGGTTTACTGCGGTCTTGCCACCGATCGCTGAATCAATCATAGCCAGCAAGGTGGTTGGTACCTGAATAAAAGGAATACCGCGCATATAGGTCGCTGCTACAAAACCGCCTAAATCACCAACGACGCCACCGCCCATCGCAAGCAACACACTTGAACGATCGCAACCCATCTCGACCATTTGCGCCCAGACTTGTTCGGCATAGCGAATATTTTTTGCTGACTCATCACCAGGCACCACAATACAATCGATTCGATACCCTGCTGCGTTGAGCTCATCGATTACATCTTGATACTTGGCCAGAATAGCCTGCTGACTGAGCACAACCCATTGCTGCCCCTGATTCCATGGCTTGAGATAATCGGCGAACCGATGGCGCAAGCCATGGGCAACCTGAAGTGAATAAGAGTGAGGGCCCAAGTCAAGATCAATGACTTGCGGGGAATGTGATGTCATGTTGAAGCGAGTGAGGCGATTGCCAATCAGACGCCTATTTTATCGCTTTCTCTAGGTCCCTGACCAGTGCATTCATATCAACATGGGCTACTATATTGCCGCCCATCCAAATTTCTACCGAGTAAACCGCTTGTGCTACCAGCATTTGAATGCCGTTGACGGTACGTGCACCTTGTTTTTCCGCCAATTTAAGGAATTCGGTCTGCTGTGGGTTATAGATCAAATCCACCACAGTTTTAGTGTCATCGAAAAAGCCCTTTGCTAATGGTGAGTCGCCAACATCGGGGCTCATACCAAGCGATGTGGTATTGATAATGCATTGCGCTTGTTGTGCTACTGAGTCATCAGCGGCATCTGCCAGAATAGTGACGTCCACGGACTGATTTATGGCGTGAATAGTGTCACGCAATTGCTCAGCTCGCTCGGGAGTTCGATTAATAATTTGCACACTTTTGGCTTCGCCTTCGGCGAGCACCGCGCCAACCGCCTGCGCACTGCCACCGGCGCCAACAACTAAAAAATTTTGCCCTTCTACTTCAACGTCGTTTTGTCGCAAGGTATAGGCAAAACCAAGAATGTCAGTGTTATACCCAGTGAGTTTATTGCCGGTGCGGTTTACGCAATTGACAGCATTGAGCACCTTAGCTTTGCTATCTACTTCGTCGAGCAATGAGATCACATCAGCTTTGTGCGGAATAGTGACGTTGACCCCGTCAAATCCACCAACTCGAAACCCAGAGAAAAAGCTTTTCAGCCGTTCCTGAGGTAATTCGATGGCACGATAAGATGCATCATCAATTTCCAATTGACGATAAATTGCTTTGTGTAACGTCGGGCTTAAACTATGCCCAAGCGGTTCTCCAAGTAATGCGAATCGTTTCAAACCCTACCTATTAAAATCGCTTTGCGCGGTCTTTTCGTTTGTTAACAGCAAAATTCGTAATCAAAACGAGCACTTAGGCAGCCCGCTTCGCTCGTCTTGATCGTACCGCATTTGCAAGATTTCGGCAAAGTTGCTTGGTATCTGTCCAGTTGATACAGCCATCAGTGATGCTTTGCCCATAGACCAAAGGCTCTCCCGACAAGACTTTTTGATTGCCTTCAACCAAATTCGATTCAATCATAATGCCAAAGATACGAGATTCACCGTCGGCAATTTGTTGACAAACATCTGCACAGACTTCTTTTTGTCGCGCTGGTGTTTTAAAACTATTAGCGTGACTAAAATCGATCATGATATTTGGCGTCAAGCCTGCTCTCTCGAGCATCGAGGCCGATTCCTCCACATATGGCGCTTCGTAATTAGGTTGCTGATTGCCGCCACGCAAAATGATGTGCGTGAATTTATTGCCGGTAGAATTGACGATGGCAGTGCGCCCCTCTTTGGTCACCGATAGAAAATGATGTGGATGACTCGCAGCGCCTATGGCGTCAACAGCAATTTTAAGATTGCCATTCGTGCCATTTTTGAAGCCAACCGGGCAAGATAATCCTGAGGCCAGTTCACGATGGCACTGACTTTCGGTGGTTCTTGCACCGATGGCGCCCCATGCCACGCAGTCAGCAGTGTATTGCGGGGTAATCAAATCGAGATACTCGCAACCAGCCGGCACACCGAGTTCGTTAATTGACAAGAGTAAGTTTCGAGCAATACCCAAACCCTTGTTAACACTAAATGAATCATTCAAATCGGGGTCATTAATCAAGCCTTTCCAACCGATAGTGGTGCGCGGTTTTTCAAAATAGACGCGCATGATTAGCACGATATCCTGACTTAGCTCCTGTTTAAGTTCGGCTAGCCCCTGGGCATACTCCAAAGCGGCTTTAGGGTCGTGAATTGAGCACGGCCCAACCACAACGACTAATCGATCGTCTGTACCGGCCATCACCGCTTCAATCGCCTGGCGCGCCTTGAATGTGGTTTCGGCCGCTGTTTCAGTCAACGGATATTGCTCATGAATTTGAGTAGGCGAAACCAGCTCTTTGGTTTCGGCAATACGAATGTCGTCAGTTTGCTTCATACTTCTCTTGGAGAAATTCTCTTTTTGTTTTGTAAAATGTTTTTTTTGTTTAATTTTAATCAAATAAGACTTATTATCAATAACTTGTGTTTCATACTTAATTTGATTCCAAGCTTATGATTCGAACTATATCACGCCTTTGTTACTAGCGCGCCTGATGTTTAGATCAAAGTAAAAGCCGGCCTATGAGCAACCACGATCAAATTCCTTTTCTCCATCCCGAACTCAGCTTATTGGCGTTCAATGAGCGCGTACTGCATATGGCGATGGACCCGAGCACGCCGTTATTGGAGCGCTTAAAGTTCTTATGCATTTTTAGCTCTAATATGGATGAGTTTTATGAAATACGTGTCTCTGGTTTAAAAGCACTGGCTAGTTCTTCATTCGCCACCGAAGGTGTTGATGGCATGTCACCAACGATTGCCTTAGAAAAAATAGCCGAGCGAGCACAACGTCTAACAAAGCTGCAATATCAAACACTTAATGACGAAGTTATGCCAGCTCTGGCTGAATACGGCATTCAATTTTTAGCACGCAATGATTGGAACCGAGCACAGCAAAAATGGCTAAAAAGCTATTTTAAGCGTGAAGTACTACCAATTTTAACGCCGATTCGATTAGATCCTGCGCATCCCTTCCCTTTGACGATTAACAAGGGTTTGTCGATCGTAGTTGATTTACACGACCCTGATCGAGATGAAGCGCATAATATTGCCGTAGTACCAGCGCCACGCGCCTTGCCTCGATTCGTACGCTTGCCTCAAGAATTTAGCGATTCGGAATTCGAATACGTTTATCTGTCGGCCATTATTGCCGCCAATATCAAACGCTTGTTCAGCAATGTGAAAGTGCTTGGCTGTTATCAGTTTCGCATTACTCGCAATAGCGATTTATACGTAGATCTCGAGGAAGTCGAAGACCTGGCGCGCACCCTAGAGGGCGAGCTGCCCTCCAGGCTTTATGGCGAGGCCATCCGCTTAGAGGTTTCGGAAAATTGCCCCAAACGAATAGTTAATTTGCTTAAAGCACGGTTTCATATCGATGAAGGTCATGTTTATCGTGTGAATGGCCCGGTCAACTTGAATCGTTTGATCGGCTTACCAGACATGGTTAATCGGCCGCAAATTAAATATCCAAACTTCACACCATCGTCAGCAGATATTCTAAGTTCGCAAAACAACATCTTTGACACGCTTGTTAATGGTGATGTGCTGCTGCACCACCCGTTTGAATCCTTTGCACCGGTGGTCGACTTACTCAAACAAGCCGCGCAAGACCCAGAGGTATTAGCAATCAAACAAACGCTGTATCGCACTGGCTCTGATTCGATAATGGTCGAGCATTTAGCTGAAGCGGCACGCGCTGGCAAAGAAGTGACGGTAATTATCGAGCTAATGGCGCGCTTCGACGAAGAAAATAATCTAACCACCGCACAAAGCCTGCAAGCCGCCGGCGCACACGTGGTTTACGGCATGGTAGGCAAAAAAACCCATGCCAAAATGTTGATGATCGTGCGGCGCGAAGGTAAAAAACTCAAACGTTATGTGCATCTCGGTACTGGCAATTATCATCAGGGCAACACGCGCGTGTATACCGACTACGGTTTACTGACCTGCCGCAATGATGTGACTCAGGATGTGCATGAAATATTTTTGCAATTGACGACCCAAGGCCCTAACCCAAGTTTAAAAAAACTACATCAGTCGCCATATGGTATCAGCAATATGTTTGTTGATCGGGTTGAACGTGAGGCGCAACACGCGCGAGCAGGCAAACCCGCCAAAATCATCGCTAAAGTGAATGGTCTATCCAGCCCGGCCATTATCAATGCTTTATATACCGCCTCGCAAGCAGGTGTTGAGATCAAATTGATTGTGCGCGGAATTTGCTGCTTGCGCCCCGGCTTAGACGGCATCTCTGAAAACATTGAAGTACGCTCTATCGTCGGTCGTTTTTTAGAACATGCTCGGGTTTTCTATTTTCTTAATGCGGATGAAGAAGATGAGCTTTTTATCTCCAGCGCCGACCTAATGCCGCGTAATTTGCGCAATCGAATAGAGCAATGTGTTCCGATAGAAGATGCCAAACTCAAGCAAACCGTGCTAAATCAATTACAATTGTATTTAGACGACAATACCAATGCCTGGATTCAGGAAGCGAATGGACAATATCTAAGGCCGATCAGACCTCAATCTGAAGAAGAACATCTCAATGCCCAGCTAGCGCTGTTGGATTTCTATTCCGACCAGTACTAATTGAAGTTCAAATTAATCCCAATCGTTTTCAGCCAAATTTGTTCCTGATAAAGGTCGGCCCCGGTTAGTGGATGCGCTTCCAGCCAGCCCTGGTCGAAATTCAAGTTAATCGAAGAGCCCTTAGCCTGAGCTGTTATCGCAGTCTTAATAAACCGTTCACGACCGCGGTGAAGCAATACAGCTAAGCGCAAAATCACCGCCACGCGTTTACCCGGTGTTACCAGATTGGATGGCAAAGATTCAAATTGATCAATTGGGAACTTGCGTCTATGCCCTTTGATTAATGCCGCCAGCAGTAGTTGATCGCGCCTCGCGAAACCGGCCATATCACCATTGGCTACTAAATACGCTCCATGTTTATGATAACCATCGTGGCTAATCTGCAAACCTACCTCATGTAACAATGCCGACCATTGCAATTGATCAGCATATGTCTCGTGCTGAATATCCCAATCACCGCAAACTTGCTGATAAATCTCATTTGCCGTAGCAGCGATGGTCATGCAATGCTCTTTATCTATCGACCATTTATGCAGCATCGCCGCGACCGTAACATCGCGGATATCTTCGGCATCCGAACGACCAACCAGATCGTATAAAACGCCCTCTCGCAGCGCGATATCAGAAACCGACATTTCCTGAATATCAAACTGATCAAATAAGGCCAACAAGATCGCCAGACCGCCAGCGAAAACCGGTAATCGATCACGAGTTAGCCCAGCGACACTAAGCTTATCGATATGCTTGTCAGCAATCGCTTGCGCTAGCAAGCTTTGCAGTCCTTGTTTGTGGATGGTGTCTTTTGACAAGCCACTCGCCAGAATCGCCGAGGCCATCGACTTCATCGTGCCTGAGCAACCGATCACCTCACTCCAGCCCTGTAAGCGAAATTGACTGAGCACCGGCTGAATCGCCAGCTCAGCCGCTAAAATGGCTTTCTTAAATCGCTTTTTACTGAGTTTGCCATCGGCAAAAAACTGCTTAGAAAGCACCACACAGCCAACTTCAAGACTCTCTCGACAAAGCGCTTCTTCACCGCGCCCGGCAATGATTTCGGTGCTGCCGCCACCAATGTCGATCACCAAACGAGATTCATTTCCGCGCGCCGACCACTTCGATACGCCCAAATAAATCAATCTGGCTTCTTCACGGCCAGCGATAATTTCAATGTTGTGCCCTAGTGCCTGTTCGGCGCGCTCTAAGAATAAATTCTTCTTCTGTAATCTTCGTAGCGCATTGGTACCAACGGCACGAACATTCTCTCTTGGCAAGCCTTTGAGTAATTGCCCAAACTGGCTTAAACAAGCTAAGGCACGCTCGGCGGTCGCCTCTTCAAGTTGATTTTTTTCATCTAAGCCGCCTGCCAAACGAACCGACTCTCGTTGACGATCCAATACAGTAAATTCGCCGTGTTGATAACGCGAAATCACCATATGGAATGAGTTAGAACCTAGATCGACGGCAGCGTAACAATCTGAACCAAGCTGCGAAGGCGTCGGTAAATCATTCTCTGACTGAGGCTCTTTTGAGATAGATGATGCTGCGAGTTGATCACTGTCGATCGAACTCTTATGAGCTGGGTTTTTTTGGGGTTTTGCCGAGGACATAAACAGCGATTGTGGTTTTTGGCGCCGGGATTTTTCGACCATTGTAGCTAAGTTTGAATCACCTCGCATGGTTGAATGGCCGACAGCTCAAACTTTGTTACAAAATAGTTTGGCCAGCTAGCGTTCTGAGCACCACTGCTTTAAAGAAATTATTGGTGAAATAGCTTGAGTTTAGCGGCAAGCTTCTCTAAAGTCCGCCTAGCTAAATCTCATAGTCTGCATAGCCCAAAGCAATTTGTTTGTGGCATTGTCATGAGAGACTGAACATTAAAAATGATCGCCACTTAACATGGGCAAATTTATGTTGAATCGTCTACTTTCTACCAGTCTCGCTGCCCTAGCGCTCGCCGGAGTGTTGGCAGGAAACACACCAGCTTTTGCCGCGGACCTAGAACGCGGTAAAAAATTATCGCAAACCTGTTTAGGTTGTCATGGCGCGCCAGGCTTACGCAATCCAGGGCCGGTTTATGCAATACCGATGGTTGGCGGCCAACATGCCGATTACATCGTCACGGCCCTTAAAGCTTATCAATCAAAAGAACGATCTCATGGCACCATGCAAGCTCAGGCGGCCAACCTAAGCGAGCAGGATATGGCTGATATCGCTGCTTTTTTTGCTGCGATGGATGGTAATTCACGACCTTCTAATGTCGGCAAAGCAAAGCAAGCGCGTGGCAAAGAGAAAGCTGCACAATGTGCAACCTGTCATGGCGCCATTGGAGATGGCGATCAACCAGGTTTTCCAAAGCTGGCTGGACAATACGAGAGTTATCTAACTCAAGCGTTAAAAGACTATCGCTCAGGCGAACGTAATAACGCAATCATGAAGGGTTTTGCCGCTGGCCTTAGCATTGGTGATATCGAAGATTTATCTGCCTTCTTTGCTTCACAACAAGGCGGCTTGTCAGCGCCAGAGAGCACAATTTTCAAGTAGAGGCTTAACCTCTGTGCGAAAAAGCCTGCAGGTGCAGGCTTTTTTATTGCCTATTTTCTGTGCTTTTATTGACATTTCGCCTAATAAGATTGATTGACATGCTTGGCTAGGCTTTTAGAATATCAGGGACAAATACCCCTCGGAGGAATTATGAATCGTATAACGAAGACAACGCTGATTTCCCTATTCGCTTTTTCAGCATCGCAAGTGGTTATGGCTGATGATCATGCAGCGGCTGAAGAAGTGGTCGAAGCGGCAACTGAATGTGTACAAGCCGGCACGCCAATCATTCCTGATGGCAATGTCGCCAGCAAAGACGAATTAATCGCCGCACAAAAGGCCTACAAAGATTTCGATGCCACTACCCAAAGTTTCAGAGAGTGCTTGTTAAAACAAAAAGAAGCATTTGAGGCGCAAGGCCTGACACCCGAAGAATTAGAACAAAAACTGGCGGCCAATTTAGCAGCCGATAACGCTGCAGTCGACCAACTGGTCGGTGTCGCCGAAGAATTCAATAAGGCAGTGCGTGCTTTTAAAGCACGTTCAGCTAATGTAGGCGAATAAAGTTCTAGATTAATATAAGAACGGCTTGGTAGCGTTGCTGCTAAGCCGTTTTTTTGTGTCTGGTGCTCAATAAATTAAGTGCATGAATAAACTTTATCAAGAGTTCACTTTGGGAATTCTCAATCGCTGACCGACGTATATTTTAGAGTTTCGTCGTAACTGATTGGCATCCAACAAGGCACTACAACGCACACGATAACTCTCAGCGATTCCGCAAGCCGTCTGGCCTCGCCGTACGGTATGCCAGCTATTACTACTAGACACTCGCACCAATTGCCCTACTCGTATCACTGAACCGCGCTGTAAACCATTTACCGCTAGAAACTCACCACAGCGCATGCCATAACGATTCGCGATCAAACATGAAGAGTCACCACGGCGCACACGATAATTTTGAAAGCTAGCGCTATCGGCTGTCTGCCCAGCCGAACGAGAGCCCAACGAGGGCGAATCACCCTGTTTTGCAACCGAGATGCCGCCTGTTTTTGAGGGAACCTTAATCCGTTTGCCCGCGAATATCGTTGCTCGTTTATTTAGATTATTTAGTCGAATTAGCGCTCGGCAAGAGGCACGATAGCGCTCGGCAATACCACAGGCACTCTCTCCTCGTTTTACTCGATGCCAAACAAAGCCGGGTTTTTCTATCTCACGAGGCAAGTTATAAATCTTGTCGAATTCTGCCGTCCAGCCACTTTCTTGAAACGGCAATTGAACTTCAGCGCCTTTGGGAATCAATGCCTGGTGCTTCCAAATAACTCGTTTGAATGCCGGGTTTAGCGTTTTCAAGTCTGCCTGGCTTAGGTTCAAGTTGTTGGCAAGCCGTTTGGCCGAGGTGGCGCGCTTGAGAACAATGCGGTTGGTGCTTGAGACCACTCGATCAGGGTTCAAATTCAAACCGTCAAAGAATTCCGCAGAGTTTTTTGCCACATAACGTGCGGCTAAAAAACTGGCATAAAAGTTCTTCACTGCTGTTTGAAAATTAGGCGACTTGTATTCCTTTAACAACCGCTCGTAGTCAAGGCCAACTTGTTTAATAGCCCGCTGCATTCCGCGAACGCCATAGTTGTATGAGGTAATCACAAAAGGGTTTAAGTTCTCTGCCGAAATACTATGCCCGTTTTCAAAAGCAGTTTCACTTAGATCATCCACCGAACCGCGAAAATACTTGGCCGCCGCATACGTAGCCGAACGAGGGTCGTAGCGCTCATCAATTCGATTATCCACCACCAAACCCAGGCGTCGGCCAGTGCTGGGCATTATCTGCCATAAACCTGCTGCACCAACATGCGATAAAGCGTTTGGATTAAAAGCCGATTCAACAAACGGAAGATATTGAAGCTCCGGTGTCAAATTTTCTTTTTCAAGCGCATCTAAAATGGTCGGGCGATATAAGTGAAATTGCTCTAATGCTTCGCGCATACGATCACGATTACCCGATTGACAGCGGATGCGTTCGGAAGCTCGTTGAACCTCATTTGCGGAAGCGCCGTTAAAGCTCGCATACAAACGAGTCTGCGCGCTATTAAGTGCTTGCCCGGATTTTAGTTTGGACGCTAAATTTTGCAAATTGCGTTTTAAACGTTTGCGCTCTCGTTCAATCGGCCCGCCTTTTTTACTGCGGCGGCAACCTTCATTGCGCTTAAGAGTTGAAAACACTCGTTGAGGCGTGTTTTTGTCGTGAAAGATCGCGGTATCGGTATCCCAACGACTAAAGACTTCGATCCAAAAACCAACTCTGGGCATCAGCGATTCAGGGCAGGCAAACGTATCCTGACAATCAATTGGATAAACTTTAACCGGGCGGCTTAAAGAGCTTTGCTGCGCCACAGCAGTGCTAGTTACTGCCAGGGAACTAAGAATAACTAACAGAGTTAAAACTGGTTTCTGAATAATACGCACAAGCTCTACTGAGGTAGTCTTATTTAAAAGGTAATTTCACAAGAGGTTTACGCTTGTCGTCAAGCTCCTCATCCACATAGTTAATAATAGTGACAGGAAGTCGATAAAGATACTTACATTGCTAATTTTTATGTTGATCTCCGCCCTATTTCGTCTGGACAAATTGTGTCGCTAGTTAAAGTTATGAATGCACCTGCAAAATCAACCGTCATTATCAATGCCATACTGTTTCAAATCACTTGGTTTGCCTGTGCACTCGGTAGTGCCAAGGGCTTAACCTGGCCAGCCATAGCGAGTTTTGCTGCCCTAGCTGTGTATCAGCTTCAAGAGCGACGTCGCCACTCAATGGACATCAAATTACTATTACTTAGTATTGCCCTGGGCTTGATCGTCGATTCGTTTTGGGTTCAAACAGGTATGATTAGCTTTACTGAAAATGGCCCTATTAATCAGATCGCGCCACTGTGGATCATTATGTTATGGATGGCTTTTGCCTTAACCATCAACCATTCACTTTATTGGCTTAAAAAACACCCTTTATTGCCTGCATTAATGGGTTTGTTTGGCGGCCCTATGTCGTATTTTGCCGGGATCAAATTTGGTGCGCTTGAATACCAGGCTAATTTCCTTTTGGTATCACTGAGTTTAGCCATAGCCTGGGCTATATCTCTGACCATCTTAGTGCGCTTTGCTGAACTTAAATCAGCTAGCGCTACCGCCGCAGCCTAAGTATCAATAAGGTAAATAGATAAGCCTAGCCGCCCGATAACAAACCGCCCGAATATAGGTGTTTATCTGTGCAAGCCTGTGGTTAAATACACGGCCGTTTGATTAGATTATTCCCCTGACATCATGAGTCTGGAGAACACCAATATACTCAGTCTGGAAAGGCTGATTACACCGCAGAATTTCAAGCAACAATGGCCTATCGACGACGCCATTGAGGCGCATGTCACTGCCAGTCGCCAAACTGTTAAAAACATCCTTGATCGCAAAGATCATCGATTAATGATCGTAGTTGGTCCCTGCTCTGTACACGATACCAAAGCTGCCATTGAATACGCTGGTCGGCTGGTCGAATTAGCTGAACGTGTTAAAGATCAGTTGTTTATCGTGATGCGAGTCTATTTTGAAAAGCCGCGAACAACGGTTGGCTGGAAAGGATTGATCAATGACCCCTATCTTGATGGCAGTTTTCAAATAGAAAAAGGCATGGCTTTAGGGCGCGAGTTAATGATCAAAATTAACCAAATGGGCTTGCCCATCGCCAATGAAGCGCTAGACCCGATATCGCCGCAATACATGCAAGATTTAATTAGCTGGTCGGCAATTGGCGCGCGCACTACCGAATCGCAAACGCATCGTGAAATGGCCAGCGGCTTATCAGTGCCCATCGGTTTTAAAAATGGCACTGATGGTGGTTTGGCCGTTGCCATCAACGCTCTTCAATCAGTTAGCAATTCGCACCGGTTTTTGGGTATCAATGGCAAAGGTAATGTGTCAGTTGTGCATTCAAGTGGTAATCGATACTCGCACATCGTTCTACGTGGTGGTGGCGGTAAACAGAACTATGATTCGGTCAATGTAAAACTAACCGAACGAGCATTGCGAGACAAAGACTTACCTATCAACATTATGATTGATTGTAGTCACGCCAATTCTAATAAAGATCCGGAATTACAACCACTGGTGCTCGACAATGTTTGCCAACAAATTCTAGAGGGCAATCAAAGCATTATTGGCGCCATGCTAGAGAGCCACCTAAAGGCTGGCAATCAAAAGCTCACTGATGATAAATCTCTACTTGAGTATGGTAAGTCGATCACCGATGGTTGCATTGATTGGGAGACCACTGAAGCGGCATTGCTGAAACTAAGCGATAAGTTGCGTGAGTTTAGAAATTCACCAAGCCAAAGCTACGTGTAAGCAAAAATAAGACCACTGCAGGGCAAACAAAGCGCACATAATTTGGCCAAATTCGCCAGAACAAGCTTTGCTCCAACTCAGGATTACCCTGCTTTAGTTCATTCAGCAAGGAATTACGCTGCCAAATCCAACCGACAAACAGGCAAAATAGAATCCCAATTAGTGGTTCACTAAACTGAGTAGCAAAATTGACAACCATATCAAACAGCGGATCCATGTTGTAAATCAATACTAAGCTCATCAAAAAAATCAGACCACCAACAACCCAGGCTGCCTTTTTGCGTGATGCGTTTAAACTATCGCTGGCAAAAGCGACTGGCACTTCGAGCATGGAAATCGACGAGGTAAGTGCAGCGATACTCATCAATATAAAAAACAACAAAGAAGTGACCACACCAGCAAAGCCCATGACCTCAAATAAAGACGGTAAAACGTTGAATATCAAACGACCACTTTCAATTAATTTGCCGGAGTCATCAAAGATAACTACGCCATTGAACTGAGCAACATACATAGCCGGAATCACTAACATTCCTGCCAATACCGCAATACCGATATCCATGGCTGCGACGGTAGCGCCGAGACGCGGTAGATTTTCAGATTTAGACACGTAAGAGCCATAAACCATCATGGTACCAACACCTAAAGACAAACTAAAAAACGCCTGACCCAGAGCATCTAGCACCAAGCCGGGCTCGGTTACTTTAGAAAAATCCGGTTGCAGATAAACTCGCCATCCCTCGGCGGCGCCATCAAGGGTGGTGATATAAACAATCAACGCCACAATTAATAAAATCAACATTGGCATCAATCGGCGCGACCAGGTTTCAATACCACTGGCTACGCCTTTGGCAATAATTGAGATGGTTAGACAGTAAAACAGTGCCGCAAACAGTAAACTGCGAGTAGTTGAATCACTGGTTAGCCAGGCACTGGACACACCAATCAAATCAGCCGCCGAACCAATACCATGCGCCAGCATCCAGCCAGCAACAATGGCATAAAAACTTAAAATCAAACTTGCAGTGAGCATGCCCCAGCCGCCAGTAATCATGGCCAGCCAGCGGGTTCGAGCGCTGCTTACTGACAGCATTGATTTAACGGTATCGGCTTTGGCGTAGCGGCCAATAACCAGCTCGGCCATTAAAATGGGATAGGCCAAGGCAAAGGTAAGAATAATATAAGTAAAAACAAAGGCACCGCCGCCATTGGAGGCCACCTTGATCGGGAACCCCCAAATATTACCCAGGCCGATAGCAGAACCCGAGGCTGCTAAAACAAAGGCCATTCTTGAACTAAATTCTCCGCGCGCTGCCATAATTCTCCTGCTATTTTTGTTGTTCTTGTTGGACTTTCTTATCGAGTAATCACATCGCTTACGTGTTTGACGATAACAGGCAAATTTTGTTCCGACAAGCCAGCGACATTGATGCGCGTTGATTCGAGCAAATAAATGCCAAATTCCGATCGCAAGGTCAGCACTTGATCGCGTTCAATACCTAAGAAACAAAACATCCCTTTACTTTGCGCCAGAAAATCAAAATTAATCGCGTTTTGCGCATCATTCAATTGCTGCGCTAATTGCTCGCGTAAATTATTCATTCGCGAGCGCACCTGATCTAATTCCGTTTTCCACTCTGTCGTCAACTGCTCGCTATTGAGTAAATGCCCGACGATGCCGCCGCCATGATACGGAGACATACTATAGCTTCGGCGGGCGGCAGACAGAATCTGCGAGTGAGCAGCTTTAGTGTCGCGCTCAGCTTTGGAAATAACCATTGCTGCTCCAGTACGCTCGCGATACAAACCAAAGTTCTTAGAGCATGAATTCGCCACCACCAACTCAGGTAGAGTTTCGGCCGCCAGTCTTATCGCATAGGCATCTTCATCCAAGCCGTCACCAAAACCCTGGTAAGCGATATCAAAAAATGGCAACAGCTCTCGCTCCCCAAGAATTGCCAAAACTTCGCGCCATTGCTCAGGCGTTAAATCAGCCCCTGTCGGGTTATGACAACAGCCATGCAATAACACCATATCACCGCTAGGAATTTGATTGAGCGATGCTTTCATGGCGTCGAAGTCAACCCCACGCAAACTCGCACTGTAGTAATCATACTCTTTCAGGCTCAAGCCAGCGCTGGATAAAAGCGGGTAGTGATTCGCCCAGGTTGGTGTGCTTACCCACAACGTGGCGTTTGGCCGAGCTTGCACTAATAATTCAGCAGTCATGCGAAGTGCACCACAGCCACCAGGGGTCATGACCGTAGCAAAACGATCACCTAGTTTGTCAACAAGCTCATCCCCCAACAATAGCCGCCCGATCGTATCAATAAAGGCCGGATCACCAGCTTGTGGCGCATAACTTTTGGTTTGTTGTGCGGCAAGCAGTTGCGCTTCGGCTTTTTTTACCGCGCTGAATATTGGGGTCAGACCTTGTGCGTTTTGATATACACCAACCGACAAATTGATCTTGTCTGGGTTAGGGTCTTTTTGAAAAGTCTGATTTAAACCAAGAATTGGGTCAGGTGGTAACTGCTCAATATGTTCAAACATGATGTGTTTTTTTGTTTATGAATTGTCAAAGTTTTGTTCAGAAATTTGCTCAGCCGCTGCTGGGTCGAACTCGTTTAAATTGACTTTGCCAGCCTGAAGTTCAGCGAGATACTGGAAAACTTGGCGTGCGTACTTAGGTGGCTTATTACGCTTGCGTTCGTTGATTGCGTTGCGGACTAATTGGCGTAAATGTTGGCGGTCAAGTGATTCGAATTCCTCAATCAACTCGTTGAACACCACCTCTTCGTTGGCCAGAAGGCGATCGCGCCAGGTTTCCAATTTATGTAATTCTGCGACTTGCTGTTTGTTGGGTTGCTTGAGACGTTCTAATTCGAGCTGAATTGCGGACACATCTTCATGCTGCATAAGGCTGGCTATTCGGCGCAACTGTCGTTGTAGCGCACCTCGCTTGAAGCGTTTACCGTCGCGAATTGCTTCACGCATTTGCTCAGATAACGGAACTTTCTTAAGTGAGGAATCGGGTAAGTCGATCAAAGCTTTCCCGAGTTCATTAAGAATTCGAATTTCTCGCTTAAGCTGGGTTTTATTTGGCCGAATGGCGTACTCGGAGTCGCTCATGATGGGCGCGTGGCAAACAGGCCAGCGATGGTGTTAGTCAGGCAGATTATGCGCCGCCTACTGCGTGATTTCCAGTGCTTTAGGTGCGTGCCTCATCGAAAAATATCTCAAAGCGCGTGCCAACATCAACCTCACTTTCTACATCGACGATCCAGTTAAAACGATCCGATAAGCGTTTTACAATAGTCAAACCAACGCCATAACCTTTGCGTTGCGTTTTCGCACCATGCTCAGCGCGATAATAAGGCTGAAAAATCTTTTTGGTTTGCTCTTCAGAGATACCGATTCCAGTATCCTGAATGGCGACCGAATATTGTTTGATGGTGACGATCACCGACCCTTCGTTTGTATAGAGCACGGCGTTGCGTATCAAATTACCTAAGACAATGGCTACCACCTTACGAGCGGTCATCAGCTCTAGCGGGTATTGTTGATCAATTTCGATCACCACAGGTTTGTTATCGAGGTAAATCGAGGCGCTCTCGACTTCTCTTTCGACAATCTCAACGATATCGCAATGCTCGTCTTCAAATTCTTTATCGGTCTCACGAGCGAGAATCAAAAAAGCATCAATCAGCTCTTCCATATCTCTAGCAGAGCCTTTGATTCGTTGCGCATATTTGCGCGAATATTCATCTAGCTCTTGTTCTGCTAATAGCAAATCAGAGGCCATTTTAATCACCGTTAAAGGCGTTCGAAATTCGTGGCTGGCATCACGAGTAAACGCTCGCTCGCGTTCAACAAATCGCTTAATACGCCGCGAATACGATGAAAACGAAGTCACCAGTTTTTCAACCTCCCAATCCATGTCGCCCGGCACATCAGCCAGGTCAGCAACATTGCTATCAGGGTGCGCCGGATCGAAATGATCAAATTTATTCGCCAGCCAGACAATCGGACTCAGTAAAAAGTTAGATTCTCGATAGACCCACCAAGCTGTTATATAGATTAATAGAATGACAATCGTTAGCGGGAAGACGCCAAAAAATAAGGCTAAGCGTGTGACTGATTTGCCATCAAACAACAAGGTCAGCCGTTTACCAGATTGCTCGGTTGAATACATTAGCGAGTGCGCGACCTGCCCATGCATTTTCTGAAAACCTAAACCATAGCCACACATTTCTTCTGGTAAACCCTCTTCGCTACCAATGTCGGTCAAATAGCCTTTAAGATTCTTGGTATTGGGGGGTTCTAAAGTGGGGTTTTGCGCGTACAACTCCCAAAAGTGCGCTGCTTCGCCAGTCAGGGCCTGGCGCACCAGAAATTGTTCGATTACCACACTGGCAAAGCCAATACTTAAGACAGCCACCAAGCCAATAAGACAAGCTTGCAAAGTCATTTTGCGACTGAGCTTGTTGCGAATAGTAGACTGACTAAGATCTGCGCCTGACACAGACCTCGATCTATTGGCTTTGGACGTATTTGTTAGCACGGATCCTTACTCAATACTTAGTTTGCCGAATCGATGCGATGCGATTCGGCAAAAATAGTTGCTCGTAATGAAGATTACGGTGCATCTCCAATTCGATAACCACGCGACTGAATAGTCTGTAATAAGGGAGTATCAAATGGTTTATCAATCTGCTTACGAAGGTTATACATATGACTTCGCAAGGTATCGCTGTCCGGCAAAATATCGCCCCAGATTTCATGCTCAAGCTGACTACGGCTAACCACCTTTGGTGATTCTTTCATTAGAATTGTCAGAATCTTCAAACCAATTGGTGATAGGTAAATCAAATGCTCGCCACGTTTCACCTCTAAGGTACCCGTATCGAGTTCTAAATCACCAACCGACAGCACTTCTTGTTGAGAGATTTGGCCCTTGCGCCGCATTAATGCTTTGATGCGCGCTTCCAGCTCGAGAATCTCAAACGGCTTGACCAGATAATCGTCAGCACCAATATCCAAGCCTTTAACTTTGTCTTCCAGCGTATCGCGCGCAGTCAGCATTAGGATTGGAGTATAAATTTTGGATTCTTCGCGCAAACGACGGCATACCTCAAGCCCATCCATTTCAGGCAGCATTAAATCCAGCAAGATAATATCGTAATCGTTTTGGCTAGCCAGATTGAACCCCATGCGTCCATCGCTGGCGTAGTCGAGCTCATAATCACGGCGTTCAAAGTAGTCATACATCATTTCTGCAATGTCGCGATGATCTTCAATAATCAGAACCCGTGTACTATTGTTCATTGCCATATATATAAGGTGGTTCCCGCTTAATATTTTTGTTTATTGACAGTTACTCAAAAAGCGAACAGTTGGAAAAGCTAAATAATAATTTATGCCGCCCAATTTAAACGACTAAATACCGTTCAAACCCAGTCTAGGCAAGGCCGAGTGAGTTCAACGTGAACAAAAATTCTAGTCTAGCCAATCACTATTTGTTTCAGGTTAAGCTTAACAAGATGAGATTAAGGCAGCTTTTATTTTTGGCAATTATACTGAGTTTACAAGCTTGTATAAGTAGCCCCGAAAAAGTCACTACAGTGCCGGCCTTAATTTGTGTTAACGCTCAACAATATGCCAACCAAGTAATTGGCGATGGCCACTGCGTGAGTTTGATAAAATATTGCAGTAAGGCTCCAGATACACGTTATTGGCGACCAGGTGCCAAAGTGCTTGGCAACCCGGCATTAGTGCCCGGCGCGATTATTGCCACCTTTAAAAACGGGCGCTACCCTAGCCATACTGGTTACCATGCGGCGATATATATTCGCCATGACCACCACGGCATCTGGGTATGGGATCAATGGCAAGGCAAAGCCGTCCACCAACGTTATATTCGCCTAAGGCATGATGGCACCACGCCTAACAACTCCGCTCAAGCCTATCGCGTAGTGCAACTGCAAGACGGCGGATGACAGCTTTAAGATTGGCCTATTCGCCTAAACTTCCGGCACTTATTCGCACGCGCAAGCCTGGGTCATTATCTGAAAATTGCAGATCTAGCTTATGAAGTTTCAGTACTGCAAATACCAAAGCTAAGCCTAAACCACTGCCTGGTGTGGTGCGACTTGGGTCAATGCGATAGAACCGCTGTACTACTTTTTCGTGTTCTGACTCATCAATTCCCGGCCCATTGTCACTGATATCGACATACCATTGTGTTCCGGTTTGGCCTGAACCAATGCTGATCTCTCCGCCTGGTGGTGTATATTTAATGGCGTTATCAATCAAGTTCGCAAACGCCTGAAACAACATATCGCGGTCGGCGTCAAACTCAATTTCGGCGCCTAATTCAACCACCAGACGCTGCTCACGCTCTTCGGCTAAGGGTTCGTAGAGTTCCAGCAAGTCAGTAAGAATAGAATTGATGTCGACCTTGGCAAAGGCCTTGCGTTGCTCACTGTATTCAATGCGTGCAATTCGTAATAGGGCGTTAAAGGTCGCGAGCAAGCCGTCAGCTTCTTGTAAAATTTGATCTAAAGCCACCTCTTCTGCATCACGACCTGCGACCTGGAACTTGAGCTCTTCGACCTTGTTTTTGAGGCGAGCAAGTGGCGTTTTTAAATCGTGAGCAATGTTATCGGAAACGCGCCGTACGCCTTCCATGCCATTCTCGATTTGATCGAGCATACTATTCAGATTATTGGCTAACTCATCGAACTCATCACCGGTACCGCGAGTAGCGACACGACGCTGTAAATCGCCTTGCATAATACGGCGGCTGGTTTGGTTAATTGCGCCTAAACGACTTCTAAGCGTTTGACGCAGCATCATGCCACCAATCAACCCCAACACTACCGCCAGACTCAGCCCCCACAGCAAAGCCCGCGCTACCAGCTCTTGCAAATTCGCAAGATCGCGCATGCCTCGGCCAACAAGCAAATTATAGCGACTGTCGATTACGACCGCGCGTGCGCGTGCAGTGTATTCAGAGGTGCCCTCTTCGCTGACGTTACCGAGTTGAAACTCTAACCAGCCATCTTTGCGATCCTGGGCAATTCTTGGCCAAGCAGAAATATTAGCCACTCGAGGATTCCAGTTGCTGTCGGTGAGCAGATAAACGCTATAGTCTGCTCGGCTTTGACGACGTTGTTCGATCCATCCAGACAACAAAGTCGCCATGCCAATATAGCCGCTATCTTCATACGCCTGACGAAGCTCGGCTATCTCGGCATTGACAGTATCCTGGGTCTGCGTTGTTTGATAAGCAATGGTCGACCAGTAGACGAAACCAAGAATTATCCCTACTGAAATACCAAACAATAAGATATAAACCAGCGTAATACGGAACGCTGAACTTCTAAATGGATTAATCTGGTTCACTCAGCATATAACCGGCACCGCGCACGGTGTGCAGCAAGGCGAGATCAAACTCTTTGTCTATCTTGCCGCGCAAACGGCTGATATGCACATCAATCACATTAGTTTGTGGATCAAAATGATAATCCCATACCTTTTCTAACAGCATGGTACGCGTTACTACCTGCCCACTATGACGCATTAGATACTCGAGTAAACGAAACTCTCGAGGCTGCAAATCAATTTTTTGCTCGGCACGGCGTACTTCACGTTTGAGCAAATCCATTTCAAGATCAGCGACTTTTAAAACTGTGTCCGGTGATTCTGGTTCAGCGCGACGCACCAATGCTTCGATGCGTGCCTGTAATTCAGAAAAGGCGAATGGCTTAACCAGGTAATCGTCAGCGCCGGCTTTAAGGCCAACCACTCGGTCATCGACATCACCTAAGGCACTAAGCATTAGTATCGGTGTTCGATTGCCACCACCTCGTAAGGTACGAGTCATGGTAACTCCATCCACTTTCGGCAACATGCGATCAGCAATAATCGCTTGATACTCCGTAGAATCCGCCATCAACAAACCTTCACGGCCGTCGCCGGCGTGATCGGCAATGTGCCCACATTCAGTGAGCCCCTTGACGATGTATTTAGCGGTTTCGTTGTCGTCTTCGACCACCAACACTCGAATCATGCTTTTTTTAGACATAAAAATCTTTCCTCTATTCTACGCTAATTGCGAAATGGCTCCCAGCATTCGGCACTGGGAACCGCAGGTTTCTTATTTCAAGAACTTACTTGATATTAAATACGCGGAAGCTCTGAACACCACGACGATTAATTAGCAAGGCAATCGATTCACGACCGGCTTTCTTAGCGTCTTTATAGGCTTTGCTAATTTGCTCAGGTGAGGCTACCTTTTTGACACTGCCAAACTGTACGATCACATCGCCAGGAACCAAATTGTTCTTGTCAGCCAGACCTCCTCGTTCAACAGACGCGACCAGCACACCTGTCACTTTTTCGCCAATGCGATAGCGCGTTCGTAAACTCTCAGTCAGACTGCTTAGCTCGGCGTCAATTACAGTATCAGACTCAATATCTGCCTCAGGTTCAGGCTCAGCGCTGCCAGCTACTAGTTGTTCGTCTTCTGGGAAGCGCTCAGTTTTGATTTTGACGGTCTCGAGTTTGCCATCACGCCAGATCTCCATTTTGTAGGTCTCACCGACTGGCGCCTGAGCAACAATTCGAGGCAAGTTACGTACTTCTTTAATTTTCTCACCGTTGAAGGAAAGAATAATATCGCCCGCTTGCAAACCAGCTTTCTCTGCCGGAGAGTCCTCAACGATTTGAGAGACCAATGCCCCCTCTTTACTGTCACGCTCAAAAGCCTCGGCTAGATCTTCGCTGACCTGCCCAATTTGGACACCAAGCCAACCACGTTCGACTTTGCCGTTATCTGTGAGCTGGTTCACAACGCCTTTGGCGAGATTGGCTGGAATGGCAAAACCAATACCAACACTGCCGCCAGTTGGCGAATAGATCATTGAATTAATCCCAATCACTTCGCCATTCATATTAAACAAGGGCCCACCAGAATTACCGCGGTTAATAGCTGCATCGACCTGAATAAAATCATCGTAAGGGCCGGCGTTAATATCGCGGCCTATGGCAGAAATAATGCCCGTACTGGCTGAACCACCAAGCCCAAAAGGGTTGCCAATCGCTAATACCCAGTCGCCAACTCGTGATCGTTCATCGTTGCCCCATGGTAAAAACGGAAGATTACTGGCGTCTTTAAGTTGCAATACCGCCAAATCGGTTTTTGGGTCACTACCTTTAATCTCGGCCAAATATTCTTCGCCATTGGTCAAAGTTACAATGATCTCGTCAGCGCGATCGATCACATGATGATTGGTAACCACCAAACCGTTAGACGAAATAATAAAACCTGAACCAATACCGAGTGGGCGCGTTTCGCGATCACCGTCTTCTCGTTCGGCTTCTGGGTCGGCTTCTGGTTCTGACTCCTCAGATCGGTTGTCTGGGTTGCGGCGGTTAAAAAAGTCTTCGAAGAAATCCTCGAAGCCCGGAGGACCACGGAATTCTCGAAAGCCCCGGTTGCGATTGAGGCGTCGACGCTCGATAAATCCTGAGGTCGCCACATGCACCACAGCCGGGCTAACGTCTTCGATGAGGTCAGCAAAGCCATTCGCTGGCGTCCAGGTTGAGGCATCAAACCGAGGTTGACGCGCATCGCCTGCCTGCAGGTCTTGTACTTCCAGCGCCGGGGTTGAAGCCAATTCAGCACTTTGGTCGCTTTGACCATCGGCATTGGCCTGAATAGATATCACAATAACGGCTCCGATTGCTGCTACTACGCCCCACTTCGCGATCGGCGCAACGGATTTCCAGACTTCTTTGATCATTGATTACTCCAAATAAGATGAAACCTTTTGTCTTTCATTTTTGACATGTTTTAGTAACTTTACATTCGCCCTAAAACATTACTTTTGCGACACTTGCTAAATAAATGTCGATAATTGCAGTGTAAGGTCGCCTTCGTTACCCTCAAGTGACCGGCTTGTTACCTTTTTTTAATTGATGCAGAAATTGCGTGGTTTATCGATCATGCGTCTACTAACCAGCATGACAATTTAGAAATAATCGCCATTCCTTCGCTAAGCGTATTTCACGAGTCCATAAAAAAGCCGCTGACTCACCTATAACTTCGGTGAGTCAACGGCTGGCGTAGCATCTATTGAAAGCCTTACTGGTAATTCGGGTCTTCCATCGAGCCGGCCGATTTCGAGCGAACCGGTTGTAACAATACTGGCGGCTCACTTTGCGGATAATCATCGCCCCAGTTAACTGGGTCGCCTAACATTTCAACGCGCGCGTTATCAGTGTACCAATCAACCAGGTCGCCATCGCATCGTAGCAAGAACGTAGCACCATCTTTGTCACCTGCCGCGAAATCACCGTGGCGAATATGCGCTGGACGGAAAAAATAAGTGCCGCGATCAAGACTACCAAAATTGTAATGGAACTCCCCATCTAAGGTATACGACTCCTCAAACACCGGATGATGCGCAAGTGGATGTTCGCGCCAGCCGGGCTTAGCTTTAATTAAGCGAGTATAAAAGCCTGTCACCGGGTCGCGATACATTAGCTTGATATATAAGCCCGGCACTGGCGTGCCGCCACGATCGAAATCCATTGGGCTGCCGTTATCCGGGTCGGTTACCTCGAACCAATCCATCTCATTAGTATGCACAACGGTCAGTTCATTGAGCTCTGGTTTATCAGGTGAGTCAGCAGCGGCTGGAGTAAATTGCCAATCACCGTACTCGCGGAATAATAAAATCTCAGTACCAGCCTTGACCTCTAATGGGGGAGTCAAAACACCTTTTGGGGCACAAAAGTAACCGCCCTCACCTAATACATGCTCGTCGCCTAAACGCACTTCTCCTTTGAGCACATACCACTCGGTCATAGCATTGTGCAAACCGGCCACACGACTCCAATCGCTAGTGAAGTCAACTCGCAGCGAGGCCGAACCATCTTCTTCGTCATAGCTTAAATTCTTCTGCTGCGCCTCGCCGAGGCCGTGTGGTAGTTCGGCAATATGCCAAATCAAGTCTTTTTCGTGAACAAACTCAACGTGTGGTCGCATAATTGGGTCTCCAATTTTTGGTCAATAAAATCAAGATAGCAAAATCTATACATAGATAAAAATAGATATTCATTACTTTATGAATATATTTTTATCTATATTTAATCAGGCTCTACTCGCCCCCAAATTCCCTCCATAGCCAAATTGATATTGGCTTCTATTTTGCGCATAGGCAGCAATTCCCTGGAGTTTTTCTTTGTATAATCAATGAATTGTTTAGCAATCTTAGAAAGTTTCTTATCTTGCAAATAGACAATTTGCCATTGCGACATAATCGGAAAACCTTTGACATTCAATTGGGTTAGCCCATCAGCATCGGCATTACCTAATATGTAAGCCGAGATTATCGAAATACCCATATTGGCCATCACGGCGCGTTTAATCGCTTCGTTGCTTTGAATAGTCATGACCTTATTCAAGCTCAACTTGTTTTCGGTCAGAAAACGTTGCACTTCGAGCAAGGAATCGGAGCCATCTTCGCGCAAAATAAATCGCTCGTCGGCGATATCCTGCCAACTTAGCTTCTTACGCTGCGATAATCGATGCTCGCGTGAGGCAATCACAGCAATCGGATTATCCAAAAATGGTTCTCTGTGCACATCGACTTCGCTGGCCATTTCATTGACGAAATACACATCATCCATATTGCTTTGCATTCGCTGGCTGATTTCGCTGCGATTGCCAATATTCATCTTGATATCTATACCCGGGTATAACTCGCAAAATGGCCCAAGAATATATGGCAGAAAATATTTGGCGGTGGTGACTACACCAATACTCAGACTGCCGGCTTGCAGCCCCTTTAAATCATTGATCTGATCGTCTAAATCACCGATGGTTGCGAAAATTTCTTGCCCCGATGCTACTACCGCAGCTCCGGCTTCGGTTAGTTGTAGTTGTTTGCCAATCACCTCATAGAGCGGCAAACCAATCGCATCAGATAGCTTACGAACCTGGATAGACACACTTGGTTGCGCCAAATGCAATTGCTCTGCGGCACGCGCAATACTACCCTGCTCGGCGACTTTTAAGAATATTTCTATCTGCCTCAGTGTGCCAAGCTTGGTAAGCAGATGCGGATCTTTATAAGAGGCCAACTAATGCTCGCTCATTAACAAGCCAATACCCTGCATTTGATCAGCAAAATTATTGACACGTAGAGCATGCCAATAGGTCGCGGTATTAATTGCGATTACTGGTTTACCTAATTCTTCCTCAAGTTCAGCAGCGACCTTCACCGCAGAGAGATTGGTGCCGATTTGCATAATGGCATCCACCTCATCACTATCGAGATCTCGCATTACCTGTTTGGTGGTGTCATGCGGCACCTGCGCAATCGCCGTCCAACTTGGGCAACGTAAACAATGCTCGCGCACAGTCTCATAACCATGATCGCTGAAAAAGTTCGCAACTTCATCATTGGCGACCGGATAATAAGGCGACATAAAGGCAATTTTCTTAATACCTCCATAGGCCTTTAGCGATTCGACTAGCGACTCAGAGCCTACTGAAATGTTTAGCTCAGCGTAATCTTCAACGCGCTTCTTCCATTGCGCTGCGCCCTCAGCGCCACCGTAAAAAGTCACCGCTGACATGCCCATCACTAAATAATCGGGGGCACATGGCAATACATGTCTTACCGCGTCCAGAGTGTTTTCTGAGATCACCATGGTGCCAGACATAAACGCCTCGTTGGAGATCGCATTGGCGTTTTCTACGTAAATTCGGCTGTAGTGATTTGTAATGCCCTCAGGCCGCATGTCGTCAAAATCGGGCTGCACAATCGTGTTAGTGGCAGGCCCGAGCACGCCAAATTTAGCGCGATAACCTTGTACGTCGATCATAATAGCTAGTGTGTTTAGTGTTGAACTACACTCATTATAGACCTAAAGCTAAGCAATGGAGTGTGAATATAGATCATTATCTATGGAACTTCACAATCGTAATCACTTAATTGATTTGAAAAACATCGTTGAAAACTGAAGCTCTTGTGGTCGCATCCCTGATTTCTATCGGACTGAAACGAGTTCGCCAGAGCCGGATTATTGATATAACCCTTATCGACGGATTGAGTTTCAAAAATAATGGCGGTGATATAGCTCTGAACGTAACAACCAAACACATCATTATGATTTTTTATAAATTTTCGGTCGGTTTTTAAAAACACTAATGGGTCATTCGAAGCCACCGGAATATGATTCCTTTGGTCTCTGACACGGCGTATTCCACAGGCTTTTAAATCGTCACGACAACGCTGATATCGCCAATTGCTCACCTTATCGTCATAAAACAAATACCCGGTGCGAATCTGATCTAAGTTGCCAATGGTAGAAATATTTAACTGACCCTCATCGAGAATCACCGGCTTGTTATTCACTGTTCGCTTAAGCCTTTTAGGTGTCAAAGTTTTGGTAAGGTTAATCGCCTGGCCAAGCGGAAAGTATATGCGTGTGGCATTGTCGCCTTCACTGCTTAAAACATGCATTAGGTTGGGTTGATTCGAATTGAACTGGCAGCGGCTAGCCGCCTCGCGCAACTGAATCACCTTATTCGCCTCAATCGCCGGGTTTAGCAGCACCAAGGCATCGGCAAAGCGTTTGACTTTTTTGCACTCGACGACGCCCTGCATTTGGCTAACTGGTCGCGCGGCGATTAATTCCTTTAGCAACACATCGTGTATCGCCGACAAAACAATCGCGCCACCAAAACTGTGGCCAATGACCACATAGGTATTGCGATACAAGGGCCCCGCATTTTGTTGCTCATCAAATTGCGCGACCAATATCTGATGTAACTGCGTGAGTACTTCAGTAGCACCGCCCTGACCTATCTCTTCGGCGACCGATTTTCTCGACCAATAACTTAAGTTGCGCAGCCACGGAAAAGAGCTGACATCACCACGCCAACCTAGAAATACGCCAATCACTTTTCGCTTTCCAACCACTTCATTTTCGGCTGCGCGTTCAAGAAAAGAGCGAAACTGTTGCACATTACTATCTCGCTCGCGGGCATTGTGCTTCCAGCCATGGGCGAACACGAACACAGCAGCACCTCGGTCGGTATTGGCGACTTCATTGATATAAGTAAACACCTGATTAGCGTGCTGACGATCAAATAAATTACCGCGCTCGGTAAATTCTAAAAAAGTGAGATCGTACTCCGGGTATTGCTGAATAATCGAAGTACTGCAATCAATCTCATCCCATAAACAATTACCTTGGATGTGCTCGGTGCGAATTTGCTGACTGGTGTAGCATGCTGACAAACTGAGAGACACTGATAGAAACGCGATCAGTTTGATCAACGTAGCCAGTTTCAAGCGGCTATTTGAAAGTAGTAGTGGTACTTTCATACGGCCAGACTAGGACGATCAGCCAATCTTTCTCGCCAACGTAACAAATGCTGGTGGTGATCCTGCGCCGTCACTTTTACTATGCGGGCAAAATCAACCGCCACAACAGCAGTGATATCGGCCAAACTAAATTCGTCGCTGGCTATAAAGTCTCGATCTTTCAAATGTTGGTTTAAATTATCGAAGAATAAATTCAATCGAGTAAGCCCGCGCTCTGCCAACTCGGGAATTTGCGCAAAATTCTCTGGCCCGGTAATAGCCCGCTCAGCCATCGCCGGGCTGGAGTTACGCAAGGCTTCTGCAACGGGCATCAAGCCCTGTATTTCAATCGCCGCATTCCAACCAAGGATATGTCCCTTCTCTACTGAGTTTCTCCCCATTAGTGGAGGGTCAGGAAACTCTGCCTCGAGAAAGGCGGCAATGCCAAGATTTTCTGTGAATGTAGTGCCATTTTCTAATTGCAATACCGGCACAGTGCAAGCGGGATTGATCGTTCTAAATTTCTCGCAAAGTTGTTCACCAGCGCGCAAGTCAATTTGCACAACCTCATGGGGAACGGCTTTTTCAGCTAAAAAGATACGTGCCCGTCGCGGGCTTGGAGCAGTAGCACAATCGTAGAAAATCATAAGAGCCCTCGAAATATTAGGTTACACTAAATCATGCCACAGAAGTCAGAAAACCACAGCTATCACGTCAACCCCAGCGAGCTTATCAATTGCGAAAGCTGATTCAACCTTATTTGGCAAATGCCTTTCTAAGCGACCGAGCTTTAAACGCACATCGCGTTTGGCGTGAAGCGAGTCGCAAACGCGTTAAAACTGGCCATCTAGCAGATGTTTATTTGCGCTTAGACGATCCCTACTCATACTTGCTGATTCAATGTTTGGAGTTGTTGCAAAAACGCTATCCACTGCAATATCGATTTCGAACTGTTCTGGAGATGCCAGAGGACGCGTTCCCGGCTCCGCGCAGATGGGCTGAAAATGCCTTTGAAGACGCCCAGCATTTGGCTGAGCTTTATACTGATTTAGGTTTGCAATTTCCAGCTAGAACACCAAGCAAAAACAGTCAATACACGCTACCAGAATTAACTGCTCAGCTCCTCCACTGGGAATTAAACGCCAATTACCTAAATCTCGCCAGCCAACTATTCCATGCCTATTGGCACCGCGACGAGCAAGCCCTGAACAACTTGGTTGAGCCGCGTGTAAAGAGCAGCTTGGAATGCTACCAACATCATTTGCAGGCCAATCAGCAGAGACTAAACCAACAAGGTCACTATCAGAGTGCCATGGTGCACTATCAAGGCGAATGGTATTGGGGGCTGCGACGGCTAGTGCATCTCGAGGAGCGACTAAACAACATGGGGCTCGGAACCTCTGAAGTATTTGCTCGAAGCCACCAGAGTCTGAGTGTGCACCATGACTTAAATGAAAGTGAGTGCGCGCGCATAAAAAACAAAGAACTAGCAATGTATCTCTCGATTCGCAGCCCCTACTCCTATCTTGGCCTGGCAAAAGCGAAAAAACTGGCTGATCAATATCAACTGCGCCTGGTGCTCAAACCTGTTTTACCGATGTTGATGCGAGGTATGAAAGTGCCAAGGTCAAAGAGCCGTTACAGCTTATTGGATGTGAAACGTGAAGCCAAACGATTGAATTTACCCTTTGGGTTTATCGCTGACCCGCTCGGCCGCGGAGTAGAAAACACCTATGCTTTGTTTGAGTTTGCGCAACAGCAAGGTAAAGAGATTACTCTTTTCGAAAGTATCGCGCGTGGTGCCTGGAGTGAAAATCTCGATGCGGCGTCTGAACAAGGCATGAAAATCATGATTGAACGCGCTGGCCTAAATTGGACTGAGGCGCATCAACTCACTTTCGGGCAGCTTAACAACGACTGGCACGACTGGGCACAAGAAAATTTACTTGAGCTATACGAACTCAATCACTGGGGCGTTCCTTGCTTCAAATTTGAAGATCTAGCGGTGTTTGGTCAGGATTGTTTTGATCGTATCGAACACGCCGTCATTAAGGCAGCCAATAAGACTTAGCCTACGCTAACCATTGACCGCCTTTTGCGCCATAATTTGCTCATCGCAAAGGGCCTGGATTGCGGCTTCATCAAATTCGCGCAAACCTCCCAGCACCAGTTTTTTACGGCCGGAACCAATACTGCGGTCACCATCATGCAAATCGAAGTTTAACCAAGCATCCGCGCGCTTACCTTGCACATCCAACTGTGTATGCCCAAGTTGAATATTCAATTCACTGAACTCAAGATCATTAAACTTTAGCGACATTTGCTCGTAAATCACTAGTGGTCGATTCGGGTTAAACATCACATCTTGCTCGCGCATAAGCGGCACCAAAATGTGCGGGAAGTTTTGTCCTGAGAATCTCACATAAGCTTTTGCCAGCGATTCCGCGCTGTCTAACTGGCGGTTATTACTGCCAGCGATTTCGAGCCTCAAAATCGCCTTGTCGCGACGATTCAATAATTCAATTACCTGCCCTTCGACATGCCCAGGAAATATTACCTCTCGATCAGCTTTTAATAGCTCAGCAAACTGAAAATGCATCGACTGACTGATGCCATACCTTTCCAGGCACAAAGCAAATAGCAAATCGCCAGGCACGCAGAAGCGCTTCGAATCCGCGTCGTGCAGAGGGTTGAAATCATGCGCGACTTGCTTAGCGAAGTTACTGCCTTGCTCAGCGCTTACCGATACTCCTTGCGCCGTTCTTGAAATGTAGTTCTCGAGAAACTTCATTACATTTAATCTATTTTTTCACGCCAGCGTGGCGACCGATTTACATTTTCAGGGCGTCTAGTGTAACGCATTTAAGTCAAATTTCGATGTCAAAACTCAGGTGCTTGGCTAAAAACACCTTGCCTATCGGAGCACATCGAATACACTCTTAGCTCGAAATCCACTAAGCAAACTTAGCCTCGAACAATTTCGCAATCGTGTTTGGTAATCTAACAAAACCCGCTTGGCAACATCCATCCGCCGAACGTCGTCTAAAGGCGATAAGCAAACTCAATTCAAGTAACGAAAAAGAGCGCGACATTCTCTGCCAGCTCGCACTAAGTGATCCAGACCAACAAGTCGCGCAAGCGAGCCTCAACGCACTGAATGATCCTCTGCATTTACTCAAGACTCTACTTAGCCTCAATGACGAGCCCCAACAAAATCATTGGCGTGCCAGATTAGCCAAGGTATTAAATAGCGATCAATTCGATAGCGCAGCTTTGCTGGCTTTAGTTGCGCAACGAACAGAAATAACTCCTTATCTCATTCAACACTCTTCGGTTCAGAAAATTCGCCAGCGATTGATCGAACAACAAAGTCATTCGAACCTCGCGCAACTTATCGGTGAAGTAGATTTCGTCGACACGCGCAAACAGATTGCTGAAATATTAGTCGAAGAAAGCGATCTTGAAGTCGCTAGGAGAAACCTCAAAGGCAAGGACAAAACTGCTGAGAGACTTATTAAGCAAAAATTAAACCAGATTAGAACCGCCGCGAAAGCACAAGGCGAGGCGAACGATTCTGCACAAGAACTATGTGAAAAACTCGAGCATATTGGTAGGCAGAACCAATGGCGAAGCGAGTACGGCGCGCAATTTAACGTTTTCACACAACGCTGGGAAGCCATCGACCCCAAACCAAGCAGCGACCTGGAGCAGCAATTTGAGCACGCAAGGCAAATTGTCGAGCAGCGAATTGCAGCACAAGAGCAAACCCTTGCCGAGCAAAGAGCGGCCACACAGTATTTAGAGCAGCAAAATGCGTTACTAAACAAAATTCGCCCGTTAACAATGGCGGAGCTAACTGCGACTATTGCTACGACAAAGCAAGCCATGCAGGAACTCGACGCCCAAGCTGATGATTTGCCTGGACTAGCTGAAGAACAAACCGCCGTTAAAGTTGATCAGCATGCCGCTATTCAGGCCATGCTCGATCTAACTGTTTTCATTCACGACCTTGATCATGAGCCAGATGTCGATGATATCGGCTATGCGATCGCACTGCTAGAACCGCATCGCTCGCTCAAGAGCGCGGCCATACAGCCCGAGTTAAAAACACTCAAAACAGGTTTAGTTAAGCAAGCCCAACAAACGCAACAAGAGTATCAAAGATCATTAAAGGCTCTGCACCAGCGAATTAGTCGATTAAGCGCCACCAGTCGTAAAGGCAACTTAAACGTAGCGCGTAAAGAATTAGCGGCAACACAAAACCTGGCAAGCCACTATCGGGGCAAAGACCGCGACGCACTTGATGATCGCTTAAACAAAGCAGAACAGGCCGTGAACAAGTTAAGCGATTGGCATGATTTTGCCACCGAACCCAAGTTCATTCAGTTATGCGAAAAAATGGAACAATTGGTCGAGGCCAAAATTCATCCTGAAAACCGAGCTCAGAAAATACGCAACTTACAGAACCAATGGAAAGCGCTCGGCATTAATCACGACGAATCACTTTGGGAGCGATTCAAAAACGCTGCTGATAACGCTTTTGAACCTTGTGCAGAATTTTTTGCCGAGCGTGATCAGGAACGTGCAGCAAATTTGGCAAAACGGCAACCCTTTATTAGTGAACTCGAGCAATTGCTGAAGCAAACAAATTGGGATGATGATCCTAATTACGCCAAAATAGAACAACAACTAAAAGAGATTCACCAACGATGGCAGACCATCAAAAATGTCGAACGCAAAGCCGGTGAGCAACAATGGAAGACCTATAAAAATTTGCGTCAGTTAGTGTTTGATCGACTTACTCCAGAATATGAACGCAATTTAAAGGCCAAGCAAAATCTTATTGAACAAGCAGCGAGGCTTGCCGGTGAGGATATAAATCAAAGCAGTTTCGAAAAGCTTAAAAACCTGCAACAACGTTGGAAAGAAATCGGCATCACTCGCATAAAAGACGATCGCCAGACCTGGACTAATTTTAAAAAGAACACCGACGCGGCGTATCGGGCGATTCGCGAATTCGAACAAAGTGAGTCAGATAAATTTGACGACATGCTCAACGAGCACCAACGAATCGTTGATGAAATAAATACTCTAAGCAAAAGCAAAGAAGCAGCTGACCTGCAAGTAGAACAACTCGAGCAAGACTTTAAGCAATTACCTGCTCTGCCGAAAATATTCCCAGAGCGCAAACTTGAGCTGATCAATAAATCTTTTAGCAAGGCATTAAACCAGTATCAACGCACTCGTGATAAGGCCCAGCAGGCCACTAGCAAACAACAACAGCAAAGAGTGCTACAAAAAGCACAACTCTGCGGCGAATTAGAAGCGGCCTGGCAGCAAGCTGAACCCAATCAAACGGCCATCGACGAGCTAATAGAACAATTAAACGCCATCGAATTAGAAGATGCTTCGATCAGCAAACTTTATGCTCATCGAATCAAACAAGCTTCACAAAAAAATCGAGCCACTTTTGATGAACAACGAATAGAACTCTGTATCCGCATGGAAATCGCCGCTAACATCGACAGCCCCAAGCAAGATCGTGCCAAACGCACAGAAATACAATTGGCCGATCTAAAGCAACATGGTCTTGGCAATCCATCGCAATCGTTATCTGACTTAAAACTCGATTGGCTAACCACGCCCGGTGCCTCCAGCGATCTGCAGGCCAAACTAGAGCAGCGGGTTACCAAGCATCAGGATAAACGAATGAAGCATAGATAAAATACCAATGGGAATGAGATCATCGAACTATCTCCTCCTATTCTGATGAAAAGTATTTAGGTAGATTGATTTGTTGTTATTCAACTTTTACCTAATGTTAAAAAGTTTATATAAATTCTGGCCAGCCCTAGCACCAAAAAGCATTCAGGGAGTTTGCTCTATGAAAAGAGAATTAGTTGTTCTGTTTTTTGGTTTGTTTAGTAGTTATTGTTTGCTGAGCCTGAGTTGAAAGGAACTCCGGTGGAATTAACGGCCTATTTAAGCGGCATTCCATCAACTATTAACGCTATCGCCAGCTCAACCATGAATGCAAATGCTGATAAGGCAGTAGTTACCCTGGTTGTCAAAACTGAAAACGAACTTTTGAGTATTGCGCTCAAAGCGAACCAACAGATCAAAGAAAGGGTTGCGACCTATTTAGAATCAAAAGGCTTTAATAACACTAAAATAATGAGTTCGAAACTTTCTTCCACATCGGAGTACGGATTCTTTTCTGATCAACCAACCAACTACAAAGTCAATAATGCGGTGTTGCTTAACATTAGTTCCGTGCAGGAGCTACTTGATATCTCCGAGGTGTTCTTAGTCGGCACTCGATTTGAGCATACTGAATCAGAGAAGTTCAAAAGCATG
>CAYVYS010000033.1:0-36681 GCA_964455815.1 uncultured Gammaproteobacteria bacterium
CGTGATGTGGTGGAATTGCATCAACAGGAGGATGTCTGTGATACCACGCGTCAATATTTGAACCGGCTTTCTGATTTGCTGTTTGCGATGGCTAGAATCATCAATCTACGATTGGGATATCAAGATGTATTATGGAAAAAGGAACTTGCTTAATAGCTTATAAAGAAGCTCCTAATCACTCGTTTTAAAATACTGACCACAAAACAATAATACTAAGAAAATCTATGAACAAACTACTTAGCGCACTTACTCAGCAAAGCCTGGTTTTGCAAATTGTATTTGGCATCATTGCCGGGGTAATACTAGCGTTGCTCGCACCTGATTGGGCACAATCAGTTGCTTTACTGGGGCAGTTTTTCGTCGCGGCCTTGAAAGCCGTTGCACCGATTTTGATTTTCATTCTGGTGATTTCTTCTATTGCCAATCAATCGGTCAGCGATAGCTCGCACATGCGCCCTATTCTCGTTTTGTATTTGATAGGCACCTTAAGTGCTGCCTTAGTGGCCGTCACTTTAAGTTTTATTTTTCCGACCAAATTAACCTTGATTGCCAATGACTTGAGCAATAGTGCCCCTCAGGCGCTCGCTGAAGTGCTGCGCACATTATTATTTAAAGTTGTCGACAATCCAGTCAATGCTTTGTTATCAGCTAACTTCATTGGCATTTTGGCTTGGGGTATCGGTTTAGGCTTGCTGCTAAAAAAGGCCTCGAGCACCACCAAGCAATGGCTACAAGATACCAGTGACGCCGTCACCGGCATTGTGCAATGGGTCATCCGTTTGGCTCCGATTGGGGTTTTTGGCCTGGTTGCTGGCACACTCGCCAGCACTGGATTTGACGCCTTGTTTGCTTATGCCCGCCTGCTAATGGTATTGGTCGGCAGCATGTTGATCATTGCCTTAATCGTAAACCCAATCATCGTTTGGTTTGCCACTAAAAGTAATCCTTACCCACTAGTGCTTCGCTGTTTAAGAGAGAGTGGCATAACCGCGTTTTTTACGCGCAGCTCCGCTGCGAACATACCAGTCAATCTGCGCCTTTGTGACAGCTTAAAGTTGGATCGTGACACCTATGCTGTATCCATTCCTTTGGGCGCCACTATCAATATGGCAGGTGCCGCCATTACGATTTCAGTGATGACACTGGCCGCCGCACATACCTTGGGTATTCAAGTCAGCTTTGGTAGCGCATTATTGCTTTGCGTTATCGCGGCGATTTCGGCCTGTGGATCATCAGGTGTTGCCGGTGGCTCGCTATTACTAATTCCATTGGCTTGCAGCTTATTTAATATTCCCAACGATGTTGCCATGCAAGTGGTCGGAGTCGGCTTTATTATAGGGGTTGTGCAAGATTCAGCCGAAACGGCATTAAACAGTTCGACTGATGTTGTGTTTACCGCAGCAGCATGTCGCGCTGCTGAGATAAAAGCCGGTTAAAGAACTTATATGAGAGCGGGCACCAGCAACTTGGTGCGCGCGCGCCATTGTTCATAAACTTGCGCGAAACGAGCTTGCAAAAACAGGTCTTCTTCTTTTGCTTGCTTTAAAAGCGCAAACGCCCCGAATATAAACAGCAGCAGCGAGAACGGGTTAGCAAACACCAAAAACAACCCAAGCATCCAGATCAAATCTGCCAAATACATTGGATGGCGAATAAAGCGATATAAACCCTGATCGGTAATCAACACCGTTGGTGCTTCAATATTTTTGTTATGACGTTTCAACAACAAGTAATGATAAAACACCATTAGAAAACCCAGCAAAGTAAAACCTTGTCCAAATAAGATGGGCGGCTCCCAGGTGGCTTGCAAAGAATAAATAAACTTGAGTAGCACTCCACCGATCAGCAGTGAGCCACACACTACCTTGATGCACCACCATCGCATGCTATGTCGGCTGTGATAAACAGCTTGATTCGCCTTAGGCATTTGGAATTTGGAATTGATCAGACATTGTCTAGTGGATTGCGATACATACTACTAGCCCTCGTTCCTTCCGCACTCGGAGTTCAGCTCGCGGCATCGGTTACTAATAATTTCTTACTCGTCCTTGTATTGTAATCCTAGCATGTGAGGATACTTCACAATCATGGTGAAAGCGCATACGTCATAAACGGTATGAGCCAACATGACAAGCAGCATGCTGTTAGATAAATAAAAAAGCAAACCAAACAATAAACCGATGAAAAAGGTCAGCAGCATGTAGGTGAAATTCATAAAGTGAAGTGCACCAAACACAATAGCGGTCACGACTATAGCTGGCCATATACCGATTTGACTGCTTAACCATGTCTGCAATAAGCCGCGCATCAACAGTTCTTCACCAACACCAGCCAACAAGGAAATCAGTAAAATCTTTGACCAGCTGAATGCTCCGAACATGATGTGTAAGTTTTGCAAAATTTCACGCATGGAGTGGGTCATTAAGAGCTTACTGCGTGTAATCGCAAAAGAAACCAAATAGATCAACAAGCCTAGAACAACGCCTAATGGCCAAACCCAAACGCTCAGTTGGCCAAAAAAGGTCCAACTCGGCCATAACCAGAAAGCGCCCAGGCCAATGCTGCAAATTAACAAACTCGAGGGTAGTACCTCTTTTAACTGGATAGCACGGACAGGAATTTTCACTTAAATGTCCTTTACTGCTTCCAGATAAGGGTTGCCATACGACCGGTCTGGCCGTCGCGGCGAAAAGAAAAGAAACGATCAACCTCAGTATAAGTACACAAACCACTAGCCTGCACGGCGGTAACATCTAGTTCGGCAAAGCGTTGTTTTGCCAACACTGGCAAATTCGCCATCCAACGAACAGTATTTTGCTCACTTGGTCGATAAGCTTCAGCAGGTCCTTGTAGGGCTTGTCTTACTTCATTACCAATTTCAAATGCAGCAGAGCCAATACCAGGGCCGATCCAGACACGAAGATCTCGGGGCTGGCAGCTAAAAGTAGTAACGGCTCGTTCAATAATTCCGGCTGCTAAGCCTCGCCAGCCAGCGTGGATCGCCATTATTTGACCACCGTCACTGCTGGCAAGCACGATCGGCAGACAATCAGCGGTGGTAATCGCGCAAACTGCTTTCGCAGACTCACTATAGATGCCATCTGCCATCTCATCATCGCGCGCCTGACTGGCATTCACGATATCTGTGCCATGTACTTGCTGCAGCCAAACAGGTTCAACATCAAGCTTTAAGGATCGTAGTAAACGAGCGCGATTGGTTTGCACCAGGCTTGCATCATCATCGCAAAAGCCGCCCAGGTTCAAAGAATGATAGACACCTTGACTAACTCCTCCGGCGCGACAAGTCGAGACAACTCTCACACCAGGAGCCAGTGGTTTGCCTGGCGAAATAAAATTCAGATTACTGGACATGATCAACAGCCAAGATATCCACTAATTCCTGTAAGTCGGCAGGTAAAGGTATCTCCCATCGCTGCGTATCATTGCTGACCGGATGTCGATATTCAATACACGCGGCGTGCAGGGCTTGGCGTTTAAATTGTCGTAATACGTTTTCAAGTTCAGCAGAGCAATCTCCTGCGATCGCTAGACGGCGACCATAAACGGGGTCGCCAATCAGAGGAAAGCCTAAATGCGCCATATGCACTCGAATTTGATGAGTACGGCCAGTTTCTAGCTGAACTTGCAGTAGGCTATGGTGACGATAGCGTGCTTGCACTCGATAATGTGTAATGGCTTCTTTGCCCATCATATTGACCGCCATTTTACGCCGATCATATTTATCGCGCGCAATGGGTTCTTCGATCGTGCCTCCCGAAATAATCTGCCCATGACACACCGCTCGATACTCCCGATGCAAGCTGTGATCAACCAACTGTTCAATCAGCCCTAGGCGCGCGCGCTCAGATTTTGCCACGACCATCAACCCTGAGGTGTCTTTATCTAATCGATGGACGATACCGGCGCGTGCGATCTGGCGATTCGCTGGGTAATGATGCAATAGCGCGTTTAACAAAGTGCCATCGGTATTGCCCGCTCCTGGATGCACTACCCAAGCGGCAGGCTTATTGACAACCAACATATGCTCGTCTTCAAAGACGATATCGATTGGCAGATCCTGCGCGACCCATTCTCCCGCTTCCTCGTGTGGCACATCCACTTCAATTTGCTCGCCGCCGTATACCTTATCTTTCTGCCTGGGTACTTCATCATCAAGTCGCACCAATCCTCGTTTGATCCAGGATTGCACGGCGCTGCGCGAATAGTCTTCACACAGTTGCGCCAGAACCTTGTCGACACGCTGGCCTAAATAGTCGTTAGGCACGATAAAACTCAAATGATTAACAGGTTTTTCCGTCATTGCAATGCTAGCCAGTTGGCCTAACTTACTTCTACCTTCCGCGAAATCGCGTTATGCTTACGCCGGTCAGATAATAACGTATATCTATTAAACGATCAGAGTGTCATTTGCGGCGCTCTGGGTAAAAGCATGAATAATTCGATTATTAAATTCTTCTTTTTGGCGATTGCCCTTGCCGTACTGTCTGCCTGTGCCAGTAAAAATAAAGGCGGCGTTGATGTTAATTTAACTCAGCAGCGCGTTGAAGAGCTCTACAACAAAGGCAAGCGCGCCTTAGATCGTGGTAATTATCAGTTTGCGATTGATTACTATCGTGCTCTGGAAGCGGCCTACCCTTACGGCCCTTTTACTGAGCAAGCCAAGCTCGACGTGCTGTTTGCCTTTGATAAGACTAATCAAATCGATCGAGCTGTTGAAGCCGCTGACAATTTCATCAAATTGTATCCAACTCATCAGAATATCGACTATGCCTACTATATGAAAGGTGTTGCTAGTTTTGAGAAAAAGTCCTCACGCCTGGATCGGTTTATTCAGGGTCGTTCGCGCACCGTACGCGACCCAAAGCCGTATCGCGATTCGCAGGAAGCATTCGAGGAGTTAATTAAACGTTACCCGAAAAGTAAGTATGCAGGCGACGCCAAACAGCGTTTGGTGTATATCGAGAATACGCTTGCTGATCGCGAGTTATCAGTCGCGGAGTTTTATTTTAATAACCGCACCTATGTGGCAGCGGTGAATCGCTGTAAAACAATTATCTACACTTACGAAACTTCGCCAGCTGTTGAAGGCGCATTGGTGCTGATGGAAAAAGCCTATATCGAAATGGGCCTAGATGATCTGGCGACGAGCACTCGCGACGTGTTAGTTAAAAACTTTCCTGATCACAGCAATGACAAAGCCTACAAGAAAAAACGACGCAGCGTGCTCGGACGCTTAAACCCGTTCTAACCAGCTAAAAGAGTTAGTGCTTCCAGTCTATCTTGGGGCGAAAACCTGAGGTAATAGGATAGCGCCGATCTCGTCCAAATGCGCGCTTGGTAATTCTCACACCAGGCGCTGCCTGTCGGCGCTTATACTCGTTTCGATCTACCAGCCGTATTACCCGGCTAACATGCTCTTCATCGAATCCACGTTTTACAATTTCAGTTGGCGGGCAATCTTCTTCTACATAAAGTTCGAGAATCGGGTCTAGAATTTCATACGGCGGCAAGCTGTCCGAATCGACCTGATCAGGTCTAAGCTCAGCCGACGGTTCACGTGTAATGACCCGCTCAGGTATTACCTCTGAGATCGTATTGCGATACTTAGCGAGCTCGTATACCAAAATCTTAGGCACATCTTTGATCGCATTATAGCCACCGACCATATCGCCGTAGAGCGTGGCATACCCCACCGACATCTCACTCTTGTTACCCGTTGTAAGCACCATGGCACCGGTTTTATTTGAGAACGCCATTAAAGTTAAACCGCGGCAGCGAGCTTGAATGTTTTCTTCTGTTACATCTTCTTGATAGCCTTTAAAAACAGGCTCAAGTTGCTCTACAAACGCTTTATACATCGGCTCAATCGAGACCACATGATAGTTAATCCCTAAGGCTTCGGCTTCGGCATGGGCATCATGTTTAGACATATCTGAGGTATAAAGAAATGGCATCATAATCGCCGTCACATTCTCTGCACCCAGTGCATCAACAGCGATGGTTGTGGTCAGCGCCGAGTCAATGCCTCCTGACAAACCAATCACTACGCTTTTAAAACCATTCTTTTGTACATAATCTCTAACACCTAGCACTAAAGCCTTGTAGATGCTTTCGAGCTGCGGGTAGTCTTTAACGATTTCAGTGCCGTGAACGGTTACAGCGTCATTTGATTTACTGACCTGTACATAACTCAAGCCCTCTGCAAGACTAACCATCTGATGGACAACCTCGCCGTGTGCATCAACCATAAAGGATGCTCCGTCAAAAACCAATTCGTCTTGGCCGCCAACTTGATTAACGTAAATCACCGGCGTGCGGGTCTGCTTGGCTTTCGTGCTTACAATATCAGTGCGCTCTGGAATTTTGTTGGCATGATAAGGGGAGCCATTAATATTAATAATCAACTCGGCTCCATCTTGCACGGCTAACTCTACCGGGCCGTTATGCCAGATATCTTCACACACGGTCAGCCCTAAGCGGATACCATGATAATCCACCACGCAGCTTTGATCGCCTGGTAAAAAATAGCGTTTCTCATCAAACACCGCGTAATTAGGGAGCTTTATCTTGGTATATTCGGCAGTGATTTTTCCGCCCTCGATTAATACCGCGACGTTAAACAGGCCTTCCTGCGTTTTCTTTGGATAACCAACAATTAGGTCAATATCTTTTACCGCTTCACAGAGTCGCTCGAGCTGTTGACGAATTCGCGTATGAAAACCCGGCCGCAATAGTAAATCCTCCGGCGGATAACCTGTCAGCACTAATTCCGAACAGACCATTAAATCGCAGCCATGATCGTGCTTCGCTTGATTCGCAAAGTCGATAATTTTATCCACATTGTGTTCTATACCGCCAACTAAGACATTGATTTGTGCCAGACCAATTTTGATTTCACTGCTCATGATTTAAGATCAACCTTTGACCAATTCTCGTTTGAGTCTGTGCGAGCAGACTCGGCATTAAATTTGCCTTCAAGTATATCGTGCCACAATAGTTATGGATATTGTCGTTCATCAGCAAATCAGTGAGATTGACGCTGCACAATGGAATCAATTTCTGAGTGATAACAATCCATTTATGCGTCATGAGTTTTTAGATGGCTTAGAAAAAACCGCCTGCGTAAATGAATCCACTGGCTGGCGCGGAGCGCACCTGGCAGCCTATCAAGATGCAAGCCATACACAATTGCTCGGTGTGATGCCCTGCTATATCAAAAGCCATTCTTATGGTGAATATATTTTTGATTGGGCGTGGGCTGACGCACATCATCGTCATGGCATTGAGTACTATCCAAAGCTTTGCAATGCCGTGCCTTTTACACCGGCAACTGGCCCACGTTGTTTAGGTAGTGAGGAAGTGATAAATGCGCTGATCAAACGTGCCATTGATTTAGTGCAGGAACGCAAACTTTCAAGCTTTCATAGCTTGTTTCTTACACAACAAGAGGCAGATATTTTTGCTGAAAACCAGAATTCCGTTCGCCATAGCTCGCAATTTCATTGGCGCAATCGAGGCTATAAAAGTTTCGATGATTTCTTGGCGCAACTAAGTTCTAAAAAACGCAAGAACATTAAGCGTGAGCGTCGCCGCGTGATTGAGAGCGAGATCAATTATCAATGGCTGAGTGGCGACCAACTCAATAGTGATAATGCACGCACCATGTTTGATTTTTATCAACGCACCATTCGTTGGTATGGTGCACAATCTTATTTGAATTTGAAGTTCTTTCGCTATCTAGCCGAACACTTTAAACAGCACACTCTATTCCTATTTGCGAGTCATCAAGATCAGATTATTGCCGGAGGCTTGTATTTTAAAAGCGATCAAACTCTCTATGGTCGCTACTGGGGTGCATTGGCAAATTTTCACAGCGTGCATTTTGAAACCTGCTACTACCAGGCGATTCAATGGTGTATTGAGAATAACTATCAAAAATTTGAAGCCGGAGCGCAGGGCGAACATAAGCTGGCAAGAGGCTTAGAACCGAACAAGACCTGGTCAGCGCATTGGTTGGCGCATGCCGGTTTTCGAGAAGCCATTGACCAGTTTTTACAGCGAGAAGAAGAACACATAAATGATTATCAACAAAGCTTGCAGTCGCATTCCCCCTACAAAGCCAGCAAGGTAGAGCTATGAGCCAAGGCATCACCTTTGTCGCCTTCCCGGAGCTGCATCATGCCAGTCCAGAAGGCTTACTCGCCATGGGCGGCGGTTTAGATCGCAATACCCTGGTTTCGGCGTACGCTCAGGGTATTTTCCCGTGGTTCAACCATGATCAGCCAGTATTGTGGTGGTCTCCTGACCCGAGATTGGTGCTGTTCCCGGCGGAATTTAAAATGACTCGTAGCCTACGAAAACGACTGCGTAATGCCGGCTTTAATTGCAAGATTGATCATCAGTTTGAGCGTGTCATCAAATCCTGTGCACAACGAGGCGTGCCTGATACGCAGACGAATCAGCACACTTGGATTACCGAAGAGATGTTAGACGCTTATCAGGACCTTTGTCATGCAGGATATGCGCACAGCATCGAAGTCTATCTTGAGGAACAACTAGTCGGCGGTTTATACGGAATTGCGATGGGCAAAGTGTTCTTCGGCGAAAGTATGTTTAGCTTCCAAACAGACGCATCTAAAGTTGCGCTGTTCTATTTATGTGAATGGTTGTACGAACATAACTATCAACTCATTGATTGTCAGATCGCCAGCAATCATTTGCTTAGCTTGGGGGCGCGAGAAATTTCGCGCGATGAGTTTATGCAATGCTTAAACGATATCGACATCCAACAAACAACTGCAAATTTCGGTAACGGCTTCACCGATCACTGGCAAAATAATGTTATAAAAAAGTTATGAGCACAGCGCAAAATCCTATCCGGTTATTTGAAACGGTTATCGACCAATGCCCGTATCTTGAAGACCAGCAGAGCGCATCCATACTGGTTGACCCGGATCATCCTGTTGATAAGCACTTATTTGGTGTGCTGTCGCGTTCAGGTTTTCGTCGCAGTGGTGAAATGCTCTACTCTCCGAAGTGTCCAAGTTGTCGTGCCTGTGTATCAGTAAGAATTCCGGTTGATGATTTCAAACCGTCAAAAAGCCAGCGCCGGGTCTGGCGTAAGAATCAGGATTTACAGATTTCGCTTGAGAACGTACGTTTCGATCAATCGCATTTCGATATGTACTTACGCTACCAACAAATTCGCCATCCTGGTAGTTCAATGTGTGATGAAGATCAACGTAAATACATGGGTTTCATCGAATCCAGCTTTGCCAATTCCAAATTTCTCTGTTTTTATTTAGGAACTAAGTTAATCGGCATCAGCGTGCTTGATCAGTTTCAAGGAGGCTTATCGGCCGTCTACACTTTTTTCGAGCCAGAGCATCAAAAACGCAGCCTGGGAACCTATGCGATTCTTTATGCCGCAAAAATGGCGCACAAACGCGAAATTCCGTTCTTATACCTAGGATATTGGATCGAGGGCTCTCAAAAAATGGATTACAAGCGCACCTTTAAGCCGTTGCAAGGTTATATTGATCGTAACTGGGTTGATTTATCTCTGTGAGCCCCGAGACTGAACGCTAAGCAAGCAGCGCGAAATATCACCGCCAAAAGCTTTATTTATCCAAAGACATGGGGCATCATAGCGCCGCTTAAGGGCAAGCCAATTTGGCAAGCCAATGTAAAACCCTTCGGGTTTATCAAATTAGTATAGTTAAAACAAAAAGTTAGAGAACATCCAACAACGTGGCGAAAGAAGATCATATAGAAATGGAAGGTACGGTTATCGATGCCTTGCCAAACACTGAGTTTAAAGTTGAACTAGAGAACGGCCATGTTGTGCATGCTCATATCTCAGGTAAGATGCGAAAGAACTATATTCGAATACTTCGCGGTGATCGCGTGACCGTCGAACTCACTCCATATGACCTTACTAAAGGTCGTATTACTTACAGAAACCGCACCTAGTTTCTCTCCAAAACCTTTCCTTTCTAGCTCGAAAGCTAGCCAGATCGTTTCCCACCAGCGCTGGTTTAAGCGTCACTACACAGAAACTTGCTTGACAGCGAGGGCTTTGTGCTGAAGAATACTGGATATTAAAACAGTATTGCGGTGGTATTTCTAATGGTAAGCATGCACTTAGTCGATCTAAAGCCTCTAACCAAGCGCCAGCAAGAGATCTTTGATTTTATTCTTGATCAAATGGCGGCCAATGGCGCTCCACCAACTCGTCAGGAAATAGCGCACTACTTCGGTTTTAAATCGCCAAATGCCGCAGAAGATCATCTAAAAGCACTGCACAAAAAGGGCTACATCGAATTACGCTCTGGCACATCAAGAGGCATTATGATCCCGGAAGTGTTCCGGCAAGGCGTGCTAGAGGGCGATAGCGCGGAAATGCTGGGTATTGAGGGCATGGCGGTCATAGGTGATGTAGCCGCAGGTGCGCCGATCTTCGCAAGCCAGCATATTCAACAAATGATTAAAGTTGATCAGAGTCTATTCTCTGATAAAGCTGACTACTTACTCAAGGTTCGTGGTGACAGCATGATCAATGTTGGAATTTTTGCCGATGACTTACTGGCAATCAAAAAAGCAAATTCCGCTCGAGATAATGAAATCGTGGTAGCCCGTATTGATGACGAAGTAACCGTGAAACGATATCAACGCCACGGCGCGTCAGTTAGTCTGGTTGCTGAGAACGACGATTACTCGCCTATCGAGGTAGATTTACAGACCCAGACCTTTGCAATTGAAGGTGTGGTAGTCGGCTTGATTCGACAAGGAATCTAAAAAATTCAAATACTTATAATAATAAGTTAATTTAATTTATCTTTGTCGACCGGCCTACCAGGAATGGGCATAGCCTCGACTCCATGATCGGCTAGTTCCTTAACTTGCTCTGCATTAGCGATGCCATGTATGGGTTCCTGTTCCTTCTCCCCATTGTGCATACTGAGTGCTTCCTCAGTAAAATTATGGCCTACATCCTTATAGTTTTCATCAATATAGTTATGCACCTGCTTTAGCATTTCTTGCAATTTGCCATATGCCTCGGGAGAAGTATTAGTCGCAACCAGATTTTGCTTTGAATTGAGTTCATCGGCATTATTTACACTTGCCGGTGCCTGCTTAAGCTGATTACTCTTGCGTGGCAAATTTGGCATCGACAATTTACGCTCAACCTGCAAAGACTCGCAAATCGGGCAAGTCAGCAAGCCAGTAGCTTGCTGATTCTGATAATCATCGATATCACTGAACCATCCCTCAAAGGTATGCTCGTTTTCACAGATTAAATCGTAAATTAGCATGCAAACATATCTCGTTCTTGAATTGCTCTCATTTGTCGTGGCCGGAGTTTGACACTAAGCGCTTGCCGCCTCTCGGCTCGCTCTTTTTCGTTCGTGCTCTAGCAAGAAACGCTTACGAATTCGGATACTCTCTGGAGTAATTTCAACCAGCTCATCATCATCAATAAATTCTAAGGCGGCTTCTAGGGTATGTTTAACCGGCGGCACCAATGCAATAGCATCATCTTTGCCAGAGGCTCTAACATTAGTGAGTTGTTTACCTTTCAGCGGGTTTACAGTCAGATCATTATCACGCGAGTGAATACCTACCACCTGCCCTTCATAAACCCGATCTGAAGGACTAATCATCATTTTGCCTCTTTCTTGTAAATTGAAAATAGCAAAACCCAGCGCCTTGCCGGTGCCATTGGAAATCAACACGCCATTATTTCTTTGCCCAAAGCTACGGTTCTTTTTGAGGTCATAGCGATCGAAAACGTGGTAGATCAAACCTGAGCCAGAGGTCATGGTCATAAAATCAGTTTGAAAACCGATTAGCCCCCGTGCTGGAATACTAAAATCTAATCGCACTCGCCCCTTACCATCAGGGGTCATGCTCTGTAAATCGCCACCACGCTCTTGCAAGGCTTGCATGACCGAACCTTGGTGTTCTTCATCGATATCTACGGTTAAGTTTTCATAAGGCTCATGAACTTGGCCATCAACCTCTTTATATATTACTTCTGGGCGAGACACAGCCAGCTCGAATCCTTCGCGACGCATATTCTCGATTAATACCGAGAGGTGTAACTCACCGCGCCCCGAGACTTTAAATTTTTCAGGGTCGTCGGTATCTTCTACTCGTAGCGCAACATTGTGGAGCAGCTCTTTTTTAAGCCGATCTCTGATTTGTCGAGATGTTAAAAATTTACCTTCCTGTCCGGCAAACGGTGAGGTGTTGACTTGGAAAGTCATGGTCACGGTTGGTTCATCCACGCTAAGTGCAGGCAGCGCAGCAACGGCATCACGATCACATAAGGTATCTGAGATAAACAGTTCGTCCATACCGGTAATGGCGATAATATCACCAGCCGATGCTTCAGCCACCTCAGTTTTCTCCAGACCTTTAAAACCAAAAATCTTTCCAACACGGGCATTCTTCGTGTCGCCGTCGTTGTTCACTACTGTGATCGGCTGATTGGTTTTCACAGCGCCTTGTTTGATCCGCCCTATCCCAATCACACCTAAATAGCTAGAGTAATCCAGCTGAGAAATCTGCATTTGAAACGGTTTGTCTACCGAAACAGGTGGTGGCGGTACATGTTCGATAATGGTTGCGAACAATGCATCCATATTATCGCTATTAGTATCAGCATCATGACTGGCAAAACCATTGATAGCCGAAGCATAGATCACTGGAAAATCAAGCTGCTCGTCATTCGCGCCGAGCATGTCAAACAAATCGAAAGTTTGGTCAAGCACCCAATCTGGTCTGGCCCCTTCTCGATCGATCTTATTAATAACAACAATTGGTTTTAAATCGTGTTCAAAGGCCTTTTGGGTAACAAAACGCGTTTGTGGCATTGGCCCGTCTACAGCGTCTACCAATAAGATGACCGAATCAACCATCGATAAAATACGCTCGACTTCACCACCAAAGTCCGCGTGCCCTGGCGTGTCAACAATATTGATTCGATAGTCCTGCCAGACTAACGCAGTCGGCTTAGCAAGAATCGTAATTCCCCGCTCTTTTTCAAGGTCATTACTGTCCATCACTCGCTCTACAAGTTCAGCGCGCTCATCGAAGGTTCCTGACTGCTGCAAGAGCTTATCAACCAAGGTGGTTTTACCATGGTCAACGTGCGCAATAATGGCAATGTTGCGAAGTTTCATCGTTCGTTTCTAGGGGGTACTTAAATCAAAGCGCGATTATAGGGTAACGACTCATGATTACTAGCAAGGAAAACAAAAAAACGTGCTTGAATTAATGCTTAGATGACACCATCAGGATAGGCTGTTACGCGTGCCCAGGTGGTTTGAAACTTCGATCCGTTTTGAATGAATTTAGCGATCTATGTTGAATTCCATTCATTACTTACATTTATTTGACGTATAGCTGATATTTATAGCAGCATATGAAAAGAAAGACTTTTTTTGGGCTGATTAAAGAAGCGGAAAACCGCTCTGCCTATACGATTCATCAAAACGTAGGAGTACTTATGAAAATACCTAATCCCTTGGCTCGCCCAAATCGGGCACGCCGATCAAGATTCCACCCCCAACTAAAAATGACAGCGCTTGCAGCAGCATTGGCGATGGGTTTGCCTAATTTGAGCTATGCGCAAGAAGTCGGCTCTGAAAATGAAGCACTCGAAGAGGTGGTTGTAACTGGCTCTTACCTGAGCCGATTACGCCAGAGTGACATTCCATCACCGACTAGTGTTTTTGGTGGTGATTATCTCGACGACATCGGTGCAGCCAATGTGGCGGATTTTGTATCAACTCTTACCATCAACAATGGTTCACAGAACAATCCCGACGCTTTTACTCAAAATGCCACTACCGGTACGTCGAACTTTAATTTACGAGGCCTAGGTGTTGCGTCTACCCTCGTGCTATTGAATGGCCGGCGTCAAGTTAACAGCAGCACGGTTACTAATGATGGCTTAACATTCGTTGACACCAGCTCTCTGATTCCCAATATTGCGGTGAAAAGAATAGAAATTGTTAAAGATGGTGCTGCGGCTATTTATGGAACTGATGCGGTTGCAGGAGTTGTAAACTTTATAACCGATGATAGTTTTCGTGGTTCAGCTGCGAATGTTCGTTACGCTGCGGTCACAGATGAAGGAAATCAGCAAGATCTTTCCGCAGAAGTAAAATTTGGCTGGGGATCAGATACCACCAGCTATCTAGTTGCCGCAAGCATTTATGACCGAACACAACTTACTACATCAGAACGCCGATTGAGTCGCGCGCAAGATGACACCTCTGCATTAGGTAACCCTGGTGCATTTTTTCTACTTGGCCAGTTACCAGTAATTGATCCAACCGGCTGTGCGTCTGAAGGTGGCACCCCTCTCCCGAATGCCGGTGCCCAGGGGGCACTCGACGCATTTGGATTACCATTCCAAGCTGGCTTTTGCGGTTTCGATTTTGGTGACTTTTTCAACTTGGTTCCAGAAGAGCAACGCATCAATCTCTACGGAGCTGTGACACATAACTACGGTGAAGATAGTCAAGCTCGTTTCGAAGTTGCTTACGCTGATAATGACGTACTGCGGGGCAACTCTCCGTCTTTTCCGTTCCTTCAACTTGGTAACGCAGTAGTTCCTGCGGACAACCCAGGAAACGTGTTCCCAGCTGCTCTCGGGCCGGTACTCTTTTTTGGGCGAGTCAGTGGTAATGGTGGTGAAGTTTCACCCAGCGTAGGCAATAACGAAACTTTGCGACTAAGTGCCGACTTTGAAGGTAATTTATTTGCCAATAATGATTGGCGCTACGATGTTGGCCTCACTTATGGTCGTAGCGAGAATCTATTTACAACTGAAGACACCGTAACCCAACGTTTTGCTAACGCCTTAAATGGCTTTGGAGGCCCAAATTGTGACCCAGCTACCGGCACGCGAGGCCAAGGCCCATGCCAGTTCTTCAATCCTTTTGCTACTAGCTTTAACGTATTGCCAAATAATCCAGAACTATTAGACTTTTTAATCGGTACGCAGGTGATCGACTCAGAGTCCGAGCTTACCGTGATTGATGCTGTCTTTAGTGGATCTGTCGGCGCGACTTCGGCTGGCCCTATTGGCTTAGCGTTAGGGCTACAGTACCGCAGTGAAGACTTTTCGCGCGATTTTGATGAATTATCGAATCAGGACGCGTTCGCCTTTATTATCGGCAGCTCTGATTTTTCCGCTGATCGAGACGTGTTTGCGGCATTCGCGGAAGTCTCGGTACCCTTAACGTCAACATTAGATTTAAGTGCGGCAGTTCGCTACGAAGATTACGGCGGTGCAGTGGGCGATACTTTCGATCCAAAAGTGTCATTATTGTTTCGCCCTAATGACAGCGTTTCATTGCGAACGAGCTTCTCAACCAGCTTCCGCGCACCGAGTCTTTTCCAGTCAAACGGTGAATCAACAACACTCAATCAGGTTGTTGACCCAATCAGTGGCAGTACTTTTTTCGCTGCAGTAAGAAACCTCGCGCCGCAAGGTGGCGAACGCAACATTCAACCCGAACAAAGTGATGCGTTCAATATCGGCGCATCGTTTACTCCAGGCAACTTTACTATTGATCTTGACTATTGGAACTTTGAATTTTCGGATGCGATCATTCAGGAAAGCTTTCAAGCAATTGTCAATGACGATCCGCTTGGTCCAAGGGTGATACGCAGCCCCGCAGGGACAATTTTGTTCGTTTTCCCGGATTTCGTTAACGCGTCAAGTATCGAAACAGATGGCCTGGATATCTCAGCGCGCTACGATTTTGAAACCAATGTCGGTTTGATCTCGCCTTTCATCGACTATACCGAAGTATTTAATTACGACATCGCTGACCCTCAAGCGGGTTTTGTCGAAGGTGCAGGAAATCGAAACTTTACTAACTTTGGTAGCCCTACACCTGAAACGCGATTCACCACTGGTATTAACTATGCCGGCAATACCTGGAACGGTCGTGTAGCTTATCGATACGTCGATTCGTTCACTGATGATCAAAACGATGTGGAAATCGATTCATTCGATACTATTGATGCTCAGATAAATTTCAATTTCCTTGAAAACTTTAGTGCCAGCATTGGGGTTACTAACTTAACCGATGAGCGGCCTCCTCAGGTATTCACTAACGGAGGGTTCGAGTCGCGTACCCACGACCCACGAGGTCGCCTGGTTTATGTTCAGCTAGGCGCCGAATTCTAGCCCGGCTTAGCACCTCGGAATAAAAAGCCGAACTCCAATGAGTTCGGCTTTTTTATTTCAACTGATTTACTAGACTTAATTCAATAACATAACAGAATAACTTTCATATCGCTCAACCCCGTCGGGGTTTAAAATAAATTCAGTAAAACAATTCCCAATAATTGAGGACACTATGAACCTTGGAGTACCCGAACGGCTCAAACCTTTGCTCGCGCAAGTCACGCAAATGATGCAAGACGAAATTATCGATGCGGACATCGAATTCCATGCTGAGGTCGGTAAGAATGGTAATCGTTGGGAATTAACATCTCGCCAACAAGAGATCCTCGACACGTTACAAGCTAAGGCTCGTGAGAAAGGTTTGTGGAATTTCTGGCTTACTGACTCTGATCGAGGCTTTGGTTTAACCACCGTCGAATATGCTCATCTGGCAGAGCAAATGGGTTGGTGTGTTCTTGGCCCACAAGTATTTAATTGTGCTGCGCCCGATACTGGCAATATGGAAGTGCTCGAACGTTATGGTACTCAAGAACACAAAAAAGAATGGCTAGAACCGCTACTGGAATGCAAGATACGTTCAGCCTATCTGATGACCGAACCTGATGTGGCTTCATCAGATGCTACTAACCTTCAATTTGAAGCTAAACAGGATGGTGATGACTGGGTTTTTAACGGTCAAAAATATTGGTCATCCGGAGCTGGTGATGAGCGTTGCAAAGTCTACATCTTAATGGCTAGAACAGCTGGTGAGGAAGCACCTCGCCATTCGCAACACTCCATGTTTGTAGTACCGGCTGATACGCCTGGCGTTAAAATTCTTCGCCCAATGACAGTATTCGGCCACGATGATGCGCCACATGGGCATATGCATCTTCAATTTGATAATGTGCGCGTGCCCGCCTCTGCCTTGCTGCTCGGAGAAGGCCGCGGTTTTGAGGTAAGCCAAGGCCGCCTTGGCCCTGGTCGTATACATCATTGCATGCGTGCCATCGGTCAAGCCGAACGTGCTTTAAAACTAATGTGTGAACGCTCACTTAAAAGAGTCGCCTTTGGTCGACCACTGGCTAAACTAGGCGCTAACTACGACATCATCGCTGAGTGTCGAATCGAAATCGAACAAGCTCGACTGCTATGCTTAAAAGCCGCCTGGATGATGGATCAAGGTGACCCAAGTGCTGCCGCACCTTGGATTTCGCAAATCAAAGTGGTTGCTCCGAATATGGCACTTAAAGTTATTGACGAAGCCATGCAAATGTTTGGCGGCACCGGGGTTTCACAAGATACACCTTTAGCCGATATGTATGCACAAATGCGAACTTTAAGATTTGCCGATGGCCCTGATGCCGTGCATCGAATGCAAGTAGCGCGCAAAGAGCTAGCTCAGTATCGATAGTTAGCTTCGGCCCGATTTTTAGCTTATTGAAAATATTGGCTGGTATCAGTTAGGAAAGTACTATTAGCTCATATTCATAATTGAAGCTAATTCTATGTAAAGCTAAGACTTGTAAGCGCCAATTTAATACGCTGCCGTTATAAAAGATTTTCAAATTCACATTAACTGGCGTCGAATTGCGGGACTCCTTCCAATGGTGTTATCCAAGGGAGTCTCGAACGCACAAAAATCTCTTTGTCAACGGTCAATGCTGAAGGATCATCTAAGGTCATCGTATTGATTTCAGCTTCGTTTTCGAAACCAATCCCCTCCCATTTTAAATACGTACCGCATTCTCTACAAAAAATCCGATTTGCAGTTTGACCAAACGCAATCGATCCAGCTGGTTTTTTGAGCCACCTAAACTCCTCTCTAGGAACAACAGTAAAAGTTGAAAACGCGGCACCTAGATGTTTTTGGCAATCTACACAGTGACAATTTAAGGTTCGAGAACTTGCTAAGTTAACTTCAAACCGCGCAGAACCGCAGCGACAACCGCCTTGTTGCAATAAAGTCATTTGGGCGCTCCTATCTGGTCAATGCTCTGAAATTATATTGCTTTCATCATTTACGATACTGAAGCTTTATTTATACACTTTTTTCCACTGCATTACTGTTCTGCATGTTGTTTACCTTCGTCTTGAATGACCTCTCAAGAAGCTTTAGAGCCGACAAAAATATGGTGCTTTACCACCAATTCTTCATATCCGGAATCCAACAATCCTACGGGAATATACATCGTTGATTCATCATTTCTTCCAGGTAATGATGAGCCACATGCCTTGCAAAAACTGGTTTGCCAATTATGGTTTAGCTTATGCCAGGTTTGAATATACTCGCAGCCAGATACCCAATTAAATTCGTCATTACTCACTATTGAAACGGCAATGCCACCGGCACCCGTCGATTTACGACAAATCGAGCAATGACAGATATAAACATCTGTTATTAGCCTTGTCAGCCCAAATTTAATTCTACTGCAATTGTATGAACCTGTGATAATCAACTGAATTCAACTTTTTCATTTTTGCGCTGTTCTCTGGCCTGAATGAGCGAGTATTCATTCATAAAACACTGATTACGGAGAGTTTTACTCGGCCAGAAAAATTTTATCTTCATCACCTTATATGAAATCTAGCTAATAACTATTATGAAACATATTACGCCTTCGCAGTTCTTACTTTAACTACTCGCTATCCAGTAAAAGAAATGCTCATTATTTAATTTGTTATATTATAACATGTGGTATATTCAGCCTATGAGTCAGGGCTCCTGTAATTCTTCATTTTCAATTGATCACGCCGCAAAAGTTTTTACTAAATTTTGCGTTTTTAATGTTGATCTCGACTCAGATATTTATTTCGGCGCGCGGTGCGCTTCATACTGATCATGCAGAGTCGGAAATATGTAAGAGGTAGACAATCTTTTGACGAGGAATACTTTGTTAACTCATTTGCATCAATTTGGGTTCAGCCAGGTACTCCGCAGAACTTTCGATTAACGGCATCATTCAAATTTTAGTTTTTCATGGAAAATAGTCTTAGAGCCAAAGAGTTGTGCGTCGATCGCGGTGGTCATCGCGTACTTGATAATGTTAGCTTCGAAGTTCAAGCTGGTGAGGTCTTTGCTTTATTAGGTGGCAATGGTGCTGGCAAATCCACCACTTTGCTAACCTTTTTAGGTTTTATTACGCCACTATCCGGTACCGTAGAAGTGCTAGGCAAATCAGTATTCAAAAATGTCTCATTGGTTCGAGAAAAATCCGCCTATTTACCTGAAGCAGCCAATCTGTACCCGCATTTAAGTGCACGTGAGAATGTTCAATACTTTCTTTCACTAGCCAAACTCAAACCCACCGATACAGAAATTGAGACAGCTCTTGATCAAGTAAGCCTGATCGAAGAAGCGCGAGACCGCCAATTATCTTCTTATTCCAAAGGTATGCGGCAAAAGGTAGCAATTGCTTTAGCTATTCTACGCGAGGCTCCGATACTCTTTTTGGATGAACCAACCTCTGGTCTCGACCCGGTAGCGATAGATGAGTTTAATCAGCTGGTTGAAAAGCTTGCTGGTAATGGAACTGCTGTCTTAATGGTCACGCACGATGTTTATGGTGCCTGCCAGGTAGCTAATCGTATCGGCTTACTAAGACGTGGTTCTATGGTAGGTATGTTTGAAGCCAAAGAGGATGAAAAAATTTCTCCTCAGGAAGTACACAGCGCTTTTACCGCAGGAGCCTGAAAATGGAGGCAGCCTTAACAATCGCCGCTGAAGAATGGCGTTACTGGTATAGGACTAAATTAGGGGCTGTTGCTGTAATGCTGGCGATGGCTTTGATTTGTATTTCTTTATTGGCGACACTCAACCAAATCGCCGATGAAAAACAAACCCGCGAACCCTTACAGCTAAAAGCGGAAAAAACGTTTCTTGATCAGCCAGCGCGGCATCCACATCGCATGGTGCATTATGGTCACTACGTGTTTCGGGCTCCGACATCACTAGCAGCACTCGACCCTGGTGTGGATCCATACACTGGCACTGTGATCTTCTTAGAGGGTCATCGACAAAACTCAGCAACGTTTTCACCAAATTACGATGGCGCACAAGCAGGCCCGTTTGCTCGCTTAACACCGGCTTTAAGCTATCAGCTGCTGGTACCATTAGTGCTAATTATTATCGGCTTTGGCGCTGTAGCACGTGAGCGAGAGTCGGCTACCGATCGACAATTGCTAACCTTTGGTGTGCAACCAGCTCAGCTTTGGCTGGGAAAATCATTAGCATTATTGGGGGTCGCCGCCCTTATGCTTATGCCACTAGCAATAGGCATATTGATATGCGGTAGTGAGATTTCAATAGGCATAGGCTTTTTGCTGTTTTACGCACTCTATATCACCATTTGGGTTTTTATTATTGTCGCTATCTCAACATGGTCTAAACGTGCCCCAAGCTCGCTACTTAGCTTGTTAATTATCTGGACGATATTGTGCTTGCTCCTCCCAAGGCTTATCGCCAGCATGGCGAATGTTGTTGTGCCAACGGCTAGCCAGATTGAGTCAGATATGGACGTCATCGTAGCCTTGCGTAAAGTTGGTGATGGCCACAATGCCAATGACCCCACGTTTAATAAACTCCGAGCCAGCATCCTGGAAGAATACGGCGTGGACAACATCGAAGATCTACCGATTAATTATCGTGGTGTGGTTGCGCAGGTAGCAGAAGCGGAGCTTACAGATATCCTCAATGACTACGCCGAACGTCGTATGGCTAGTCAGCTTGCTCAAACTAACTTTGTTAAATCTCTGGAATTTATTTCACCGTTCTTGCTCTTGCAGTCGGCCTCGATGATCGCTGCTGGCACCGATGGGCAAACGCACCATCGCTTTCTCAGAGAGGCTGAAGCGGTTCGTTTTGCCTTTGTGCAAGATTTAAACAAGGTTCATGAAGAGCAACTGGCCTACTCCGATGACATTAATCGCAGTGTCGACAGTGTCTCCGAACAGCGCTCCAGAGTAGATGCTGGAAATTGGCGGGTTCTTAATGATTTTCGATTTCAGGCCGACCCGCCAGGCCATAGAGTGTCACGAATAATGCCGAGCTTGATTATTTCGGTGATTTGGCTGATCGCCATTGCCTTGTTTGGTATTTTCGGCGCTCGACGTTTAACGGAGATCGATCATGGATAGCCTGATGCGCGAGCTTCGGTTTGCGCTAAAAGATAAAGTCGTCGTTTTCACTCTAGTTGTCAGTGCCATACTTTCAAGTTATACGATTGGCAGTGGTCTCAAAGAGGTAGCAGCGGAACGGGCGCTGATAGAACGAGTCTATAAACTGGTCACGGAGGACCGCGAATTCTCGTTAGCGAAACAAAGTGATGCCGGTGGCGCAGCCTATTACGCTTTTCATTTTACTTATGATCTACCCTCGTCGTTAGCATTCGTATCCAGAGGTTTACGCGATGATCTACCATGGAAACATCGCTTACGCATGTTGGCACTCGAAGGACAAATCTATGAGACTGATGCCGGCAATCCTGAATTATCAAGAATAGGTAAATTAGATTTCGCATTCATTGCTGCGTTTTTACTGCCGTTACTGTCTATTCTCATCTTATATGATTTACGGGCTGTTGAAGTGCGTAATAATCGCTGGGCTTTTCTCTCGGCAACTAGCGGCAATGGCCACAGGCTACTCAAAATTCGAGCAAGCATTCGTACCGCTTTACTTTATTTAGCGGTTATTTTGCCATTCATTTTGGTAGCCATAAGCAATGCCGCAAACTTAAGCAATATCTTGATAGTTGCCGGTGTGGCGGCGATTAACCTCATATTCTGGTTGCTGATAGCGCTATTGATTTCAACTAAGATCGAGTCAGGGCCAACTGCTGCCGCACTGCTGCTGGGCTGCTGGTTCGCGATTGCCGTAATCGTGCCTGTTGGTGGTAAGTTTTTGGTTGAAAGCTTGATCACTGTTCCCAAAGGAGGTGAGCTCCTGCTTACTCAACGTGAGGCCGTCAATGATGCCTGGGACTTGCCTAAAGAAGATACCATGCAACCATTTTATCAACGCCATCCTGTTTGGGCAAAGTCTGCCGCGATAACTCGCCCCTTTGAATGGAAATGGTATTTCGCTTTTCAACAAGTTGGCGATCAAACGGTTGAGCCACTGTCAAATGAACTGCGAACCGGAATTCTCAGACGTGATCGTGCCATGAGATTAATAGCGTTCTTTTCTCCATCGCTGCTCACTGATCGATTATTGTCGAAGGCAGCGGCCACCGATATCGACGCTTTTCAGAGCTATGATCGCTGCGTTCGTAACTATCACAAACAGCTACGTGATTTTTATTACCCGATGTTGTTTGCCGATGTAGCCTACTCTGGGGAGCAAATGGAAAACTTACCTGAATTCGTGCCTTGTGAAAAATAGATCTTAGATCACATCCATCGCTCAGTGAGTATCTTTCAATGGCTCACGAGCTTAGCCGTGCTTATTTCCAACTAATATCTTTGTTGCGGTTGACACCTAAGCGCGTACTCTGCTCATCAACGTAATCAAAGCATTGTTGCCAGTCTGGCTCAAAAAATTGTTTTATCTTCCTGGAATGTTCAGCATCTAACAAAGGCTCGCCATCTAACCAGCTGTCAGGAGCAAACCGCGCGAGGCGCATAAAGATACCTGATACTCTAACCAGCACTTTTTCCTTAAAGTTTTTCCATTTAGTGTAGTCAGCCAATTCAGTATCGAGCAACCTTTGTTTGCTGATCTCAGGTGACAGGTATTTTTGAGAAAACTGTCTTCTTAATCTCAGTTGTTTGTCACTATAGGATTTATGCACAGGCTTGTGGCTCAAACGCGCACGGTCAATATCGCAGCCTAAGTATGCGCACAGGCTGTCGATATAAAATTCGGGGTCGTTGATATAGTCCTCAAAAATCAATAGTAGTGGTTTCTCCCCGGTTAGCTTTTCGGCGTACTCCACCACGTTCATATAGGTCCAGTCACGGATTTTACGAACACCGGCATCGTGTTCTGGGTCGAGAAAATCAGGGAATCTGAAGGTGTGCCCGTTTTTTGCATATAAACGATAGGTCGACTCGGCTAATTTGTCATGTCGCCTAACCGAAATAATGATCTTACTGTTGAATATTTCCCAGACCTTGTCACAGCGATCAAAAATGTATTCGCCCGCTTCGCGCGACATCAAAATTTTATCGTCCTTAAAGCGCCTTTTTTCGCGTTCAGCTACGCGGAAATTGTTCCGCGGTATATATTGCAATCCAACTAAGGCGGGAAAGACGGTTTTCTGTAGGAACGTCGACGCTGCGCGTGCATAACCTACATGGAAAAAGGTTTGGGCTGCCGCCATAAGCTAGTAATAAAATAAATGGCGGAGAGAGGGGGATTCGAACCCCCGATACGCTATTAACGTATACACACTTTCCAGGCGTGCGCATTCGACCACTCTGCCACCTCTCCGCATGAAAATTTTGCGCGATTATACCTATAAAATTATTTTTTGCGATGCGCACTTAAGCGTACACATTATTCGGCGCTTCCTGCGCCTCATCTCTACGAGGTCGCTTTAGCGATGCTAATTTGTCGAGAGAATCGATGAGCAAGCATAAAGCCTTATTGCTAAGCTGATTTTGAATCGTTATGCTGGCGAAATGCGAGGGATTCCTACCTTAAACTCTATTTGGCTGGCTATTCGAGGCGTTATTCGATTTGCCTTACGCCATTTAGAGATCGTACTTATTAGCGGCTTGATCGCTTTGGCCTCTGTTCAGTACTTTTTGCGGCCGCAATCACAAACCCTGGAGCAGATTCGTAATACCAGCACTTTGCGTGTATTAATCGCAGATGAGCCAGACTCTTTTTATCAATTTAATGATCAACACTTTGGTTTTGAGTACGAATTTCTCAAGGCCTTTGCTGATCACTTGGGCGTGGCACTAAAACTAGATGTAGTGCCCTACGGAGAATTATTTACGCTACTCAAGAGCGGTGCAGCGGATATAGCCGTTGGTGGCATCATTGATTCGCCTTATGTGCAGCGCGTTAGCACACCGAGCAAACCCTGGTTTCAGGCGCAAACCACCGTTGTTTACAAACGAGGTACTCCCCGCCCTAAGCGCATCGAAGATCTAATTGGAGAACGTGTATTGGCCTCGGCACGGTATTTCGAACTAGAACGCCTTAAACAGTTAAACCTGGTCGATGATCATCGCTCAGAGAATGAACTGCTGAGCGCGGTGAGCCGAGGTGATGAACGTTTCGTATTGAGTGCGAACTACCGGGCTCGTAATGCCAAACACTATTTACCTTACCTCAATCGAAGCTTTATCTTGCCAGACACCATCGATGTGGTTTGGGTTTTACCTGAACGAGCTGACCCTGCGTTGCTTGAAGAATTGAATTTTTTCATTGATGACTCTGTCGCCAATGAGTTGCCAAATCAGCTGGCAGACGCCTACTTTCGTCGCCCGCCTCGCCTGCCTGTCTATGATGTGATTGCGATCCACAAGAAGATTGACTCTACCTTACCGACTTTTGAGTACGCATTTAAAAAGGCAGCTCGAAAAGCCAGTATTGACTGGCATCTACTTGCGGCAATGGCTTATCAAGAATCTCGTTGGTCAAACAATGCTCGCTCCCCTACTGGGGTTCGCGGCGTTATGCAGTTAACAACCCAAACCGCGGAGCAATTAGGCGTTAGTGACCGCTTGGATATGTCGCAAAGCATCGATGCTGCGGCACGTTATTTAGGTGATTTAAGGCGTCGCCTACCTGATGATATCAAGGAACCGCAACGCACCTGGTTCGCGGTAGCGGCTTATAACATGGGCTTCAAACATGTTTTGGCAGCTTATCGTAAGGCGGGTTCTCTCGATTTAGATAAATCTCAATGGTCAATAGTTGAACCTTTATTAACCGAACTCTATGGAGAGCCATTCCCTCAAGGAAAGCAAGCTCTGCAATATGTACAACGAGTAAAAATTTTCACCGATATATTGCGCTTTTATGATCTGCATCAGCGCTCAAACAAGCAACTTAAGCAAGGTGTTATCGCCTTGAACTCAGAATCTTGAGCCCCAAAAATGAACCCGCGCTAGGGCGGGTTCAAAAGGTGAGTCTCTTTAAAGAAGAAATTATAGTTTTAAAAATTAGCGGTGACTGATACTCCTAAAACACGATCGGCTCCACGTGGGATTTGATATCGGAATCCATCACCACTGAATGTCGTGGCATAGCTTTCGTCTGTCAGGTTCTTGCCAACCAGACTAAATTTAAAGCGTTCGTCGGCAGTGATATAACTAATGCTGCCACTGAGGATTCCATAGTCTGGCAGCAATACTACTGGGTTTGAATCGCCATCCTGACCAATGTTGCCTGATAGCAGTTCATCAGTGAAAGTATAAAAAGAATTCAGATTCAATCTGGCGCCACTACTAAGAGGAATGTCGTAATCACTCATCAAAGTGAACTTTGTGTCAGGTGAGAATGGCAGATCGTCGCCCAGAGTTGTCTCCGCTTCTGATAATGCAAAGCCTCCGCTGATTCTAAAATTATCCAACACCTGCCAAAGCAGATCGACTTCCAAGCCACTGGTTTCGACATCGCCGCCATTGGTAAAACCCGTTACCGTAGTGCCATCCGAGGCGTCAAAATCATTAGCCTGGAAGTTTTCAAAGTCAGTGCTGTAAGCTGCGACGTTCAGGATTAAATTGTTCGATGAATACTTCCAGCCAATTTCATGCGCTTCAGATTCCTCCGGCAAAATAGGGTTGATGTCATCGGGATCCATATTAAAGAACACATTGAATGCCGGGCCTTTGTAGCCACGTGAAAATGTGTAGTACAACAGATTATTATCATTTACCGTCCACTCTAAACCAAACTTACCAGACAAATCGGTTTCGTCGGTCTCGCCGGAGAAATTAGTATCGAACTGATTATTGCCATCAGAAAAACGAGGCCGCACACCAACGCCGCGACGTCCAAACTCGTCATTATTGCGGCGATTATGATTAAACCTGAGTTCATCGCGGGTATAACGCAAACCAAACAATACTTTTAATTGCTCATTGATGGCATAGGAGCCATCACCGAACAAGGCGAAGTTTTGAAAATTGGTATCCATAAATGCCGTGGCCGACACTATGTCATTTGCATTACACGTTATCCCAGTCGCCGCGATGAAATCCTCAGCGCTGGTAGTTGCATCCCCCAGGGTCAACCTCAAATGATTATCGATAGCCGCGAGTAACTGGCCATTATTATTTTGACAACTCGCGTCACGGGTAAAATTTCTCGCCGATTCAATATCCCAGTAAAAAGCACCTATTTGGTACTGCAGCGGGCCATCACTGATAGAAGTTAGGCGAAATTCTTGCGAAAACTGCTCCCACTCCTGCGGCCCAACATCATGCAACTGAAATGGCACACCGAAAACCGGCAAATTGCTGTCGCCCGCAATCGAAGTAAAGTCACCTTCGCGAAATTCGGTGTTATCCCAGGTGCGAATCGCTGTGATTGAGGTGACTTCATGGCTACCAAAGTCCGCCCGATATTGAATAGAAAGTGCGGTCGTCGAATCTAAGGTTCGCGTTTCAAAATCATGATCAACCAAACGCTGATCCAAATCCAAATCACTGCCATTGGCTGGCACTGCCTCAGACAGTGGATTTCGACCACTAGCGCGAGCTTCTAAATCGGCGCAGCAATCGTTGTTTGCATCGTAATCTTCGAAAATAACTAGCAAGTTTGAGTTATCAGAGACGGTGTAATCGAACATGGCTCGAATACCTTGACGATCGTGGCCATTAACGTCTTGGTTATTAAAAACGTTGCGAATAAAACCGTCAAAATCAGATTTAAACGCAGTAACACTGGCGTTTAAATTTTCAGAAATAGCGCCTGACAAACGGCCTTTAACCGTGTATTCATTGTCTTCAAAGATGCTCGCCTTGAGATAACCTTCAAACTCTTCGCTTGGCTTGCGGGTCGTCAGATTAACCACACCAGCAGAGGCGTTTTTCCCAAATAAAGTTCCCTGAGGGCCACGGAGTACTTCCACACGCTCTAAGTCATACAGATCACCAAAGGCTTGACCGGATCGACCCAGCACAACGTTATCAACTACCGTAGAAACACTCGGTTCAGCACCGATACTAAAAGAGATGGTACCGATTCCGCGCACAGTTAGTGCTGAATTTCTGGTGGTATTACCGGTTCGAAAACTAACGCTGGGGACCAGCGCCTGCAAGGCTTCGATATTATCGCCAAAACTGGCATTAATTTGCTCTTCACTTAATACGCTGACAGCGATCGGGACTTCTTGTAGGCTTTGCTCTCGCTTTTGCGCGGTAACGATAATTTCTTCTAGTAAGCCGCTTTGGGCGTAAAGATGTGAGCTTGAAAAACTTGCCAATAGTAGGGTCGCTAAGGACAACAGCGAGGAAGACGATAACTTCAGTCTCATGATTTACATTCTCCTCTCTTATTATGTTTAGTGGTTAAATTTAACGGAGCGAGATAACCAAACAGCCCCGTCAATTAACAAGAGTCTAACTCACCAAGCACGAGTTTATCAATATATATCTTATATAAGACCTAAAAGTGCACACTCCGCTCACAACGGGATAAATTAAGGCCTTACTGATAAATACGCTGATGGCGCTTGACAGACCATAGGCAAAACATCAGCGTGAGAACTAATAGCAGTGACAAGCTTGACCAAAACCAATGACTTAAGCCGCCAACTAAACCAATGGGTGAAAACAATAAATAACTCGCGACAATCAAACTCAATAGAACAGCACTACATGCCCAAGAATAGCGCCATGGCGTTAAATCAACTTTAGGTGCCGGAGTAAAATAATCATCCTCCAACCTTGGTTTCAATACGGAAAACGCCAGCATGATCGCTACCTCGATCACAAACAATACCGCGTAAACATGAATAAAGTTAAGTTGTATATCAAGCTGAAACTTGAGCAGCCAATATGCGAATACGTGAAAAATTATCGCTACTTTAGCGCCGATAGCCGGAACTCTCTTGGTAAACAAACCAACCAACACAATGGTAATGACAGGAATATTATAAAAGCCGGTGAACTTGCGAATAATGTTCCATAAGCCCTCCTCCGCATTGTGCAACATTGGCGCTACTGCGAATGAAAATAAGGCTATCACAACACTAGCGATTTTCGCCATCCGAATGAGCTGAGCATCGCTCAGAGCGGTTTTCTTTAGTGGCTGATAAACATCAAGAACAAATAGGGTTGCGGCGCTATTTAACAAGGAATTAAAGGAACTAAAGATAGCGCCCAATAGTACCGCCAGGAAAAATCCCGAGAGATACACTGGTAATACATCACGGATAAGCTGCGGATAAGCAAGGTCGATGCTTGGAACTTTGCCACCTACCGGCCCGTACAAATGAAAGGCAATGATGCCCGGCACCATCATAAAAAACGGTACTAGCAGTTTAAAATACCCTGATAGTAAGACTCCCTTTTGCCCCTCAGCCAAACTGGCGGCCCCCAAGGTTCGCTGGATAACATATTGATTGGTACCCCAGTAAAACAAATTGGCCAGGATCATGCCGGTAAAAATAGTACCAAAAGGCACCGGGTCATCGGCGGCACCTATGGCGTTCAATTTGTGTGTTTCGGTGGTCGCAATTTTTTGCAAACCCGCCATAAAACTGCCATCGCCCAATAAAATCAGGCCAAGCGTGGGCACCAGAATGCCGACGATTAGTAAACCGATACCATTAATCGTATCTGACACAACCACGGCTTTGAGCCCACCAAATACCGCGTATATCGCTCCCACACTGCCGACCACGATAACGGTCAGTACAATGGCAGATTGATCGTTTAAGTTTAATAAAGCGGGAATATCAAACAGCTTAAACACAGCGACCGACCCCGAATACAGCACCGAAGGGATAGTCACCAAACCATAACCCAACATAAATAGAATCACGGTCAGACGACGCACATCATCGTCATAGCGATCCTTAAGAAAGCCAGGCAATGTAGTAAAGGCGCCATTCAAGTAACGCGGTAAAAACACCATGGCCATAATGATTGTGGCCAAGCCCGCAGTCACCTCCCAGGCCATGGCGCTCATATTGGCACCATAGGCTGAACCATTTAAGCCAATTAATTGCTCAGCTGACAAATTTGTTAACAACATCGAACCGGCAATAAAGGTTCCGGTTAAACCTCGCCCAGCCAAAAAGTAACCGTCTTTGTCTTCCACACTGCCTTTGGTCTTCAAATAAGAAACCCAACCAACCAGCCCCATAAAAAATAAACAGCTGGCAAAGGTGAAAAACAGATCGAAATTACTCATGCAGACTCTCCAAAGTTAAAGGCTAGCTGACCAATACTCCTCGATAGCAAATAAGCCGTCATCGGTGATTTCTAAATCAGCCGTGTTTGTTGCAGGCTTATTGAGAGGAATTTGTGCATCTTCAGCGACGAATACCGCCATTTCGTCTAACTCGAGCTCCAATTGGTGACAGCTCCCACCGGCAAGTCGAATACCAGGCTTGTCATCAAGGCGAAACTGAACCCAGGTGCTATGTGCAGCAGGAAGATACACTTCCACCCTGGAACTCGCCGATATACACGGAGCGACTAGCATCTGCGAGCCGAACATAAACTGATTCTCAAACGCCCAGGAGGCCTTGTCCTGAGGGAAGGCTAACACCATCGCTCGCTGCACAGGCAACGCTGTTTGCGTGGCCTCGAGCATGCTCCGCTGCAGATAGGCTTGCAGTCGATAACGAAGTTCCAGAGCCTGCATTACGGCTTGCTCTGCGGCAGGCGAATATGACCAGGGTTCGCGCGCGCCTATGCCATGCAAACGATAATGGGCTGAGAATACCGCCGCTTGCGCCCACCTTACATAAAGCTTGTCATCGCGGGTATCCTTATAAAAGCCACCCACATCTGTGGCGTAAAAAGGTGCGCCACTTAAGCCCCAGGATAAACCTCCTCGCAAATTCGCCGCCATTCCTTCCCAATCCGCTTGCGGGTCTCCGCCCCATTGGCTATTAAACTTCTGACAAGCTATCCACGAAGCTCGACTAAATAAAAACGGACCATTTGCTGCGTACTTTTCGGCTGCCTCAAATACACATCGATTGTACAAATAAGCGTAAACATTATGCAGCGCTTTACCCTTCTCTCCATTGCTGGCAATCGCATAGTCTTCGACCTGTTCTCCAAAGTCGGCTTTGATCATATCAACACCAAGTTCAAACAATTGTCGATGCGCCTCTCTCCAAAAGTCATAGGCATCTTGATGGGTAAAATCAACCAGGCCAGAGCGAGGTAGCTCAGTTAAAACATCACCAAATGCCTGACGATCCCACTCAAATTCATAGGCTTCACCAGTGCGTTGATCTTTAAGTAGCCAACCTTTGTCAGCAAATTCTTTAAACCATGCATTCTCAGTTGAGATTAACGGATATTCCCAAATGCAGATTTTAAACCCTAAGGATTTGAGCTCGTCGATCACCGGCTTAGGGTCAGGGTAACGGGTCTCATCCCAACTAAAGGAGAACCGCGTACGAGTATCCTGCCAGGCGCGGCCATCAAAAGTAATGACATCACATGGCATGTTACGCGCGCGTACTTCCTGCGCTACAGAGAGTATTTCAGCGGCATCTTGATAATAGGCTTTAGAGAGAATTACGCCACCACTCCAGCTTGGCGGCATTGGCGCAAAGCTAGTTAGCTTGGCGTAATGGCGAAGTATATCTGCGCCTTTATTGTCAACTGCATCGGCAAGGAGAATAAGACAATCAAAATTTTCGTCTTCGACTAGTGCGGAGTATGCACGCTGCGACCAAGCTGGATATCCAATCGCATGAGTAACCGGCGCTGGGGTATTAAATAGCACTCCCCAACCGTCCGGGCTCCAACAAAAAGGCTTATTTTTATAGGATATTTCGGCGTTCACACCTAAGGCGTCACTATTGTAAGAGCGCAGCAATTGCCCGCGTTTATTCAGGCCTGCCCACTTCTCTCCCAAACCATAGATTGCTTCATTCGAATGAAGGTCAAAATTGATCATCCAGCCTTGCTCAGTCTTAGCCAATGGCGGCAAACGAAAACGTCGCACGAAATGTCCGTCACTGGCGGATCGGCATTGAGCGTCTAAACGAGTGACATTAAACGCAAAAGGTCTTGTTTGAATTTCCAGCTTAGTATTGCCACTGATAACCCGCAACCTATCCTGGCGTTGCTGTAACTCCAGCGCATTCGTCTCGTCGGGCAGCGACACTAAGCCATAGTCATTTTCGCGAGTTAGATGGCTATGGATGCGAACTACATTGTCATAAAAAGAAATAAATAATTTGCCATAGCCGCACGACAATTGAAGAACTTGGCCATACTCGGTTGCCACAACTTTAGGCTCGCCATTTACTTCTATCGCCTTAATTTGGTTCCAATCTGGAGCGTCAGGATACAGTCGCGCTTGGCTCATACTGGCTTTGAAAATTTGAAAACTGTTCTTGACTGAGAAATTTTACGCACTGGCTATTTAAGCGATACGGCGTAGACAAAATCCTGAGTATTGCAATAGGCCTGACTCCACTCTACTGGTCGATCATCAATATTAATGCTCAAACGATCAGTCATCATGGCCGGGCTATTGGCCGGCAACTCTAACAATGAAGCAATTTTCTCAGGCAAAGCCACGGCGCGCAACTCATCACGGACTTCAACGATGGACAGACCAAATTCGGACTGATAAAAGCCATACAATGAATCAGGTAGTTCCTTAATTTTATCGAGCCCGGGAAAGATACTTAGTGGTTGAATAACCACCTCGTAGATAACCGGCTTATTGTTGAACGAACGCAAGCGTATTAATTCTGAAACCATGGTTTCCTGCTCAAGATTCAAGCACTGGCGCTCACTTTTTTTAGCCTTGCGGCGGCGGCGAGACAGTAATTGGGTTTCAGGTATTAGACGTTCTCCACCAGTTTCTCGATAACGAAAAAATCGGTACAACGCGCTTTCAGCCGTGTGCTCAGTAACATAAGTGCCCTTGCCCTGGCGACGACGCAGAATATTTTTATCAACCAAGCTATTCAACGCTTTTCTAACCGTACCCTGACTCACTCCAAGCTCTTCAGCCAGCGCAAACTCGCTGGGCAGCGAGTCACCGGCACGCCAATAACCTTGTGACAATCGATTAATCAAGGTGTCGTAAACTTGTTTGTATAGTGGTTGGTAACTAGGCGTAGAATTCATTGGCAAGGTATTTATTCGTTATTAGCATCGCGTTGCTTAAAAATGATTCAATTCATATCTCTGATAACAACTAACACCGACAACATTGCTATCCTCAACCAAACACCCTAAAAACAACATTTTGAGTCAAGCTTGTGCCTTTGCCATAAGTCTTATATAAGATATAATAATTTAATTGCAGCAACAATCTTTCCTGATATTATCGCCTAAACTTTGGGTTGAGTCGCGAAAATGAGTGTAAATACCATCCCTTCCGTCGGTTACGGCCTTTGGAAAATACCAAAGCAAGACTGTGCACAGCTGATCTATCAAGCAATTGACACGGGGTACCGCCACATAGACAGCGCCAGTGACTATGGTAATGAACTTGAAGCCGGTATCGGCATTCAACGTGCGCTACAAGATGGCTTATGCCAACGAGAAGACTTATGGGTCACCTCTAAGCTATGGAATACTTATCACGCACCAGAACATGTTGAAGCTGCGCTGGATAAAACCTTAGAAGACTTGCAACTAGATTATTTGGATTTGTATCTAATCCACTTCCCTATCGCTTTAAAGTTCGTGCCCTTTACAGAACGCTATCCAGCCGAATGGTTATATGACCCTGCTGCCAGTGAGCCTAAAATGATCACCTCTAAGGTGCCACTAATTGATACCTGGCGTGCGATGGAATCGTTGATCGATACCGGCAAAGTCAAACGCATCGGCGTGTGCAATTACAATAGCGGTTTAATGCAAGATCTGCTTTCCTATGCGCGCATAAAACCTGCCATGCTGCAAATAGAATCTCATCCGTATTTAACACAGGAGAGGCTTCTCAGATTGTGTGCCACTAATAATATTCCCGTGACGGCATTTTCTCCACTAGGCGCCCTGTCTTACCTAGAGCTTGATATGGCTAAAGTTAGTGAGTCATTGTTAGAACAAGATTGTGTCAAAGAAGCCGCTGCCGAAAACGGCAAAACAGCCGCTCAGGTGGCTTTACGCTGGGGCATACAGCGAGGCACTGCGGTCATTCCCAAAACGGTAAAACAAGCTCGCATGGTTGAAAACCTGGACATTCTGGACTTCCAATTAAGCGATCAGCAAATGCAGCAAATTTCTGGGCTGAACCAGAATCGCCGATTTAATGATCCTGGTGACTTCTGTGAAGCTGCGTTTAATACCTTTCATCCAATTTACGATTGAGAAAGTTTGCTCGCAATGATCTATTTTCAATCTTTAAATACTCAGCTCAAGTTTGATGACGGCCATTTCCCGACCATTGTCGGCAATCAATTAGAGACTGCCAGTCTTGACGATACGCTCACTTGGCTGAAAGAAAACCAGCATGACTTAGAGGCTGAATTAGCTCGATCGGGGGCCATCCTTTTTAGAGGATTTCCGATAAAAAATGCCGAAGACTTTGATGCTTTCTCCGGGGCTTTTGCCTACCCGAGCTTTACTTATCAAGAATCTTTATCGAACGCCGTAAGAATCAACTATACCGAGCGTGTTTTTACGGCCAACGAGGCACCAAAAGAAGTCGAAATTTACTTGCATCACGAAATGGCGCAAACGCCTTTAAGCCCAAGTAAGTTATTTTTCTTTTGCCAGAGTGCGGCCGAATCTGGAGGGGCCACGCCAATTTGTCGCTCCGATCATCTTTTTATCGCTATCAGCGAACGACTGCCTGCGTTAGCGCAAAAATTTGAAGAACAAGGTATTCGTTATACCACTAGCATGCCAGCAGAGAATGACAGCGAATCTGGCCAGGGGCGCAGCTGGAAAGACACTCTGAGTGTAGCGAATGCGAGTCAGGCAGAAGCAAAACTCAAAGAACTAGGTTATGACTGGCAATGGCAAGACAACGGTAGCTTGAGCGCCACCTCGCCAGTTTTACCCGCCGTGATAGAACATCATGGTGATAAGATATTTTACAACCAACTGATCGCTGCTTTTATGGGTTGGCAAGGTGTCCGCGAGAACCCTAGTGTAGCTCTACAATTTGGTGATGGCAGTGCACTATCTGCCGATGATCTGCTGAATATCGCCGACTGGGCCGAGGAATTCACCTTTGACCTACCCTGGCAAGACGGTGATGTGGCCTTGATTGATAATCGTCGAGCCATGCACGGACGCCGACCTTATTCAGGCAATCGCAAACGCCTTGTGCTGGTTGCACTAGCCGCTTAGCTCTTTTTTGTCAGGCAGCTCAGAAAAAAACCATCAGTGCCACTGAGCGTAGGCAGGCATTGGAAGCAATGGCCATCCAACAAATACTTATCTGAGTGATGCAGTAAATCTTCCGGTAATTCTATTTGGCTTGCCTCAAAGTCTTGGTTCGCGTTCAGGAACCGCATAATTTGATCCTGATTCTCCTGCTTAAGTACCGAACAAGTAGCATAAAACAGCCGCCCCCCAGGTTTAAGCAATCGCTGTGCGCTTTGCAAAATAGAAGCCTGTAATTCGACCAACTCCGCTAGATCTTCAGCTGTTAAATTCCAGCGCGCATCTGGGCTGCGTCGCCAAGTTCCAGTGCCCGTGCATGGCGCATCAATCAATACGATATCTGCTGACTCCGCATGCTGTTTAACCCATTTATCTTTTTCTGAACTTAGTAAATGACTGCGTATGTTATGCGCTTGCGCACGTTTCTTGCGTTTACTTAACTGCTCAAGTCGTTTGCTATGTACATCGCAAGCCCAGATAGTGCCCTTATTTTGCATCATGCCAGCCAGCGCCAGTGTCTTTCCGCCGGCGCCAGCGCAAAAATCAATCACTCGCTGTTTTGCCTTAGCTCTGGTAAGTAAGGCGAGCAGCTGCGAGCCCTCGTCCTGCACCTCGATCAAGCCTTGATTAAATTCTTCGATATTCGTTAAAGCAATTTTACTGTGGATACGAATACCCCATGGCGATAGCCGACAAAGCTCGGCCTCCAAACCTGAATGAGTCAGCCTGTCGAAAACATCTTGGCGCTGACTTAAAAGTAAATTGACGCGCACATCTAAAGGAGCTCGTTGCGCAAGGCTCGCCATTTCTAATTCGAAGCGTTCTCCAAGCGAGGTGCTAAGATCATCCTCAAGCCACTCCGGAAAATTTAATTTAGCCGCAAACGGTGCCTCAGCCATCTCCACTTGCTGAGCATATTCGAGCTTTTCAGGCTCCTCATCTTTTAACGGTTTTGGAGCAAACTTTTCACCATTGAAAAGTGATGGCAACAAGGCCTTGTCGAGACCAAGAAGCAATGCCATTCGCAAGCGATTAGTAAACGCCAAACGGCTTTGATGAAGACGGTAGTCTAGCGCACCACGTTGGCGCAATACTCGATAGTAATATTCCGAAATTGCCGCTTTATCTTTTGAGCCGATATAGCGCCGCTCTCGAAAGTACTGCGCTTGCACTCGATCAGCTGGTTTCTTGGTGTTTTGTTGCTGGTTTAACAGCTCAATACAGGCTTGAATTCTGGCAGCGGGTCTCATGGCGCGGACTATAGCAGCACACTGCGCCGCTTTCACCAGCTAAGTTGCGAGCCATCCCAATTAAAGAACTTACCTGTATCATCCGCACGCAAGTCATCTGCAACTGCGATAATTCGCTGCGCTGACTGAGCTGGGGAATAGTACTTATCCTCAGCGATGCGGCCACTAAACGGTTTGGATAATACTCCCTGGGTTGTACCCGGATGAATTACAGCTAGTGCCGAGTTTTTATTGCTTCGCCGCAGTTCGATGGCGGCAGTTTTTAGCAACATATTTAAAGCGGCTTTGGAGGCACGATAGCCGTACCAGCCGCCTAATTGATTGTCAGTAATCGAGCCAACCATTGCGCTTAACAGCACAAACTGGCTGGGCGATTCTTTAGTCAGCAATGCTGAAAAATACTTAATACAAAGTGCCGGAAGAATCGCATTAATACGAAAATACTCAGCTAGTTTCTCTCCCTCGATCTGCGACAATCGTTTTTCAGGGCTAAGCATATGATTGTGTAAAACCCCGATACAACAATAGATCTGATCCAGATGGCCTTGCTTTTTGATCTGAGCCGCCAACTCAGCTAAGGACTCATCCTGATAATCGCACCCTTCTTGTGTGATCCGAATTACCTGACCAGCGCTTTCGAGTTGACTGGCAAGTTTTGACCCTATTGTGCCATTGGCACCGATTACCAAGAATCGTTTCTTCATGCCTCGATAGTTTCATACCTTAAGTGAACCAACCATCAAATATCGCCATGCCTCTTGAAATATA
>CAYVYS010000034.1:0-34822 GCA_964455815.1 uncultured Gammaproteobacteria bacterium
CCGCCAGCAAACCATGCTCAATGTCGGTGTGATTAAAGGCCAGAGCCGCGATTCTAGTTAAGGAGAAATCCCCATAGATCTGAATTTTTGACTGATTGCTAAGGCCTTCAATTAATTGAGCCATTAAACTCATTTCACGCGCTCTGAGGGTCTGCCATGAAATCTTCGAGAGAGCGCTTATGGTGCCGCCTAGAGCGACGGCGCCAATGATATTCGGAGTGCCGGACTCTTCTTTTACGCTGACATCTTGGTGTAGTTGATAGTCATAGAAGCTCACATCTGTTACCGAGCCGCCACCAAGGTCTTGCCCCGGCATGGTTTCAAGCAAAGCGCGTCGAGCGACCATCACACCTGGGGCGGTTGGCGTATAAAGTTTGTGGCCTGAGAATATCCAAAAGTCAGCCTGTACGTTATCCAGCTCGCTGGGAATATGCGCAACGCTTTGCGCTGCATCAACCACCACCAGAATATTATGGCGGTGGGCAATATCGACAACCTCAGCCAGCGGATTGCGAATCCCGGTGACATTACTTACCGCAGATAACGCCAGATAATTCAACTGCTCGGCATGTTTGTCACAGATACGTTCAAGTTTGGCTAGGTCAATGGCTCCGAGTTCGCTGCCTTCGCCAGTTAATGGCAAATAAAGGCATTGATTCTTGAACTGACGATGGGGTAAATCGTTGGCGTGATGCTCCATGGCAGAAATTCCCACCATTGGTCGTTCACTGCGCATTTGGTGTAGGCCTCGAGCCAGCCGATTTATCGCCGCAGTGCTGCCAGAACCGAGAAACACACAGGCGTATTCGTCTTCGCTGGCGCCAACAAATTCCAAAACTTGTTGATGTGCCCACTGATAGGCTTTGCTCGCTACCTTGGCGGAGCTATGCACATAGCTATGAGTATTAGAGTAATGCGGCAGCAATTTGGCTAGCATCTCCATTCCCGCCTGCGCCGCCAGCGGTGAAGCGGCTCCGTCTAAGTGGACACGACGACGCGTCTGGCCATCCGCACAGGGGTATTGAGTATCTAAGCCGACAAAGGCAAGATTGATGTCTGCTGCTGTCATGCCGCGATTATACGAGGGCAAATAGGTAAGGTCGACGAAAATGCGCAGCGGATGAAACGTTGTTAGCGCCGTCTTGTCACTGATTCATGTATGATCGCTGCCTTAATAATTTCATTCTAATAAAATTATGCCTCGAATTTCCCCTATCACCATTTCACTGGCTTGTTTAATCACGCTTAGCGCATGTAATCAAAACGAATCAACTTCGTCGCAAACTGCCCCGGCCAAGGCAACTGAATCCGCCGACTCAACTGCCGCCAAAGCATTAGATCCAGCTTCTGAACCAGCTATGAGTGACCAAAACCCTTTTATTGAAAAGAGCTCTTTATATTTTAACTACCCTGCATTTGATCAAATCGATAATGCACATTACCAGCCCGCTTTTGAGCGAGGCATGGCTGATCAATTAGCGGAGATCGATATAATCGCCAACAATGCACAGGTGCCCAGTTTTGACAACACCATGATTCCTTTAGAGCAATCTGGGCAGATTTTAGGGCGAGTTTCCAGAGTGTTTTTTGGCTTGGCATCTGCTCATATCAATGATGATATAAAAGCGATTCGCACCGAGATGGCTCCAAAACTATCGGCGCACAGCGACGCTATCTACTTAAACAGCAAGCTTTTTGCCAGAGTTAAAGCCCTCAAAGAGCAGCTCGCCGACAGCAAGCTTGATGCGCAAAGCAAACGCCTTGTCGAAGAGACTTACAAAGACTTCATTGGTGCCGGCGCAGAACTGAGTGAACAAGACAAAGAAACGCTCAAATCGATTAACGCCGAGTTAGCTAAGCTGGGAAACCAGTTTAATCAGAATGTACTCGAAGAGGTAAATGGCAAAGCCATCATCGTCGATTCCGCAGAGGAGTTAGCAGGTCTGAGCGAAGGGCAGGTCGCTGCTGCAAAAGTCGCGGCCAAAGATCGAAAATTAGAGGGTAAATACGTGCTGCCGTTATTAAATACGACTCAGCAGCCTAGTTTGTCGTCTTTGAGTAATCGCGCCTTACGCCAGCAAATTCTCGAAACATCGCTTGGTCGAGGTAGCGATGGTGGTGAATTTGATAACCGCGAAATCATTTCCAAGGTGTTTAAGTTACGAGCCCAGCGAGCGAAGCTGCTAGGTTATGACAATCACGCTGCGTATCAACTGGTTAGCCAGACAGCGCAAACAACTGGAGCCGTGAATCAGCGCTTAGCGACTCTGGCACCGGCCGCCGTTGCGAATGCAAAGAAAGAGGCGCAGGCGTTACAAGAGATCATCAAAGAAGAGGGCGGAGATTTTGAAGTAGCCGCCTGGGACTGGGATTACTACTCAGAGAAAGTACGTGCCAAACAATTTAATTTTGACGAAAGCCAGCTCAAACCCTATCTTGAAATGAACAATGTCTTGGTCAACGGCGTGTTTTTTGCCGCTGAGCAAGTATTTGGACTGACGTTTAAGCGTCGCCCCGATTTGCCAACCTATCATCCGGATGTCAAAGTCTGGGAAGTCTTCGACGCTGATGGTAAATCTTTGGCTTTGTTTATTGAAGACTTTTACGCGCGTGAATCTAAGCGCGGTGGTGCCTGGATGAACGCCTATGTGCCTCAATCAAAGCTAATGGGCCGACAGCCCGTGGTAGCCAATCATCTCAATGTGCCCAAACCGCCTGCCGGTGAACCAACCTTGCTAACCTGGGATGAGGTCACCACTATGTTTCACGAGTTTGGTCATGCCTTACACGGTATGTTCTCAGACGTTAACTATCCCTCATTCTCTGGAACCAGTGTGCCAAGAGATTTTGTTGAATATCCATCGCAAGTCAATGAAATGTGGGCTGACTGGCCAGCGGTGCTAGCAAATTACGCGAAACACCATGAAACTGGCGAGCCGATTCCACAAGATTTGCTGGATAAAGTGATAGCCAGTAGTAAGTTCAATCAAGGCTATGCCACCACCGAGTATCTGGCGGCTTCTATTCTCGATCAGGCCTGGCATCAGTTATCGGCTGATGAGGTGCCGGATGCCGATGGGGTTCTTGCATTCGAAGCGCAAGCCTTAAAAAATGCTGGTATTGCACTTGATACGGTGCCGCCTCGTTATCGCAGTAACTATTTTTCGCATATTCTCGGCGGTTATTCAGCCGGGTATTACTCTTATATCTGGAGTGAGGTGCTCGACGCCGATTCGGTAGAATGGTTCAAAGAAAACGGGGGAATGACGCGCAAAAACGGTGATCATTTCAGAGCCACTTTGTTATCCAAAGGGGGTTCTGAAGATGCCATGACTTTGTTCAGAAATTTTCGCGGCGCTGAGCCGTCTATCGCGCCGTTATTAGAGCGCCGAGGCTTAAACAGTAAATAGAATTAAAATATAAAATGAATGCTAAGTTATTGTTAATAATAATAATTGTTGTTTCGATAGGCTTGCTGGTAAGCCTGGCTGGTGGAAGCGGCGGCACGCAGCTTGGTAACCTTTCAGTCTTTGTATGGTGTGGTTTAATTGCCTATGCAATAAATTGGCTGGCCTATTTGCCAGCCAATGCCAAACAAACTGAGCATTTTTATGATCTAACAGGTAGTCTGACTTACATCAGCATTATTAGCTTTGCGGTTTTTGCCTCGGGCAGTTTGGATATCCGAGCGTTTCTCGCAGCTTTGATGGTGCTGATATGGGCGGTTCGTTTAGGTAGTTTTTTGTTTAAGCGAATACGCCAGGACGGCAAAGATGATCGATTTGACGAAATAAAAGTCAAACCAATTCGATTTTTACTGGCCTGGACCATTCAGGGCTTGTGGGCTATTTTGACGGCGGCTTGTGCCCTGGCAATTATCACCTCGAATAATAGTCAGCCAATCGGCATGATCGGTTCACTGGGCATTCTTATCTGGTTAATAGGTTTTTTGTTCGAGGCGATTGCTGATGCACAAAAACGGGCTTTTAAGCGTGCCCCTGAAAACCAGGGGCGATTCATTACCACTGGCTTGTGGGCATGGTGCCGCCATCCGAATTATTTTGGTGAAATAACGCTTTGGACTGGTATGGCGATTCTGGCAATTCCAATACTGCAAGGCTGGCAATATCTCACTTTGATCTCGCCAGTGTTTGTGTTTTTATTGCTGACCAGAGTCAGTGGCATACCTTTATTGAAGAAGAAGTCGGATGCACGCTGGGGAGCGCAGGCGGCCTATCAGGAGTATATTGAAAATACGCCTGCGTTGTTTCCAAGACCACCAAAATCATAGTTTAGTAGCCCAATACAGAACCGATATTCGATGGATTTCGACCAGGCCAGACTCGATAACCCTTTCACCAACTCCCAACACGATGAGTGGCGTCATCAATTACGTCGCTTCTTCGATAATGAGGTAGCGCCTTTCGCCGCGCAATGGGATGAAGCCGCGCACTTACCGGATGACTTATGGATAAAAACCGGTCAGCAGGGCCTGCTAGGACTGGGCTACCCGGAGCGCTATGGCGGCACCAGTGAAGGTATTGATATTTGGCATAAACACATACTCAACGAGGAGCTTGCTCGCTTGAGCGTTGGCGGCTTGGTTGCCAGCTTGATGGTGCATAACATTGGTTTGCCACCGCTTATTAACTTTGCCAATGAGGATGTAAAGCAGGCGCTTGCGCCTGAAATTCTCTCAGGTCATAAGCATATTTCTCTGGCTATTACAGAACCAGGGGCTGGATCTGACGTCGCGCAGATATCAACGACTGCCAAGCGAGAGGGCGATTTTTATATCGTCAATGGCGCTAAAACGTATATTACCGGCGGCATGCGCGCCAATTGGTTTACCACTGCGGTTCGCACTGGCGGGGAGGGCGCCACTGGGATCTCTATGTTAGTCATTCCGGCGCAAGCTGACGGCGTATCACGCTCGCTATTAGATAAAAAGCAAGGCTGGTGGTGTTCAGATACAGCCTCAATCTTTTTTGACGATGTTAAAGTGCCCATTACCAATATATTAGGTAAGGAAAATCAGGGCTTTAAAGTCATCATGCACAACTTTAATGCTGAGCGCATGGGGATGGCGGTAGGCATGGAGGCCAATGCGCGAGTCTGTTTACAAGAGGCAATGGCCTGGGCCAAAGAGCGCAAAACCTTTGGCAAACGCCTAGCTGATCATCAAGTGATACGCCATAAGCTTGCTGAAATGCTGCGTCATATTCACGCGACTCAAGCCTATATTCAAGTTGTGTCGCAGCAGATTGAAAGTGGCATCGAAGATGCCGCAGCAATTGCCTTATTAAAAGTGCAGAGTAGCCAAACTCTGGAGTTTTGCGCGCGCGAAGCCATGCAGGTTATGGGCGGAATTGCTTATATGCGAGGCAACCCTGTCGAACGTATTTATCGTGAAGTGCGAGTTAATGCGATTGGTGGTGGCTCAGAAGAAATAATGCGCGATCTTGCTGCTCGCCAGATGGGGATTTAATGGCTAAAGCGACTCTCTGGCATTGTCATAATACTCGATCGTTACGGCCTTTGTGGGCCTTAGAAGAGCTTGGTCTTGACTATGAATTGATTGAGTTGCCATTCCCACCTCGCTATTTAGAAAAATCCTATCTTGAGCAAAATGTGCTCGGTACTGTGCCATATTTTACTGATGGCGAGCTCAAGCTGACTGAATCAACGGCCATTTGCCAATACCTGGCTGAGCGGTATGGTGATGGCCGTTTAAGCGTAGCTTTAGATCACTCTGACTATGGGAATTATTTAAACTGGCTTCATCACAGCGATGCAACTTTGACCTTTCCGCAAACCATTTACCTAAGATATGCACAATTTGAACGGCCAGAGCGTCGCAATCAGCAGATCGCGCTCGACTATAAACGATGGTTTTTAGCTAGGTTAAAACGCCTTGAACAAACTGTGCAGTCGCGTGAGTATTTATGTGCCGATAAGTTTACGGTTGCCGATATTGCGATCGTCTATGCTTTGTATCTTGGTAAGTTACTCAGGTTTAGTGACGAATACCCCGACGTGATTCTCGCGTACATGCAACGGCACCTGGCAAGGCCAGCTTTTAAAAAAAGCATGTCTTTATCAACGCCCTCAGAACTCTTTCCAAACTGATAGAACCATGCTTTACACCGAAGAACACCAGGCCATTATCGAATCTGCCAACAAGCTAATCCTTGCAGAGATCAATCCCCATTGTGAAAAGTGGGAAGATCAAGGTATTTTCCCAGCGCAGGAAGTTTTCAAGAAGTTCGGCCAATTAGGTTTGCTCGGTATCAGCAAACCGCGCGAATTTGGCGGCATGGGGCTAGACTATAGCTATCAAATTGCCTTTACTGAGGCGCTGGGTAATATCGACAGCGCTGGCGTCTCCATGGCCATTGGTGTGCAAACTGACATGGCAACACCAGCACTTGCAAAACATGGCAGTGACGAGCTAAGAAAAGAGTTCTTGAGCCCAGCGATCAGCGGTGAACAAGTAATGTCAATTGCGGTCAGTGAACCGCACGCCGGATCAGACGTGGCCAATATAAAAACCACTGCCGTAAAAGATGGCGACGACTATCTTATCAATGGCAGTAAAATGTGGATTACCAATGCCACTCAAGCGCATGTGTTATGCCTATTAGCGAATACCAGCGCAGATGAGAAACACAAGAATAAGTCGCTAATTTTGGTGCCGACTGATGCTGCTGGCATTAGTTTTTCCGAACCCTTAAACAAATTAGGTATGCGTTCATCAGATACGGCGCAGGTGTTTTTCGATCATGTTCGTGTGCCACAACGACATTGTATTGGTGTCGAAGGGCTTGGGTTTATGTATCAAATGGAGCAGTTTCAGGAAGAACGCTTGTATGCTGCGGCCACCAATATTCGAATGTTAGAGCGATGTATTGAACAAACCATTGACTACACCAAAGAGCGCGTGGTGTTTGATCAACCACTCATCGACAACCAGGTGATTCGCTTTAAGTTGGCCGAACTGCAAACTGAGATCATGGCACTTCGAGCCTTGGTTTATAACGCCACAGCCGAATACGTAGCAGGTCACGATGTCACCACCAAGGCCTCAATGGCAAAGTTGTTGTCAGGGCGATTATCACGCACGGTATCCGATGCTTGCTTGCAATATTACGGAGGCGCTGGCTTTATGTGGGATGCGCCAATTTCGCGCGCCTATCGCGATGCTCGTCTTGGTTCGATCGGCGGAGGCGCCGATGAAGTGATGCTAGAAATTATCAGTAAGAAAATGGGTATGTCGCGATAGCGCAAAACACTCTTTCGTTGAATGCCTTATTTTCTTATCTGCTTTGTTATTGTGCTGTTGTTTTTTTTATAAGAATCATAAAAGTGTGCCCCTATGACTAGACCTACCTATAAATCGCTTTCGATTAAACTTCTTTACGTTCTATCTGCCTGCTTGCTCTCGTTTAATGCTCACAGCGTTGATCGAGTGAGTGGTGATACTTTCGCGCTGCGCTCGCCAGTGCTGGCCTCAAAAGCGATGGCAGCGACCTCGCAGCCTTTAGCGACGCAGGTTGCGCTTGATGTAATGCGTGCTGGCGGTAATGCTATTGATGCAGCGATAGCCGCCAATGCTATGTTGGGTTTGGTTGAACCAACTGGCAATGGCATTGGTGGTGATTTGTTCGCCATTGTTTGGGACGCCAAGAGAAAAGAATTAGTCGGTTTAAATGCCTCTGGGCGCTCACCTAAATCTTTAAGTCTCGATTGGTTTAAGGAGAATAACTTCACCTCCATTCCTTCGCACGGGCCACTACCTGTTTCGGTACCAGGCGCGGTAGACGGCTGGTTTATGTTACATGATCGTTTTGGCAAGTTGCCGATGAAGCAGATTTTGCAACCGACTATCGACTACGCCAATGAGGGCTTTCCTGTCTCGCAGTTGATTGCCTTTTACTGGGATCGCAGTGTGCCGCGTTTATCTGAGTGGCCTGGTTTTAGTGAGCAATTTACCATCGATGGTCGTGCTCCAGCGCACGGAGAAATTTGGAAGAATCCTAATCTGGCCAACACTCTGAGCACAATCGCTGAAGAGGGGCGAGATGCTTTCTATAAAGGCGAGATCGCCAAAACTATTGGCGAATACATGCAGGCGAATGGTGGCTTTTTATCTTATGAAGATATGGCTAACCACACTAGCAATTGGATTGACCCGGTGTCGTCAAATTATCGTGGCTACGACGTTTGGGAGTTGCCGCCCAATGGCCAAGGCATCGCTGCCCTGCAAATTCTGAACATTATGGAGCAATTCGATGTGGCCAAAATGGGGCGTGACTCAGCTGAATTCGTCCACTTGTTTACCGAGGCAAAGAAGGTCGTTTTTGAGGACAGAGCCAAATACTACGCTGACCCTGATTTTAATAAAATCCCGGTTGATACGCTGATTTCAAAGAAGTACGCCAAACAACGGGTCAAGTTAATCGATATGGAGCGCGCCTCGAGAGAATACGCGGCCGGCTCAAATTTGCTCAAAGATGGCGATACGATCTACCTAACTACCGCCGACGCTGAAGGAAACATGGTGTCACTTATTCAAAGTAATTATCGTGGTATGGGCTCAGGTATGACACCACCAGGCTTGGGTTTTATTCTGCAAGACCGTGGTGAGATGTTTTCTCTTGAAGAAGGGCACTTCAACGTTTTCGAGCCGGGCAAGCGACCATTTCATACGATTATCCCAGCGTTTGTGACCAAAGATGGCGAGCCATGGATGAGCTTTGGTTTGATGGGCGGTGCCATGCAACCACAAGGGCATGCGCAAATCGTAATTAACATGATCGATTTTGGTATGGATGTACAAGCGGCCGGCGACTTCCCGCGCATTCATCATACTGGTTCCAGCGAACCAACCGGAGAAATAATGCAAGATGGTGGCATCCTAAATTTGGAGACAGGGTATTCCTACGCCACGATTCGCCAATTGATGCGTTTGGGGCATCGCATTCAATTCGCTAACGGGCCTTATGGCGGCTATCAAGCCATTATGAAAGCCGATAATGGTGTGTATTGGGGAGCGACTGAATCTCGAAAAGATGGTCACGCGGCAGGTTACTAAATTTGCCGCTTGCGCTTAAAGCTTAAATCCCTTTTACTTAGTACTAACCACGAAACACGAAAAAGGATGGCGGTATGACCAAACCCTTCAAACCCCTACTAGCTTTAAGCGCGGTTGCTGGCGCAATTGCTATGCCAGCACATGTCATCGCTCAAGACGACCCTGTCTTTGAAGAGATCGTTGTAACCGCGACCAAGCGTGAGCAAAGTGCCTATGACGTGCCCGCGGCACTTAGTGTATTTTCAGCAAATACCGTTGAAAAACAGGGCATCACCGACCTGATTGACGTCGGCAAATTTGTGCCTAATTTAAATGTCACTTCATTTGGTGGCGGGCAGGTGTCTTCATCTAATCCGTTTATTCGCGGCATTGGTTTGCAAGATCATTTAGTGACCACTGACCCTGGTGTTGGTGTCTATGTCGATGGTGTCTATCTGGGCCGACAGATAGGCCAAAACTGGAGTTTGGCAAATATTGAGCGAATTGAAGTATTAAGAGGCCCGCAAGGCACTCTTTATGGTCGCAACTCCATTGGCGGAGCGATTAATATTATTACTCGCAAGCCCGGTGAGGAATCGACCAATCGCGTGTCTTTACAAGTTGGTAGTCGTGGGCGCATTAATGCCCAGTATTACGGCAATGCGCGAGTCAGTGATCAATTTGCTATCTCAGGTTCTGTCGCCTACAACAAACGTGATGGTGTTGGTAACTTTATTAATGTAGACACCAGCACTGAGGTCGGCGAGTTCGAAGACATTTCCGGGCGTTTAAATCTTCTATGGACGCCAAGCGAGGTGTTCTCAGTATTGTTCACGGCTGATGCTAATGATCAAGATAGTGGGCTGGGGCCATACACTACATTTATTGATCAGCTGCCTAATGGTGCGCCATTTCAAGCAGGCTTGCGCAATTCCGATGTTGGCAGCCCGTTTGATAATGCTACTGGTCAGGCTGATTTAGTGGATATTGGTAACTCGGCCTCGGGCTTTTCAATTACTGCGGATTACAAAATCTCCGAAGCAGTCAATCTGAAGCTTATCGCCAGTAGTCGAGAATCGGATTACACCACTGGCTTGGATGACGATGCCACCGCGGTTAATTTTTTAGCCTTCGGCGAATTAGGTGAAGCCGATCAGGATTCTTATGAACTGCAATTAAACGCCAATTTTGGCGACTATGATCTAGTAGCTGGCCTTTATTACTTCGAAGAAGATGGTTTTAATGATCAGCCTGCGTTCACTTTTAACGGCGGCGGCGGTAGTGAATTTCTGCAGCAAAACCTTGAAAGCTTTGCAGTCTACGCCAACCTCGGTTACAACGTTAATGAGCGGTTGCGTATCGCTGGCGGACTACGATATACCGAAGATGAGAAAGACGCCTTTGTAGCGATTAGTGGTCTATTTGATGCTTCGGCCAATGAACGTTTTACTGAACTAAGCTGGGATGCTTCAGCCACCTATGAAATTAACTCACGCTTAACTGCGTATGGTTCTATCGCCAGTGGCTATCAGTCAGGGCAGTTTAACCCGCGACCGTTTTGTTTGTTTGGTGACTTCTTTGGCAACAATATGATGATTCCAACACCAAATTGTTTTGATCAGGATTTGGAGAACATCACCGCATTGAATTACGAGGCTGGCATCAAAGGCCAGGCAACGGATAACTTACAAATGAGCCTAGCGGTGTTTTATACCGACTATAGTGATCTTCCATATCAGGTTAGTAATACCACTGCCGATGGTTTTAACACGGTTAATATTATTGTTGATCAAGTTTCTTCGGGCATTGAATGGGAGAGTTCCTGGCGTGTGAGCGATGGCTTCTATTTGAACAGCTCGCTTGGTTACATTGATGTCGATGTGCAAGATGACAATCCATTTGCGGCGGCGCCTCTGACTCCTGAACTCACTCTGTCGATTAGCCCTGAATACACCTTTGGGGTCGCCAATGGTGGCAGTGTTACTTTGCGAGGTGATTATTCATTTCGTGATGAATTCTTTGGTGAGCCATCGTCAGACCCTGGTCGTCTAACGCAAATTGATAGCCGGGATTTAATCAATGTTGATGTTAGCTACACACCGCCATCAGGTAATTGGACGGTTGCTGCTTATGGGCGCAACATTACCGATGAGCGCTATGAGAATGCACGTTTAAACACCGGTGATTATGTGCTCGCCATTTTGAGTAATGATGCTAGTGAATTCGGCATTCGCTTTAATATGGATTTTTAGCTTTAGATATCGAGTACTAGAATATGAAAAGGCAGCCGGTGGCTGCCTTTTCTTTTACTTAACAGGAGTGACGATTAGCCAAATTGGTTCATCGTATTATCTTCACCAGCGGCTTTTAGAGCGGCATCACCAGAGAAGTACTCTTTGTGATCATCGCCCATATTTGAGCCGGCCATGTCTTGGTGCTTGACGCAGGCTAAGCCTTGGCGAATCTCTTTGCGTTGCACGCCTTTGACATAAGCCAGCATGCCTTCTTCACCAAAATAGCCCTGAGCTAAGTTGTCGGTTGACAGGGCAGTAGTGTGATAAGTTGGCAGCGTGATCAAGTGGTGGAAAATACCTGCTTCACGTGAGCCATCGCGCTGGAAGCTTTGGATCATTTGATCTGCTCTTACAGCGAGTTCACTCTCGTCATAGCTAGCATCCATGAGTTCGTCACGGTTGTAAGCACTGACATCGGCGCCAGCTTCAACCATGGCGTCATATGCTTGTTGGCGGAAATTTAGTGTCCAGTTAAACGAAGGCGAATTGTTGTAAACCAGTTTCGCATTGGGAACAACTTCGCGAATTCTCTTCACCATGCCGCCAATTTGGCCCACATGAGGTTTTTCAGTTTCAATCCAAATTAGGTCAGCGCCATTTTGTAAGCTCGTGATGCAGTCAAATACACAACGATCTTCGCCGGTGCCTTCTTTAAACTGGAATAAGCCACTGGCCAGGCGTTTAGGACGAACTAGCTGACCATTTTGATGCAGTACAACATCGCCATTTTGCATCTGCGATGGCGTTAGCTCTTCGCAGTCAAGATATGAGTTGTATTTATCACCAATGTCACCAGACTCAGAAGTTACCGCAATTTGCTTGGTTAAACCTGCGCCTAATGAGTCGGTTCGAGCAACAATTACCCCATCGTCAACGCCCAATTCCATAAATGCGTAACGCACAGCGTTAATTTTAGCCAGGAAGTCCGAGTGTGGAACTGTCACTTTACCGTCCTGGTGACCGCATTGTTTTTCATCAGACACTTGGTTTTCGATTTGAATAGCACAAGCGCCAGCTTCGATCATTTTCTTAGCCAAAAGATAGGTCGCTTCTTCATTACCAAAACCAGCATCAATATCAGCAATGATTGGCACCACATGTGTTTCAAAATTGTCGATCTTGGCTTCAACATTGGCGGCTAATGCAGTGTTACCAGAGGCATGGGCTTGGTCAAGCTCTTTGAAAAGATGCCTTAGTTCCCGTGCATCTGCTTGTCGTAAAAAGGTGTATAACTCTTCGATCAATGCAGGTACAGCGGTTTTTTCATGCATAGATTGATCTGGCAAGGGGCCGAATTCAGAGCGCAACGCGGCAATCATCCAGCCTGAAAGATACAAGTATCGTTTATCGGTTGTGCCATGATGCTTTTTAACCGCGATCATTTTTTGTTGACCAACAAAGCCATGCCAGCAACCCAAAGACTGCGTGTAGTTGCTGTTATCTGCATCGTAATCGGCCATGTCTTTACGCATAATCGCGGCGGTATACTTAGCGATGTCCAAGCCAGACTGAAAGCGGTTTTGCATACGCATGCGAGCTGCGTGCTCAGCATTAATATTGCCCCAGGTAGAACCGTTTTGTTCAATAAGTACGCTGGCGGCTTTTATTTCATCTTGATAAATACCCATTACTGTCTCCTAAGATATGTCGGCAACTAATGTGCTTAATTGCTTGGCCGACACTAACTACATAAATTCTGTGAATAATCACTGAGCATTAACTAAATCTCAGCGATATTTACTTTTGGTGAATGCCACAATACGCATCTAGAGCACTGAAACATAGTCATCAAAACTTATGATTGGCATTCGCGAACTAAATAGCCACGGTATTTATTCATAGAATCATTGGTTTGTAGTATGCAAATAACTATTATGAATGGTAGGCATTAAACCCGCTGTTAGTTCGGCAGGTTAAGATTGCATGAAATAGACTAATTTGACCGCGATAACACAGCTGAGGCTGAGAAATTGTGGTTTCTTCGCTAACAGTTTAGCCATTCCAGAGCTTTATCATGACCAACTATATTTCTCGCGCTTCGTTGCAGGTTTCACCTATGCTCGCTGACTTTATTGAGCAAGAAGTGCTGCCCGGCTTAAGTATTTCAGCAGCCGATTTTTGGGGCTCAATTAGTTCGATCGTGCATGATTTAGGCGATGAAAACCGACAATTGCTGGCGGAACGCGAAACACTACAAGCCAAAATCGATGCCTGGAATACCGCGAATAAAGATCATTTTGATGCAGCTAACTATAAACGCTTTCTAAAGGAAATAAATTATCTAGTCGAAGAGGGCAACGATTTTGAAATTACTACTCAAAATGTTGATGAAGAAATAGCCGAGCAAGCCGGCCCGCAACTTGTCGTACCAACCTCAAATGCCCGATTCGCCTTGAATGCTACCAATGCACGCTGGGGCAGTTTGTACGACGCGCTCTATGGAACAGATGCCATTGAAGAGGCCGATGGTGCCGAACGAGTCGGCGACTATAATCCGGTGCGTGGGAATAAAGTCATCGCTTTTGGACGCAAATTCCTTGATGCGCATTTCCCGCTGGCGGTAGGAAGTCATCGCGATGTGAGCAAGTACACGATTGGCTCGAGCTTGCTTGCGACTCTAAGCGATGGACAGTCTACCGAGTTAAAAGAGGCGTCACAGTGTTTGGGCTTTCAAGGCAGCAAAGAACAGCCATCCTCGATTGTCTTGAGTCACAATGGATTACGAGTCGCAATCGAAATTGACCCACAATCGCCAATTGGCCAAACTGATTTAGCAGGCGTCAAAGATCTTACTCTCGAGGCGGCGGTAACAACCATTCAGGATTTCGAAGATTCAGTCGCTGCGGTAGATGCGCAAGATAAAGTTGGCGTGTATCGAAATTGGCTAGGCCTTATGAAAGGTGATCTGGCCGAAACATTCAACAAGCATGGCCAGCAGATGACGCGAACCCTGGTTGCAGATAAACACTACACAGCTTTGGACGGCAGTGACATAGTTCTGCACGGCCGCAGCTTGCTTTTCTGTCGCAATGTGGGGCATTTGATGTCGAATCCAGCAATTCTCGATCAACAGGGTCTGGAAATCCAGGAAGGCATCATGGATGCGGTTATCTCGACTCTAATAGCCCTGCACGATATTCAACGCTCAGGGTCGATCAAGAATTCACGAACAGGCAGTATTTACATTGTTAAGCCCAAGATGCATGGCCCCAAAGAGGTCGGCTTTGCGAACAAATTATTCAACCGCGTTGAAGACGAACTGGGGCTTGCCCGACATACCATCAAAATTGGTGTAATGGACGAAGAGCGACGCACCACAGTCAACCTGAAAGAGTGCATTCGCCAGGTTAAAGACCGCATTGTGTTTATTAATACTGGTTTTCTTGATCGAACCGGAGATGAAATTCACACCAGTATGTCCTTAGGTGTCATGGCGCGCAAAGCGGAGATCAAAGCGCAAGCCTGGATTGGCGCATATGAAAACTGGAATGTCGACATCGGTTTGGAATGCGGTTTGCCCGGCAAAGCGCAAATCGGTAAAGGTATGTGGGCGATGCCGGACGAAATGGCGCAAATGCTCGAGCAAAAGATCTCACATCCAGAAGCCGGAGCCAACACTGCCTGGGTTCCGTCACCGATCGGAGCAACTTTGCATGCCACACATTATCATCAGGTCAATGTTCGACAAACCCAGGAGCAGCTGAAACAGCGTGAACGCGCATCGCTCGATGATATTTTGACTGTACCTTTAGCTGCTGATCCTTCGGCCTGGAGTGAGCAGGATATTCAAACGGAATTGGACAACAATGCACAAGGCATTCTCGGTTATGTAGTGCGTTGGATTGATCAAGGGGTTGGTTGTTCCAAAGTGCCAGATATTAGTAATGTAGGTTTGATGGAAGATCGCGCTACTTTAAGAATTTCCAGCCAACACATCGCTAATTGGTTAGCGCATGGCGTTACCTCTAAAGCACAAGTTAGAGCCACTTTTGAACGCATGGCGGCGGTTGTGGATACACAAAATGCCAATGATCCTTTGTATCAGCCTATGGCGCCAGAGTTTGAAAAAAGCCTGGCATTCAAGGCCGCGATTGATTTGTGTTTGCAAGGTCAGCAACAACCCAGTGGTTATACTGAGCCACTATTGCATGCGTATCGATTGAAACTAAAAGCTTAAAACCTGAAGCCCAGCATTAAGTGCTTAGATTTAAAAACTCAGGCCCAAGCTAAACATTGCTGATAGCAAGCTAATCGTGACTACGATCGTGACTTTAAATCGTGCTTGATAGTAAGGCTTCTCGATCGCACCCTTGGCGAGCAGGCGCCGGTCTATCAACAATAATTTGACGAAGATGTATAGCAACACCGCATAAAACACTATGCTGTTGATATCGAGCAAAAAGCAAAACCAAGCCAAAAGAAATAACAGATTACTCAATAGCATGAGTGAGAACGATTGTTTATCGGAATTTAAGTGACCAATACATAACCCCCAATAAACTCCGAGCATAAAAGCCGCTATCGCGAAAGCATACGAACTTAATATCAAGTCGATTCGCCCCAGCACCGGTAATTGTTCGTAGCCAATCGCCATGAGTAGCGCGCAAGCGGCAAAAGGCAGTGCTCCGGCGAACATCAATAATTGGGCGAGTTGTTTGTTTTGCATAAAAGTAAAGGAGTACGCACTTATTCAAGGCAGCATCGGAGATGGTGTCTACAGGTCGGCAATGTTAGCATTAGCGCCCTTAGGCAGACTTCACCCTAGCAAGCCATGCAAGACCAACTTATCCAAAGCTTAAACCAGGCATTAGATGATCTTATAGACCCCTTTACCAGGCTAAAATTGACTGCTGGCAAAGCAATCCAATCGGTTGATGTCAGTGACCAGGAAGTGGTTTTGACCATAAGCAAAGGTTATCCAATCGAAGCAGCGATCGCGCCACTTGAGAGAGCTATTCAAGCGCAAGTGCAAGTGCAAAGTATTGATCTGGGCGGGCGTTCCTTAAGAGTCGAATTCCAACAAAGAATCATTGCGCACTCGGTTCAACAAGGCGTACAGGCCGTGCCCGGCGTGAAGAATATCATCGCTGTTGCTTCGGGCAAGGGCGGAGTAGGTAAGTCAACAGTGTCGGCGAATATCGCCTTAGCACTGGCTGGAGCCGGCGCTAATGTCGCCGTGTTAGACGCCGATATATACGGGCCTAGTCAGCCACGCATGCTGGGCGTGAGTGGCAAACCCGAAGCATTAGAAAACAAAATGCTACTGCCAAAAAAGAATCTTAATCTTAAGATTATGTCGATTGGCTTTTTGGTGGAGGAAGATACGCCAATGATTTGGCGTGGCCCAATGGTCACGCAAGCTCTGGAGCAAATGCTGCGCGGAACATCATGGAATAACGATGGTGAGAACATTGACTATTTGATTATCGACTTGCCGCCGGGTACCGGTGATATTCAATTAACTTTATCGCAAAAAGTCCCTGTTGCTGGTGCAGTTATCGTCACCACGCCACAAGATATCGCCTTATTAGATGCGCGCAAGGCGTATAAAATGTTTGAAAAAGTAGACGTGCCGGTGTTTGGAATTATTGAGAACATGAGTACTCACGTTTGTTCTAATTGCGGCCATGAGGAAGCGATTTTTGGATCGCAGGGGGCAGAAAAAATGGCTCAAGACTATAAACTGGACGTGCTGGGAGCGATTCCACTAGCCATGTCGATTCGAGAGCATGCCGACGCTGGCAAACCATCAGTGATCGCTGACCCTGAATCTGAGATCGCCAATCGGTATACAGAGATCGCTTTGAAAATGGCTGGCAAGCTATCAGTAAAGAAAAAAGATTTTAGCGGCGCCTTCCCGAATATCGTGGTGGAGAATAGCTAATGAGTGACAGTAGTATTGGCAAACTGTTTCGGGTTACCACTTTTGGTGAAAGCCACGGTAAAGGTTTAGGTTGTATCGTTGATGGATGCCCGCCAGGACTAGAACTCAATGAAGCAGATTTGCAGCCAGATTTAGACCGGCGCAAACCAGGTCAATCCAAGTTTACGACGCAACGCCGTGAAGCCGATGAAGTGACGATTATGTCCGGTGTGTTTGAAGGCAAAACCACCGGCACCTCGATTGGCATGGTGATTGAAAACACCGATCAAAAATCAAAAGACTACAGCAATATTATGGACACCTTTCGTCCAGGGCATGCTGACTACACTTATTATCATAAATATGGGCATCGCGATTATCGGGGCGGCGGGCGTTCGTCGGCTCGAACCACCGCGATGCTGGTCGCCGCAGGCGGCATTGCTAAAAAGTATTTGTTTGTCGAGCATGGCATCGAGATACATGCCTATCTGGCACAAATGGGTTCGATCCGGGCCGAAAAAATTGACTTGGCGCAATCTCGCCAAAACGCTTTTAACTGCCCGGATATAGATAAATTAGAAGAACTTGAAGCCTTGATCACTCAATTACGCCGTGACGGTGATTCAGTCGGCGCTAAAATAACCGTGGTGGCGAGTAACATGCCAGTCGGCTTGGGCGAACCAGTTTTCAACGAGCTGGATGCGGATATTGCCAAAGCCTTAATGAGCATTAACGCTGTTAAAGGTGTCGAGATTGGAGCGGGTTTTGCCTCGGTAGAACAACGAGGTTCAGAGCACCGCGATGAACTGTATCCCGATGGATTCGCCTCTAATAATGCGGGCGGCATTCTAGGTGGAATTTCTTCAGGACAAGATGTAGTAGCCAGCCTGGCTCTTAAGCCAACATCGAGCATCACTAAGCCAGGCATGAGTATTAATAAACAAGGTGAGCCGGTCGAAGTAGTAACCAAAGGTCGACACGACCCCTGTGTCGGTATTCGGGCCGTACCAATTGCTGAGGCGATGCTCGCCATCGTGATCATGGATCATCTGCTGCGACATCGCGCGCAAAACGTCAACATCGAAACTGAAATCTCGCCAATTCCAGCTAGTCGAAAATCCTAGTGAAGCTTTTCAATAAGGTTCTCTCAATAAGCTTAAAGCGCAACAATTTTGCAGTGCTCACTCTTTACAGGGCAGCGCTGACTGTGACTGGCACGCCATTGAGAGCGGCATTTCCAGATGCCTGATCAATAAACTGATCATCTGTTAAAACATTGCAATTCACGCCTTGCTGCTGAGTTGCAATCTGCATCTGCACACCTTTAAGGTTATGCCCCCAGCCATGAGGCAAACTCACCACGCCCGGCATCATTTCATCGGAAGCAACGACACTGGTTGTCACTTCACCGACCCGTGATTTGATTACTACTTGAGAATTGTCTTTTAAATCCAGTTTGGCCAAATCTTTAGGGTTCATAAACAATTGCCAACGTGGTTTGCCTTTTACCAGTCGCTGATAGTTGTGCATCCAAGAGTTATTGCTGCGAATATGTCGACGACCGATCAACAAAAGTTCATCTGCCTTATTGACTGGTTTTGCCAGCAAGCGCGTCAGGTCGTTAATCACAAAGTCTGGTGCCAGCTCAATTTTATTATCCTCGGTGCATAAACGATCTAAAACGCCAGGTTTAAGTGGCCCCAAATCCAGGCCGTGTTGTGATGCTTTAATTGCCGCCATAGTGAGAGGCTCGTTGGTTTGTGGATGGCTAACCTTGGCGTCTTGCTGAATGCCAAAATCCACGATCTGATGAGGTGCTGGAAGAGGGCGACATTCAGTTCCTTTTAAGTTGGCTATTGTTTGCGCTACGGCGTTGAATATTTGCCAGTCATGCATGGCATCGGCGCCGGGCTCGAAAACGGCTGCATTAAACCGTGCGGTATCTCGCACTGCCAAACGCAAAAAAGCAATGTCATAGTGATCATGCTCTAGCGGGCTAGTTGGCGGTAAAATTACATCCGCATGACGAGTAGTCGCATTGATATAAAAGTCAAAAGCCACATAGAAATCCAGGCTGGCAAAAGCGTTGTCTAATTCACCGGCGTTGGTATTGGAGATGACTGGGTTGCCAGCAATGGTGATCATGCTACGAATTTGGCCTTCGCCAGGCGTTAATATTTCCTCGGCTAGTGTTACCGAAGGTAATTCACCACCGAATTCTGGCAGGCCTCTAACGCGTGATTGAAAAACATTGAAATGCCCGGCACCGCCTTGGCCTTTTTGTACATAAGCAAAAGGTGGTGATGTTAGCAAGGTGCCGCCAACCCTATCCAAAGCGCCAATCAAGATATTAATCACCTGAATGGCCCACTGGCACACAGCGCCAAATTCTTGCACCGAAACGCCCATCCGGCCATACAGCATGGCTTGCTCGGTGTTGGATAATTTGTTGGTGAGTTCAACAATTGAGTCAGCGCTCATACCTGAATGTTGTTCGGCTAGCTCAAGAGAAAACATTTGAACCGATTCTTTGACCAGTTCCAGATCATTTAGATGTGCCTCCAGATGGCCTAATTCAAGCCATTGTTTATCAAACAATAGTTTGATCATAGCCAGTAAAACAAAGGCATCAGAACCCGGGCGAATAAAATGATGTTGATCGGCAATCTCAGCTGTCTCAGAGCGTCGAGGGTCAACCACGATGAGTTGCCCGCCACGTTGTTGCAAACGCTTGAATCGCTTGGGCGCGTTTGGCATTGTCATCAAGCTGCCATTCGAGGCTAATGGGTTACCACCAAAGATCACCATTAATTGCGTGTGATCAACATCAGGAATGGGTAAAAAGAACTGATGCCCATACATGGCATGCGAGATCAGCTGGTGCGGTAATTGATCTAACGAAGTGGCCGAAAAATGATTGCGGGTTTTCACTGCTTTACGCAACACAATGCCATGCGTCATATTGCCGTAGTTATGCACACCAGGGTTACCGGCGAAGAAACCAACGCTGTTTTCTCCATGTTTGAGCTGAGTGTCGACAATGCCTTGAGCGGCTAGTTCAATGGCCTCATCCCACTCAATCTCAAGCCATTTGTCTGCCACGCGTTTAACTGGTTTGCGTAAACGATCGGGATCATTGTGGATGTCTGCTATTGCTGTGGCTTTTGGGCAAATATAGCCCTCTGATAAGGGGTCTTTTTTATCCCCTTTAATCGATAGAATTTCGTCTCCCTGTGTGCGAATTTCGAGCCCGCAAATAGCCTCGCATAAATGGCAAGCGCGATAATGGGTTGTTATTGGCTGTTGGTCACTCATGGCATCTCACTCTCAACGATAATCGGCGAAAGAATATCGTAGTTGATGAGTTTTTTCAGTGAGCCTTATTCATACGGTCGCGTTAACTGATTAGGCAACGCCAGAATGCACCACCGCGCGATCGTCAAAGCGTTGGTCGGAGTTGTCATTACGAGGATCTGTTTCTGAAGTTGGTTTGGGTAAACTACGAATATCGGCGTTCGCAATGGCATTCAAGCTGCGATGAAAGCGCGGATGCAACCCTTGAAAGTGCGCTAATAGTATTTGTAATACATCGCCGTGGCTGACCAGTAAAATGTTTCGTTCAAAAAAGCGTGATTCTAATTCTTGAATACAAGCTAAACCGCGAGCGAGCGTCGCGCTAACGCTTTCGACACTTCGGTATTCTTGTTCAGGTTGATCTAAATCGTGTTGCCATACTTGCTCATAATTGTCGATGTCTTGAAGTTCGAAGTCACCAAAAACTCGCTCTCGTAAACCTGTCGATATCAGGATGTCTTGTTCGCAGGCGAGAACACTATGCATGATTTCGGCGGTTTCTCGGCAACGTTTAAAATCGGAACTGATAACTAAGGTATCGAGCGTAAGACGTGCCTGCAAAGCGGCATTTAACACTTGTTGTGTGCCGTTGATCGTCAAGCCAAAATCGTCGATCGCATTGCTCACCTCACTAACGATTAGGCCACGCTTGTTCGCCAGGCTCTCGCCGTGACGCATTAAATAGTATCGATTGTTTAGATACATTGATTTCATTTGGATGATAGAACTCGCATAAATTGACTACTTGATAAAACCCATAAAGACTACGCAGCAATCGGACCACGAACTGGCCCGCTTGCACGCGGTTTACCTATCGTGTTTAGGCTTTCAATATCTTTAATACGGCAAGCCTCGCCGAGTACCGCATCAAACACGGGCTGCCAATCATTTTGTTGTTGTACATGTTGCCGGCAAAGTTGCTTTAACCGGGCCCAAGCTGTTGGTTGATACAGTTTAATCTGTCGGTAACCTCCGATTGCGTCGAGCCAGGTTTCTGGTTTGTTGTTGAGTAACACTTCCCCGGTCAGGCCAGCCTGGATAATTTCCTTTGGCCCGCCAGTATTGGTCACCATGCATGGCAGACCACAGGCCTGCGCCTCGAGCACTACCATGCCAAAAGTGTCCGTGTGACTGGTAAAAACCAGCATGTCTGAGTTTCGGTACCATTGCACTAATTCATCTGTTTGAAGTCGTCCGGTAAAGAGTACATTCGCTTGATCACTCAATTGCTCCTTTAACGAAGCAGAATCAGGACCATCTCCGGCGATCACCAGGTTGTATCTACCAGGCGAGTTGGTTTCGTAAAGTTCATTGATTTGCCGCAACAGACTCAAGTTTTCATCTTCGTCTAGGGCTTCCAGATAGCGATGTAAAAGCAGATTGCTTTGTGCATCACATGCGCCATTAAGGATTTCAAAAACATCGAACAGTAATACTAGCTTTTCTATATGTTCAATGCTGAGCTTGCCATCTTGATCATAGCTAGCATGCGCAACCGAATAAGCGATATTGGCTTGGGCAATATAGTCTCTTAAGTCATAGATGTTAGGAGCGAGTTGTTTGAGTGGATCGAACTGCGTCTCACTGATGCCGTAAACCAATACGTGAATCTTGCTATGATCTTCAGGGAAAAAGGTAGTTAACTTGCAGCTAATGAAGGTGTCGTCCGGATGCAGGCGCTGCAACTCAATACAGCCACGAATATCATCATGGTCGGTAATCGTCACATAGCTCATGCCGCGTTGTTTGGCTTGTTGGTAAAGACATTCTACTTCGGTAAAACTCTCTGGTGAATTGTATACTTTATGTCCCCAGGTGCTAGGATGATCGGAGTACTTGGAGTGAACATGCAAATCGGCTTTGGAAAAATTCACCATACTTGTCCCTCAGACGACCAATCACTTAGATAACGCCGATATTTCTTTGGTTTAATGAAGTTCTTATCGACCAGCATTAAACCGTCAATGCAATAGTAAGAAGTCTGAGTCGATACTGAAATCAACAAAAATTACGCCTTGCTCGTCACACACATCGGCATAGTGCTTGTACAAAGGAGGTAGTTTGACGCCATGCTTGCGCAAATACCCTTGTAACCGCTTTTTATTAATTTTAAACGAACGGCCGCGCTGACTTTCAAATATCGCTCGATCACACACAAACGGCCTATGCGCTTGGGCATAATCTTGCCAGTCGACGGGCTGAAAATGGTATTGGTAGCGTGCCACGATTTGTTGTTTAGCTAGTTCTGGTAACTCATTAGCGATACTGACTGCGCCAAAAATATAGCGGATCTGAGGATGGGCTGTTAGATAGCGGCCAATACCTTGCCAGAGAAGATCTAAGCCTCGACTGGTCCAATACCGGGGCGGCACAAAGCTGCGACCCAATTCAACAGATTCGGGTAATAGTGCTTCCAGTTTGTCCCCATACTTAAATAGAGTCTTGGTGTATAGCGTGCCTGTAAATCCTTCAGCTACCGATTTTATTGGCGCTATGGATTTCTCTTCGCAGTCGACTGCGAGGTTCCGGGTAAGCTAGTGGTGCTTGTGTTAGATATTTCTCAGCGAGTTTAGAGTGTCGTCGGTAGTTCCATCGCCCAATTAGAAAGGCAAGGTAATGATCTGATGTAGCCACTTAGTGTCTAGACAATATAATGCTCCATAGCTAACTGGTTCAATCTCATATGTTAAGCAGCGTAGATTTGAAATATGATTATTTGAAGTCTGTTTTATGACGCTTTTGTTACGGGGGTATCTACCGTATTTCTTCAAATAAGATCGCTAAATACTTTGACTTTCGGCCACCATTTCGTTTAGTGTTCACGCCGTGAACACACAACCACCACATTCAGACAGAAAAAGTCAATTGACGCTGGAACTTCTTAATGCCATCGAGCAGAAAGAGGACATTAGTCAGCGCCATTTGGCACAGGAACTTGGCGTGGCGCTTGGTCTGGCGAATTCTTATTTGAAGCGTTGTGTGAAAAAGGGGTGGATCAAAATCAATAGTGCTCCTGCTAACCGATATTTGTATTACTTAACCCCAACTGGTTTTAGTGAAAAAGCGCGCCTAACCGCGGACTTCTTTGCCACTTCACTTACCTTGTTTCGCCAGGCTGGTGATGAATACAGTAAGGTTTTCTCGATTTGCTCTGAAAGCCAGTGGCCGCGAGTGGTGCTGATTGGCCTTTCTGATTTAACTGAGATCGCCTTGATGCGTGCTCAGCATAGCCAGGTTTCTATTGTTGCGATTTACCAGGATAAAGCCTCTCAAGCCGAGTTCTTTGGGGTACCAGTCGTCGATCAATTGCCGCATGGTGATGACTACGATTGCCTGGTATTGAGTTCCATGGAGCAAACAGTAGACGTATTAAAACTTCTAGAACGCCTGGTCGATAATGGGCAGATCAATAATGAGCGAGTATTGATGCCTGAAATGTTGCGAACCATGAAGTACCGACAACCAACTGAGGCCCAAAGCCCTGATTTTTCTAACGACTAAAGTGAAAAACACAAATGAGTAATACTGTTTTATTAACTGGTGGCGCCGGTTTTATTGGCTCTGCCTTAGTTCGATACCTGATCAATGATACTGATACTCAGGTAGTGAATGTCGATAAACTGACCTACGCTGGCAGTTTGTTGTCGCTTGGCGGAGCTGACAACAGTGTGCAACATCACTTTCATCAATGTGATATCTGTGATGCCAAAGCTATCCGCGAGCTACTTACAACATATCAACCAGATTTCATCATGCATCTGGCGGCTGAATCGCACGTCGATCGCTCGATTGACGGGCCCGGTGCTTTTATTCAAACCAATATTGTTGGAACCTACACACTGCTGGAAGCGGCGCGTGAATATTATGCGTCATTGAGTGGTGACAAACAGCAAGCGTTTAAGTTTCACCACATCTCAACTGATGAGGTCTATGGCAGCCTTGGTGAGACTGGGCTGTTTACTGAAACGACGCGCTATAAACCCAATTCACCTTATTCCGCGAGTAAAGCGAGTTCTGATCATTTAGTTCGCTCCTGGAACAAGACCTATGATTTACCAGTAGTAATCTCGAATTGCTCAAATAATTACGGGCCTTTTCAGTTTCCTGAAAAACTTATTCCCCTGATGATTCAAAAGGCCATCAGCGGAGGCGACTTACCAATTTATGGCAAGGGCGATAATGTTCGCGATTGGTTGTTTGTTGATGATCATGTCAAGGCCTTGTGGAAGATTGTCACCGAAGGTGAAAATGGTGAGGTCTATAATGTTGGTGGCCACAACGAAAAAACCAATCTGGAAGTGGTCGATACAATTTGCGCCATTCTTGATGATCTGAAACCGCGCAGTGATGGTAATTCGTATCAAGCGCAGAAGACCTTTGTTAAAGATCGTCCCGGGCATGACAAACGCTATGCGATTGATGCCAGCAAAATTGCCGCCGAATTGAATTGGACGCCTGAAGAAACCTTTGAATCCGGTATACGTAAAACTATCGAATGGTATTTAGCTCATGACGAATGGGTTAAGAAAGTGTCCGGCGATTATGATGGCAATCGTTTAGGCCACTAGCTTCATAAACTAATAAAACAAACACTTTGCGCGCGCAATCTCAATGAGGGTATAACCATGCGAGGCATTATCTTAGCAGGCGGCTCCGGCACAAGGCTGCATCCAGTAACGCAAGCGGTATCCAAACAGCTGTTACCGGTTTACGACAAGCCGATGATTTATTACCCATTGTCATCGCTCATGTTAGCTGGTATTCGCGATATTTTGATTATCTCGACACCGCAAGATACACCGCGTTTCCAGCAACTTATGAAAGATGGCAGCCAATGGGGTATTAATATCTCCTATGCCGTGCAGCCTTCGCCAGACGGTCTCGCACAAGCCTTTATCATCGGCAGTGAGTTTATAGGCAAGGATGATTGCGCTTTAGTGCTGGGAGATAATGTATTTCATGGCGCAGATCTGAGTAAGAATTTGGCTCAAGCTGGTGAGCAGAAAAAAGGGGCGACGGTGTTTGCTTACCCAGTGCATGACCCGGAACGTTATGGTGTGGTTGAGTTTGATGACAACTGGAATGCGCTAAGTCTGGAAGAAAAACCTGAGCAGCCCAAATCAAACTATGCCGTCACAGGGCTATATTTTTATGACAACCGTGTGGTTGATGTTGCTAAAAATATTAAACCCTCGCCGCGCGGTGAGTTGGAGATAACTGACGTCAATAAGCAATATTTGGAATGGGGCGACTTATCGGTGCAGGTATTCGGGCGAGGGCTTGCCTGGCTTGATATGGGTACACATGAATCCTTATTACAAGCCTCCATGTTTATAGAAACCATCGAAAATCGGCAAGGTTTAAAAGTGGCTTGCCTGGAAGAGATCGCCTTTCGACAAGGCTTTATTGGCGAGCAAGAACTTGGTGAGGCGGCCAGCCGTTATGGCAAGAGTAGTTACGGGCGCTATATTAAAAGCTTATTAGAAAATCCGAATCAGTTCCCCGGAATCGACTAATGCTTGGCTCGGTTTTCGAACATAAATATCTGTTTTTACAGATGTTAAAACGCGAGGTTCAGCAACGCTATCGCGGTTCACAATTTGGTTTTTTATGGGCCTTTATGCTCCCCATTATGATGTTGCTGGTGTATACCTTTGTCTTTGGACTAGTACTAAAAGTACGCTGGGGAATCGAAGGCCAAAACGACATTGCCTTTGGCCTAATTTTATTCTCCGGGCTTATTCTGCATAGCCTGATGGCAGAGACAGTTAATAGTGCGGTTGGCTTGATCAGTGGCAATTCACAGTTCGTAAAAAAGGTGGTGTTTCCATTAGAAATTCTAAGCTTAGTCAGCCTGGCGAATGCCTTGTTTCATATGCTGTTGAGCTTTTTGATCTTAGTCATAATATTTTTAGCCACGGGCAACACGATTCCTGTGACGATTTTTCTAGCACCAGTGGTACTAACACCGTTCGTCATCTTTCTGCTGGGGCTATCCTGGTTTATTTCGGTGCTAGGGATTTATTTGCGAGATTTAGGGCAAGTCACTGGCGTATTGATGACGGTGCTCTTGTTCCTTGGCCCAATACTGTATCCCTTTGCCAATGTGCCGGTGGCTTTACAACCTTATGTGCTTTGGTTAAACCCCTTAACGATTATTGTCGAGCAGTTCCGCGCCGTAGTCTTATTTGGCGAAATGCCCAATTGGCCGCAGCTCGGTTTGTACACCTTGTTCGCAGTATTGATGTTGTTTGCAGGCATGAGTCTGTTTAAGCGAACACGGGATGGCTTTGCTGATGTCATCTAAGCTTGCTGTGATCGAAGTTGAAGGCCTTAGCAAATGCTACCAAAGCTATCGCAAGCCCGTGCATCGCCTTTGGCAGAGTTTGTTCCCCTCCGGCAAATGGTACTCGGAGTTTTGGGCTTTAAACGATGTCGATTTAACAGTTCATCAAGGCGAGACGATTGGCATCGTAGGCCGCAATGGCGCTGGCAAGTCAACCTTGCTGCAAATTATCACCGGCGTATTGCAAGCGAGCTCCGGCAAGGTGAAAACGCAAGGCCGAATCTCAGCTTTGCTTGAATTAGGCGCTGGTTTTAACCCAGAGTTTACCGGCATGGAGAATGCTCGGCTTAACGCTTCGATTATGGGCTTGAGTCGCGAGGAATTTCATCAAAAGCTCCCCGATATCGTTGAATTTTGTGGCTTGGGAGAATTTCTGCATCGCCCGGTGAAAACTTATTCCAGTGGCATGTTTGTGCGCTTGGCTTTCGCCGTTGCCATCAATATGAACCCAGATATCTTAATCATTGACGAAGCCCTGGCGGTTGGTGATGTGCGCTTTCAGGCTAAGTGCTTTAGACGTATTGAGCAGTTAAAAGAGCAGGGCGTTTCTATTCTCTTTGTAACGCACTCCACCGAGAGTGTGATTAAGTTCTGCGATTCTGCGGTATTGATAGAAGCCGGCTGCGTGCAGGCAATTGGCCAACCTAAGGAGGTTGTACAAGAATATTTGGAAATGATGTTTGCCTCCGACCAAACCAACTCAGATTCTCAATTACCATCAATGCCAGCGAACCTGGGCGATCTGGATCCGAAGATCGATTATTGCACTAGTCACCCAAGTTATAACGAAAACGAAGAGCGTTGGGGGGATCAGCGCGCGGTGATAGTGCGTTACGAATTAATCCGCAATACAAAGCAGAGTAATGGCTGGGTTGATCGTGGTGATCAACTGATAATTCGAAGTTGGATCTACTTCAAAGAAAGCCTGGATGATCTGATTTACGGAGTCACCATAAAAACCAATGACGGGCAAATTGTCTATGGCACTAATTCTCGAATGCAGCCTGGCATTCCGGCAAAACAAGCAGCTGGGCAATTGCAGGTGATCGACTTCAAGTTGGATGTCAATTTAGTTGGCGGTGACTACTTCATCTCGCTCGGAGTTGCGCAGGATCATGAAAGCAAAGACGCCATACCAATTGATCGTCGTTATGATTTAATTCATTTACACGTTACGCCGACTGCTGATGCCTATGGCCTGGCAGACCTCGGTGGCATCATTGCCCTTGCTGAGTTAGATGATGGAGCAGACAATGTCTGAATTAGTATCACTCAATAAATTCACGCTCGGTGTAGACGGTGTTTGGCGTGCAGGCAACAGCGCTGAGCCGTTTGATTATTCTGATGGTGAAGATGTCGAGCAGGCTTTACATCGGATTTTAAGTTCATCTGAAGATTTGTCGAGTTCCTCATCAGAATTGGATGCGCAAATCGTCGATTGGCCTACTGAATATCACTTGTCATCTGCCAGGGCTAATCTAATCAAGCCTTTACAATTTGCGCCCAAGCAAGCTGATGCGCCAATTCGAATCCTGGAGCTGGGTTGCGGTTGCGGTTCGATTACACGCTATCTTGCTGAACAAAAAGGCACTGAAGTTGATGCGATAGAAGGCAGTTCTATTCGCGCAGGATTAGCCGCACTGCGTTGTCGTGATTTAGACAATGTTACCGTTTGTGCGGCTAATTTCAATGACCTGGAATTCCCGCAAGCGCGCTATGATGCAGTGTTGTTAATCGGTGTTTGCGAATATGCCGGGCGTTTCTCTGAGCACAAAGACGATCGTCAAGCGACCATCAATCTTCTAAAAAAAGCGAAAAAGGCGCTTAAATTTGATGGTCAATTAGTCGTTGCTATCGAAAATCGCCTTGGTCTGAAGTATCTGTTCGGTGCCAATGAAGACCATTATGCTCAAGCCTTTGTTGGCCTTGATGGCTATCTCAATTCCAGTGGAATCCGCACTTATAGCCATCAACAATGGCAAGTCATTATCAGCGAAGCTGGTTTTACAGATTCGCATATCTTGCTGCCATTTCCGGATTACAAAATTCCTAATGCCATCATTAGCCCTGATTTAGATGCTGATCAAGTATTAAGCAGTTTGGCTGACAGCCAGTCGCGAGACTATGTTAATCCCGAATATGCGCTGTCGAATAACGAAGCCCGTGCCTGGCAGGGCTTAGCGCAATCTGGCTGTTTGCATCAGCATGCTAATTCCTTTTTAATCGTGCTCGCTAATAATTCAGATGCTTTACAAGCAATTAAAGAATTTAGCGCGCAGACCTACTCAACGACGCCCCATAGCTACTTACAAGCGAGTAAAAAGCTGGCTTTGCCTAGCGACACCAAAGTAGTTAATCGACTGCAAGCCGAAATCACGCAATTACGTGGTCATAGTTCTAATCTAGAAGGCAAGGTGAGCATTATGCAAAACTCGATTGGCTGGCGGGTTTTGAATTTTGTCCGACGATTATTTAGAAGAACAACAATATGATTTCACTTTAATGAGTATACGTAAGTCATTGTTAAAAATAAATAATCGCCTCGAATCAAAATGGCAACTTGTTAAGATAGATCAAGAAGTCACTGAGGTAGACGCGGGCTGGTATGTGGCCGAGTTTCAGCTTGAGGGCGTGCAAACGAATCTGCCGCGCTTAATTATCGAGCGTGAGCACAAAGGGCAGATTGAACGCGAACTAATCGGTGCACATAGTGGCCGCAACCGCATGTTGTTCTATCTACCTAAAGGGCAAATTACTGCCATAAGTAAAGGTTTAAGCTTTGAGCGTTTCGCCCGCCTTGGCAAAATCGAAGCTCGCTTTCGAATTGCGCTGATTTGTATGCGCTATTTGCGCGATTTTCCCCGCCCTGGTGTATTGCTCAAGATGTTGGCAATCCAATTCCAAGCACCGTTTGAGCTATCAAGCCAAGTGCTCGAATTCTACGAACCCGCTCGCGGCGGCAGAACTTATTTGGCCGAATTAGAAAAATGGCATAAAAAACAGAGATTTAAGCGATTTTATCAATGGCAAACACAGTCAGTGAAAATTGCTGTAATCATTGAAAACGAAGCACAGGCGCACCTGGTAAACGATGCCTTAGTACCGGCTGACTGGATTATTCTTGCTGGTGAGCCATTACCGAAACAAGCTGATTATGTCATCGCACTCAAAGCCAGTGATCAACTGAGGTTTGCTGCGCTATACCTAATTAAGCGTGCGATTCAAAAGGCCAGAGTTAGGCCGCGCCTGATTTATACAGACCATGACTACCGGCTGGATGAAAACACCAGCTTGCCACCGGTATTCAAACCATGCCCGAGCCATGCCTATCTGCATTGTGTAAATTACATCGGTTTTGCGCAAATAATGGCTGCCTCATTTTGTAATCAAGTAAATTCTCGCGAGCTCATAGAAGACGAATGCAAATATCGACTCGCTATGCAGGCTTTCAACTCGCCTTCTGAGGTATTGAGCATTAGCGAGGCGTTATTTACTTGCTCTCGCCAAGTAGACCCGAAAACACCTGTGTCCACCAGCGCTGCATCGATCTGGCCAAACATTCAATGGTTGCGCGATCAACAGATCAATCGCCTACAAGCTGCTGAAGGCTGGCAAGCTCAAGCAGGCGTCGAACTGATTATTCCAACTCGAGATGGGCTGTCGGTGTTAAAGCCTTGTGTCGAGAGTATTCTTGAGAAAACCGAGTACCCACATTATGAGCTGACAATCGTCGATAACGGCAGTGAGAAAGCTGCAACGCTGGCATTTTTCGAAGAGCTTAATCAAAACGATCGCGTCAAAGTGCTTTCCTACCCAGGTGAGTTTAATTATTCAGCGATCAACAATTTTGCCGTTCAGCAAAGTAAGGCTGATTACATCGCTCTGGTGAATAACGATATTGAGGTGATTGATGGTGATTGGTTACATCAGATGATGGTTTGGGCAGGCCAGGACAATGTCGGTGCTGTTGGTGCCAAGCTGTTGTTCTCTAACAATAAAGTTCAACATGCCGGCGTCATAATCGGCATGGGTAATGCGGCTGGCCATATTCATCGACTCGAAGATCGCGACGCAGCCGGCTATCAGTATCGCTGTCAGGCAACCCAGAATATGATGGCGGTAACTGCAGCGTGTTTAGTCACTCCCAGAGCATTGTTTAATCAGCTTGGCGGCCTCAATGAGACTGACTTTAAAGTTGCATATAACGATATTGACTATTGTTTGCGAGTAGAAGCCCTGGGCAAAGAAATCATCTGGACACCGGAGGCGCTGCTCTATCACCACGAATCCGTCAGTCGGGGCGACGATATGTCGGATCAACACATCGAACGTTATTTTCGAGAATTAGAGCGTTTTCAACAACGTTGGAAAAGCAAAGGCTTTGTCGATAAATACTATAGTAAACATTTACGAATCACCGATGAGGGCGTTTTCCCGCATGTTGAGAGCAACAATAATCGCGATTTGATCTACTTAGCGCACCGTTAACACTGACTGAAGCAGTGCAATCATGTCAGTTAGCTAAATCTTCGCGATCATAGCGAGCCAGACTTATATCCCTTATAATTTCGCCACCTGCTTAGACCGCTTACATCAATAACAAATTCAATAAGTCTATGGACGTATCAATCGTTATCCCATTTTTAAACGAAGAGCCAAATCTTGAGCCTTTATGTGAAGAGATCAAGGCAGCGATGGATCCATTGAATATCGACTATGAAGTTCTATTCATTGATGACGGTAGTGTCGATCAAGGCGTGGATATTCTGGAAGCTTTTCGCTCACAAATGCCACAAATCAAAGTAGTGTCTTTTCGCCGTAATTTCGGTCAAACCGCGGCGATGGTGGCCGGGCTGGATTATGCGCAGGGCGAGATAGTCGTCACACTTGACGCTGATCGACAAAATGACCCGGCGGATATCCCTAAACTGATCGACAAGATCAACCAGGGTTTTGATATGGCTTGTGGTTGGCGCCATAAACGCCAGGATACGTTTGTCTCACGCAAGCTACCATCAATGCTTGCCAATCGATTGATCTCGACCATTACAGATGTCAATCTGCATGACTATGGCTGTACACTCAAAGCTATGCGCAAGGATTTGGCCAAGCGGGTTATTTTATACGGAGAGATGCATCGATTTATCCCTGCTGTTGCCAGCGGAGTAGGGGCGAAAATTGCCGAAGTAAAGGTAAACCATCGGGCCCGCACCGCCGGCGAATCTAAGTACGGAATATCGCGGACATTTCGTGTGATCCTCGACTTGATCACTGTCAAATTTCTATTACGATTTCACGCCAGACCGCTGCACTTCTTCGGCACGCCAGGATTGGCTCTAGGCGTGATTGGCGGTTTATTGATAACCTATCTCACCATCGCCAGGCTTGCCTTTGGCGTGCCTTTGGGAGATCGCCCCTTATTGATATTTGGTTTTATGCTGTTGATCATTGGCCTGCAATTTATTTTGTTTGGTCTGATCGGTGAAATGCAGACCCGTATTTACTACGAGAGTCAAAACAAACCCATTTATCATGTAAGGCGCACAATTGGCGTCGATCAAATTGCTGGCGATGACGAATCGACTTAGTGCGATTTTCGCGCTATTGATGCGATAGCTAATATGCCAGCTCAATTATCGGCCCACTCAACTTCATCATCAGCAACATCAAGCAAGATACTCGCCATTGTTGTTAGCTATCAGCCGACCGTATCCGAACTAAGAGAAAATATTGCTCAATTAGAGTCTCAAGTTGAGCATATTTATCTGGTTGATAATGCCTCCAGCAATCAGGCTGACATAAGTGATGCCTTTGGTAAACATCCAAGCATTACGGTAGACCTGCAAGCGAGGAATCTAGGGCTAGGCGCTGCCCATAACCTAGGTATTCGTTACGCTCAACAAGCGCATTACGACTATGTGTTGTTACTCGATCAGGATACCCAGATGCAGGCTGATTCGGTCAGCGCTTTGTTGACTGCGATTCGCAGTAAAGCGAATGCCGGAATCAAGGTCAGTGGTGTTGGCAGCAGTTACGCTCATGGCCGCCAACAAGACAGCGTCTACATTCGATTTGGGGCTCTGAAGTTTTCTCGTCACGGCGCTGATGAGCAAGATGACCATGGTTGCGTTGCCACTGACTTTCTTATCTCTTCTGGTACGTTGATTGCCTTGCAGGCAGTCGAAGAGGTTGGCTTAATGGATGAGAGCCTGTTCATCGATCATGTAGATACCGAATGGTTCTTACGCGCTAGATCGAAATCCTTGCAAGCCTTTGGTGTGTGCGCAGCACGAATAGAGCATAGCTTAGGCGAGACAGCGCATGCGATTCGATTTGCTGGTCGTGATCGCGATGTGCCACAGCATCAGCCGTTTCGTTACTACTATATTTTTCGCAATAGCGTTTTATTGTATCGACGCTCTTATCCCAGTGGTTTATGGAAGTGGAACGACCTGCAACGGCTGTTGATGATTTTGGTAGTCTATGGCTTTATGAAGCCGCCACGATGGCAGAATTTACGCATGATGGCCAAAGGTCTTTGGCACGGCATGCGAGGTATTAGCGGTAGGATGATCGAAAGTCATGCTCAACTTCAGTCAAATTCAGACAGATGACGGTTCAGCTAGTCATCGTTAATTATAACGCCGGCGATTGGCTCGCCAAATCGATAGGCTCGGCACTTGAACATTCAACGGCGCATATTACGGTGGTTGATAATGCGTCAGTTGATGACAGCGTAAAACACTGTCAGCAGTTATTTAATAATGAGGCTCGTTTAACCTGGATAGAAAATTCGTCCAACCTCGGTTTCGCAGCAGCTAACAACCAAGTGTTAGGTGAAGTTCAAACAGCAAGCGATTATCTGGTGCTAATGAACCCTGATTGCGAACTACAAACGAGCACTTTATCGTTGATATTCGATGCTTTTGCTATGGACTCCAAAGTAGGCTTAGCTAGTTGCCGCATCTTAAATTCTGACGGTAGCTTACAAGCAACTTGTCGCCGGCGTTTCCCCACACCAGCAACGGCAGCTATCAGGCTATTAGGGCTAAGCCGCTTCTTTCCTGCGAGTAATTTTGATTTCGGCGACTCAGCCAAAGAAGGCGATGGCGTGCAAAAAATCGAAGCCGTTTCAGGCGCTTTTATGGTGGTAAGAAAAGCCGCGCTTGATGAGGTTGGCCTCTTGGATGAAGGCTATTTTATGCATTGCGAAGACTTAGACTGGTGCAAACGATTTCAACAACATGGCTGGGATGTTGCTTTTGTATCGCAAGCTGCGGTCTTGCACGCCAAGGGCGTTAGTAGTCGCTCACGGCCAATCGGCGTATTATGGAATTTACATCGGGGCATGGATCGTTTTTTTAAGAAATTCTACTCAGAATCAAATGACGTAATGACCTTGCTAGTGCGGGCAGGTATTTACTTGAGTTTTTTGCCGCGAGCCTTACTTACCTTGGTGCGTTCATCGTGATTTTGATCACCGGTGCGAACGGCGTGGTTGGCTATGCCTTACAACAGGCCCTATCAAGTGATCAATTTCTAAGCGTATCGCGCAATCAAGACCAAGGAGATATTCAATGGGATTTACGTCGGCCAATGCCAGCAGTGCAAGGGCTGAGTACGTTAATACATTGTGCGCCAATTTGGTTATTGCCACCACACTTGGAAGCGCTGAAATCCACCGGTGTCAAACAATTGATCGTGTTTAGCTCTAGTAGTGTGATTGCCAAACGCCGCTCGCAGGAGCCCAAAGAGCAGGCTCTGGTAGAGCAATTACAAAATGCCGAAAAACAGATTGTTCTCTATTGTCAGCAACACCAACTAGCGTTGACTATACTCAGGCCGAGTTTGATTTATGGTTATGGCCGTGATCAAAACATTAGCCATATTGC
>CAYVYS010000035.1:0-34392 GCA_964455815.1 uncultured Gammaproteobacteria bacterium
ATCAATCCTCTGTTCTTTACACAGATCAGCCGAGCTTCTAGGCGGATTAACGTTAGCGAAAAGCGTAAACTGGCGCCAAAATTTTAGCCAATCTGACTGGGACTGATTCCGTATCGAGCTTTAAACGCACGAGAAAAGTGCGACGCACCTGAAAAACCAACATGATAAGCCACACTCTCTATTGTTGGTCTTGAGTCTGAATCGGCACGCAGTAAATCATGAGCCCTAGACAAGCGCTTATTCACGATCATCTCGTGGATGGACTCGGCTTCATTACGAAACAGTTTATGTAAATAGCGCACTGATATTCCTTGTGATTCCGCTACTTTTGAGTTGTTGAGCGTTGGGTCAAATAGGTTTTGATCAATAAACTGCTTAATTCTTCTGATCAATGCTTCTTTGACGCAATCACTTTCCGTCAAATTACTCTGCACGATTGTGGAGCTAAACGATAGCGCAATTAAACTGACTAAATTTTCCGCCAGAACTTCACTGGGTTTCACTTCTGAAGAGCTCAGTTCACCTACTAACGAAAAAATAAAATCCTTGAGTACCAAACCTAGACCGTTAGTCGCATTCATGCTGATGGCGGTATAACGTTCAGGTTCGATCAGATGTCTTGCCAATACATCTCTTGGCAGCTGAATTACGAATTGATGAAAATCACTTGGAAAGCTCAAGGAATACGGTTCTGCACTGTCGTACAATGCAAAACTGCCTGGCTTCAAGATAGCTTCACGGCCGTGCTGCTGAACCACGCACTGACTCTCCATTTGGAAGCTAATTAAGAAGTCGTGTTCCGATGCCTTACTTATTTGTTGTGGCGTTCGAGAAGCGATATGAGGTGAGGACCGCACTTCACTAAAGCTGACGTCAGTAAAACCAACTCCCCCTCTGACTTGACCGTCGAAATTACTCAAATCCTGATTACATTGAGGGTCGCAATCCAACTGTACAAACTCATCACAAATCACCTCACTCCAGTAACCAAAATTACGACGCCCGTCTTGGGTGTTCGCATTTTTCTGATAACCTTTTTGAATGATGAATGACACGTATTTTCTGTCAGTCTGTTGTACCTTTAAACGCCTATTCTAGCAGTAAGGAAGAAGGCCCGTGTGAGAATGACAATTTATGTACTCAAATTGACCTGCCTTATCGGGTAACACCGATACCTCATGCCATAAACGCAACTGCATATTTTCGCCAAACGCGCCCGCATGCCCCATAAACGTATCGAAAATTTTCAGATGCGTAGGATGGCTTTTAGCCCACTCTTCGAAGGCGTGAATATCTAAAGCGTAGCCGAGCCCAAAAGTTTGATCTAAGTCATTCTCCGCATCGATGCCGCGCATTAGGCGCATACTCATGCAACGGCTTTCAATCGGATTATTGGATAAGTAATCCATGCCTTCGATTAACGTTGGGTGCACACGTCCTAAATAAAACTCACGCTCCTCATCATCGCAGTGACCCCAATCTTGGCCCGAACGAATTACGCACATATTGGCTGGCGGCACAACCGTCGTTCTGCGACCTTGCGCAGATGATTCACTGTGTAATTTAGTAGAATCGATACTTTCTGGGCTGGTTAGGTCTTCGCGCCCCGACACTTCAATACGGTCACGCGCAGCACCCGCATAAGCATGCTCTTGTATTGGGCCTTCCAACTCGGTCGCCAAATTTGCCACACCATGCGCATTTGGTGTTGAATGCAAAGTTTCCAATCTCTCAATTGGCATTGAATAGCACTCGCGCCAATAGCCACTCTCTTCGCGTAAACGCTCATCGTCTTTCCACCAAGCTGAAACCGTGTCATCAGACCACCATTGCGCGTATCCGTCATCACGCCAATAGCCTATGTACACGGTATTAACCACTGAGTTTTTATCGGTAAAGCGTGCGTTGTCGAGCATTTCTGGGCCAACATTATTACCTTTTAACGCACTGTTCACCCAATCCATAAACGACTCTGTCACATCACCTTGTACGGCAAAAATAGCTGTAGTCAACGAATTAGCCTCGCCTTTCCAGTCAGCAGACCATGCTGGAACCGGGGGCTCAAAACCGTCAGGCATATTGTTTTGATTTCTATTTGGCATCTTTGATTAACTCTTTGCTGGCAATCACAAACAAACGCGAAAAACCAAAACTAATCTGTGGCTTCCGTCACTTCTTCAATACCAAGTTCGCCCTCTTCGGGTGCATAGTCCTCAGTACTCGGCATGGGTTGTCGATTGAGCAACAAACGGGTCACATCAGGACGTGAATAGTGACCTACCGGGTCAGCAAACACTTTCGCAATGGTGATTTCATTCATGTCTAAATCGGCGATAAGTAGGCCTTCTTGATCTTCAGGCAGTTTTTCAACAAGCGGCTTTCCATCTGGCCCGTAAATTATGGCGTGGCCACCGCCCGCTCTGATTAAACTCTTGTGCTCATCGTTCTCGATCAAGAGATCGGCCATTTCGTCGGAGACCATACCGCAAGCCGCGACAACGAAACATTGGCCCTCTGCCGCGTACATTTGAGACGCAGCATTATTCAATTCGGGCCCTAAAGCGTACGCCTGTTCATAGGTTGAAAATGACGGCCATGCGGCGCAATGAATTTGTTCGTGCAAACTGTACATTGCGTATTTGCTTAGCGGTTGTAAATGCTCCCAACACGCCAATTGCCCGATTCGACCGATGTCGGTGTCGGACACTCTGAAACCTGAACCATCACCATCGCCAAACACGGTTCGCTCTTGGTGCGTGGGTTTCAGTTTACGACGCCCAGATAACAAACTGCCGTCTCGACCAAACAAAAACTGAGCGATGTACAAGGACCCGTGATCTTTTTCACTCGCGCCGGTCGAGACGTAAATATCATTGTCTTTCGCGGCTTGGGCAATCGTATTGAACTCATCACTACCCACCACCAATGAATTTTCATTGTATTGGCCAAAATACTTCATGTTAGTCATGGTTGTGTTCAACCAGATAAACCATGGGTACCCTGGCAACCATGTCTCAGGAAATACAATAAGGTCACAACCTTGAGACGCGGCCTGTTCAATCAGAGAAACAGTTTTCTCCACGCCAGCTTTAAGGTCTAAAAACGCGGGGGCCGCTTGTACAGCCGCTACCTTCACATTATTTTTTATATCCATTTTATCTACCGGATTTTAATTGATGTTCGACAAGGTTGGTCGCGGCTAACAGATTCAATGAGCGCCATTAAACCGCGACGTAACTTCGATGTTAGAAACGGTGGCGATAGGTGATGCCATACTCACGTGGACGATTCGGAACCGCTGAATGAAAACCTAGACCAAAGTTAGAGTTCCCAGTTACGATAAAACGCTCGTCACTGATATTTTCTACCCAAAGTACCACTTCGCTGTCATCGCTAATGTCATATCGAGCTGAAGCGTTAAACAGATTGGTTGATTCTTGAAACAAAAACGAAGAGTTCTGTGAGTCATTGAACACGTCGTCCGTGAACGAATAGTCTAGGCGCAAGGTCAGGTCACGCGCGCCAATGCTGGTGATTAACTCTGCGCCCAGGCTAAATGTGTTCTCAGGCGTATTTACTAGTCTCGCATCCACTGGCACAACCGCGGAAAACGCAATCGCGGGGTTTGGTGTAATGTCGGTGTACTCGGCATCAATGTAGCCATACCCAAGATCAACCTTAAATTGATCCGTCAGCACGGCAGTAAGCTCAAATTCAAAACCACTGATATCAGCCGTACCCGCATTGTCTGTAATAGGCCCGCCTAATTGATCAAACAACGTGACTTGCACGTCTTCGTAATCTGATGTGTAAGCGGCTGCGTTAATTCGATAGCGGCTATCGGCGCTCTCCCACTTCACCCCAATTTCGTGGGTGTCCAGAGTTTCTGGTTCAAACGAAAGTGCTTCGGGTTGAAATGCCACGTAGCGCAACACAAACCCACCACTCTTAAAACCCTGAGAGAAACTGTAGTAGGCAAGCGTGTTGTCATTAATCTTGGCATCGACCCCAAACTTAAATTGAGTTTCGTCAAATGTTTCACTGACGCTGCCGGTGCCATCGCCGACCAATGGAATAAAACCAGGCACTAGTGGACCACCGGGTTGAATCTGCGCGGCTGGCACCGCATCTGGTGGAAACACTAATAGCGGGTCGTTAGCCAGGTTAGCACCAATCACTTGCGTAAAGGCGTAGCCCTTATCATCTTCCGTATAACGTATACCGCCTGTGACCGACCAAACATCATTGATATCATAAGTGCCTTGAAAATAAAACGCTTCACTTGAGTTTTCCACCGAGGCGTCGTTTCTAATCGTTGCTTCAAAACCGATGGGTGGCAACAACGCACCAGGCGGCGGCGGTGCAGGGATTGAGACAGGCACATTAACGTCATCGGTACCATCTTCGTCAAAGTAAAACACACCTGCTGCGTATTTAAATCTATCGTTAAACGCAGTGCCTGTAATCTGCAGTTCGTGTGTTACTTGATCAACGTCGTAGTTGTCATTGACGATTTCCGTGATTTGGAACGGAGAATTGTCGGCGTCGTTAGCGAAACGGCTTTCGGTATTTCGGAATGATCCAGTGTATTTCACGTCGAAGTTATCAGCATGATAGTTGGCCACAAAACTGGCTCCAAACACTTCTACTTCAGAAAATTGTTGGCCCGTACCAAATGAAACGTCTGCCCCTATGTCATTGACAACCGACTGGTTAAATAGCGCCAGACCTCCACCAACAACTTCAAAGAAATCACCGCTGGATGAAAATTGACCAGGTAGCCCTGTTACGCCCAAAGACGTTCCGGTAGGCAATGGAATTGGGTTATTTTGAACTAAGGCAGCACCAACAACACCGGCACCTAACGGCGGTGCACCCGTGGTAAAGCCAACTCCTACTGACGGCGCCGCACTTTCATCAATGTCGGTATAGTCAAAGGACGCTTGAAAATCCCAATTATCGTTAGGTTCAAAGTTAAACGAACTACGGAACGACAAGCGTTGTTCATCGCCCAATTCATCACCCACTAAAGGGCGGCTTACAAAGCCATCTCTATTTTTGCTGGATAAAGACCATGAACTCTTTAACGTGTCGCTGAATGGGATATCGAGCGACGCTCTAAGGTTTGCACGCCCGTCATTACCTAAGGTGGCTTCTACCGCCGCTTGAAACTCATCGGCCGGTGTTCGTGACACAATATTGATGGCCCCACCAATGGTGTTGCGCCCAAACAGAGTGCCTTGTGGCCCGCGCAAAACTTCAATACGCTCAACGTCTAATACGTCCAACACACCACCCACGGAACGAGAAACGTACACACCGTCTACATAGGTGCCAACCCCAGGGTCTGTCGTCAAACTGAAGTCAGTGTTACCGATGCCTCGAATAAAAACGGCGGCGCCCGACGAAACACCTCCAATTGGTGAGGTCGTGTCAAAAACCAGATTAGGTGTAAAGTTAGCAATCTCAGAAATATCATTAACACCTTTGTCAGCTAGCGCAGAGGAAGTAAATGCGGTGATCGCAATAGGCGTGTCTTGCAGGCTTTCAGCTCGCTTTTGCGCAGTCACGACCACCTCCTCCAATATAAACCTGCTTTCTTGAGCAGAGCCTTGCGATGTTGCTCCCGCAGTCGCAACCCCAAGCAACGTCAACGCCACTTTTTTGAGTTTTAAATTTGAAGCCATACGCAATATCTCCTCTCTTCTGATTCGGTTAAATGACTGCTTCTAATCTTTGGATATTGAAAACGCAGATAATTAGACAGCCACATTAGTTAATGTGTTAAGTATATTGCTGATAAAACCTCTTGCACCATGACGAAACGCGCACTACTTTTTGTCATTTTAGGTACCTAAGCACTAGTTGGAACTTCTGAATAAAATCGAGATGAATTCTATTTAAAATATTGATTTACAATACTTTTACATAAAATTAGATGAACAATCTCTCGTTATCTCAATAAAATTTTGGCACTTTCTTAAACAATATGTGCACGACTTATGCTTATTGATTTAATTAATTTTGTTAACTTTTAACTCACCTAACTTACTCTATTACTTGGACTGTAAGTTGAACGATAACTGGTCGGTTTTAGCTCAATTACTCGCTGATTTAATAAAGCGCGAAGAACCGAATTATCCAACCCTATTCTTCCCCAACCATAGCGTGAACACTTAGACTCGCACTATGATCTCTTTTATCAAACACTACAGGATGGCGCGCTTATTCTCTTTATAGATCAGCGGATAGGCCTCATCTTCGGCCTTCAAATTAGCGGACCACTTATTTCTAAAATGCACAAACGCTTCGTCCGCCGCAATCGCCCTAGGCACGAAATCTGGGCTACGTTCCAATAGCTTTTGCTGCTCTTCGATAAACACTTTGTCTTCCATAAAGCCTTCTAGCAATGAATCTTTAAGTGATGCCGAAATCGCATCATCGTCTTTATTCCAATTGTGTAAATAGTTCCAGAAGAAGTGTGTGGTGTGCCGCGTTTCAGGAGTCATAAATTGGCAGTTTCGATATTCACGCACATCATCTCGCCCATCTTGCTCTGACCAACCCACGGGCGCAAACAACGTTTCCATCAGAAAAACCCCTGGTAGTCGCATACTAATGATGTTGGCTCGATCAACACGATTATCAAGTTCGTCGGCCGGGATAACTTTAGCGTGAAATGGGGGTGAATTGCTGTCACGATGCCAACGCTCCATGGAAAAACCATCTTCGTGCTTTTCAATATTTTCCGCTAAAGTGCTGTAAGCGTAGGCTTCAGACCCACCCAGCGTATTGGTATGAACGAACGCAACGTGTGAGAAATCTGCCAAATTATCGACAATCAACAACCAGTTTGCGTTGTAGTGAAGATAGGCCTCTTTATCAAATCCACGCCAATTTTCGTTGTCGCTTAATGGCGGGAAATCATAAATATCTTCTTCGTTGGCTAACTCTGGGACACCCATCCATATCCAAATCATGCCCCCTTTGGCTACCGCAGGGTAGCTGCGCACCTTTAGCGATTTCGAAATGTGTTTTTGGCCGGGTATCTCAACGACTTGCCCTTTTTCGTCGTATAACATCCCGTGGTACATACAACGTATGCAGTTACCTTCAACCCGACCGATCGACAAAGGTGCAGCGCGGTGACAACATCGATCATCCAACGCAATGTAGTTGTCTTCTTTGCCTTTGTAAAAAACCAAAGGTGTCTCACAAATGGTTCTGGCCAATTTGTTGTCGGCCTCAGCTACCTCATATTCCCACGCGGCGGCATACCACATGTTTTCGACAAAATATCGTTTTTTTTCAGTCATTTTCATGCCTCGTGTTATTTACTAGCTTTGGGGGTTGTATCAATGATGACTTGCATCGTTTCAATCATGGTTTGCCACGCTTGACGATCACAACGCGCCATCACTTCTTCGTAGACAGCGTCGATCAGTGGCACCAGTTTGCCTTCCAAAGATCGCCCTTTGTCAGCCAAACTGACATTTACAATCCGTCGATCTTCGTCGCCACGCTGACGCACCACTAAGCCCTTGGCCATCATTCGATCAATAATGCCAACCATGCTTGGGCTAGGCAGTAAGGTCCTTTTTGCAAGCTTCGCACTGGTGCACTCACCAACCTCCCAAAGCACGCGAAGAATTCGCCACTGTTGTTCAGAAATTCCGTGTTCTTTAAAGATCTTTCTATACAAAGGAATGACGGCATCCAAAGTGCGGTGCAACATCATGGGTAGAGACTTATCGAATTTGTCCAAAACTTCTCCGCAGCTAGAAATTGATTAGATATATGACAGCGATGCCATTATTAATTATTTCACAATCAATATTTGATTAATATATTAATTGTTAATATATTAACAATATGTGTAAATCATCAAACTTTGTCAACCGCTTTTTCAACGTCGGCACTAGAAAACCTCTGTAGGAGTAAAAAACATGACACAAACTATCAAACAAGTTCCCAATGTTGTCATTATTGGTGCCAGCCATGCCGCGGTAGAAGTCATATCCACGTTGAGAAAATGTGGCTGGGAAGGCACAATTTCATTAATTGGTGACGAGCCGGAGCATCCTTATCAACGCCCTCCGCTATCAAAAGGCTATTACAATGGCGATATAAGCCTTGAGAAATTAGCAATAAAGCACGCCGACTTCTACGAAAGCGCGGGGGTGGATCTATATCTGGGTCTACGGGCTAACTTCATAGACAGGACACGGCAGAATGTAACTCTAGATAATGGGCAAACCATCGCTTACGACCATCTAATCATCGCCACAGGGACCCGCGCACGTACTCTGACGCTACCTGGCAGTAACTTACCCTGCATACACTATTTACGAACCAAGCAAGATGTTGATCAAATAAAAAACTCATTAGCGCATGGTTCGAAATTGCTAATTATTGGGGCTGGTTATATTGGTTTGGAGGTGGCAGCCTCAGCGATCAAACAAGATATCGATGTCACCATTATAGAAGCCATGGATCGAGTGCTAGCTCGCGTCACTAGCCCCGTAGTTTCCGAATTTTATCAAAGCATGCATGCCAAAGAAGGTGTGTATATACGACTAAACACCGCCCTCAAAAAATTTGATGAGGCCAACGGTAAACCGTTTGCTCTACTCAACGACGGTGAAAAAATAGAGTTCGATTGCGCCATTGTTGGTATTGGTGTAATTCCAAATATAGAGCTCGCAGAAGAAGCTCAATTAGATTGCAATAACGGCATCGTGGTCGACGAGTTTACGAGAACAACTGACCCCTTGATACACGCAATTGGCGATTGCAGCAACCACCCAAGTCAAATCTATCAACGTCGCATCCGGCTAGAATCTGTACCAAATGCGGTTGCACAGGCTAAAACGGCAGCAAAGGCCATATGCGGAGAGCCCGTTGAATATAATCAACTACCGTGGTTTTGGTCCGATCAGTTCGACGTAAAACTGCAAACCGCTGGCTTGTCTCAAGGCTACGATCACTATGAAGTTAGCGGCGACTTAAAAAGCCGAAAATTCTCGGTGAGCTACTATAAAAACGATCAGTTAATCGCACTGGATGCTCTAAACTCTCCAGCGGAATTTATGAAGGCGAAAAAACAAATTGCTCAAGCAGCTAAGGCTAGAACATTGAGTCATACGGCAATGCCATGAATGCCTAGGTTTCGCAGAGACAATGCGATACGGCATCTGAACGCTAAGCCACGCCTATACAGCTGCAACGCACAATTTTAATAACCCAACGAGGATAAAACTATGTTTGGATATATCACAATCGGTGTTTCGGATATGGAACAAAGCATTGAGTTCTACGACGCACTCTTCGCAGAACTTGGCGCTAAACTACTTTTCGGTCAAGATCGAATCAAATTTTATGGTACAGGCCAAGGCCCAATGATTGCTATCTGTACACCTTATGATGAAGGCGAACAACATTGTGGAAATGGCAACATGGTCGCAATACCAGCAGATGGGCCTGAGGGCGTCAAGAGACTGTATGATCGCGCTATTGAGTTAGGGGCTACTTGCGAAGGAGCACCTGGTGAACGACTTCCAATATTCTACGGCGCTTATGTGCGTGATCGAGACGGAAATAAAATTTGCTTTTACGAAATGAAGACATAGTCTTCAACTTAATAAAGCACCGCCTGTCAATTAGACAGGCGGTGAACAATCGATGTTCGATAAAAGTGTTATTGATTTGTCTTCATGGTCGAAATCAATTATCGATTAATCAGTAATTCGCGCAACAATGTTGGGCTCGTAATTAGACTTCGATTTAGTGAGAGTTCACTTGCGCTACACAATAAAAAACCGGGAGCAGTTTACACTGCACCCGGTTTTAGTTGCTTAAAATTACTGCTTAGAATTTGTATCGTAGGGTTGCACCATACGTTGCTGGATCAGCCAAAAAAGCGCTGCGTGAAGCGCCTTGCAATGGCGTATTAAACGTAATGCCACGCGTAATTTCATCTGTGATGTTGACACCCCACAATTCAAAAACCAATCGTTCATTAGGATGAGTAAAGCTTAATCGAAGGTTAACCTTCGTGTTGGAATCCTGGATATCAAATGGCACTAAAACACCAGGCGCATCGAGCGGGCGAGTTGATGTGCGTCGATCAGATTCGTAGCGTGCAGAAACATTCGCGAGGAAGCCCCAACCAGAGTTACCCAAGCCACCCTCATAAGTCAATCCGGCCACAATAACGGTGTCAGGCGCGTTTGTAAGCTGCGCATTACATAACAAGGTCGCTTCAGGTATTAATCCTCCACGGTCACAATTTGACCCGTATTCGGCTTCAGAATAAGTTACCGCCAGATCACCCTGCCAGGCATCAGAAAAGGCGTGAACTACTTCTAGCTCAAAGCCTTCTGCAGTGACATCGTCAACGTTGAATGTCTGAAATTGCGTGCCAGTAAATTCCAGCACTTGAAAGTCTTCTAACTCAGAAAAGAATAACGCCAGGTTGGCACGCATACGCCCTTCAAACAACGTAGACTTCACGCCAAACTCAAGCGTATCAATTATTTCAGAGGCAAAGGATGGTGATGCGCCACCTGCCGCCGCTGTGGAATCCAGGTTGAATCCACCGGCTTTGTAACCGTGCGTAAAACTGCCATAAAACAAGACATCATCGTTGGCTCGATAAGCGCCCTGTAATGTGTAAATCAATTCATCGTCTTCAAATACCTCGTCAAATTCCGAAGGTAGAAATGAAATACCTAATGCAGGTGCAGCAAATGGGAAACAATTGAGAAATACGCCGCCGTTGACCACCGCAGGGTTCGTTAACAAACCTTGCACCGTTGGGCCAAACTGACCGAGCGCAGTTGCTGCGCCAACGGGATCGGCACCAAGCGCACCGGCCAAAGACAATCCAGCTAAACAGGCGTTATTACTGGCCGCCGGCTGAGTGAAGGCGCCACGCTTCTCATCATCCACGTACCGCAACCCCAAAGTAACATCAAGGCTGTCAGTCACACTGTATATTAAGTGGGTGAAAATGGATGCTGAGTCGGCATCTTGAGTGAAACGATTCGATGCAAATGCGCCGTCGGTGCTGATCGGAGCAAATGCAAGTGGGTTTCCCCCACTGGCAAAGAACGCGCCACCGGCCGAAACTAGGTCAAGAATGGCTGGGCTACCAAAGTTAGCCTGACTGACAACTGAGGAAAAATCTGGCCCTAACCCCAGTGTAAAAAGCTCTTCAATTTGTTCATCAGAAAAATAAGCGCCAACCAACCAATCGAGTCGATCATTGAATGCCGTTCCCTGCAGACGTAACTCGTGCGTTACGGTTTCAATCTCGTCAAACAAAGGAGGTGTTCCAGGTGGAAAAGTGGCTCCAGATACTGAGTATGTGAGCGCCCCATTAAACTCGTCTTGGCGACTTTCGCCTCTAAAATCTCGATAGGATCCGACATAGGTTAGCGTGGAGTTGCCAAAATCCCAATTTCCCTCGATAGAAATCCCAGACTGTTCAATATCATTTTCAAACGATTGAGAGTTAAAACGTAAGCCTTCTACTGACTCTTCGAACCCAAGTGCTGGAAATAAGGTTTCTTGCGTTGTTGGGTCCAGCAGAGGGCTTGCTGAGAGTGTTGTGGCGGCACAACATGCCTCATCGGTCTCTTGATAATCGGCGATTACCCGAATGCTGGTCGATTCTGATGGCTCCCACAACAGTTGGCCACGCACTATATAGCGATCGCGGTCATGACTTTCGCCACCATCACCGAGCGATGACTCTAAAAAGCCATCGCGTTCGCGATACGAGCCTGATAATCGGAAAGCCAGCGATTCAGAAGCGGGAATATTGACTCCACCCTGCACATTCACGGTATTGAAATTACCCACCGAGGCATTTATAAAACCATTAGTGGAATCAAACTCAGGCTTGGCAGTTTTAATTACAATTGCGCCCGCGGTTGTGTTGCGGCCGAACAGAGTGCCTTGTGGGCCGCGTAGTACCTCAATACCCTCCACATCGATCAACTCACCCAATGCAACGCCTGGTCTTGATTGGTAAACACCATCGATAAAAATGCCCACCGCACTCTCGAGGCCAATATTATTACCGGTTGTTCCGATGCCCCGAATTCTTACTGAGGTGCCTTGTGATTCGGTCTGCGAAGACTGCAAATTAAAACTGGCTGAGACATTCCCCAGCTCGCCAAGATCATCTACTCCTTGCCTCTCTAACTGAGTCGGAGTGACAGCGGTCACTGCAATCGGAATATCTTGAATGTTTTGTGAACGACGAGTGGCAGTTACAACAATTTCTTCTAATGCAGACTGTGCATGTGCAAACTCCACAGTCAACATAGAAGCGATGACGAACAATGAGCTATAACACGCTCTGATTGAGCTTCGCATGATCTAATCTCCTCTAATGGTTTATATATGACCGAACCTGGTTGAGACTTATATTTATATCCGGGTTCGAACGCATATTGATTGCGCTTAATCGTTATTTTACCAGCACTTATTAGGATAAACGCTCGGTATCTCTCTACTATAACCATCTTCATGTAAATAACAACGTCCAATCCGTGGCTATATATCTAACTCTTTTTTGATTTAAACTGGGCGAAAAATGTTTATAACGGTTTTCCGAAGTCATTATGCAGATTTTGAAGGCTTAGTGATACTAACCAACCTCGCTGAATTTGGTTGTCAAACGGCTTGACCAAATGCATGCTTAGGGTCGTATTCAATTTGGTTTAGCGTCATGCAATGAAGGAAGCGTAAGTTTATGAGCAACGATTAGAATGCAGATGCCAACAGTAATTCCTGGTTGCGCGTAAACGGTACGCTCGATTCATTAAACAACACACACTATCTCTCGTTTCGCATACATGTTTGGTTTCAAGAATTCTACTGATTTTATAGACTGTGAGCGTAAGTGACATTATTCAAATTAATATCAAGCTTTTTCTCGCGATTATCCATCAAGTTATTTCGGTCGCCTTGATTATGCTCTCTCCGCTTGCCATTTGCGAAACTCCACGCAAGTATTTAGTGATGAAGCGTTACCGTTAGCGAGGGCAATAAAATCTGGTGATGTCGATAGCATCGTTTTATTGGCTGAGGGCATGGATCTGAATGAGTTTTATCGAAAGGATAAGACCTTTCTCTCTTATGCCATTTTGGTAAAACAACATAAGAGCTATTTTTCCTCTAGTTAGGGCTGGAGCAGATTCGTTGTTGCTTACTGGGGGGCTTGGGCAGCCGCTTGTGATTGCAGCTAAAGCCAAGCCCAAATATCTTGAAGCGTTTTTGAAGGCTGGAGTTGATCCTGATTCTAGAGATCGTTGCGGCATGCCGATTTTATTTCATGCGCTTGATACAAAAACCACCAAGCAACTCGAATTGTTAATTGAATATGGCGCTAATTTGGAGATTCGATCATAGGGTGTGAAAAGAGGCGCACTAGATTAGGCATTTTCTGGCTTGCAGTATGATCATGTTAATTTTTTGATTGAACAAGGTTTAGACAACTTTTTGGTTGAAGATACGAATGGCATGACGTTCGCTTATCTACTCCAGTTAGAACTGGATCAACAATCTCAAGACCCGACAAACTTGGTCTATCGAAAATTAATTTAGTTTAAATGTCTGTTGCTAGACCGCGGCATTACGATTCCGGTGGCGGCGTCAGAGAACTTGCAAAGAAAACTCGACCAAGAACCCCAGGAACAGCCATAGCTCGTTCGGCATCTTGATTGACTAAAGATATATCGTCTTTGTACATGAAAACGTCACGATTTTCGGTAAGAATTTGAGAGATCGTGTGTTCTAGACCTGTGAGCTTGCTTAAGAATTTGGCAAAAAAAACCGGTAAGCATTTTAAGCAAACACAACTTTTTAGTATTCTCTCTACCAACTCGACTCACATGCTGTTTGTGAGTCTCTCCCAAGAAAAAAATAATCATAGGTCTAATCATGGAATTCACTCAAAAACAAACGATTCGTTTTGTCGCAATCCTGCTTTTACTAACCGTAATCTCCCAGGCTCTTTACACCGCACTGTATATTGGCGCGAAAGAAGTCCCGCGCCTGTGGTTATGGGGGCTTGAAGGCATAGTGTTTGTCTTGCTCGCGGCGGTGGCCGGCTCCGCTTTGGCCCATTCAAAAAAATTCTCACTAGCCTTTTCGGCCATTCTTGCGAGCGCCATACTAAACCTGGTTCAGGTTGGTATTGGTCTTACTCAGTTCGGGCCATTCCGAGAAGCTGCACAAGTAGTAGAAGATCTTGCTCCAGCTGCAGGTTCCGTGATTGCACTATCGTTCTTTATTTATAACGCCGCCAAGGTATTGCTGGGTCTATCTGCTGTATTGATCGGGTCGGCTTTAATACAATCTAACGCAGTTTGGCTTGGTCGACTCACGGTTCTAGCTGGTTTTGTTGCTTTTGCGGCAAATTCGATTGTTATGATATTTGGAAGAATTGGTGCCGTGCCGTCTGGCGCCACGGGTGTTGTGGCAACCTTGCTGCTTGCTATCTGTTTATTTAAATTACAGTCTGATGATTAAGCTAGCCTTTTAGGGTAAGAGTAACTTAAAAATGGAGCTGAGCTGTTGTTTAACAGGTGTTTAATACGTGTTCAATGCGCTCAGCGAATCAAGGTCAGAAGTTACTCTACTCCTTAATTTAGTGATTGAAGTAAAGCTAGCTTAAAGACTTAGCCAGAGGGATGACAGTTGCAATCTCTATCTCGTCGGCATAGTGAGTAATTTAAGTAGTGACTCGAAGCAACCACCAAAGCGCCCAAAACTGTCGCCGCCTTCTCAAGTAATTCGCCAACTTCGTAATCTTCTAAAAAGAGTGCCAGAAATAGAATTGCTAAGCCGGTAATTCCCAACATCAGTACTTTGTGATTCTGGTGTTTTCGACAACCCAGAATTAAAGATAAAAGGCTGGTTGGCAACACTGCCGCCAGTAACCATGAATGAAATACTTCATCGTCGAACTGAATGGCCGTTAAAATTGGAAGCAATAAGACAAGTAAAGGCGAGGCCAGGCAATGTAAGACACACAAGGAAGATAATCCGATTGCAAAGCGATCGGTGTAGTCGGTAATGGGTTTCATAGACTAGTTTAGACCTGCCCTATTCCAGGCGCTTGGCAAAGTTTACACCGACAATTCATTTCTAGTTGTAGCTGCTTAAATACAAAATCAGTTTGTCTAATACCTTTTTTCAGCTCCTTCACCAGAGCCCTATCTAAGCTGAGCTCTTCAACTGAATTACAATTCTTACAAATCAAAAATTGTGATGCTTCGTGAGGTTTTGCAGCGTCAATATTTTTGCATGCAACAAAACGATTAATCGTATTCAGCTTGTGCACCAAGCCTTTATCTTGTAATGCTTTGAGAACTCGATAAACGGTTATTATTGCTACCGGTTGCTGATACGCCGCTTGATATTCATCAGCCAGTTCGTAGGCAGTAATTGCTTTTTTTTGTTGCATCAATAAGCCAAACAAACTGGTTCTTTTTTCAGTTAGCTGCAGGCCATAACTTTTGCAAGCTTGTCGCGCTACTTCGACATTCTCCTTGCAAGCAGTCATAGTTAATTAATGAAGCTCAATGATTGTTTTGCTAGCGTCCAGTATCGCGCTTCCCTGAGAATCACTCGTAACCCATTGAGCATTGATTTTGCCGAGGCCATCAAACCGTTCAAACAAAGCCACTTTTATCTCCTTAGGTATTCCGCCCGAATGTTGTTCAGATGAACACTCAAACCGATAGCTCGCGTGCACTTCACTGTGTTTATCAGAGTCTTTGGCTGCATGATTGTGCTCAGACTCACCTACAGCGCCTGTTAACTCGACTTCAGTGCTAACCGGGAGACATTCAGCTCCGCTAAAAGTAAAGAGCTCGGTTGGTTCCGATAATTGCGCGCTCACAGAAGAAATGATTTCAAGTTCTTTATCTGTCTTGGCTTGATGTTCAAACCCCAGGAGATTCACTCCGGGGGATTCAAACAAAACCTCCAGCACATTATCTTCGACCGCAATACTTAGTGAAGCCACACCATGAACATGGGCACCATGCTGCTCACGAGCAACAGCATAGTTAGTGCAGTTTGCAAAAAAGGCGATGTGAATAATGATCTTAGCAACAAAGCCTTTGGGGCTTGAGCCTCCAGCAACAGACAATCGACTCTCGCTTGGCGACTTAGCGGTATTACTAAATTTACGCATAAATGAATTCAGCATTAGTAAACGTAAGGGCGAATCGAGTGCAGATCCAAACTATAGGCTGCCGTAGCAATATCGTTTCCTTTGCTTTCCACATTGATCACGCCAAGCGCCCATACCGGGTCATAAATGCTCTCAAATGGAACTGCTTTTTGGCTTTTAACGAAAATGGTTTGGTTGGGCGGCGGTGGCGGATTATGGAAACAAGAACCAAAAGAAGGCACCAGGAAAAACTCGCTAACCAGATCGCCATCAAACTCTATCGGTACAATAAAGCCGGGAATGCGAACTTCTTTACCATTCATTTCGCCAACAGTGTTGGATGAAAATGAGGGAGGCAAAATGGGCAAACCTCCACTGCCTATGCCAGAGAACTGCGAATCGTTGCGATAGTCGTTGATTTCAAGGGATTCAAAAGTAGCTTCAGTATCAACAGCGATATCATCCTCCGGCAGTAGCTCTTCCCAATCAATGGCTTTGAACTGGCGCAGTAAGGCGTCTTCCTCTGAGGATCCACAAGCAGCAAGTAAAACCGTAAGAAATAATGCGGTACAGGTTAGGTAAGCTTTCTTCATTGTGATCAACAAACTGAGTTTCGTGCCAAAAAAACAAGCTAGAATGCTGCTCGTTTTCATAAATGCAAAATGTTATGTTATTACATATATATAATCGGTGCCAGCCAGATTTAACTAAATCTCGTCTAATGCAATGATCAATTTAGAAAATGTGCGCTTTGCCTATCCAGGCGAACCAACACAAGCTGTTATCGATATTTCTCAGTGGCAAGTCGATGATGGAGAACGCGTGTTCGTGGTGGGGAATTCCGGCAGTGGTAAGTCGACCCTACTTGGCTTACTCTGCGGTTTGATTAAGCCAGACACCGGCAAACTTGTCATTAATAATACCGCTCTTGAGTCGCTTTCGAGTAAACGCCGAGATAATTTCCGGGCGAGTAATATTGGCTACGTAGCGCAAAATTTTAATTTGGTGCCGTATTTATCGGCTCAGGAGAATGTTCAATTGGCGCTCTACTTTGGCGGCGATAAGCGAAATTCGGCTGGCATAGAGCAAGTTGAGAATTTGCTTGGTGCCATGAATATTCCTGCATCACAACGAGGCAAGCCGGTAGTGCAACTAAGTATTGGCCAGCAACAGCGCGTTGCCATTGCCAGAGCCATCGTCAACAAACCTAAGCTATTAATCGCTGATGAACCTACCTCAGCACTGGACCAATCTAACAGGGATACTTTCCTTTCGATGCTCATGGATACCGTGAAAGACAATCAAATGAGCTTGGTATTTGTGAGTCACGATCTTTCGCTAGGCAACTACTTTGACCGTACCGATTCAATGTCAAACATCAACAAGCCAGGAAGCTAAGACCATGCTGATTAAACTCGCGACCAAAAGCTTGCTTGATCGAAAAGGGTCAGTTGCACTGACTTGTATCGCCATGACTATCAGTATTTTTGTCTTACTTGGTGTAGAACACATCCGCAAAGAGGCCAAAGACAGTTTCTCAAGCACAGTTTCAGGAACTGATCTAATCGTCGGCGCACGAAGCGGCAGCCTAAACCTATTGCTGTACTCAGTTTTTAGAATGGGCTCTGCGACCAATAATATTAGCTGGGCTTCTTATCAGGAAATTGCGAATCGCCCTGAAATTGATTGGACTATCCCTATATCGTTGGGAGATTCGCACCAAGGCTATCGCGTGCTGGGTACCAATAACGATTACTTTCAGCATTTTAGCTATGGAAGAAAACAGCTATTAAAATTCGCACAAGGAGGTGAGTTTAAAGGTATATACGACGTGGTGTTGGGCTCGGAAGTGGCAGCCGAATTAGCCTACCAGCTCGGTGACCCTATTATTATTTCGCATGGCATTGGGGAAACCAGCTTTAACGATCACAGCCAGTATCCATTTAAAATTATTGGTGTTCTTGCTGCCACTGGAACACCTGTAGATCAAACTGTTCATGTGCAATTAGAGGGAATCGAAGCAATTCATGATTCGCCCAGCACCAAACCAGCGCAACTCCAGCCAAATAGCATCACTGCGTTTTTGGTTGGCTTAAAATCTCGAATCTCTACCTTTAGCCTGCAGCGAGAAATCAGTGAAAAATCTGGTGAGGCGCTGTCGGCCATTCTACCCGGCGTTGCTCTGTCCGAATTGTGGAATACCATGGCGATTTTGGAGGGCACGCTTCAGCTCGTGTCATCGTTGGTGTTTGTAGCAGCCCTGCTTGGTCTCACTGCAATGATGGCAGCCTCGATCAGAGAGCGAAAAAAAGAGTTTGAACTGCTGCGCATTGTTGGCGCATCACCATCTTTCTTATTTGTGCTATTTCAAGTGGAAGCCTTACTCATCGCCTTGCTGAGTATCGCCAGCGCAATGGCTTTGCTCTATCTGTGTTTACTATTCGCTCAGAACCAAATTTCTAGCCAGCTAGGGCTGCACTTTGGCGCTAATTTCCTATCTACTGAAACCGCCATCATCGCATTGATTATCATAGTCGCTACTATGGTGCTTGCCGCACTTCCGGCATTTCAAGCCTATGTTTTGGTGAAAAAGAAAAAGCCTTAGCTCGAAACCAAAAACAGAATTTATTGATCAAAAAACTGGCGCCCTCCTCTCTTGGCTTGATACACAATTTCGCCGCCGATCACGGTAGCTTCAACCTCAACGATCAAAAGCTGTTCTGCTGCTAGCTCGATTAACGAATCAGAGAGCACAACAAAATCGGCGTATTTACCAATCTCTAAGGAGCCTAAATTGGCTTCATCGAAGTTGGCAAATGCGTTATTCGCAGTATACGCCGTTAGGGCTTCTTCTATTGAGATTTTTTCGGATGGCAACCAACCTTCGGGATTCTTCCCGTCAGTGGTGCGTCGGGTCGTCGCTGCGTACATGCCTTGAATTGGAGAGAGTGGTGCCACTGGCCAGTCAGAACCAAAAGTTAATATGCCACCTGCATCCAAAATAGAACGAAACGCATAAGATGAACGCACTCGCTCTCCCAAGCGCTCTGCCGCCCATCGACCATCGTCAATGGCATGATACGGATGCATCGACAGAATTACGCCGAGCTCCGCAGCTTTTTGCATCGCCTGGTCTGACGGATGCTGAAAATGTTCAATGCGATAGCGATACCTGGCGGCGGCTGCTTTCGCGATACTCTCAATGCTTGAAAGCGCCAAGTCGACGCCTCGATCACCGATCGCATGTATTGCCATTCCGAGCTCATTTTCATGCGCATACTGCATCCAATCCTGAATGTCTTTAGTGTCGTTCAAGGGGTTACCAGTAGTGCTCGAATCATCTTCGTAAGCTTGATAAAACCATGCCGTACGGGAACCCAATGAGCCATCGATAAAACCTTTGACACCTCCCCAGGAAAGCAAATCATCGCCTCGACCTTGTTCAGCCACCAGTGCCGCCACCGACTCTCTGGATTCGATTGGCAATGACACTCTTGCGCGTAGTTTTTGCAAACCTCGCTTATTCGCTAATTCAAAATATTCGAGCATCCAGGTTTCATTCGGATAGGCCGTGACGGCATGCACTTTTGTCAGACCAAGGCGCAAAGCGTGATCTTGAGCTACTTCAAAACTTTCTAGTATTTCCTCTTCTGTTGGCGCCGGGATAATCGCCTGCACCAAAGCCATGGCATTGCCTTTGAGCACACCGGTTGGTTTACCTTGTTTGTCGCGGATAATTTCGCCACCTGCTGGCGCAGTACTGGATTTATCAATACCGGCTAATTCAAGCGCTTTACTATTCGCTAAAGCCATGTGGCCGTCTAAGCGAATAACAAACACCGGGTTATCTTCACTAAAATCATCGATCCATGATTTATTCGGCAGCTCTCCGCCCCATCGCTCGTGATCCCAATTTCCATTAAGAATCCACTGACCTGTTTTACGAGTGGGTATGAACTCTTTAAAGGCCGTGACAAATTCCTGGCGACTATTCACTTCGCGTAATTGAATGCTGGCTAGGGCAAAGCCGCCTTCAAAAAAATGCACATGATTGTCTTGAAACCCGGGCGCGACGAATGCTTTGTTTAAATCAAAAATTTGCTTAGCGTTGAATATGTTGGGAGCCGCATTGCCGACATAGACCAACCGTTGATTTTTGATCGCTAACGTGGAAGCCCTACTTTGCTGACTATTGCCAGTCCAAATATCGCCGTTATGAAAGACGATATCGGCATCGATTCTCGAGCCCTGACCTTGCGCTATGCTGGCCGAGCTTAACAAACCAGCGGTAAAGCATAAAAGTAGTAAAGAACTGATTTTTAAAATTGGAGATCTTTGCGAATGAATGAGTTTTAGCATGATTTTTTCCGCGCGATCGTTATTGGATTTCGCGTATCCGGCAATATGCGGTGCCGATGTTTTTATGAGAATATAATTGCGCCAAACCATCTGGCATATTTTCAAAGCCCTCAATTAAATGTACTAATGGCTTCAATTTATCTTCTTTAATCCACTGTGCCATTTTCGCTTCAGCTGAGGCGAATTCAGCAGCGTGGTTATAAACGAAAAATCCATTCATACTGCCATTCACCTTCCTCAGCTTGGTGTAATTAACAGGGCCAAAGGGCTGATCCAATAAATATTCAGAAATTGAACCACAAAGCACAATGCGGGCATTCTGAGCTAGGCGATCAAGACAAATGGATAATGTTTCACCACCAACATTATCGAAATATATATCCAGCCCATTCGGCGCAAGCTCATCAAGGGCTTTAGCTAAATTTTGGGTTTTGTAATCAATCGTGGCGTCGCACCAGAGTGCAATCGCCCGGCATTTGGTTTGCCCGCCAGCAATACCAATCACTCGGCAGCCTTGAATCTTAGCTAGTTGAATCACCATTGAACCAACCCCGCCGGCAGCCGCAGATACCACAACAGTGTCGCCTTTTTCTGGCAAACCTCGATCAAAAAAACCAAAGTAGGCGGAGAAGCCTGACATTCCCAACGGGCCTAAACTCAAACCGTAGGAAATTCCTCGCTCCGGTATTTTCGCAATGCGTTCATTGTCAGTGACGTTAGACACCTTATAAGTTTGCCAACCAAGCTGACCTTGAATAATGTCGCCCTGATCAAAATCTGGATGCTTGCTCTCAATGACCTGCGCGACCCCTCGCCCATGGATCAAGTCGCCAATACCTAATGATTGTTCACCAGTAATTTCTTTACCAGACATATACATACGCATAACCGGCGCTAAATTCAGGTAGAGCGTTTTCAAAAGTATCTGCCCGGTCTGGCAGGTCGGAATCGGCGCTTCTTGGTATTCAAAATCGGCCAACACTACATTCCCTGTCGGCCGTCGAGCGACACACCATTGTTGATTTATCGAATCATCTAGTACAAAACTAGTCATACTTTGCTAGCTCAAAATTAGCTTGAGGAAATCGTTATATCTTGTTTAGCGAACATTCTTTGTTGCCACAAGTTTATCCAAACCCTTAATAAACGGCGCCTTAAGTTGACCTAAATAATGCTGCGGATAGTCCGGGTTTATTAGACCGATTTCGCCTACTTGTAGTTCCGGCTTACCTTGTCGTTCGGGATGATAATAAGTACCAAATAATCGATCATAAATAATCAAATTATTCCCATAATTATTGTCTGACTGACTGGCATCTTTAGAATGATGCCAGCGATGCAACTCCACAACATTGAAAAACCAATAAAGTGGCCCGAGCTTTATATTGATATTACAGTGCTGCGAATAGCCGCATACTGCTGTAACACCTAAGTACATGGCGAGCACAATTCCTTCGGCGCCAAATAACACCGGGAATAACATCTCAGTAAAAGTGAACCACACTTTATCTACCGGGTGCTGGCGTGTGGCATTCCACCACCATAGTCGTTTTGCCGAATGATGAACCGCGTGAAAACGCCAGAGTAATGGCACCTCATGAGCCAAACGATGCCCCCAATAACGACCCGCATCACCAATTAACAACATTAGCAGCAATTGCCAAACCACTGGCCAATGGCTGGGCCAGATTGACCCACCAGCTTGAATCGCCAACCACGCGCTTGAACCAGCCAATAAAGCTACAAATAAGGGCTTTAGAAAAATTGGCATGATGATATAGGCGACAGTGCCACTGATTAGATCATTACTTAGATCGCCTTGTGGCTTATTCCAATGCGCTCGATACGGCATCAGCCATTCAGCGATTAAGAATAAAAACCCAAGCCCGACGACAACCACGTAAGTAGTAGCTGGCACAGATATACCGGCGAGAATCAAATAGTAGATCGCGACTGGAGTGCCAACCAAGAACAAGGGGAAAATCGCCCATTGCGCGATTTTGTACATAAAGCTATTGGTTGAATTAACAGGCACTTTTTGTCTTTTTATTTTGGGGAGCCTCAATTAGAACCTCAGGCGGTCTCAATAGTAATCGGCAAAGTGGCTTCCCACCAGAATATATGAATAGTGTATAGTGGATGGAATAATAACAATAAATCAAACCACTCGGAGGAACCATCATGGTTAAAATGATTTTTCGTATTAGCTGTTCTCTGATTGCCCTACTCGCACTTGTCTCGCCTACTCACGCCGACGAAACCTGCATGTCACCCTATATGGCCAAAATCGTTGGTCAGGAAGATTTCGTTTACGTTTGGACGCTTGGCGAAGAAGGTTTAGGCGATGAACAAGACAAACTAGTAACAATCAGTGTTAACCCGCAAGCTCCGGATTACGGCAAAGTCGTTAACTCGCTCTCGGTCGGTGGTCGCAATGAAGCACACCACTCTGGGTTCTCAGACGATCGTCGATTTCTTTGGGCAGGCGGTTTAGACAGCAACAAGATATTTATTTTTGATGTGCATAGTGACCCCGCCAAACCAAAGCTGCATAAAACCATCGATGACTTTGTGACCAAAAGCGGTGGCGTAGTTGGCCCGCATACTTTTTACGCTTTAGCTGGCCGCATGATGATTACCGGCTTATCCAACAACAAGGATCACGGCGGTCGCACAGCAATGGTCGAGTACTCGAATAAAGGTGAATATATCGCAACTCACTGGCATCCAACTGATCAAGATTTGCGAGGAGCAGAAAAATCCGGCCAGTTTGCCGATGGCTATGGCTATGATGTGCGTGTAATGCCGCGTCGCAATGCCATGTTTACGTCCTCATTCACAGGCTGGTCAAACTATATGATGGATTTTGGCACCATGCTTGGCGATGCAGAAGCCATGAAACGCTTTGGCAATACCGCGATTGTTTGGGATTTGCACACACGCCAGCCTAAGAAGGTGCTTGATATGCCAGGCGCGCCATTGGAAATTAGATGTGCATGGCAGCCAAATAACAACTACTGTTTTACCACTACAGCGCTAACCTCGAAGATTTGGCTAATGTATGAAGACGAAAGCGGCGAATGGCAGGCCAAAGCGGTTGCCGATATTGGTGATCCATCAAAGGTGCCGTTACCGGTTGATATTTCAATCACATCAGATGATCAAGGGCTATGGGTTCAAACCTTTATGGATGGCAAAGCTCGCTACTTTGATATCTCTGACCCATTTGCGCCAAAACAGGTTTACGAGAAAGTCATTGGTTCGCAGCTCAATATGATTTCCCAAAGCTGGGACGGCAAACGCGCTTACTTTACCTCATCCTTACTCGACAATTGGGATAAAAAAGGCGAGCTCGATGAACAGTTCTTTAAATCTTATACCTGGGATGGCGACAAGCTAAACCTTGAGTTTGAAGTCGACTTTAAAGCACAAAAATTGGGCAGCGCTCACCAAATGCGTTTTGGCGCTTATGGCCTCTATGGCATGCAAAGACCGTGGGAAAACGAAGGCGATAGCGCTGAATGAAAGCAGGCTTTTTAGGCTCGTTGTTGGCGATCGCAGTCAGCGTTTCGCTTAGCGGCACACCTGTTGCTAGTGCCGCGTCAGACAACGTTGCCCGGCAAGGCGTGTTTTTGGCGCCGGGCTGGGGAAAATTGTCCTTTAAGGCACCTGAGGCGGGTAGCTATTCACTGCCCGCTTTAGATGATGCAGCCGATGGATCAGTGATCGATTCTTCTGGTAATGCTATGAACTTAGCCGATCTCTATGGCGATAAAGTCACGCTGCTCAGCTTTGTGTATCGTACCTGTGATGACGTTAATGGCTGCCCACTATCAACCATGGTGCTTTACTCGGTTGCGAACAGCTTCGCCAAACAAGCTGAGTTGAAGGATCAATTGCGTTTGGTCACGCTGAGTTTCGACCCCGATAACGACACGTCAGACGCCATGCGCAACTACAAAGAAGACCTGCTTGGTGACATCGAACTCGATTGGCGTTTTCTTACCACTAAAGGTGAGCAGGATCTTCAACCTATCTTGGATGCCTATCAACAAACCGTTATCAAAGATCGCCAAAGCGATGAAAACAAAGCCAAGTTTTCACATATTCTTAGAGTGTATTTGATCGATAAGAATACCTCGATTCGTAATATTTATTCCCTTTCGTTTTTGCATCCTGACATTCTGGTGAACGATGTTAAAACTCTGCTGATGGAAGAATCCGCGGCGCTCACCAAAGAGACAGCTAAGCAAGCAAATTGAGTCGCATGCAAACGCAATTCTGGGCAGGTTTGGTGGTTGTGGGCATATATACAGGCAGCACACTTTTCGCTTTCGATAACGTTGGTATTGCTAAGCAAACGGAATCAGTAGAGTCAATTCGCCTGGCACCAGGCGATGATAAATCGGGCTACGAGAATAAAAGTTACACCACCAATTCACTTAGCTTAGAGCGTCGACAAGGGCAAAGAACTAATCTGCTAAAGCTTGCCAGCGAAGCTCAGCTTGGCTTACCTGACCCTAGCGCTTTTGCTGAACTCGCACCGCATGCTAGGCAAATAGAACTAGGCCGCCAACTATTTTTTGATCGCCGATTATCGCGCAATAAAACGATGTCTTGCGCTATGTGCCACATCCCCGAACAGGGCTTTACCAGCAATGAACTCAAGCGCCCTATCGGATTTGAAGGGCGGGCAGTAAAACGCAATGCACCAAGCTTATTGAATGTGCGCTTTTATCAACGACTATTCGTTGACGCTCGCGAATCCAGCTTAGTTCAGCAAGTATGGTCTCCGTTGCTAGCCGCAAACGAAATGAACAACCCTTCCGTTGGTTATGTAGTGGAGCAAATTCAAGCTGACGAGTCTTACTTAGAGCTTTTTGAACAAGCCTTCGCCAGCGAACCGAATATGCTAAATATCGGAATCGCCCTGGCCCAGTACCAACAAAGCCTGATCGCTGGCGACTCTCCTTTTGATCGCTGGCACTTTGGCGGCGATGAGCACGCCATCAATGAACAAGCCCAGCAAGGCTTCGAGTTATTTATTGGTAAGGCCGGCTGTGCGGGCTGCCACAGAATCAATAACGACTACGCTTTATTTACCGATCAACAGTTACACAATACCGGAGCTGGTTATCGAGAATCAATGAAGCCAACAAACGAAGACGTCAAAGTGCTGATTGCACCGGGTGTAGAAGCTCAGGTGTCGGCTGAATTTATTCAGCAGCTTGGTGAATCAAAGCCGAATGATCTAGGTCGTTATGAAGTCACGCTCGAACCAGAAGATCGCTGGAAGTTTCGAACACCAAGCTTAAGAAACGTCGATTTGACAGCGCCTTATATGCACAACGGAGAGTTTCTGAGCTTGGCTGACGTAGTGGACTTCTATGACCAAGGCGGTGAGCCACATTCAGCCCAAAGCCCACTTATCAAACCCTTAACGTTAAACAAAGCCGAAAAACAGGCTTTGGTTGCTTTTATGAAATCACTCACTAGCCAAACAACCGCCGAACTCGTTGCTGATGCTTTTGCCGTTAAGGTTCAAGACCCAGAGTAAGTCGGAGCTTTGAACACCGGTCTATATTTCAGCAATGAAAAACAGACCTATCAGTTGATTGGTTCATCATGCGCTTTCTATTACACTTAAAGAGTCTTTAAATGCCTGCTTCATACATCGTTCATTAGTTCATGCCCGAAACCCAAAACAATCGAAATAACACTAAACCCAAGGTCTATTCATTTTATGAACAAGGTAGCTCTACGTTTTCATATATCGTCTCTGACCCGAATTCGCAGTCGTGTGCCATTATTGATTCCGTGCTCGACTTTGATTATCCGTCTGGCTCAATCCTATATGGCAGTGCTGATCAAATCATTCAATGTGTTAAAGACAATGACTTAGTGGTTGAGTTATTAATCGAAACTCATGTACATGCAGATCACTTATCCGCTGCGCCTTATATCCAAAGTATTCTTGGCGGCAAAATTGCAATCAGCAAACACATCAATGTGGTGCAAAAAGAGTTTGGTCGCTTATTTAACGAGGGCACTGAATTTCAGCGCGATGGCAGCCAGTTTGACGTCTTATTTGAAGACGATCAAAGTTATAAAATAGGCACTATGGAGTGCTTGGCTTTGCACACACCGGGGCATACTCCAGCCTGCACTACTCATGTAATGGGCTCGATCGCATTCGTCGGCGACACTTTATTTATGCCTGATGGCGGCACAGCACGCGCTGATTTCCCGGGAGGCGATGCGCGCACTTTATATCATTCTATAAGCCTTATTCTCAGTTTGCCGGATGATACTGAGCTCTATATGTGCCATGACTACCAACCTAATGGCCGTGAGTTGCAATGCGTCACCACGGTGAAAGAGCAAAAGACTAAGAACATTCATGTAATGCAAGGCGTTAGTGAAGATGAGTTTGTTTCGATGCGCGAAGAACGCGATAAATCACTGGGTATGCCGACTCTGATTTTGCCCTCTTTACAAACGAATATGCGCGCTGGTTACTTTCCTGAACCGGAAAATAACGAAACGGTATATTTAAAAGTTCCACTAACAGGAATCAAAGAATCATTAGTTGCTAAACAAGATAAATCCGGAGACAGCGACAAATAGAAACCCTTAACAAAAACCCAATCATGCAGGTGCTATACGAATGAACGCTCAACTTCAGCAGTACGATATTATTATTGTCGGCGCAGGCTCGGCTGGCATCGCTTGCGCCAGTAGTCTTCTAAAAAGAGCACCTGATTTAAGCATTTTAATGATTGATCCTAGCGAAGATCATTATTATCAACCCGGTTGGACTATGGTTGGTGGCGGTGTCTTTGATGCCAAGTCAACGCATCGAAAAACACATAATTTAATTCCAAGCCGCAGTGAGTGGTTGCAAGACAGCGTGGTTGCAATCGATGGTACAAATAATTCTGTTTCGCTCGCTAGCGGCAAGTCTTTAAGCTATTCGCACCTCGTTATGGCACCAGGCCTAAAACTCGATTGGGATGGTGTAGAAGGCCTGCAACAAGCTCTGGGAAAAAACGGTGTCACTTCAAACTATCGATATGATTTAGCTCCTTACACTTGGGAGCTAGTGCAAAAATTAGAACATGGAAAAGCGCTGTTTACCCAACCCCCCATGCCAATCAAATGTGCTGGTGCGCCTCAAAAAGCTTTATATTTGTCTGCATCTGAGTGGTTAAAACAAGGCCGCTTAGACAATGTTGATATTCAGTTTTTTAACTCGGCGCCGGTGCTCTTTGGTGTAGCCGATTATGTTCCAGCCTTGATGGAATATGTTGAAAAGTATCGAGCTAATTTGAACTTTGGACAAACACTTACCAAAGTAGATGGTGAAACCAGGCAAGCCTGGTTTAGAGATGGCGAAGGTAATGAATCAAGCACTGACTTTGACTTTCTGCACGTATGCCCTCCCCAAACTGCACCAGACTTCATAAAAGCGAGTGATTTATCCGACGACTCTGGCTGGATGACAGTCGACCCTGCAACCTTGCAATCCAGTAAATACGACAATATTTGGGGCCTAGGTGATGTTACGAATACCACTAATGCCAAGACCATGGCAGCAGCGCGCAAACAAGCACCCGTAGTAGCGATAAATATCGTCAACACAATGCAAGGCGAATCGGCACGCGCCCACTATGAAGGTTATGGCTCCTGCCCGTTGACTGTTGAAAATGGCAAGATTGTGCTGGCCGAATTCAGTTATGGGGGCGAACTTACACCAACATTTCCAAATTGGCTCAATAACGGCACAACGGCCACCTCATTAGCGTGGTTTCTAAAGGCGAGTATTTTGCCAAGCGTATATTGGCAAGGAATGCTCAAAGGCAGAGAGTGGTTTGCTGGCCCAAAAATTCAAGGCTAGCTCTAAATCCAAACGACTAAATCCAAACGTCATTTTGAGCCGTGTAGTCGTCGTCTGTGAGTTCTCCAGTATTGACAACGCCGCGCGGCTCGATGAGTAATATTTTCGCTTCGCTTTCTGCACTAGGCTTGTGTTCAACACCTTTGGGCACGACATACATTTCGCCTGCTGACAAATCCACATAACCGTCGCGAAAATCGATTCGTAATTTGCCCTCTAACACAATAAAAGTTTCGTCTGTGTCTTGATGTTCATGCCAAACAAAGTCGCCTTCAAGTTTGGCGATTTTGATTTGATAGTCATTCATTTGCGCAATCACCTTAGGTGACCACTGTTCAGTGAATAGCTTGAATTTATCCTTGAAGTTAATTGCTTGGTAGGACGACATTTCTAAGCAATTTTTAAAGGCAATTCTCGAAGTCGCTGGCCAACCGCTTTATACACCGCATTCGCAACCGCTGGCGCAACTGGAGGTACACCAGGTTCACCTACTCCACTGGGGTCTTCACTGCTTTCTACAATAATGACTTCAACCTCAGGAGCTTCATTCATTCTTAGAATCGGGTAATCATGAAAGTTGCTTTGCTTGATTGCACCACCAACTAAATCTAACTGACCATGCAATGCGGCAGTCAGACCAAACATGATTGAACCCTCCATTTGCGCACGAACAATGTCGGGGTTAATTACCTGTCCACAATCGATGGCGCACAACATCCGGTGGACGACTATCTTGTTATTTTCGACCGAAACTTCTGCCGCTTGCGCCACATAAGACATAAAAGAACCATGTGCTGCAAACCCAATATAATGACCCTCTGGAAGATCCAATTCATTTGCTCGCTCGGCAACAGCTTTAATAACCTGATTTATGCGCGGGTCATTCTTTGTATTCGCCAAACGAAAATCGATTTCGTTCTGGTCGTTTTTTTCTGCCAATTCATCAACGATCGTCTCTTTAGCAAACGCAGTATAAGAATGGCCTACCGAACGCCAAAATGCGGTGGGTAAACCGTGGTTTTCGCTGATGTGATCAACCTTAATATTGCGGTGATCATAGTCGACATCTAAACCTTCAACACTAGTGTAGTCAACAAACCAGCCATCCATGACCGACTCAGCGGTAGACGCCATCCAGTCAGTAACTCCGGTTGATACCACAGCAGGCATGACGCCAGGTAATGCGGCTTTTAGCGTGTCCGGGCTGACATTGGCACCAACACGAGTCGCATGCCAGGCACTTAAAATACCTTGGTTATCAACACCAGCTTTGATTCGCATTAAAGATGCCGGGCGATAAAAACTGTGGCGCATATCGTCTTCACGGCTCCAAATCAGCTTGATTGGTTTAGCAGTTTGCGCCGCAGTTTGTGTGGCTTCGACCACATAATTTAAAAACGCTCGACGGCCGAAACCACCACCTAAGTAAGTGCTGTGAACTGTGACATTGTCTATAGGTACTTTCGCATAGCGAGACACTAAGCCTTGCGCCGCTGCTGGCGCCTGGGTTCCGGCCCAAAGATCGGCTTGGTCACCTTCAATATTAACCACGGCATTCATCGGCTCTAATGGCGCATGCGCTAAATACGGCGCCCAGTATTGAGCCTCAACAGTGTGCGCGGCTTTTTCAAACCCTTTATTAAGGCTGCCGTCGTCAACATAATCGGTAGCATCTCGCTCGGCCAAGGCCCGTTGATAATCAGCTTTGATTTGACTGGTATCGACTACCGACTCGGCTGGAGAATCCCATTCGATCTGGAGCTTACCAGCGGCAGTTTTAGCTTGCCAGTAGCGCTCAGCAACCACCGCGACGCCTGAATCGATTTCAACTACGTCAGTCACGCCTGGTAATGCCAATACCGCTTCTTTTTGATAAGCAACAGGCTTGCCACCTGCAACCGGAGAGCGGCTTACCACCGCGTAATGCATATTGGGTATGTCGACATCGATGCCATAAACCGCAGTACCAGTCGATTTTTCGAGTGCATCAATCCGAATGACCTCAGATCCGATATACTTAAATTGATCTCGCTTTTTTAGTTCAACTTTGCTCGGAGCGGACATCTCCTTTGCCACACCAACAAATTGTCCATACGGGTAGCGTTGCTCATTATAGATAACGTGTGCATCATCGGTTTTGAGCTGCCCAACCGCGACGTTTAATTCTCGAGCCGCCGCCGCCAGAACCATAGCTCTAACTTTGGCCGCAGATTCACGCAGCGGATAATAATGACGACGAATTGAAGTGCTACCGCCAGTGCCCTGCACTTTGAATTCTGGGTTATTGTAGTCAGAATGTACGCCGGCGAACTTAACATCTAAGTTATGCGGATGCACATCAAGTTCTTCAGCAACAATTGTTGCCAAGCCCATCATTGCGCCCTGACCCATTTCATCTCTTGGGAAGTAAAATCGAATGTTATTATCTGGTGTGATTTGTAAAAATGCATCCGGCACAAAAGCGCCTTCTATTTGTTCTATCGGTAAAGGATCATCACCACTGGTTAGCGCCACGCCAATGACCAGTCCGCCACCGATGATTCCGGTGGCTTTAAGAAAATTTCGTCGCGAAAGTTTCATAAAAACACCTCTTTGATTTTGCCGTTTTCGGCAAGTTCGGTGTTTGCATCAAAACTGACTGGTGTGTTTTGCTCGGCAACGCTCAAAATTGCCTGCTTAATGCGGGGATAGCATCCACAACGACATATATTACCGGCCATGGCTGACTCCACTTGCTCACCACTCGGCCGAGGGTTGCTCTCTAAAAATGCGGCCGCAGACATGATCTGCCCCGACTGACAATAGCCACATTGAGGTACGCCCTGCTCGCTCCACGCTTGTTGCAATGGATGCATATCATCAGGTGTGCCCAAGCCTTCAATTGTGGTGATCTCACGCCCGGCCACTGCCGCGACTGGTAACACACAAGTACGTATCGCCTGGCCGTCCATATGCATAGTGCAAGCACCACACAGACCGGCACCACAACCAAATTTAGAACCTTTGAGTTTAAACGTATCTCGAACCACCCAAAGCAAAGGCGTATCCGGCGAATCGTCGGTTTCGACCTTCTCGCCATTTAAGGAAAAAGAAATCATGAGAGCTCCTCGAGTCTATTAAGTTGCCAGCCTAGTTAAGATACACCATGCTAATTAGACAAATAGACTAGCAAGCTACAAAATAGCACCTGTTGAGCCAAAAAAGAATCAAATCCAAGAATTATCTGGATTCTTTAAAACTATTTCGTACATTCGTAAGATGACTCGAATCAGCTCGCTCTATAAACCACGCCAGTTAGACAGCCAATCGCACCGGCAGCTTTAGCCAGCTCTCCTACCTCAACTGTGTAGCATTCAACTCCGTGACTTTCTAGAAAGCCCTGGATTACTGGGCAGTTTGCCGGCATCATTACTTTGCGTGGAGCGAGTGTCACAATATTAAAGGCTTTACGCTCTTCGACTTCAGTAAGATCCGGCAACCAGGCTAATTCATAGCCACACTCCATTAAAGCATGCATGCCACGATGTACAAATCGTTTCGGCCAGGCGATGGCCAGATCTTTATCAACGATACGAAGCATGCCCATTAAATGCATGGCGCCAACTGACATATCAATCTTAATTAGATTTACTCCCATACTTGCTAGAACAGCGCCCAATTGTTCAGCCCCTTCGTCGTTGGTTCGAAAGCCACAGCCGACAATCACTGTTTCACTATCAAGCCACATCGCATCAGCACCTTCAAAAGTGCCATGACCACTAATCGAGCGAATAATCGGCACACCGAGCTCAGAGAGTCGGCGAGCAACCCAGCGCTCTTCCCCTGCTCGAACAGTTGATGCAGGGCGTGCCAAAACCGCCCCCTCTGGTGTCATAAAAAACAAATCAGCGCAAAACATTTGATTAGCGGTTGGCAAGCCGTCGGGGCTGACTTGATGCACTTTAACTCCCACCTGCTGGTAGGTTTCGGCTAATGCCTGGTGCTGATCTCTGGCCAGGGAGACATCCAGCGGATCAATCATTTGCACAGAATTTGGATCGCTCGACGCAGCGAGCTCGTCACCTGGTGTATGAATTAATACTGAGCGCAATGTTGCATACTCTGATTGAATGCCACAGGCAGCCCACAAGTCTCCAAGTTCTTCCTGTGTTGAGCGTGTTCGAGCTGACCAGCCTGTGCCTCCATAGGCAGCTGTATCGAAAGGTTCAGTAGTGGGCATAGTTATCGAGTAAAGGCAAGGTTCGTGATTGTGATACAGTAAAACAAAAAACTCACACCGATGGAACCTAGAAGGCCGTCAGCGCACTAATTTATGGGAGCTCAATTTCAAGAATGGGTAGTCACATTTGCCCGAGTGGCCTGGGGGCCCTGGCTTATTATCTTATTGGTTGGCGGCGGCCTCTACTTTTTGATCCGCTCCCGATTTCTGCCATTTTTATATTTACCGCATGCTATTGAGCTTCTGAGAGGCAAATACAATGATCAAAACGACGCTGGCGAAGTAAGCCACTTTCAAGCACTCTCTACTGCACTCGCGGGATCAATCGGCATGGGGAATATCGCCGGGGTAGCTTTTGCCATTGCGATTGGTGGGCCCGGAGCGATTTTTTGGATGTGGATAACCGCCATCATTGGGGTTGCGACCAAGTTTTTTACCTGCACTTTATCGATTTACTATCGTCGCGAAGATGATGATGGGCATGTCTACGGCGGGCCAATGTATGTGATTAAAAATGGTCTACCAAAGAAACTCCATTTTCTTGCCTATTGGTTTGCTATCGCAGGGTTAATTGGCTGTTCACCATTATTCGCTACCAATCAGCTGGTTGAGATTCTGCGAGAATCGGTTTTTGTCCAAATTAATCTTCTTGAAGCTAGCGGTGAATATGGCCTTTTTAATTTCATCACCGGCATTGTCATCGCATTGATAGTGATCTCGGTAGTAATCGGAGGTGTCAAACGCATTGGCGCAGTCGCCGCTGCGACGGTACCAGCTCTGGTTGCGCTTTATGTAATCGCTACTCTGATTATATTAGTCAGCAACTATTCTGCTATCCCCGGCGTATTCACCTTAATTGTGACTGATGCCTTCACTGGCGAAGCCATAGTTGGTGGCGGCTTGCTTAGTGTGATTCAATGGGGTATTCAACGTGGCGCATTTTCAAACGAGGCGGGTATCGGAACGGAATCTCTAGCCCACGGAGCTGCCCGCACGAGTGAACCGGTGCGCGAAGGCCTGGTTGCCATGTGCGGACCAATTATCGACACATTGATTGTTTGTACCGCCACCGCAATGGTGATTATCCTATCTGGGGTTTGGGAAACAGGTGGCAATAATGGCGTCACGCTAACCGCCAACGCATTCCACCAATTACTAGGGCCAGTTGGGTTGGTATTGCTGATTTTATGTGCCCTCTCCTTTGGTTTAACAACGCTTTTTACCTATTCGTTTTACGTCGAACAGTGCGCACACTTTTTGTTCGGTCAAACAGGTGCCAATCTGTATCGCTATGTCTACATCGGCATGATCATCAGCGCCTCAGTACTCAGCCTGCAAGCCATCGTCGGCATTATCGACGGCATGTTTGCCTTGATGGCCATACCAACTATGGTCAGCGCCATATGGTTAGCACCTAAGGTTTTGGCCTTAGCGGATGATTACTTTGCACGCTTAGAAGCTGATCGAATGAACAATGGATAAAGATAGTTTTACAGTTTATGAGTAACAAACCTCAACCTTCAACTAGACAGCATGAAGCATGGTGATTCTCTAAATAACCGATTTAACATATAGATTTAGGTTCGAGCTAAAGCAAGAAGATTGGTGTCGGGTCTGGATTTGACAATTTTGCCTGGAGCAAAATTGAACTGTCGAAGACAGCCCATCGGGTGAGGCGCATGGAAGCGCCGAATAGGAGGCACGAAACGTGCCGGTTCTCTA
>CAYVYS010000036.1:0-33920 GCA_964455815.1 uncultured Gammaproteobacteria bacterium
GGATACCGCAAACCGATTTGCTGTCGCACATCATCCATGATGAGCATGACTCTGGCGCTGATGTCTAATGGTAATATTTTACTTTCCGTTTGATTGCGCTCCAGACAGTGTTGAATCTCTTCAATCTCGAATTCGTAGCCATTCACGGTGTGGGGTACAAATATTGTAGTAGGCTCTCCACCTTGCTGGTAAAGCGTGGCTGATTCAGCGCACCAAAAATTTGGGATTTGAATTTTGCCTTTCGTCCCAAAAATCCAGCCTTGATTGTCTAGCTCTGATTGAGAGCTGCATAACAGCGATGCCACGACGCCGCTTTCATATCTAAGTTGGATTGACGTCGTATTATCCACGCCGGTTGACCCTAGTTTAGTGGTCGCTTTAATTTTTTCTGGCTCTGCGTTGAGTAAGTAATCAGCAAGCGTGATGGGATAAATACCTAAGTCTAATAATGCGCCGCCTGCCAAATCAGGATTATTGATTCGATGTTTGGGGTCGGCAAAGGGGGCAATGCCGAAAGACGCTATGATGGCTTGTAGCTCACCGATTTCATTTTCTCGCCATTGTTTTATCGTGTCATAGATTGGCAAGAAGCGTGTCCAAACGGCTTCCATAAAAAAGCACTTCGATTGTCTCGCGGCTTGTGTAACTAGTTGTGCTTCTTTGCTATTAACGACAAATGGCTTTTCGCAGACTACATGCTTTCCTGCTTGCAGAGCTTGGATGCTTTGCTCGGCATGGCAATGATGAGGTGAGGCGATATAGACAATATCTAAGTCTGGGTCGGCAAGCATGCTTTGGTAATCTTTAGCCGCAATATTAAAGCCAAAATCTTTAGCAAAACTCTCTGCTCGAATTTGATCCCGGCTGGCAACACTCCAGCATTGTGCGCCGGGCGTAGCCTGGAGTGCTTTGGCAAATTGTTGGGCAATATTGCCAGGTGCGACAATGCCCCAATTATAGGTACGCTTATGCATTTGTTATTGCGACGAGGCGAGCTTTACTTGAATCGGTCGCTCAGCTCTTTGATGTGAGCAGGACCAACTTCGCAACATCCACCGATCAGGCTGGCATTTGCATCAAGCCAGCCTTTGGCAAAATCGGCGTATCGAATTGGGTCTAAATCCTGACGTGCAGTGAGCGTTTCTACCGTGGCATCAATTTCTTTGAAATCTTCAGTAATTTTGGTAAAGCCATTGGCATAAGCGCCGATCGGTATCGATAACGCACTGACTTGTTGCAGGGCGACGCTGATCGCCTCTGGTGTCGAACAATTAAACAATAGTGCGTCAACCGGGTGGCGTTCAAGCATTGGCAGAATGTCTTGAACAGCTTCTCCTGAACGCAGTTTGGAGCCATCGGTATCATCGACTGTTAGTGACAACCACACCGGTTTACCGTGCACTTTAGTGCCTTGCACCGCACCTTCGGCTTGCTTTACTGAGGCCAGTGTTTCCAGCAGAAAAAAATCTACATGGGCGGCTTGCAGGCCGGTGACCTCGGCAAAAACTTCAGCACCTTGTTCGACGTCTAGCGCCAGGTCAGGGCGATAGGATTTTCCAGTTGGCCCGATGCCGCCAGCGATTAAGCCTTTACCATATTGATCACGCGCGCGGTTAGCGATTTCGCAGGCAGTTTTATTGAGAGATTCGAAAAGATGCTCGGCGCCATTCACAGCCAGGCGATCACGATGCAGAATATAACTATTGGTGGTCGCGATTTCAGCGCCGGCTTTAAAAAAATCCAAGTGTACTTGTGCAACTAACTCGGGTTCATTTTGCATGGTTACTGCTGACCACAATGGTTCTGGCTTTGCGTCGGAGCGAGCCATAAGCTCTTGGCCTAAGCCCCCATCTAAGATTGTAATTGCCATCAGCGCAGCACCTTTAAAACAACCAGAATAAAAACTTCAATACGCCCCAAACGACTAAGGCGACCAGCAACAATAAGGTGGTATTGACCGTGTATTTTAGGCACTTATAAGCGAACAAATTGGTTTCTTTTAGCCCTTTGGCTTTTTCTAGTATCGGCACTAGGGCGCTAAAAGTGCGATTAGCGACGCCGCGTTTGTCTTCATCGGTATTAGGCACTACCGTTGCGCGCATTAGCCATTTGTAAGGGGCGTTAATAATTCGGCCTAAAATCGACATAGGCCGTTCGATGTCGCACATCAAAATTAAGCGCGGTTTATCGGCGTCGTTATGTGCGAAATGCAAAAAGGTGACGTCGAACAACAATGGTTCGCCATCGCGCCAAGAATATTTTTGGTCGTCAACGCAGATATAGCAACGATCGTCATTAGGTGTGTCCAGGCCTAAGTGATAGCGCAGTGAACATGCCACTGGGTCGAGATGGCGTGTGAGTTGTCCGCCAGGTGGCAGCACTGAAAACATGGCACCATTGACTTGCGGGATCTTACTTAATAATTCGATTGTTTTCGGGCAAGTCCGTTTGGCCGATTCATGAGTATAGCCATACCAATTTAAATAGAATTTGGTCCAGCCGTATTTGTAAAAAGTGCGAAAGCCGATGTCATAGTAGGAGGCTGAATCTTTGTCGGTGATTTTTTCAAAGCCACCTTCGGCCATCAGTTCAATGGCTTCCTCGCGAATCATTTCCCAGTTGTCAGCTAACTCTTTGAGTTCCGGGAACTCGGCCATGTTCATAATCGCAGGCCGCGCCTTTTTCTCGGTGAATAAATACAGCAGACAATTAAACGGCGTAAAAATTGGCCAGCCTTTACGCACATACTCCCCAAAGCCACTCCAACGAGCTTGCCCACGAAACGCATAGGCGTAGGTCAGCGACCCGACACAAAACAAGGCAATAATAATCATTATCAGGGTGCTCATGGTGGCTCCACCAGCAGATTCAATAGTGCGCAATATAGCTTAAATCTAACCTTGACCCCAGCTTATAGCATGAGATTTTCATCGCTTGATTGAAGCTGCTTAGCGCACTTGATAGGCTTAGTTAATCGAATTTAGAAATCTGATTGGCTTATGCAAATCCCCTTAAAGTTTACTGAGTTAAGCACTGACGAAATGTTGCACGCCTCTGAGCAATTTCGCGCGACAGCGGCGACCAGGCGAAGTGTGCGTGAGTTCTCTGACCGGCCTGTTAATCGTGCGATTATCGAGAATGCGATTCGTGCTGCTGGTTCAGCACCGAGTGGGGCAAATAAGCAGCCCTGGCATTTTGCTGTGATTGAAAGTGCAGAGACTAAGGCGCAGATACGCCAGGCGGCTGAACTTGAGGAACATGAGTTCTATCATCGACGCGCGCCACAAGCGTGGCTTGATGACTTAAAAGTATTTGAGACCGACGAAGAAAAGCCTTTTCTGGAAATAGCGCCTTTTTTGATTGCCGTTTTTTTGCAACGCAACACGGTTGATGAGCAAGGCAAAACGCACAAGAACTACTACATGCCAGAGTCCGTTGGAATCGCCACTGGAATGTTGATTTCTGCCTTGCATTTTTCTGGCCTGGCCACTTTGACGCATACACCAAGCCCTATGAAGTTCCTGGCAGATATTTGTCAGCGGCCAAGCAATGAAAAAGCCTTTATGTTGATAGTGGCAGGTTATCCGGCCGACAACGCCACGGTGCCAGATATTGAGCGTAAACCATTGTCTGAAATAATGACGGTATTCTAGCCTTTGACTTAGATAGGCATATGAAAATCAACGGTTTACTGCTGTACAGCAAACCGCTGATCTGGTCAATGTTGGGAAAGCACCAACCGGTGAAAACGAGAGATTGGGGATCGCACAATTATCGTTTTCACAACTAAAAGGTTAACGCTTTGATGCAGTGCTGCCCATACCCCAAAAGGGTGAATTAGCGCTATTGATTGGCAAGCAACATGGCCAGCTGATTTCGCGTTTCACTGGGTTCGATAACAGCATCAACCTCAAGCACACTAGCGACTTCCACCGCTTGCCCGCGTTGATAAAGTTGTTCGAGCAATTGATCGAATAACTTCTCCCTAGCCGCTTCATCAGGCGCTGCTGCTAATTCCTTGCTAAAACCCAATTTTACTGCGCCCTCCAAGCCCATCGGCCCGAACTCGCCGCTGGGCCAGGATAGGGTAGCGTCTGGATGTGAGGTGCTGCCGCCTAAGAGCGCTTGCGCACCGAGACCATAGCATTTGCGCAGCACTACCGCATAAAAAGGTGTGTTTAACTGCGCGCCGATGCGAAACATCTCGGCCAGTCGACGCACCGCACCGCGTTCCTCATGCTGTGGGCCGACCATAAACCCAGGGGTATCACAAAAGCTTAGGATAGGAATATTGAACTGATCGCAGAGCTGCATAAAATGCGCCGCTTTTTCGCCAGCATCAACATCGATAGCGCCACCAAGTTGGCGACAATCACTGGCTAAGATTCCAATACTATTCCCCGCTAGTCGAGCTAAGCCGGTTACCAAACTTGCACCGTAAGCGGCGCGCAATTCTATAAAAGTCTCTTGATCTGTAATAGTTTCAATAATATTGCGCACGTCATAGGTCTGGCGCCGATTTATGGGCAGGCTTTGGTTTAAGGCTTGCTGATCCGCAGCACTAAAATTTTCGAGATGTTTGGCAGTGAACAAGTGCATTACACGTTTGGCGATCTGCGCAGCTTCTTGTTCGTCGGCGGCGACGATATCGACAGTACCATTATTTGATTGCACATCAATTGGGCCGATCTCAGTCGGTTTAAACTCGCCTAAACCACCGCCTTCAATCATGGCTGGCCCGGCCATGCCGATATAGGATTGTTGTGTGGCAATGGTGATATCGGCCGCGCCAAATAGAGCCGCATTACCAGCAAAGTTGTAACCATGAGCAACGCTGATGCGTGGCACCACGCCCGTCAGACCTGCCCAGGAACCAAACGAGGCACATTGCAGCCCCGAGTTCACCACTGTTACATCAGTATCACCGGGTCGACCGCCGCCACCTTCGGTATACATAATGATCGGCAAATTCTGGCGCTTGGCAATCTCAAGCATGCGATCGATTTTCTGATGATGAAAAAAGCCCTGCGTGCCAGCTAGCACGGTGTAATCATTAATAATTAGTGCAACTTTGGTGCCATTAATATTAGCAATTCCAGTAATAACGCCATCGGCGGCGGTGGCCGTTTTAAGCTCCTCATAGTCACGCCGCTGCCGTTGCGCCGCCACCGCGAGTTGACCATATTCCTGAAAAGTATTGGTGTCGCAAAGTAAGGCTAGATTTTCGCGCGCGCTTAGGCCTCCACGTTGATGCCGCTTTTCAATTGCTGCGGGGCGAGCTTCATCAAGGCTAAGTTGCTGACGTTGCTGCCATTCACCAATAAGCGGATGGTGTTCCTTGTTTTGTTGTGTCGATCGTTCTGTTGACGCCTGCTGATCGCTTATCTCTAAGTGCAATAGCTCAGCATCTCGGTCGACTTGTTGTTCAGTTTTGACCAGAAGTTTTTGAACGATGCCATGCTGCTCGGCTTCCACTCGAACTTGCACTTTCATTGATTCGAGAGTGGCTAGTAGATCCCCAGGACTGACTTTTTGATTTTCCGAAACTGAGACTTCAATGACTCGCCCAGCTAGTGGCGCGGTTATGGTATGACGCATCTAAGCTTAATTTGAATCAGAGTCTTCTAAGCGAATAATGCTCGCATTACCGCCATCGGTTAATACATAGAGTTGATCATCTGGGCCACTAACGATATCGCGTAAACGTTCATCAATTTCAGGGTAGACCGGCCCTAAGTCGACGATCTTGTTGTCATTGAGTTGCAGGCGTCGAATTCGCCCTTCGGCCAGGGATGTCACATAGAGTTCGCCCTTGTGATAAGCCATGCTTGATGGGGCGATCGATGGTGTCCAGTCAATCAGTGGTTGTTCCATGCCAGCGTATTCTTTAAAAGGCGTAATTTGCGCCCCGTTATAATCAATGCCTTGAGTGATCACCGGCCAGCCGTAATTACTACCGGCTTTAAGTAGGTTCACTTCATCACCGCCTCTAGGGCCATGCTCGTTCTCAAAAACCTGCTCGCCGACCAGCGTCAACGCTTGATGGTTGCGATGGCCATAGCTCCAAATTTCAGGCAAAGCATCCTCACGCTCATAAAACGGATTGTCTGCTGGCACCGTGCCATCGGTATTGATACGAATTACCTTGCCGAAATGATTGTCTAGCGTTTGTGCTTGTTCGCGATAATCAAAACCATCGCCGACTGTTGCCAATAGAGTTCCATCTGCTAGCTGTAATAGACGCCCGGCGTAATGATGACTGGTGTTCTTTAATGGGCTGGCGGTGAACAAAACTTGTTGTTCGCGCAGCTGCATGCCATCGAGTTTAGCTGCCATGATTTGTAATGCATTGGCTTTGCGACCTCCCCAGGCATAGCTCAAATACAGGCGTTGGTTGTCGACAAAGTTTTGGTCGAGCATGACGTCTAACAAGCCCCCCTGGCCAGCGTAAAACACCTCCGGTGTGCCAGCAATGGGCTGCTCGAGTAGCTGGCCATTTTCGACTATACGCAATCGGCCTTCGCGTTCAGTGATCAGCATGTCACCATTTGGCAAAAAGGCAAAGGCCCAGGGATTATCTAAGCCACTGACAATGGTTGTTTTTGCCTGTGCTGAGTTGAACAGCAGTGCAGCAAATAAAATGAGAAAGTTAAGCGTTTTGCGCATGACCTTGTTGCGGTTTTCGACTGATAGAGAATATTACGCCACCGATTGCTCCTGCCAGTGCTTGTAAGCTAAGGCCGACAAGACTGCGCGCACCAGCGATAGGAGAGAGATCCAGCTGCCAGCGGATTAATAACAAAGTAGTCACAAAAGCGCTAGCGCCGGCGATGGCGTACCACACTATTGCCTTGCCTCCGGCGATTCGTTGACACCAATAGGCAACTAAAAATCCAATCGCGAAGCAAATTGTAATAACTGGCACTAAGGTTTCCAGAATCCTTAGATCTTTGATTGTCATTGACGAGCGCAAATTAAATCCGACTGGAACACCGATTTCGCCTAAGCCAGCCAATACAATTTGAGTAGAAAAAATTGACGCCAAAATGGCGGCGCTAAGCACCGCCATTATTAGCGAAAATGCGAGTGATAAAAAACGCAAAGGAGGTAATTCTCCAAATTACGCCGAGGGCTTTCGGAATTTGAGTGTCATACGGTTTGACTCTCCAATCTCATCGACTGCGGCTCTTTTTTCTTCATCATCGCCGGCGCCGCTATACGAAGGAGGCAAGCGCCAAACGAAATCACCTTCTTTGGCTTGATCTTTTTCATTGTTATTCACGTCGCTTTCGCCAACGAATTCGAACCCAGCTGCTTCAACCGCAGCGATCATATTGCTTTTCTTTAGGTAACCATTGCTGCCGTCAGCCCACTCATCTGGGCGATCTTCTCGGCCTTCGTGCTGGACGATACCAAGTACACCGCCAGGTTTTAGCGCCGCATAGCTTTCTTTTAGTGCGCTGTCTAAATAGCCGCCTGTGTCATTAAAGCGGTTTAAGTTATGCATGGCGCGGATATACAAAACAGCATCAGCAGCACCTTGCATTTCTTCTGGTAAGGCATTGAACTGAAACGCTGCTAGGCTGGCGCTGTTCTCGCCGCGCCATTCTTCGGCTTGAGCAGTCCAATCGGCAACCCAGGTCTTCTTAGCTTCAATGTTCTCAGGTGTCATAAAACCGAATTTGCTCCACATGTCTATAGCGTAATCAGCACCAATTACTTTGCCTTCTATGCCTAAGTAAGGGAGCAAGATTTTGGTATACCAGCCGCCACCAGGAAGCGCTTCAACGACCGTCATGCCTGGCGCGATTTCTAGAAACTCCAAAGTTTCTTTTGGGTTGCGATATTTAAAACGTGCTTTGGCAGCGTCATCTTGTTGAGCAAGCGCGGCATCCAAGGGTGATGCGCTTTGTTCTGCCTGCGCTGATGTCAATAAGCATATGGAGATTAGTAGGGTAGAGATTAGGCTCAATACAGAATTGAATGTTTTCATAATTTGCCTCACAAAAAATTGAGATAGGGGGAGCAATAACTAAATAGCTACTCGTGTTTCACAGCGAGAGATTCTAACAGCATTGAACTATACATCAGATCAAGATTCTAGCGCGGTTTGAGCAAGCTAAATGGTAATGTCGCGATTTAACACCTTCGCGCAGCTTTGATCAGGGCTCGCCTAAAGGATAGGCGAGTCACAAAAAATCAGAGACCGTATAAAATTAAGCCTGCTTTGCTAAAGCTGTATTACGCTTTTCGGCAGCAAGCCAATCTCTAGGAAGAACCTTAGCCACAACTAAGAAACTGATGATAGACGGGATAAAGACAAAACATGTTGCCAACATTGCATAACGCATCGCTTGCAAATCGTCGTAGCCATAGCCCTTAAATACATCGATCATCCAGCCGCTGAAGGTCGGGCCTCCGCCTAAGGCGATCATGTTCAGGATAAAAAAGAATAGGGCAGTTGACATGGCTCGCATATTAATTGGTGCCAGCGTTTGCGCAATGGCAAAACTGGGGCCTAAATAAATACCGAGAAAGAACAAAAAGAACGTTGAGAATGCCAGATGCATTTCTACACTGGGAACAAAAAATGCCGATGCACCAATTGGAAAGGCAATGGCAACAGCAGTGGCGGGCACAAAGCCATAGGCGCGAATTGACTTACGACCAAATCGATCGGCAATTTTTGCGCCGAAGAAAGAACCAGCCGCATAGGTAGTGCCGTTAATAATGCCGAGCACAATCACCATGGTCTTAAAGCTAAAATTAGGGTCAAGTAATAGTGCGAACTTAGTTTGAAATGCAGCAAAGGAATACGACACAAAAGAACCAAAGGCAATGCCAAAACACATCGCCCACCAAGCAGGGATCGACATTAGAATACCTAATGACTCGCTAAAAGGAGGTTGCTCAATTTTGCTGGCATCTTCAAATTCCATTGCACCACGCAAGGGTTCTTTGAGAACTATTCTGACGATCACCGCCAAAACAATTCCGGCAACCCCAAGGTAGACAAAGATGCTGCGCCAATCGACCTGGTTGGGGTCAGAACCTAATAATGATGCGGTCACGAAGTAGGCCGCCATAATGCCAAACGGGATACCCATCGAATAAACGCCGAGTGCACCGGCGCGTTCTTCTTTAGCGTATAAATCGGAGATGATTGAGTGCGATGGCGGGCTGCCACCAGCTTCGCCAATGCCTACGCCCATGCGCGCCAGACCAATCTGCAAAAAGTTATTCGCCAAGCCTGTTAAGGCGGTAAAGGCTGACCAAGTTGCCAGTGAGATAGATAAAATATTGACTCGATTGTAGCGATCAGCCAACCAGGCGATCGGAATCGCGACGCAAGTATAAAAAGTCGCGAAGGCCAGGCCGATCAACAAGCCTAGTTGAGTGTTTGAGAGTTCTAAATCAGCCTGTATGAATGGAGCCAGAATGCCGACAATTTGCCGATCAATAAAATTAAAGCCGTAAACCAGTGTTAGGGTAAGTAATACGAAGGTACGGTAATTCTTCGATGGCGAAGTGGTGTCAGACATAATCTCCTCAAGTGGCTTATTAGTTATTTGCTCTTATAAAATTGTACGTTGGTAATGGCCTGCGATGAAAAATTTACTCAGCCGCTAAGCTCGCTTTTCGTATGGCCTTGAATTCGTTGCCTGCTGACCACTGCGGCCAGTCATTGCTATCGCTAATCATTACACCAATCCTAAAGTGCGCGTCCAGATCTTGCATAATGCCGCCATTATCCCATTCGGCATGCACTTCGTCGCTGGCCTTGTGATAGCGCTCATAAATATATTTGTTGCTTTGCTTAACGCCATACCCTTTGGGCTTGTCACGAATTTTTTCTCCTGACTTGGCGTATAACATTGGTACGCCTTTTTTCGCTAAATTAAAGTGGTCAGAGCGATAAAAGAAGCCTTTCTCAGGTGTGGATTCAGGCACTACCTCGCGGTTTTGCGATTTAACGGCCTGGCGGAGGTAGTCGTCCATTTCAGAATTTCCATAACCTATTACCACAACATCATCGGCGGCACCAATGGTCGACATGCTATCGAAGTTAATGCCGGCCACGGTTTTATTCATAGGGAATGCAGGGGCTTGGGCATATGCTTGCGAGCCTAAGAGGCCAGATTCTTCTGCAGTAACAGCTAAAAACAATACTGAGCGTTCGGGTGCTTGGGGCAATGCCTTGAACGCTTGCGCTAGCTCTAACAATGCGGCGGTACCAGTGGCATTATCCTGAGCACCATTAAATATCGCGTCGCGGCCTTCTGGTACTTCTTTGATGCCTAGGTGATCCCAGTGCGCGGTATAGATAAAATTTTCTTCTGGGCGGCTGCGGCCTTTAAGCACAGCACCAACGTTAAAAGAGTCAGACGTGCGAGAGGCAAGTTTCATATCCACGCTGACTGAGCTGTTAATTGGTATTGGCTTGAGTTCGCCACGGCTCGCGCGCTCAACCAGCGCGACATAGTCGAGGCCATTTTTGCTGAATAGCGCTTGTGCGGCATCTTGTTTAATCCAGGCTTCCATTTTAAGGCTGGTTTTATCGCCTGCGCTTTCGGCTAGTGAATACTGTGGCCCTGACCAGGAGCCGCTGACAACTGCCCAGGGGTAGCCTGCGGCACCAGTTTCATGTATGACAATTGCCCCAGCGGCGCCTTGTCGCGCAGCTTCTTCGTATTTATACGTCCAGCGACCGTAATAGGTCATGGTTAGGCCCTTGAAGAGTTCACCGCGTGGTTGTCGATAGCCGGGGTCATTCACCAAAATCACCGCAGTCTTGCCGGTCATGTCTATTCCCTCGTAGTCGTTCCAACCATATTCAGGCGCAACGATGCCATAGCCTACAAAAACCAGTTCAGAATCGTTTAGTTCTACCTTGGCTTGATTGTGGGAGGTAAAAACTACTGAACTATCCTTATACGGGAGTTCATCTGTGCTACCGTCAAAATGCTTTATCGAAAGCGCCGGTGCATTGGTAATATTCAATTCAAGCAAGCTCAATGCCTGGCGATAACTCTCACCAAAGGCTGGCTCTAAACCGAGCGATTTGAACGCCGATTCAAGATACTCCACAGTTTTGATGCCGCCTGGTGTGGCCGGGGCGCGACCTTCAAATTCATCGCTCGCCAAAACTGCGACGTGTTGCATAAACTCCCTTTCATCAATTTGCTGAGCGGCTTGGTCGACAGTCGAGTTCTGTGTGGGTTGCGCAGCATTGTCTGACGAGGTTTCTGGCTGACAGGCTTGCAAGCCAATCAAGGTAATGGCTAAAAAACAGAGATGGATGTTTTTCATATTATTTCTTGTTAGTTTTTTTCTGTTCGTTCTTGTTTTTAGTGGTTTTGCGTTTACTGGCTTTTTTACTACTTTTCTTGCGAGCCGGTTTGGCTTTTTTTGCTAGCTTCGAGGCCGCGTCAGATAATTCTTCTTTACTAAGGCGTAGGCAATCGATAAAAAAATCAATATCCGGCATGCTGCGACGACAAGAGGTCACGCTAAAGGTGATGCGATTATTGTAGCTGGTAACCGCGATAAACAAACCCATGCGATCCGCCAACGGACCCAGACCCATGCTATGTACTAGCTTGGCGCCATTCATATATACCGGCACCTGTGGCCCTGGCACATTGGAGATACACACATTGGTCATACGACCGCTCATCTCTGAACGCATCATTAGCCTTGCTGCCAGTAACTGAGTGCTGGCGGGTATGTGCTTGGTCACGTCGGTCATTAAGCGCGCCGAGATTCCTCTTTTGGCGGCTTTCTGTTGTTTGGTTTCGGTATAGATCGCCGTCAAGCGCTCAACCGGGTCAGCGATATTAGTATGCAAGGTCGGTGACATGGTACTAATGTTATTGCCCGGTTGTTCAGGCTGGTTAGCACCAGCTGCACTTTTGCGAGTATTAACTGGCGCAAAGGCTTTTAAGCTCTGTGCGGGAAGTTCTTTATGATGGCCAAGATAGTGTCGAAGTGCGCCAGAGCATATTGTTAGTACCACGTCATTGATGGTGCTGCCCTTACACAATTCGCGAATCGGCTTGAAGTCGTCTAACTCAAAGCGAACCGAATCAAATACCCGGTGTGGAGAGGTCTCTAAATTAAAACGAGTGCTTGGCACTGACTGCTTTGCCTCACGCTGTCGATCCGACACTTCTTGCTTGAGTGTTTGCACGATCGTAGGTGCATAACGCATAAAGGTATCAGCAACTTTAATTGGCGAGCGCACCGTATTAACCAGCCCGCGAACCCCCATTTGCATAGGGCTTGGTTTTTCATAGCGCTCAGAGTTAATCCTCTGTCTGCTTGGCACTACTGGAGTCCCTTGCAAATCTAAATCCATTAGGCCGCCAAAAAAGTTAACGATGGCCATACCATCGGCAGCGGCATGATGAATCTTGGTTGCCAGGGCGTAACTGCCTTTGGGGATGCCTTCAATATTATCTAAGCCTTCGATGACATACATCTCCCAGGGCGGGCGTTGCATGTCTAATGGTCTGGAATGAAAGCGGGCTAAATGAATGCAGAGTTGCCGCCAGTCGGCTGGATGGGGGAGCCGACCATGTCGTATGTGATATTCAATATCAAAGTGCTCATCTTCAATCCAATACGGGTAATCTAATTCCAATGGCACATGATAGATACGACGTTTGTATATCGGTGAGGTATGAAGTCTTTGCCGTACATGTTCGATAATTTGCTTAAATCGAACCGTCTCCTCTGGTGCCGTTGAAGGATCAAAGATAGAAACCGACGTTACTTGCGAGAAGCTTTTGTTGGTTTCCATATAAAGGAATTGTGCGTCTTGAGCGGAAAGTTGTTGCATGACGATGTCAAAGAAAAATAGCCTCGGGCTATGGTACTGCAAAACCACTATCCAAAGATACTTTGCTAGGCGAGTTGATCGTCGCGGTGCTTGTAATTGGGTGATTGTTAGTGAAAGAGGTGTTCTTGTAAAAGCTAGCGGTTAAGGTAGTATTGGTTCATCTACCAATCACTGATCTAGCCAACTATTGCTGACCATGGGCTTGTATAGCAAAGTAATTGCGGAAGTTGAAGCCGCTCCAGAGGGCGCGCATATTGCGGCATTTTTTGACTTCGATGGCACTCTAATTCATGGTTACTCAGCAACTACTTATCTTAGAGAGCAAGTCAAGCGTGGAGACATTAGTCTAAGTCAGTTGCGCAGCCTGGCGAATACCATGTTGCAGTTTGGCTTAGGCAATATGGGTTTCTCAGCCATGCTGACTATGGCTTCGCAGTATCTTCGTGGTATTGATGAAGCCGAATATTTAGAGTTTGCCGAAGCGTTGTATAAAAAGCACATCGCCAAATTGGTTTACCCTGAGTCTCGGGCATTAGTAGAAGCGCATCTTAAAAAAGGTCATACCGTGGCCTTGATTTCGGCCGCCACTCCTTATCAGTTAATACCGGCTGCGCGTGAATTAGGTATTGAGCATTTGCGTTGTTCTAAGCTGGAAGTCGTAGATGGCAAATTCACCGGCGCTGTACTTAAGCCTACCTGTTATGGCATGGGTAAAGTTGATGCGGCTGAACAACTGGCGCGCCAATGCAATGTTGATATTAGAGAGAGCTTCTTTTACTCCGATAGCGATGAAGACATTCAATTGCTTGATTATGTAGGTAAGCCCAGACCATTAAATCCAAACAAACGACTTCGAACTATCGCTCGTGGCCGAGGATGGCCCGTGCAGGATTTTAATAGTCGTGGTAAAGCATCGGTCAGTGATTATATGCGCACCTTTGCTGCGCAGTTGAGTTTAATAACGTCGGCGGTTGCTGGTTTGCCTATTTTGGCATTGACGGGCTCGATGAATAAAACGCGTAATTTTTCTACCAGTGTTTTCGCCGACACAGCTTGTGCTTTGACTGGTCTGGAGCTTGATATCGAAGGTGAAGAACACGCCTGGTCACATCGACCTTGCGTATTCATGTTTAACCATCAAAGCCAGGCCGATACTTTGATATTGCCCTCTATACTGCGGCGTGATTTGGCTGGTGTTGGTAAAAAGGAGATTGGAGATATTCCAATTTTAGGCAAGGTAATGGAGTGGGGCGGCACGGTCTTAATAGACCGAGAGAATGCGCGCTCGGCTCGCGAATCCATGAAGCCTTTGATCGATGTTATGCAAAAAGAAGGGCGTTGTGTTTGTATCGCGCCAGAAGGTACTCGCTCCACATCGACCAATTTAGGGCGCTTTAAAAAAGGAGGCTTCCATTTAGCCATGCAAGCTGGTGTGCCCGTGGTGCCGATCGTTATTCATAACGCCATTGATGTGGCACCACGTGGCCAGTATGTTTTTAAGCCCGCAACGGTCAAAGTGACGGTGTTGCCTGCGGTCGATACTTCCGATTGGTCAGCTCAGACAATTAATGAGCATGTTCATCAAGTACGTGACATGTTTTTGCAAGAGCTAGATCAAATGCAATTTCAGCCACAACGTGAGGCGGCTTTAGAAGCGGCTGAGCAAGCGTCGAAAGAACGCCAGGTGCGCTTAAAGAAAATTCGCCAACAACAGCAGCAAAGTGATCAGCCAAAAATACGAATTGTAGCTAGCCAGGGCGCCGCGAATACAACAAGCAAAACGAATAAATCTTCGTCATCTAAATCAAGAACACCAAAAATCAGCGCCGCTAAATCAGCTAGAAACAAAAAGCCAGCGAAAGATCAAAAGCCATTAGCAAAAGATCAAAAGCCATTAGCGAAAGTTAAAAAGCCATTAGCGAAAAACAAAAAGCCTAAAAAATTTGCAGTCGCCACATCCAAAGCGGCTGCGAAACCAAAGACTCGTAAAAAGGCTAAAGTGGTTGCCAGCGTTAAACCAAGAAGCGCAAAGCCTGTCAACAAAGCAAAACGCCTTACTCGTCGCAAGCGTAAGAAAAGTGCGCCCAAGGTTTCAGCTCGCACATTGGATTCTTAACCAATGAGTTTTAACCCCTGGCAAGCAATCCAGTCAGATCATGTCTTGTTTCTGGTCGATGCCGAGCACCAAGTTGAAGAACGGGTGTTAATGCAATGGCTATCTGCCACCAAAAGCGAGCATGATTACTCAGGCAGTGTTAGCTACTGTGTTGTGCCGATTGCGCATCAGCCTGACGACATCCCAACTGATGGTTTGCAAATGGCTCTGCAAGTTTCGCCGGAGACACTGATTGCGCCGATTAGGGTGGTATGGAAAACGCAGTTTGATGAACTAAAAACGCGGCCAAGTTTTCGTGATTTGTTGCGCGGAAATCCGCGCCGCCCTAATGCGCGTCGAGCGGAGCGAATCTTACAAGGCGATACCAGTCGCGCCCAGTGTATCCTCGGAAAGCCTGCGACCCTGCAAGATCTTAAAGCACGTTATGAAAAGCGCCAGCTTATCTCGGATGTTGACGAGAATTTAGCTGACTATGTAGCCGAACAAGCGAGTCTGACTTTAGAGGTTGCTGAACGGCGTTTGCGTGGCAGCCGTTACAAGGTTCCACGACAAGTATCCAAGCAAGTTCGTGCTAGCAATCGTTATCGGCGAGGCCTTTTAGAGATTGCCGAGCAAACCGGTGAATCAGAGCAGGAGCTAAGATTACGAGCGATCCCATACTTTAAAGAACTAGTCGCGATTCCACATAACTTTTGGCAAGACGTAGCCGCGGCATTTAATCGTTGGATGATGTCTTTGGGTTACAAGAATCAACTGGTTGTAGATGTCGAAAGCCTGGAGCGATATCGATCGATCGTTCGCGAGCATCCCACTGCCTTATTGTGGACTCATAAAACGCATATGGATGGGCCGACTATGCAGTCGGTGTTGTTTGAACATGATTTTCCGCCGCCACATATTATGAGCGGTATCAACATGGCCTTTGCTGGAGTTGGTTTTTTGGCTCGACGCTCAGGCGCGATATTTATACGCCGGTCCTTTCAGGATAATCCGCTCTATAAATTAGTGCTGCGAGAGTACCTGGCGTATTTATTAGAAAAACGCTTCCCGCTAACCTGGTCTTTTGAAGGCACGCGTTCACGCGTTGGCAAATTAATGCCGCCTCGCTATGGCATGCTCAAATACGCCATGGATGCCATGCAAGGTTCGAGTGCTGAAGCGTTGCATATCATTCCGGTTGCGATCAACTATGACCTGATAAACGATGTCAAAGATTACGCGGCCGAACAAGCTGGCACCACTAAGCGCCCCGAATCCTTAAGTTGGATGATTTCTTATTTACGTCGCATGCGTCAGCCTTTGGGGCGTATCTATGTAGATTTTGGTGAGCCGGTTGTCGTTCAGCGCGATGGTTTTTATGACGACCAACTGGCCTTACAAAAAACGGCCTTTAAGGTTGGCGTAGAAGTCAATCGAGTGACGCCAATCACCTTAACTGGTTTGATGTGCATGTCTTTATTAGGTGCTGCGCCGCGCGCGCAAACTATTGAAGAAATGATCAGCCATATGGATGCTTTGAAAGCTTGGGCGGAGCATCGTGACATCCGCTTCACCAGTGATTTTGAAGGAGCTCGCATGCGACAAATGCTCAAGCTTATCAAACACATGGTTGATTCCGGGTTGATTAATCGCTACGACGAAGGCCCAGAAACCATCTATGCGGTGGCTGCTGACCAGCACATGATGGCAAGCTATTATCGCAACACGATTGTGCACCATTTTGTAACTAAGGCGATTGCTGAAATGGCCTTAGTCGCGGCAGGTCAGGCGCAGGAAAAGCCACTAAAGGCATTTTGGCACGAAGCCGATCGTTTAAAAGATATGTTCAAGTTTGAGTTCTTCTATGCGCCAAGCGATGAGTTTCATGCTGAAGTCGAGAGCGAACTTGCGTATTTTGATAAGGATTGGGTCAAAAAAATGAACAAGCCTCATTATGCCAGCCAGCTTTTGCATCAAATGACACCACTCATCGCGGCGGCTGTATTACGACCTTATATTGAAGCCTATCGAGTCGTGGCTGATGTGTTTGCCAGCCTCAAAGCGCATGAAACCCTAGACACTAAAGCCAATTTAAACGCCTCAATGAGGTACGCTCGCCAAGCTTATTTACAAAGGCGGATTAATAGTAAAGCCTCAATCGGGCAGATTCTGTTTAACAATGCCTACAAGCTATTTGATAGCTATGGGCTGGTCAAAGCCGGCGATGATGAGACCGTTAAACAGCGCAAAGCTATGAGCCGAGATTTGCGAGTGCTCAGTCATCGGCTTGAACATATTCGGGTGCTGGCCATGCCGAACGATTTAGATTAACTATTGGAATGAACATAAACAGGGTGCAGTCATGAGAAAGCTTAGAGTCGGTTTGGTTGGAGGCGGTTCATGGGGTACTACGGTAGCGTCTTTAGTCGCCTCGAATACCACCGTGACTATGTGGGCGCGCGACGCTAAGACAGTTAAAGAAATTAACACCAAGCATACTAATGAGAAATATTTGCCTGGCGCCAGCTTACCAAAAAGTCTCAAGGCTAATGACGATTTACAAGCCGTGGTAAGCGATGCTGATGTCTTAATCATGGGCGTGCCGTCAAATTCTTTTCGAGAAGTAGCTAAAAAACTGGCTCCCGATCTGCGGCCCTGGGTACCGGTGGTGAGCTTAACCAAAGGGCTCGAGCGTGGCACGGACATGCGCATGACGCAAATTATTGAAGCCGAGTTACCAGGGCATCCGGTAGGAGTTTTAACCGGCCCGAATCTGGCGCGTGAAATTATGGCTGGTCAGGCGGCCGCCAGTGTAATTGCAATGGACGACGAAATTATTGTTCAGGAGCTACAGAAAATTTTTAATTCTGGCTTGTTTCGTGTTTATACCAATGATGATGTCATTGGCTGCGAATTGGGTGGCGTGTTGAAAAATATAATTGCTATCGCGGTTGGTATGGGAATCAGTTTGGGCGCTGGTGACAATACTCGATCGGCATTAATTACACGCGGTTTATTTGAAGTTACGCGGCTTGGAGTCGCCATGGGCGGCCGGCCTGAGACCTTTTCCGGCCTGACTGGCATGGGAGATATGCTGGCAACTTGCATCAGCCCGCAAAGCCGCAATCATCATGTAGGCATTGAACTCGGTAAAGGCCGGTCGATCGACGATATTATTGAAGAAATGGTGATGGTCGCCGAAGGTGTTAAAAGTGCGCCAACCGTCATCAAGATTGCCGCTAAGCTTAAGGTTGAGATGCCCATCGCGCATGATGTGCACGAGGTAATTGCTGGCCGGATTACACCGGAGCAGGCTTTTTATGGCCTGCTCAAACGTAAGGTCGGAGCTGAGATCGAACCAGATTAATATTTGCTTGCTGGTGCGTGTGTAACAATTTTTAACCTTTTTTTTGGGGCTAAGGATTGCCCTTATGCGGGCTGGCTATCACACTTTAGTATCTACTCTTAGTAGTACTAATTTCTAAAGTGATAATGAAAACAATATCTATTCCCCTTAATAAAAATATTCTATGTGGTTGGCTGTTAATATTGGTGTTGACTGGCTGTTCAAATCAGTACGTGGCGAACCCCAATTATCCTGAACAAGGGCCTTGGTTGATAAAAAAACAAGCTCCTAAGCCGGAACCCGCACCAGAGCCAGAGCCGGCACCAGAACCTGCGCCGCCCCCAGCTCCGAGCCTGGCTGAGTTAAACGACAAGGCCGTTACCGCGTTTAAGGATTTAGGCTTTGATAGTGAAGTCAGTGATCGAGGTGTAGTAGTTTATCTGCCACCGAATATTTATTTTCAAGGTTCGGCGGCAGAAATTAACCTTGATGCCAGACGGAAGATTGCCGAGATTGCAGCCGAAGTAAATAAAGAGTATTTGCTTGTCCGTCAAATCGAAATTTCGGGCCATACGGATTCCCTTGGTAGCGAAGAAATTAATATGGCATTGTCGAAGCGACGTGCTGAAGCAGCGGCTCAGGAGCTGGTTTTCTCCAGAGTTGGTGAATCACGCCTACAGCTTCAGTGGTACGGCGAATCTAAGCCGAGGGTTGCCGAGGTCGACGAACAAGGGCAACCATTGCGGGAAAATCGAGCCTTAAATCGTCGGGTGGAATTCACCATTTTGAACCCCTTGTAGCTTTAACTAGAAGGCAACACTATGCTTAGCGAGAAAGCCCTCGCCGTATTGTTCATTAATCTCATTAGCAGTGAGCGCAAACTTATCGTGCTCAGCCAAAAATATTGCAAAGATGAAATTGGTGATAATTACGCTAGGCGGCTGGCCAGTCAAATGAATCGTTTGAACCATCCTTCATTGATGCTCGATGGTGCAGGTTTAATGCCGTATGAATTTGCTGATCAATGCAAGGAAATATATGTCGATGAGCTAGTAGACCCTGGTGACGACATCGAAAACGATTCGATCAGCGTAAGCTCAATTCAAGTCTCTAGCTCGGTTTACGGTAGCTTAAAGCGGCTTATTCAGGTCAATGAGAAAGGCACAATTCTAATTTTCAATGCGCATCGACTTCAGGACGATACGGCCACGCTTATCGATAAGCTGGCACAAACCGCTCGCAAGCTCGATTTAGATTGGCGCTTTATATTAGTCGCTCGATCTGAGCGTCTTAAGCAGGCATTACCGCATCGATTTTTGCGAGCCGAGAAAGTGCCTGGAGTGAGTGCTGCTAAACAGTCTTCTGGGCGCCGGGCCTCTGGCCAAGTTAATAATCGTGGCTCTAGCAGCCGTTCCGAAACAAGTGCTAACCGGATTTCCAACCCGATTTCCAAAAACAATATTCAATGGCTAATTGGTGCACCAGTTTGCCTGATTTTATTGGCCACTATTTTGTGGTTCATATTCGGTTCATATAGTGTTGGTGGAAAGGCCGAGTCGGGCACGCAATCGATTTCTTTCAACCCTGAAACGACTGACGATATTTCGCAAACTGATTCTGCCGCCAAACCAGAGACATCGGCTGTCGAAACGATTGATACCACGCAAGCTGAATCAGGTTTTGAACGACGCCTTCGAGAATGGGAGACCTTCAATCAAGCAGCCGACGCCACGTCTGAAAACACGAGCCCGCTGCCTGCACTATCGGGTGTAAAGAGAATGCCTTTAGAAGTAGTAGCTTGGTTTGAAACTAAGAATAGCGCAGCGCTACTAAATTGGTTTGACTCAAATGACCCTAATATCGCCGATGAGAACGGCAAGTCGCCTTTGCTTTATGCAAGCATCTTAGGTGATGCCGAGCTGGTTGATAAGTTGTTGAGTAAGGGTGCCAAGGTTGACCAATCAAGTAAGTTTTTTAAGACACCATTAATGGCGGCAACTCACAATGGTCATTATCAAATCTGTGAAACCTTATTACAAAATGGCGCCAACCCGGATTTGCAAGATCACTCTGGTTGGACGGCATTGTTTTATGCCACCTGGAATAGGGATGCTGCTTTGCAACAGTTGTTATTGCGCCATGGCGCCGATGATTCGATTAAGGATAGCCAGGGTTTGGATGTTGCTCAGGTGGCTCGATCTCGCGAAAGTTGAGTTGATTCACGCCCGTTAAACCACGCAGATATGCCTTTGCACAAACGATAAAAGCCATATTTTATTCCGCGCCCGGCCAGATAGTTCACCGGAGTAATAACCAGAGTAATTACGGTGGCAAACATGATGCCAAAGCCGAGTGAAACGGCCATCGGTATTAGCGCCTGCGCCTGGGTGCTCTTATTGAGCATCAAGGGCAACAAACCAACAAAGGTTGTTAATGAGGTTAAAATAACCGGCCTGAATCGCGTCTCACCGGCAGTCAACACGGCTTGCATTAGTTCCATGCCCTCAGTACGTTTTTTATTGATGTAGTCGACCAGTACCAGGCTATCGTTAACCACAATACCGGTTAGCCCCAACATCCCCATGATGCTGAGCATAGAGAACGATAAGCCCATAATATAATGCCCGGCAATCGAGCCGACGATGGCCAAGGGAATAATCGACATCACCACCAGGGGTTGCCCAAAGGATTTAAACGGGATGGCTAAGAGCGCATAGATCAGCGCAATAACTAGGAAGAAGCCAAGTGCAAAGCTAGCATTGGTTTCTGACTCTGTTTCAGCCTGGCCTGACAATTGGTAATCTAATTCTGTTTCGTAATTAAACTGCTCTTTTAAGAATTCACTAAAATCTTTGCGGATGGCTTTTACATCGTTGTTTTGCGAATCGATATCAGCATTAACCGTAATCAGACGACGAAGATCTTCGCGATAAATCGCGCTCGGTGCCTGGCTCGGTAATAGCCGCGCCAATTCGAATAGAGGAATAGTTCGTTCACTGCGCGTAGTACGAATGGGGATATTGCGTACGTCATTGATTGATGATCGAGACTCCACCGGGTATCTCACCATCACCTTGATGTCATCATATCCGCGTTGAATGCGCTGCGCCTCAAAGCCAAATAGAGCCTGACGCACTTGCGACGCGATATCGGCCTGTGACAAGCCCAGGGTGTTTGCTAATGGTGTTAGTTCTAGCTCGATTTCTTCTTTACCAGAAGAAAGCGTATCTTGAATATCAAAGACGCCGGGATAGGATTTTAAATACTCACGAATCTTCTCAGTGACAACGCCCAGGCGTTCGTCGTTCTTACCAAAAATCGACACCGAAAGTGGTTTGCCAAAATCGCCAAAAGTGGAGGTTAGGCTTAGCTTTTCAGCCCCAGGAATTTCACCAATACCCTGGCGCAATTGTTCGCGCACGGTGCGTAGCGAGAGCCCGGGAGGCAAACCGTTTTCGCCCTGAACAAACTCAATAAAAACCACACCTTTGTTATTGCCAAAGCTGGGGCCAGTTGGCCCAAACGAAAGCCCTGATACTGAGACAATATATCGAAAATACGATTCGCCGCTTGTCGGGCTTGTATATTGTTCGCTGGCAGCTAATCGATTCGCCACATCTACGATTTGTATAACGTGTTTCTTGGTCGTTTCGTAAGAAGTGGTGGGCGGCATCGACAATTGCACATACACTGCGTTGTCCTCAAATTCCGGGAAGAAAGAAACTCGCAGCCAACCGGTAGTCATTGAAGCAATGGTGATGGCAAAGATACAAAAAGCAGTTACCAGGGTAATGGTTTTATTGGCGACACAACGCTCCAAGAATGGGCGGTAGATTTTCAAAATGGCGTTTTCAAAACCACGAGAAAAATTCTGCTGTAGCCGTGCTAAGCCTTTAATGCTGGATTCATCGCGCGGTTTCACCGACGACATGTGGGCGGGTAAAATAAGTTTTGATTCCACCAGAGAAAATGCCAACACCGGGATTACCACCAAGGGAATTTGTTTGGCAATATTTGAAAGCTGACCTTCTACTAATAACAGCGGCGCAAAAGCAACCATGGTGGTTATCACACCGAAGGTCACTGGTGTTGCTACCTCTTTAGTGCCAAACAGCGCGGCTTCGGCTGGCGCCATGCCCAGGCGCTGGTGTCGATAAATATTCTCGCCGGTAACAATAGCGTCATCGACTACAATTCCTAACACCAATAGAAATGCAAACATGGTGAACATGTTTAAGGTCAGTCCTAAAGGCGGCATTACGGCAAGGCCGCCTAAAAAGCACACTGGGATGCCAATGCCAACCCAAAATGCTACGGCGGGTCGCAAAAATAATGACAATAAAATGAGTACTAATAAGCCACCTTGAATGGCACTGCTGATCAAAGTGGATAAGCGATCTTCAACAACTTCTGCAGTGTTGCCATAGTTGCCAAGAGAAACCCCAGTGGGAAGTTTGGCGCGGTAGTCGTCCATGAATGTTAGGACTTGATCGGCAACTTCTAAGGTGTTCTGTTTGCCAATTCGATAGACCTCTAGAGAAATTGCAGGCAGGCCGTTGTATTGCGTTTCGACCTTTAATAACTCATAACCATCAACGACTTTGGCAACGTCTTTAAGCGTCAATACGGTATCACCTGAATTGGCTATTGGAATCGCTTCGAAGTCTTCCTTTACATAAGCCTGACCATTAGTTCGAAGCAATATGTCACCATCGACAGTGCGCAGGTTTCCGGCCGATATGTCAACTGAATTGCGCTGTATTGCGGCGGCGATATCCGCAATAGATAAATTGTATTGGCGTAAAGTGCTGGGCGCTACTTCGACTGAGATTTCGCGGCTTGGCGCCTGAATCTCGCCAACCTGAGTTATGCCTTCGACTTGTAATAGAGCTTCGCGCAGATCCGAAATGGTATCGAATAATAAATTGTATTCAACATCGCCATAAACCACTACGCCCATCACCTGAATTGGTATTTCGGCAAGTTCAATGATCGGGCGTTCTGCGTCTGCCGGTAAGGTGGTCAGGCTATCAATGCGGTTTTTAACGTCGCTTAGAATATCTAAGTCGTTATAGCCGGCTTGAATTTCCACAAACACATTGGAGAAACTCTCGGTTGAGCGAGAGTTGATTTTTTTGATCCCTTCGATATCCGCTATCGCTTCTTCAATGCGACTAGTGATTGTTGATTCAATAGTTTGCGGATTCCCGCCAGGTAACAAAGTGACCACATTAACAATGCCGAGCTGAAAGTCAGGCAAAAGCTCTAGAGCTATATCTTTTTTTACCGCGACAATACCCAGCAACAAAATACCAGCCATGAGCAAGTTGGCGGCGACATGATTTCTCGCAAACCAATCAATCATTCCAGATCACCATAAGTAAGTGCCGTTTACACACGCCGCTTGTCCTCTTTGTTTTCCTCATGGTTCCAAAAGTCCAACCAGAATTGCCAAAGTGTGCCAATCAAAGAACGAGTCGCATATTTGAAGCGACGACCGAGTACATAAATTACCGGCACCATGATCAGCGTAACAATGGTGGCGAACACAATGCCAAAGCCCAGCGAGGTTGCCATTGGCTTGAGCCATTTGGCTTGTTGTGATTTATCCAGTAGGATCGGAGTTAATCCCGCAAAGGTGGTGATTGATGTGAGGATAACCGGGCGAAAGCGAATACAGGCCGCACTAACGACAGCGTCGATCACGGCTAGTCCTTGTGCTCGGCGTTTATTGATGTAGTCAACCAGCACCAGGCTATCATTGACCATTACCCCAATCAGCGCCAACATACCGAACATGCTGAGTAGGGTCAGTGTTTGACCAATTACTACATGGCCGACCACCGCGCCGATCAAACCAAATGGGATGACTGACATCACAACCAAAGGCTGTGCGTAGGATTTAAACGGAATCGCTAATAAAGCGTAGATGGCCGCCAAGACTAGAGCTAAGCCAAGCATCAATTTGGCATTGGCTTCCTGGCTATCTTTAGCATCGCCATCAAACTCATAACTAAAGTCCGGGTAGCGCTGTTGAATTTCTTTAAGAAAAGGCTCCAGTTCTTGCACAATAAGCGCCGAGTCAACGTGGTCTTCGTCGATATCGGCCATTACATTCACCACTGAATCACGATTGCTGCGAAACAAGGTCGTGGGGCTTTCTGATGGAGTGATTTGTGCAATGTCTGACAGCAATACTGATTCTTGCGTACCGGGCACACGAATTTTTAGCTCATTCAAATCACTGATTGACGAGCGATCTGCAAGCGGATAGCGCAACATAACGCGCAATTCATTGCGGTCTCGCTGAATACGTTGCGCCTGAAAACCGAACACCGCAAAGCGCACCTGATCGGCCACATCTCTGAGGCGGAAGCCGAGCGAGTAAGCCTTTGGTTTGAGCTGCAAAGTAAATTCTTCTTTGCCGCCGGTAAAATTATCTTGCACATCAAACACGCCTGGGTAGGCAGCGAGTTTCTCTTTTAGCCGATTGATGATTTGTGGCGTATGTTCGCCTCGTTCGCCTTTTAATACGATATTGATCGGTGGCACAAAGCGGCCAAAAAAAGCACGGTAACTCAATGATTGGGCGCCCGGTATTTCTCCGATAAGCTGACGAAGTTCGCGCGATAATTGATTGGCAGAGACATCCACTATCCGATCGGTTGCGGTTTGTAACTCAGCAGTAACGCGGCCGTAGTTTGGCCCAACCAAACCACCTTGGGTACCCGCTGAAGACAAAACGTGTTTAATCACGCTTTGACGACTTTCTGGGTCGGTGTACTTTTCTTGAACCGCTTTGAAATGCTTTACGATGTCATCAACATACTGTTCAGTTGTGGCGATGCCTGTGGACTCCGGCATCACTAAATCAACCCGCACTGAATCACCTTGTATGCGCGGAAACGGGCTAACTTTAATTTGACCTAAATAAAGTGCAGCAACTACCACGATTGAAAAACAGGCTAGCACCGCCACAGTTATGATTTGATTATCGAGGCATGTCTTCAAAAATGGCCGGTATCGATGTTCGACAAAGCCCTCAAGCAGACGTGAGATTTTTTGCTGGCTGCGGCCTAACCAACCCATTTGGTCGGCTTTAGAGCGAAGTGCCACATGACTCATGTGCGAGGGCAATACCAGCTTCGATTCAACCAATGACATTAATAGCACTGGGATCACTACCAGCGGCATCTGGCCGGCAATAAAGGCAAAGCGCGTACCTTCCATAAAAAGCAGAGGTACGAAAGCCACTGCAGTGGTGATCACACCAAAGGTTACAGGCACGGCGATTTCATGGGTTCCCACAATAGACGCCTGGCGCGGATCCATGCCATCGCGTATATGTCGATAAATGTTTTCGCCGGTGACAATGGCATCGTCGACCACAATGCCCAGCACTAATATAAAGGCAAATAAGCTGATCAGATTAAAGGTGCCATCAACATGTGGCATGAACAGGAATGCGCCCATAAAACTGACGGGTATACCAAGGAATACCCAAAACGCGACGGCGGGACGCAAAAACAACGAGAGCAGGGCGATGACCAATAAACCGCCGTAAAGGGCGCTGTTTAATACCGCGCCAGCACGGCTTTGTAAGTAAACCGATCGATCGCGCCAGGCATTTAAGGAAACGCCTGGCGGTAATTTTTCGGTAAACTCAGCGATGGTGGCATGCGTCTGCTCAGCGACTTTAAAAGCGCTTTGATCACCGACTCGAAAGACTTCGAGTAAGACCGCTGGGTTGCCATTAAAACGTGTGATGATTGGTGTTTCTTCAAAGCCATCATCAATAGTTGCAATGTCACCAAGTGTGACCGGTTTGCCCTCAAAACTATTTAGCACTGGAATGCGAGCAAACTCAGCTGCAGAATAGACCTGACCATTGCTACGAACAAGAATATCGCCTGCTGATGATTGTATGCTTCCAGCCGAGACATCACTGGCACCATTTCGAATCGCTTGACCAATTTCATCTAGGCCTAAGCCATAGCGTTGCAGTGTTTCTGGTGATACATCGATGTTCATTTGATAGCTGGGAACACCGGTAATTCGAACCGTGGTGATTTGGCTTTGCGTAAGCAAACTTTCGCGAAACTGTTCGGCCAGCAGACGCATAGTTTGAGTGCTGACCTTGCTGTCTGCTTCTAGCGCGACGTCGAGCACCGAACGCTCACGCGTACGCAGTGCAATGGCAGGCTTCTCGGCGTCAATTGGTAGCGTATTTAAAGCGTCGACTCTGACCTTGATGTCGTCCAGCACATCTCTGGCTTGATAAGCCTCGTTTACTTCGATGGTAACAGCCGAGCGACCCTCGCTGGAGCGAGACTGAATATCTTCTATGCCTTCGATATCCGCAATCGCCTCTTCGACGCGCAAAGTGATGCCTTGTTCAACATTTTGTGGCGTCGCGCCTCTGAACTCAGTGTTGATCGAAACGCTATTCGGTTCGTCCGAGGGAAACAGCTCGATTGGAACCTCATTAATTGCTGAAGCTAAGCCGGCTAAAACGATGCCGATCATTAACAGATTAGCTGCGACTGGATTTTTTGCAAACCATTCAATCATAAAGCTTAGCCAATTCGTTCCGGCTTATCATCGCGATTCCAAAATTCCAGCCAGCTCTGCCACCAATGGCGAATCAGCTTAATGCTGGCGTACTTGAATCGATAGGCGAGTAAGTAATTAATTGGCACGATAATCAAGGTAATTGCGGTCGCGAATACAATACCAAAGCCAAGTGAAATGGCCATCGGCTTAAGAAATTCAGATTGCGTACTATTGTCGAGTAGTAGTGGCGTGAGACCGGCAAAAGTTGTGATAGATGTTAGTATGACCGGGCGAAAGCGAGCGGTACCGCTACTAATAACAGCTTCAAGCACGGCCATGCCTTTTGCTCGAGCACGATTTATGTAGTCGACTAGCACCAGGCTATCGTTAACAACCACACCAATCAGAGCCATCAAACCCACTGAACTTAAAATTGATAAATCATAGCCAGTGATGATATGACCCAACACCGCCCCAACCGCGCTAAAAGGAATAATCGACATCACAATTAAGGGCTGGCCGTAAGACTTAAATGGAATGGCGAGCAATGCATAAATGGCAATCAACACCAATACGCCGCCGGTTCTAAATCCATCATTACTCTTGGCTTGTTCTTCAGCTTCGCCCTTGAAATCGAATTTTATACTTGGGTCTTTGGCGAGTTCTTCAGTTAGGAACCTGCGAATATCACGCATGATGGCCGGTACGTCAGCTTGTTGTTTGTTCACGTCGGCGGCCACACTTAAAATCGATTTCCGATTGAGTCGATGCAATGTTGTCGGGCTGCTGCGAGGGGTAATGATGGCAACATCGCTTAATGGCACTGACTCGCTATTCCTATCAATACGCACGCTTAAACTTTTTAGGTCTTCAATTGATGAACGTGCTTCTTTGGGTAAGCGCACCATGACGCGCACTTCTTCGCGTCCGCGCTGGATACGCTGTGCCTCTAAGCCAAATACGGCGCCACGAACTTGTGTGGCGACATCCGTCAGATCTAGGCCAAGCGATTTGGCCTTATCATTTAATGCGATATTTAATTCTTCTTTGCCGCCTGAAAAGTTGTCCTGAATATCAAATACATTCGGAAAGGTTTTTAGAAGCTCGCGCAAACGCATGCCAATGTCGCGCATTTGCTCCACGCTGCCACCAGAGAGCTCAACATTGATCGGCGTGCCAGCGCGGCCCAGTTCAAACACAAACCCGAGCGATTCACTACCAGGAATGTCACCAACCCTAGTTTTTAGTTCATTGGTGAGTTGTGAGGCGCGAATGCTGACATGTCGTTCTTCTGGGCCGATCAGTTCGACCAAAACCTGGCCGACACTTGGTTTGGTATTGCCATTGGCGGTACCGGCGAGCACAAAGTAATGTCGAATAACCGAGCGGCCGCTTAGCGGGTCTCGATATTTTTCTTGCAGTTGGCGAACTTGTTCAGCAATCCCTTCCAGATAAGCTTTGGTTGTTTGGTAACCAGTCGTGTCTGGCATAGTCAGTGAAACGGTGATGCGTTCGGCTTCAACCCGTGGGAAAAACGTGGCGCGTAAATGACCATTGGCCGCATACGCGACAATAGTGGTTGAAATCGCCAAAAGAGTAACAATGCTAACCAGCTTGTTATTCAAACAACGCTCTAGAAAGGGTTGGTAAAACCGAACTACTGATTCTTCAAAACCGCGTGACACCTTAAGCTGCAGCCGGCTAATCAAGCCAGACTTGGCGCTTTCGTCGCGTGGTTTAACATGGCTTAAATGTGCAGGCAGCACTAGCTTTGATTCGACCAGCGACATTAACAACACAGGAATTACCACGATGGGGATTTGCAGGGCTATAAACCCAACTCGTGTATTGCCTAAATCGGTCATTGGCAAAAACGCCACCACGGTAGTTAATATGCCGAAGGTCACCGGCAGCGCGATCTCCTTGGTACCAACGATGGAGGCCTCTAAGGGTTCCATGCCTTCGCGGGTTTTTCGATAGATATTCTCGCCGGTTACGATCGCATCATCAACAACAATACCAAGCACCGTTATAAAGGCGAACAAGGCCATGATATTAAAGGTGCCGCCTACAAAGGGCATAAAAATGAAGGCGCCCATAAAGCTTACTGGCACGCCAAGAAAAACCCAGAATGCAACTGCTGGCCGTAAAAACAGCGATAAGACCAAAAGCACCAGAATACTGCCATAGATTCCGCTATTGATCAGAGTGGAAAGCCGTGCTTTGACAATTTTGGAATCATCATCCCAGTACTCAAGACGGATGTCGCCGCTGGAGTTCTTATTAAACTCTTCAATGTAGCTTTTAACGGCACTGGAAATCTTGATAGAAGACTGCTGGCCAGTGCGTGTGACGTCCATCATGATCGCCGGCTTTCCGTTGAACAACGTTTCTAAAGGCTGATCTTCAAAGCCATCTACGATCGTGGCGATGTCACCTAATAAAACTGGGTCAGCGCCGCGCTGATTGATCACCGGAATCGCTGCGAACTCGGTTTGCTTATACGCTTGCCCATTAGTGCGAACCAGTACATCGCCGTTTTGCGTGCGAATATTGCCAGCCGAGACATCAAGCGAACCAAAGCGAATCGCCTGACTAACATCAGCAAGTGTTAAGCCATAGCTTTCTAGTGATTCAGGGGATACCTCAATACTGATCTCGTAATTTTTAACGCCAAGCAAATCAACCAGAGTAACCTCAGGTTGAGCTAATAGACCGTTGCGCACCCGATCAGCCGTAGCGCGTAAGGTTTTAGCATCAACGTCGCCTAAGACGGCAACCTGAATCACTCCTTCGTTGCGTTTCACCAGCGACACAACCGAATTCTCAGCATTAGATGGCAAAGTATTTAGGGCGTCAACTTTGAGTTTTATATTGTTAAGAATGGCTCGCTTGTCATAGCCTTCTACTACTTCTGCGATGATGGTTGATAAGCCTTCTGATGAGCTGGAGGTTAGCTTGCCGACTCCTTCAATCGAGTAAATGGCTTCTTCAACACGATTCGTGATGCCTTCTTCAACGGAGCTCGGAGTTGCGCCGCGGAACACCGTTGACACTCGAACCTGATCAAATTCGAAGCTCGGGAATACTTCTAGTGGAATGGCTCGCCATGCTGAGAGAACCCCAACAATAACAATCGTCGCCATCAATAGATTGGCGGCGACAGGGTTGCGGGCAAACCATTCGATCATCGCGATCTTGCGGCTTACTGGCTAGCCGAACTATTGCTTGCTGGCGTCGCTTCGGCTGATGTGTTGCCTGCGGCACTTGGTTGGTTAATATCGCCTTGCGCAGTATCGTCAGCGCTTTCTGTGAGCTCGTCAGCAATATCATTGGATGGCGCGTCTGTTGCTGTTTGGTCAGCTGAGGTGAAATCTGTGTCATCTGACGATGGACTTGGTGCCGCCGCGAGAGGGGTTTGCGCTTGTGCATTAAATCCATCAGGCAGCTTCGCTGTAGCACCAGCTAGAGTACTGTTTAAAGAGGTTGTTACCACTAACTCTTCGTTATTTAAGCCTTCACTCAGTAATGCATTTTGATCGTCTTGCCATAATATGTTGATGCCTTGCTTGGTCAGCTTGCCGTCACGAATCACATACACATAACTGCCTTCACGAATACTCTTATTGGGTATCACAAAGACATCATCAACCGAACGGCCAGTGATTTGAGCCGCAACGAACTGGCCAATTTTCAAGGGCGGCTGGCCACTGTTGACATTATTGCGACTAAAAGGATCTTGCACTTCAGCAATAATGTCAATTTGTCGGGTATTGATGTCAAAGGTTGAGTCAGTGCGAGTGATGCGCGCATTCCAGCGGTACTCTTCGCCGCCGACTTGACTGCTTAAAACCACGCTGTAATCCTGATCGCTACTATTCGAAGAAAATGAGTCCAGCCCGAGCTGGCTGAATTCTTCCTGGCTGATCGGCAGGCGGACTTCCACACCATCTACTGCGAACACTTCGGCGATAGGTGAGCCCAGTGTTAAATATTGGCCTAACACGGCACGACGATCGATAATTCGGCCATCGTATGGCGCGGTGATTTTAGTTCGGCTTAAGTTTAACTTAGCAGTGTCGTGCGCCGCACGCGCCGAATCCAACTCCGCTTGAGCGGCTGTTAGTTGAGGTTTTCTTAGCACTAAGTCTGGTGCAGGTTCAGTGTTACCAAGACGTTCCCAATCTTGCTTAGCTTGCTTAGCGTTGGCTTGTTCGCTGCGAAAATTCGCTTGCGCTCTGGATAAGTTCGCTAACGCGCGGCTGGCTTCTGCTTGGAAGTCGCGTGGGTCAATTTCAATCAACACCTCGCCTTTTTTAAAGCTGCCGCCAGTTTTAAAATTGTCAGAAGTGGCAACAATCTCGCCACTGATTTGAGCCACCAAATTGCCCCGAGTTTCGGCTTCGATCGTTCCGTTGGCGTTAACAATAATTGGATAAGTACTGCGTGTTGCAGATATCGCATCAACTCGAACGACTGTTTCTGGGATAGCGCGTTTTTGAGCTTCGGGTTTGAAAGCAGCCAGCAAGCTGACTGCCAGCACTGTAACGCCAAGAATGCAGGCGACTATCTTAGCTTTGCGTGGGATTGCCCTAAATGCTCGAACCAGGATATTCGCTTTTTTCGGTTCCGTTTCTAAGTCGAATTGATACTCAGTACTCATTGTGTCGTGGGCTGTGGCTGTCTGCTGGTTACGCTCGGCAACTCTCTGTTCTCCCGATCTTCTGTGCTTTGAAAATCGCCGCCTAGCGCGAGATGCAAGCTGATTCGGTTTTGGAGCAGAGCGTTGCGGATGTTTAGTTCATTTTCAAGTGAGTCGAAAAGGCTGCGTTGAGACTGCAAGACCGTGGTATAGCTCTCAATACCTGATTGGTAACGATCCAATGCCAGATTCAAGCCGCCTTCGGCTAATTCCACCGCTTGTTTAATCGCGGTGTGTTGTTGGTTTAACAAAGTTTCTCTTGATAGCGAATTCTCTACTTCTTCAAACGCGGTTAAAGTAGTGCGCAACAAATTTGCATACGCACGTTCGGCCTGGTGATAGGCTTGATCTCGCGCAGATCGCAAAGCGCCCGCAGCAAAGATTGGAGCAGTGAGGCCGGCAACCAGGGTTTCGATCATATTGTCTGTTTCAAACATTGAGTTGAAACGACTTCGACTGTCACCGATTGAGCCAGAAAAATTAAGACTCGGGTATAGGTCTCTTTGCGCCGCTCGCGCAGTAGCGATTTCTGCCTGATATTGTAACTGGCTGGCACGAAGATCAGGTCGACGCGTCAAAAGTTCTGCTGGCAACCCTGCCGACACATTGGTGGTAAGCTCAGGCAGGCTGGCATTAAACTCCATTTCGGCATCGGGGTATTCTCCGAGCAAGGTCTTAAAGGTACGCAAAGACTGGATGTAACGGAACTTTGAATCGGCTAGCGCTGATAATTGTCGTTGCACGTCAGCACGACTCAAGTAAACGTCTAAAGCAGAACGCAAACCCCTTTGATAGTTTTCATCGATTAATTGCGCAGTACTTTTGAAGCTTTCTAGTCGCCGTTGCGCTAAATCGAGCTGCAATTTATTAGTGACCAGATCAAACCAGGCTCGCGTAACATTAGCAACCAATGACAATTCAGCTGCCTTAAATAACTCAGCCTGGGCTTTTGCAGACAATGCTGCGGCTCTTTTACGTTGAGTTAGCTTTCGCCAAATATCGATTTCCCAAGATACATCTAAAGTTTTGCTAATTGTGCGTGTGGTTGTAGTAGTGACGGCGCCATCGCCTTGACCACTACTAAAAAACTGCTCGTTTTGACGCCCGTTAACATTCGCCTGAATGGTTGGCCACAGATTAGCGCCAGTGATCGCTACTTGTTCGATTGCAGTGCGTAGCTGGGCCGCCGAATCCAATAAATCCGGGTTGTTTAACAAGGCTGAACTGACATATTTATTGAGTTCAGGGTCATCGAAGCTGCTCAGCCAGTTTTCTTCGACCGCTTCAGGTTCTGCTGATGCGGGCTCCTCAACCGTTTGTTCGGCTTGCTCGTCGGCGCCTCGTTCAGTAATTACTACGGTCGACGTACCTTGCCATTTTTCGGGCACTCGGATGTCTGTTTCTTTCGGTAAGTCGTTGATTTTATTAGCGCAAGCACTCAGAAACAGCATAAAGGCGGCGAGACCCATATGTTTTAAGGTTTGCTGGTTAGGTACTGAGGTTGGGCGCATAAATTTATCGAGTTCTTGGGTATTGGTCGCGGTCATAAGACAAAAGAAGAGATGTGATGTGTTCTCAACCTTAGATGCGTATGCGCGGTTGATGGATTCACTCTTTGTGCCGCAATGTCTTCTTCTTATTTAATCCTTCTTGCAGCAGTTTTCAAAAGCATGTCTAACAATCTTGACTGGCTGCAATGATATAATGATATGACATAAAAAGTGCGAATTTTCGCGAAAAAGCTAATGTCAAACACGACTCAGTCAGAAACGACGCAACAAGTCGCCCGCATCTTAAGTGAAGCGCTTCCCTATATTCAACGATTCCACGGCAAAACCATTGTGATCAAATATGGCGGAAACGCCATGGTTGAAGACTCGCTCAAGCGCAGTTTTGCCAAAGATGTCGTATTACTCAAGGCAGTAGGCATGAACCCCATCGTCGTACATGGCGGCGGGCCGCAGATCTCGGGAACCCTAGAGCGGGTTGGCAAGCAAACCGAGTTTATCGACGGTTTACGAGTCACCGACGCGGAAACCATGGAAATTGTCGAAATGGTCTTAGGCGGGCTGGTTAATAAAGAAATTGTCAGCCTGATCAATAGCCACGGCGGTAAAGCGGTGGGTTTGAGTGGCAAAGACGGTGGCATGATACAAGCTCGCAAAATCAGCTCTGGTAAAGAGGACGTAGACTATGGGCATGTTGGCGAAGTTACCTCCATTCAATCAGATCTGGTACAAACTCTTGAAGCAGAGCGTTTTATACCGGTGATTGCGCCTATCGGTTCTGGTGACAATGGCGCTAGTTATAATATTAATGCTGATTCGGTTGCCGGTGCACTGGCCTCTGAACTCGGTGCGGAAAAATTAGTGCTAATGACCAA
>CAYVYS010000037.1:0-32298 GCA_964455815.1 uncultured Gammaproteobacteria bacterium
CTACTAAAGCATTTTTCACTGGTACCGGAATTTGCACTGGCTGCCCAGTGGCTCTCTCAACAAACACATGCGTAAATTTGCCTGCAGCGCTGGCTTGTTCGTGGCCTTGTTTAAAAATTGCTATGCCATATTCAACCGAACTATGACCAATTTTGTTAACTCGCACACCAGCTTCGATGGAATCAGGAAACGCAATGGGCGAATGATATTGGCAGCTCGATGCGACAACAAAACCAATAACGTCACCCTGATGAATATCAAGGCCTGCCGTATCGATTAAATAAGAGTTCGCCGCAGTATCGAAATAGCTGTAATAGGTCACATTATTAATGTGTCCATACACGTCATTATCCATCCAACGAGTGCTTATGGGCACAAAATAGCCGTAATTTTGGCGTGATTTTGATTCAAGTTCAGTCATGAGCTACGTTAATCAAACCGCTTAAAAAGCTTGCTGGTAAATTTGCAATGCTGCTTGCTCACTTACTTCACGAGGATTATTGATAAGCAAACGTTGCTGCAACATGGCCTGCTCTGCTAATTGATTGAGCGCGTCATGCTTAATGTTCATTTCACTAAGTGTGCCAGGAAGCTGAAGATCTTTGGCTAATTGCTGAAAATAATCCGCCAATCTAGCACCAGCACTCTCGGATTTCACGCCCGGCAACACACAATCAATCAACTCTTGATAAAGATGATCCGCAGCGCTGGCATTAAACCGTAATACATGTGGCAACACCAAGGAGTTACTTAGACCATGAGGTATATGGTAAATCCCACCTAAGGGATAAGCTAATGCGTGCACAGCACCGACTGGCGCATTAGCAAACGCCTGGCCCGCGTACATAGCGCCTAATAGCATGTCGCTGCGGGCATTGAGGTTGCTGCCATCGTGAACGGCTGTATGAATACTGCATGACATCAGAGAGAGCGCTTGCTTAGCCAACATATCTGACAATGGATTTTTCAAGCGCTTGCTGGTGAATGCTTCGACCGCATGCACCATGGCATCAATACCGGTTGCGGCCGTTACCGCTGGTGGCAGGTCAAGAGTTAGCTGTGCATCTATAATAATTGTATCGGCAAACAACACATCACTGACCACCCCTGCTTTGGTATGTTTGCCAGTAGTAACGATTGCCACACAAGTCGCCTCAGACCCTGTACCAGCTGTAGTGGGTACCTGTATTAGCGGTAACCTAGAACTAGTAATTTGGTCTACCCCATAGCAATCGCTCAGCGTTTGTTGTTGCTTAGCCAGCACCGCCACTAACTTGGCCACGTCTAGAGAGCTACCGCCACCGAAGCCGACAACGCAATCGCACTTTGCCTCGACTATATGTTCAAGTGCAGCATAAACCACGTCTTCCGGAGGGTCGGCAACCACAGCCTTAAATACTTCACATTCAATACCTAATGAACGCAGATGATTTTCAGCGTCGTCAAACAAGCCCGCATCAATAATGCCAGTGTCGCTAACAATAAAGGCCTTGTGACATGCCAAATGCTGAATATGTTCGCCAAGCTTGGCGCTTGCGCCTACCCCCAGCTGGATGTTTGGCACTGTTTTGAATTGGAAATTCATAGTCAGAGCTTAACTAATCATTTTGCTTAAGACAAAAAAAACCAGCCGCGAATCACTTCGCGGCTGGCACCTATATTCAATCTAACCCTTATTCAATCTAATAGGGGAATTCAACCTAGTTAAAATCCTTGGAGATTGTCAGGCCATAAGTTCGTGGTTGAGTGCGATAGCCACTAAAGCTACCATCCTGTGCGACTGATGGAAAGGCACTGATCAATGAAACGTGATCAGTCGCGTTTCGAATCCAAGCCGACAAACTCCAGCCACCAGGTGTGCGGATACCAGCGGATAAATTCAAGTTGCGAGAGCTGCGAATAAATTGCTCTATCGCAAGATCACCAATTGGCGTGTCGTCTTCAAAGAAGTAATCAGCTCTCAAGAAGCCTTCATTCTCTCCAAATGCGAAATTATAGTTAGCTGATGCCGAGAAGCTAGTCTCAGTGATGCCACCAGGCGTTTCACCAGACAGGTCAACTACCTCACCAGTTAATGGGTCACGACCAGCACCTTCGAAAGAATCGTAGATTGGGTCAAGTAAAGTGGCAGCAAACTTCAGCTGAAGTGCATCTATTGGGAAATAAGTAACATCAAACTCCAGCCCCGTGGTTGATTGCTCGCCCGCATTTGCTAGGTTAAATCCCGTGCCGATAAACGCGTTTGATTGGAAGCCCTCAATTGACTGATCAAAAATAGCCACGTTCAAGGCAACGCGCTCCCATTGTGCTTTCAAGCCGATTTCAAATACTTCGGCTTCTTCTGGAGAAGCAAAACGAGTACCGTCGATCAAGTTTGGTACGATTATCCCTGCTGCGGCTAAAGCTGCCAAATCATTAGCAAACGGTCGTGAATCGCGACTCAGGTTCCAGGAGCTGGCTTTAAACCCGGTTGAGACACCAGCATAAACACTGACACTGTCTGTCCAATCAAACGATAATCTAATATCGTAAGTTAACTCATCGTCATCGGTGCTGTTGGCTTCGATTCCATTAGGAAAATTTTGGAACGGAGTTTGAAATTGCAGCGTGCGCAGACCAGCTAGTGGCGTTTGATCGGCTGGTACGCCCGCCGCGATTTGAGCTGCGACCGGCAACGGCAAACCTTGAGCTGCAAGAGTTTGAATGATTAGCCCACGACCAAGTGCAATTAAATCAACCGAACCAAACAAATCTGATCTAGGTTGATTAATTGCAACTTCTTTCTCATCGTTTGTGTAGTTCAAACCAACTGTCGCTGTGAGTCGATCAGTTAGATTAAAATCTAGCGTACCAAATACAGAGAAGGCTTCATTATCGAGTGTGGAATCCTCTTGCGTGCCATCACCGGGCGTGTAAAAAGAGCCGAAAGGCAACCCCAGCGCTGCTTCGACACCAGCTAGTGCACCAGCAGCGCCTGCTGCTGCTGCGAGCACGTCCACATAAGGGCGAAACCCCGGACCCCAAGTTAACTGGTCGGTACTTTCGACGGACTCGTCAAAATAGTAGCCACCAATCATCCAATTGATTGGGCCATCGCCATTGGAAGTAAAACGAATCTCTTGAGTAAAGGTTTCGATTTGTGAATCGGTTGAATTGGAAGCTAAATCCGCACTGGTAAAGTCGGTATCAATTTGGAAAAAAGTATCCAGATCACGAAATGCAGTAATGGATGTCAACTGAAAGTTATTGAATTCTTTATCAATTTGAACTGACAAACCGGTATTGTCTTGTTCATTGAATGAATCAACATTACTGAAAAAAGTCAGGGATTCAGGATCGTTGTCAACCAATTCACCTCCAGCAGCACGAATTGCGAAAGACGTTGGGCCAGACACCAAATTGCCTGCGAAACAGCAGCGCTCATCTATCGTATCAAAATCAGCGATAACTCGAATTTCAGTCGTATCGTTCGGGTTTAATAGTAGTTGCCCACGCACAGACTGGCGATCACGATTATTTAGATCTTGCCCGGTAAGATTGTTAGTTGCATAACCATCGCGCTCGTTGTAAGAACCAGCAATGCTGAATGCGGCATTATCGGAGATGGCTCCTTCATAATAACCCTTCAAAAGTACCTGGCTAAAATTACCTAAAGAAGCAGATATACGACCGGAATTATCGCCAGATGGCTTGGCCGTTACAACGTTAATCACACCTGCAGATGCGTTTTTACCAAAAAGCGTGCTTTGAGGCCCACTCAAAACTTCAACCCGCTCCGGATTTGGAAGATCTGAAATAGCACCAGCTGAGCGGGACCGATACACGCCGTCGATAAAAACACCGACTGAAGGCTCGATGCCAGCGTTATTGGCGCCATTTCCAAAACCGCGAATAGAAAAGTTAGTATTGATTGAGCTTTGCAGCTGACTGACCCGAAGCGTGGGCACAACAGATTGCAAGTCGTTAATATCTAAGATTTGAGCCTGCTCGATCGTCTCACCAGTGGTAACAGACACCGCTACAGGAATGTCTTGCAAAGTCGCGGTACGTTTGGTCGCGGTGACGACGACCTCCTCGATCAAACCGCTATCTTGCGCCATTACTAGAGTCGGGCTACATACCCCACCCAATGCCACTGCCACAGTGAGCTTTTTCAATGAAAATTTCACTTTCCTACTCCTCCAATTTTATATTGACTAATTTTAACGAATTAATAAATATTTTATTCACTAATTCGAATTTAGGCGGGCTTTTAGAGCTAGTTCCCGTACAGAGATCTAGCATATTATGATTTTCAGCCCAAAAAGTTATTATCTAACTTATATAAGTGTGACTTTAACAAGGTTCTAATAAGAATGTCACTATTCTCTTTCTATAGCGGGCATTCATTTGACAATTAAGGACTTGAAAGAACATAAAAAAGCTGACATCGAATAACTCGATGCCAGCTTTGAGTTTTAAAAGCTAAGATAAAAAGTACGCTTAGAACTTCTTACCGATGGTTACTCCATATGTACGTGGTTGCGTGCGGTAACCACTAAAACTACCCAATTGAGCTACTGAAGGAAAAGCACTGATCAGCGAAGTATGATCGGTCACATTACGCCCCCAAATCGAAAAGTTCCAATCGGCTGCGGTAGTGAAACCTAGCGCCAGATTCAAATTTTCTGAATTGCGTTCGAATTGAGCTGTTGCTAAGTCACCAATCGGTGTGTCTTCTTCATAAAAGAAATCACCGCGGATATAACCTTCATTTTGGCCGAGCAGGAAGTTGTAGCTAACAGAGAGAGACAGGTTGGTGTCGGTGACACCACCAACGTCCTGCCCACTAAGATCAACCGCTTCGCCTGTTACCTCATTTACTGCACCAAGGAATTCATCATATACCGCATCAAGGAAAGCGCCTGATAACTTCAGTTCTAATGCCTCGATAGGATAGTAAGTTAAATCAAATTCGATGCCAGTTGTCGATTGCTCACCCGCATTAATTAAATTGAAACCTGTACCTAGAAAGGTATTTTGCTGAAAACCTTCGATAGTTTGATCAAAAATCGCCACATTGAAGGCGAAGTTTTCAAAACGACCTTTGAATCCCAGTTCAATGACCTCTGCTTCTTCTGGACCAGCAAAACGCGTGCCTGGCACCAGATTAGGCGTCAATAAACCGGCGCCTGCCAAGGCCGCTATATCTTGTGGAATCGGAGCACTGTCACGACTCAAATTCCAAGAAGTTGCCTTAAACCCTGTTGAAAATGATCCATAAGCGTTGAAGTTATCGCTAACATCCCAGGCTAGGCGTAAAGTATAGGTCAACTCATCATCGTCTGACTGTCCGTTTTCAACTGCATTCGGGAAGGCCACAACTGGCGGTAAAAACTGTAATGGTTGCAAACCAAGTAACTGGTTTTGAGCCGGGTCAGTTGATGCCTGAGTGGCAAAAGCTTGAGCCGCTTGAGCCGCTTGTGGAATTGCTGCGATATTTTGTGGCGTTGGCGGCAAACCAGTAATGGTTTGGAAGGCACCAGCAAAAGCACCCTGAAAACCAATATCAACAAAATCCAGTGATGAGAACAAGTCGCTGCGGACCTGACGAACCGAAACATCTTTCTCATCACGCGTGTAGTTCAAACCAACCGTCGCGCTGAGCGTATCGCTAATATCAAAATCCAACTGACCAAAGATCGAAATCGCCTGGTTATCAAGGGTAGATTCTTCTTCCGTGCCTTCACCTGCGGCAAAGAAAGTACCTTGCGGAAAACCTAGGGCAAATTCAGTACCTCCTAGCGCGCCCGGTGCGCCTAATCCGGCAGTTAAAGCATCAGCAAAGGGGCGAAAACCTGGCCCGAAGGTAATGGCGTTCTGATTAGTGACAGATTCGTCGAAGAAATAGCCACCGATCAACCAGTCAAAGGCGCCGCCAGAATTAGAACTCAAACGAAATTCTTGTGTAAAGGTTTCGATTTGTGACGCAACTGGGTTCTCCGACGTCGCTGCACTGGTGAAATCAGTATCGATGATCGCAAACGTATCAATATCACGGTAAGCAGTGATCGAGGTGAGCGAAACACCACCAAAGTCATGATCAACTTGAATCGAAATACCAGCATTGTCCTGCTCGTTATTGGAATCGGTATCTGCGAAGAAAGTGAGGGCCTCAGGATCATTGTCAACTAAGTTACCGCCAGCTGCGCGAATTGCAAAAGAGGCGGGGCCTGACACTAGATTACCAGCGAAGCAGCAACGCTCATCAAGCGTATCAAAATCGGCAATTATACGAATCTCAGTTGCATCACTTGGGTTAATCAGCAATTGCCCTCGAAACGCCTCGCGATCTCGGTTGTTCACGTCGTTACCAGTGGTCACATTTTGCGCATAGCCGTCGCGTTGATTCACTGAACCGGCGATGCTAAATGCTACCGTGTCTGAAATTGGTGCTTCGTAATACGCCTTGGCAATGACTTGACTAAAATTGCCGAAAGTCAAAGAGAAGTCTCCGGCGACTTCGCCGCTTGGCTTTCCTGAAACCACACTGATCACACCAGCCGACGCATTTTTTCCAAACAGCGTACTCTGCGGGCCAGATAGCACTTCCACGCGCTGCAGATTGGGCAAATCAGTAATTGCACCAGCAGAGCGGGAACGATAAACACCATCAATAAACACACCTACCGATGGCTCAATACCAGGGTTGTTCGCGCCATTACCAAAACCACGAATAATAAAGTTGGTATTAGTTGAATTTTGTAATTGGCTCACGCGCAAAGTTGGCACGACACTTTGCAAATCTTGTAAGTCAACAATTTGCGCTTTTTCGATGGTCTCTGCGCTTGTTACAGACACAGCGACAGGGGTTTCTTGTAAAGTTGAAGCACGCTTGGTTGCGGTAACAACCACTTCTTCAATTAAGCCTCCCCCTTCCTGCGCAGTGGCAAGAAGTGGGCTGGCAGTGCAAGCTATCGCGGTTGCAATAGCTATTTTTCTAAACGAGGTTTTCATAAACCTTCTCCTCCAAATACTTAAAACTAATCAGGTACAAATCTATAGAGCTAATTTTTATCAAGACTTTTTTGAAAATACTAATTAAGCGATACTAATCAAAGTCTGTAAAACTGAGTCGCGGAACAAAGTGACAATGTAAGGACTGCAACGTATTGCCGCCGTTTTTGAGTCAACAATATATTTCACATTATATCTAGAAAATCAGACTGGCACATTTAATGATGCTGTGTCTTAACCACATACTTATGTTTGCTCAGGAAATAGACGAGCTTGCCACTTGCATTGAATACAATTTTTGATGCTAATGTCATCTATAGATATGACGCTTTTTTTACAAAACTCTCTCTTCTGTTAGTCAGTTCGCGAAAACATTCTAACATTGCCAAGACGATACACTAGGCAACGTGAACCCAATTTCGCATATAGTTTGAGCCTATTAGTTTTTGCCCATCGTTTTGCCAAGCAAAGCAAGTTGGCGTCGCACCTCTTTGGGGTCAGCAGTAAGCTCACGATAGATCTCAACTCGATCGCCCTCTTCTAACAAATAATCACTCGATATTTTTTCGGCATAGACACCGAGTTTCAATGATGTCAAGGCTAGGTCTTTTAGCTCATCGATTTGTTCAAGAAAACCCGACAGCTGAACAAACTCGATTGCGTTGGTTCCGCGTGCGACCTGAGCCTCCCACAACCACTGTTTTTTTTCGGTAACAAAAACCAGCGATACTTTAATCTGATGCATTAGGGGCTCCATGTACTTCGATAGCGCGCTTTTGAAATGCATCAAACTGAGCAGTAAGCACCGACTCGAACGCAGATGAAAATACGGCTTTAGAAAATAGATTGTCGAATTCAAAATCGATAGTAAGCGATACCTTGCTGGCTGTCTGGTCAAGCTCTTGAAATAGCCATTCACCTGTTAAGGTTTTAAATGGCCCCGTATGTAATTCAAGGCTTATGCGATTGACAGGTTCTAAGGAGTTCTGCGTACTAAAACTAAAATCGAAACCGGCAAACTTGACGCCAAGCTCGGCGACTAATTGATTATCTTGTTGCGACACAATCGAGGCACGATGACAACGCGGCACAAACTTCGGATATGATTCCACATCCGCCACCAGTGCAAAAAGCTGCTGCGCGCTGTACTGCAGCAAAGCTGATTTAGCGACCCTAACAACAGACATTATTGGTCGCCTTTAGTCATTATTCTAAGCATGAGTGCGATTTGGTTTGAGCTCACAGTCAACATCACAAATAGGCAGCGCGAGCTTATCTCAAGCAGGCACAAATAGCACGGCGATCAACACCAGAGAAATTAATACAGGCGCCATAAAGCGGTTACATAGGCGCCACCAATTAAACGACATATTCCAGGGTTCACCTAAAGCAGCTCGTGCTCGCGTACGACTTACACACCAGCCAGCAAGAAGCGCGGTAAGCAAAGCAGTGAGCGGTAAAATTAAATGAACACTTAGGATATTAAATAAATCAAAATAACCGTACTCACGCTCTTTACCGAAATAGTAAAAACTGAACTTTAAAGAGCTAAAAGAATATAAAGACAACAAGCCTAATAACCAGGCTATTGCACCTAAGAGCCAGGCAGCGGTGCGCCGCTTGATTGGTAACTCTCGAGTTAGCAAGGCAATGCTTGGTTCGAGCAAAGCAAAGCCGGAGGTTAAGGCCGCAAACAGCACCAGAATAAAAAATAAGCTGCTCACCAAAATAGAATTATCAACCATTTGCGAAAACGCCACAGGCAGGGTTTCGAAAATCAAACCCGCACCACTATCAGGAGCCAGGCCAAAGGCAAAGGCAATGGAGAAAATAACAACGCCCATCAAGATCGCAATGGCCGAATCGAACAACATGATGGTTCCGGCTCCGAAGAACAAGGGTCGAGACTCACTCAAATATGAACCATACATAATTAGTATGCCAATGCCGATGCTCAGCGAGAACAAGGCTTGAGTTAGCGCGGTAACTAATAACTCGGCATTAATGTCTTGCCAATTAAACTCAAACATAAAATTTAAAGCAGCCTGATAGTCACCGAGCTGGCGACTATAGAACGCCAGAATCACTAATAATAAAATAAAGCCCGGCATCAGCCACCTGACCGCGCGTTCCAAACCGATTCGAACCGACTGCGACAAAACCAGCACGACCATGAGGATGAACACGGTATGCCAGACCAGCATTTGATCTGTGTTCCGTAGCAAGGCACCAAACTGATTTTGCACAATTTCAGCTGGCACCGCAGTAAAGGCACCAGAAATTGCCTTCATGGTGTAGAACAAAATCCAAGAAGCAACAACCGAGTAGTAAGAGAAAATCAAAAAGCTGCCAAGCACTCCAAGCCAACCGATTAACTGCCACATAGAACTCAAGCGCTCGAGCTTAGCAACATTGATTAAACCACTCACTGGGTTGCCCTGACCAATTCGGCCTAACATGAGTTCGGAAATGATCAATGGGAAAGCAACGAAGACCACGCAAGCTAAATAGACGTATAAAAATGTGCCTCCATGAATGCCGAGCTCATAAGGGAATTTCCAGACATTGCCCAGCCCCACCGATGAGCCAATCGCCGCCATCAGAAAACCACCATAGGTTCCCCATGATGGTCGACTTCGGTTCCCAGTTTGAGTGGTAGAATCTAGAGCCAAACTTGCTTACTCCGTAGTAATCAATTGATTTTCTTTTCAGCTAGGTCAACGGTATCATTCATGCTTAAGTGAGTACACCCAGTCCCACAAATGGCTAAATCCAAAAAAGCGTCACCGAACACCATCGCCACCAATAAAAAGGCACGCTTTGACTTTTTCATTGAAGAAGAGTTCGAAGCTGGTCTGGTGCTCGAAGGCTGGGAAGTAAAGAGTATGCGTGAAGCTCGAGTACAGCTCAAAGAGAGCTATGTCATTATTCACCAAGGCGAACTATTTTTGCAGGGCGCGCATATTTCCCCTCTCACTTCTACTTCGACTCACGTCAAAGCTGATCCGGTACGTCGCCGCAAACTATTAATGAAACGCATTGAAATTAGCCGCCTTATTGGCCAGGTTGAACGAGCTGGCTATACGCTCGCTCCGCTGAGCCTTTACTGGTCACGTGGCAAAGCCAAACTAAAAATCGGTTTGGCTAAGGGTAAAAAGCAACACGATAAACGCGCCTCAATCAAAGAACGTGACTGGAAGCGCGAGCAGCAGCGGATTCTTAAATCAGGCTGATGCCAAAGAACTTCAATAACACAGTGCTAATAAACACAAAGGCCAAGATCAGTGGCACAAAGGTTCCTAAAGCAAAATTAACGTAACGCTCAGTAAAGGAACCAGACACTTGGTCATCGCCAACCGCCATTTCTTTATTTAGATTGGCTCGCCGCCAAAAATACACCGCAAACAGACAAATAATTAAACCGTTCAAGGGTAAGATGGTCTCGTAGAACACATCGATCACCAGGTCAAAGAAAGATTTCGTTGCCCCACCATAACTCATAAAATTTGTGAGCCAATCGACCATGCCAAAAGATACGGTGCAGGCCACTACCAGCAAAGCCGCACACACGCCAAGGGCTAACACGCTTTTTAAACGGCTAAATTTTAGTTCGTCTTGAAACGCCGAGATCGGCACCTGCAAAATAGAGACTTGGGACGTCAGAGCAGCAAAGAACACCAGCAGAAAAAAGGTGCTGGCAAACAAAGACGCACCGATGTAACCAACCAAGTCTTGCAAGGACAAAAATATCTTTGGCAAAAAGGTGAACACCAAAGCCACCGAACTCGATGATAAATCAGCCGTATCGGTTTGCGGGTTAAACACAAAAATCGCTGGCAGGATTAATAAACCAGCAAAAAAGGCCACCGAGGTATCAACACCTGCGACCATCTTGGCACCACTACTAATACTTTCCTTGCGACTCACATAAGACCCGTAGGTAATCAAGATACCCATGCCAAGAGAGAGTGAGAAAAATGCCTGGCTCAGAGCCAGATTAATCGTTGATAACGACAGCTTGCCAAAGTCAGGAACCAAATAATACTTCACACCGACCAACGCGTTTGGCAAGGTTAAAACAAATATCGTGAGGATTAACAGCATGATAAACAAGGTCGGCATTAATACCTTGGCCAGACGCTCAATGCCTTTTTGCACGCCGGAATTGAGAATCACGCCGACCAAAATCGTCAACACCACTAAATACGTGAACACGCCATAATTGTTAATAAACTCAGTGAAGTAACCAGGCTGGGCCATCGCTGTTAAGTCGCCCGAGACAGCGCCAACAAAGTACCCTAATAACCACACCGTTAGCACCTGATAAAACACCGCGATCATAAAGGGCGTAATTAACGCCAACCAGCCGCCAAAGCGCCAAAGCGATTTATCACCGGCGACTGCCTTATAGGCGCCCAGCGGATTGCGTTGCGTGTGTCGCCCAAGTGACATTTCAGCGATCATGACCGGCAAGCAAATAAACACCACAAACGCGGCGTACACCAGCAAAAAGGCCGCGCCGCCACTCTTCGCGGCATTCACTGGGAAGCCAACCAAATTGCCAATACCGACCGCTGAACCTGCAGCCGCCAAAATAAAACCTAAACGAGATTGAAATTGCTCGCGCTGACCAGCCATATTAATCTTCCTATTGGTAGTGCTCGTAGTGAGCGTCATGTACCGTCTGCGTTGATCTAAAGATTAGCGGTACTTTATCTTTGTTGACGTCGCTGACAAATGAAGTGCGACGCATAGAAAATTGTGCTGAGTCTATCGCTTGCGAAAGCTGATCTCAAGAAATCTCACCTAGCCTTGCGCATAAAAGCATAAAATTAGAGGATGAAAGCGACGCTCTACTACGATGGCAACTGCCCACTTTGCGCCAAAGAAATCGCTTTACTACGTCGCCTAAACCGAGGTCGTTTAGAACTTACTGATATTCACAAGGCGCAGACACTAGCAAAGCCCACCTACGAAATGCTAGAGATACTCCATTACCAAACAGCTAACGGCCAATGGCTGCTTGGCCTCGATGCCACCGTCGCGGCTTGGTCACATACACGCATTGGGTTTCTTTTTAAGCCACTACGCTGGATTGGAGTTAAATCACTTGCTGATCGAGTCTATACGCGCTGGGCAAGTCAGCGGTCTTGCCGCTTGGGTTATAAAACTCCGGATTGATTTAAAGAGCCTCTACAAAAATCTCAATATTTGATGACGCGCTGTCGGTTGTCAGGTGACAATACCGAGTTTTGAGAAGCAAGATGCGAACAAGCATCACACGGAAATGGGCTACGGCACAGTAGCCGTATTTGAAGATCTATATGGAAATCGCTGGGATTTAATTGAGCACAAAGCGGATCATCTCTTTTCTCAAAAATCGGGAAGACCAAAAGACTACTTTGAGGCGAACCTAGTTCGCCCAAATAGCCTCACTCAAATAACCACCCGTTGCCTGCAAGGGAATCTGGCGATTTTGCGAGCTGACCCATACCGCAACGGAGTATTGTGGTGCATCAATACTTGGCTTTTTAATTGTGCCTTGCCACTGACCATTGTCGTCAACATTGAGCACCTGATAATCCAACACCACAAAGTCATGGCTCAAGGTGCGGCCATGATTCTCGCCGCGCTTTACTTCGGTTTGTAACTCAGAGCCGAGTACGGCAACATTTAGCCTGGTAGCACCTGCATTTTCGGGATAACTGGCGGTAAACTGGCCATTATCGTCAACCGTCATGGTTAATACCGCTGCCGTTTCCTGTGGTGTTTCATCAGGTAACTCGCCGCGTCGCCATGAACGCCATTCGTAGCCTGCCCAGCGAATGCCGGGGGTATAAACAGTTCGCTCTGAGAATTCGTGTGCGTAGCGGCGTTGGCGCTGGCTGTAACGATTATCGGCGAAACGATCTGGCCAACCGATGTAATCCCAATAGTCAACATGAAATGCAACCGGCACAAATTTACTCCACAGGCCGTCATCGCTTTTTAAAGAACTCAACCAGCGATCAGCTGGCGGGCAACTGCTGCAACCTTCGGAGGTGTACAGCTCGATTAATGCAGTGGGTTGTTCGGTGCTGCTGAAAGTTTGTTGTTCAGCACTGGCCACTATGGGTATCGCGAAGCTTAAGACAAGCAAGAAAAATTTAGCGCGCACTATTTTGTACCTCACGTTGAATCGCGGATGCGAATTCTCTGATTGCGCCAAGACGAGCGCTGTTGTTTCTGACCAACACCACCAATTCTCTGGCGGCTTGTGATTCTTCAAGTTCTATAAATTTCACGCCTTCAATATTCTTTCGCGTGGCCATTTTTGGTACTAAGGTGATGCCAACACCATTGGCGACCATATGCAATAAAGTATCCATGCTAGTGGCGCTAAAACGAGCGTCTTCTTTTTTGGCGCCGGCGGCAAAACACACACCCAATGCCTGATCTCTAAGGCAGTGGCCGTCTTCAAGCATTAATACATCACGCTCGTGCAAAACACTGAGTGGCAAAGAGGCCTCACTTTGCGCTAAGTCATCACTTGTTGAAACCGCTAACAGCATAGGCTCTCTAAATAAAGGTATTTCGCGCACGGGTTGCGCCCATTCATCTTTGGCCACTACCGCTGCATCGATCTCGCCTTGAGCTAATTTGGTGAGCAGAGCCTTGGTTTGTAATTCATGTAAAAATAAACGCGCCCGCGGAAATTGTTTGCTGAGTGACGGCATCACCAATGGCAACATAAACGGACCAACGGTGGGGATTAAGCCAATATGAAACTCCCCTGCCATGGGGTCATCGTTGGCGCTGACGATGCTGCGGATGTTATCGGCCGTCGCTAAAAGCTGGCGCGCCTGATCGACAATTTTTTCACCCAATTGTGTAAACAACACCTGACGAGTCGAACGCTCTATCAAGGTTGCACCTAATTCTTCTTCTAACTTTTTCAGCTGCCCACTTAACGTTGGTTGACTAACGAAGCAACGCTCAGCTGCTTTGCTAAAGTTATTGAGATCGTGCACCGCCACCAGATACTGTAAATCTCGAATATTCATGACCTTTGCTTACCTGTATTCGTTTGATGCTGCTGTCGGTCAATGATCTCAAGCTTTTTATGTGGGTCTTTTTATAACGGTTTTAGTAAACCATCCAAACCCTCTATTTTTAGCTCGAGGCTTAATTGCATTAGCCTGCCTAACTCACCTTCAGGGAAGCCGTGTTTGTGGAACCAAAATAAATAGGGTTCGGGTAAATCGATGAGTCGTGAGCCTGCGTACTTGCCGAACGGCATTTGCCACTCAACCAGCTTAAGCAGATCATCTTGGTTAAATCCAACAATTGGATCCATACAGCATGTCTATTATTAGGCCAATAGTGCGGCTAATCTAAGCCAGCTAGAGCTATACCGCAAACAAATGCCTAATTTCTCTTTATTAAGAGCCGATTAAGCGGGGTTTTATTACAAAAATATCAAACAAGGGATTTAATTTGTTGATAAGCCGCCAGCGCGTTTTCACGAGCTTGCTTGTGATCCACAATCGGTAGAGGATAATCCTTGCCCAACTGGAGCCCTGCTTCACTTAAAATCAGCGCACCCGCCTCCCAGGGTTTATTAATAAATCGCGCTGGCATGTTAGCTAGTTCCGGCACCCAGCGCTTGATGTAAACGCCTTCTTTGTCAAATTTCTCGCCCTGTAATATGGGGTTGAAAATACGAAAATACGGCGCGGCATCAGCGCCACATCCAGCCGCCCACTGCCAGCTTGCGGTATTATTGCCAATATCGGCATCGACTAGCGTATCCCAAAACCAATTCATACCCTCAAGCCAATGAGTCAGGCAATGTTTGGTTAAAAAAGAGGCAACGATCATTCGCACGCGGTTGTGCATATAGCCAGTATGCCAAAGCTCACGCATTCCGGCATCGACAATTGGATAACCCGTTTGCCCGCGTTGCCAGCTACTTAGTAATTCGGGGGATTCTTGCCAGGGGAAGTTCTCAAAGCGGGTATTAAATGGTTGATCGACAAGCTGTGGGAAATGCACCAAAAGATAACGAGCAAATTCTCGCCAACCAATTTCAGATAAAAATTTATTACCGTGTTGAGCCTGCACCCACCCTGCTGCCATGCCCTCGTGTACGGCATGCCAAATCTGTCGAGGGCTAATTTCTCCAAAAGCCAAATGCGGTGAAAGCAATGAGGTGTTAGCTTCTGACGGGAAATCTCGGCCACCATGATAACGATTAATTGTATTTTCAATAAAAGTCACTAATCGCTGAGCTGCTCCTTTCTCACCAGGCGACCAGCTTGCTTGCAATCCGCCCGACCAATCGGGCTTGCCTGGCAATAACGACCAGTCAGCTAAAGCCTCGCCGACCGGCGAATGAGCGAACCCTTTTAGGTGAGGCTCAGGCAAGCTCGGGCTGACTTGCAAAATGGTTAAACAGTGCCGCCAAAATGGTGTAAACACCTTGAATGGCCCGCCTTGTTTATTGAATACCTGGTTGGGTTCGATGAGCAACTGCGCATTGAAAGATTGATGTGCAATACCATCCTGCTGTAAGGCATTTTTAAGTGCTTTGCCTTGTTCGATACCGCTTGGTGAATACACCCTGTTCCAAACAAGCTGATCAACCTCTAATTTGGCCGCCAATTCTATTAGCACTAGTTCTGGTCGACCCTTAATGAGAATAAGATCAATACCAAATTTTTGCAGCGATTCAGTGACAGCAACCAGGCTGTGATGTAACCACCAGCGACTGGCGCTACCAAGATTTTCAGGCAGTAAATAAACCGCAGCGACAGCACCTTTGGTAGCAGCAAAATGCAAAGCTGGATTGTCTTGCAAGCGCAAGTCTTCGCGGAACCAAACGAGTGTTTTCATGGCGGCATTGTAGTGATCAGTGATGAACCAGCCATGATCAGATACGCCCTGAGCGCTTGAGACGCAAATACTCGTTAACTAATTGGATATGCAAATTTTTATTGCTGGCATCAACAACCGATACACCTTTGGCTCGAAGCAAGGCGAGTAGCTTGGACCGCTCGACCTCAAAGTGCTTTATACCGGCATACAACAACACATCAGCCTGAGTCTGGCTTTGCATGGTTTGCGCGCCCTGAATGAGTTGCTCGCGTAAGCCCACGACCATCACCAAATGACGCTGCCTCAATATCTCCACCGCCTGAATCAAATCGGATTTATCTTCGTCGCGCAAATTACTCAACAAGATCACTAGAGAACGTTTTCGTTGTCTCAGCAATAATTGCTCTGCAGCCTCTACATAGTCACTGCTTTGAGTAGAGGTATGTAAATCATAGAGATGATTCAGCAAGGTATTCACGCTGGTTTTGCCTTTGATTGGCGATAGCCAGCTTGGTTCTCCTGAAAAAGCCATCACTCCTACGGCGTCACCTTTATCTAAGGCGATGTAACTACTCATCAACAAGGCATTTAAAGCGTAATCGAAATAGCTTAGATTGTTCTCCAAGGCACGCATACGCCGACTGCAATCGAGTAAGAAGACGATGTTCTGATCTTTCTCTTCTTGATACTCCCTGGAAATAGGAGTGCCTGTTCTCGCAGTTGCCTTCCAGTCAATTTGCTTGAGAGTATCCCCCTCTCGGAATTCACGAAGCTGATGAAACTCCATGCCATCACCACGGCGCTTGGCAATGTGCGCGCCCATGTTTCGCATAGCTTGCTCTACCCCAAGCACCACCGAATTCGAGACCGCACTAAAGTCCGGATATACCTTAGCGGTATCAGCCTGACCCAGCCGATACCGAAACTCCCACAACCCCCATCCAGATTTTACGAGCACATAGGCCGGAGCGAAGCTCGCTAGGCCCCGACGTTTGGGGATTACGGAATATTCAAAGACTCCTTTTTGCTGATTTTCAATTTCCTGGCTTAAGGGAAAAGCGCGGCTATAAAAATGCTCTGGAGTGGCATCATTGAGTGTGACAGTCGTTTTCTGTTTGCTGTGATTCTCTATTTCAAAACGAACAGTTTGTGGCCGATTGAGCGCAAACGAGGTAGGAATAAATCGATGACATTCGAGTAAACCTGGGTTGGGGCGATTAAGCAGGTCGACCAACGACATGGCTAAGAATGCGACTAAGGAGTACCAAAACAATTGCGTGCCTGAGGGCAGAAACCCAGCATCGTAGGCAAAAATACGAACTACTCCAATGACACCGGCCAACACAGCCAGCCCCAGTGTTAACTTAATCGACAGTGACGTTGGACGAACAGCTATCTTGGCGAGCCAATTCACTGGCGAGGCGCCTCAATATCGGCAAGCATTTGAGTCAAGATATGTGCTGGGCTCAAACCTTCAATTTCAGCATCTGGGGTTAATGCAATTCGATGTTGAAGCACGGCTACCGCCAAGGACTTAACATCGTCAGGCAAAACAAAATCACGGCCCTCTAAATACGCATTTGCTTTGGCGATTCGCACTAAGGCGATACAGGCTCTCGACCCTGCACCTCGATAAATAGACGGATGCTGCCTACTCGCCCTTACCACACGCACAGCGTAATCAATAATTTGCTGGTCGATTTGCAAATCGGCAACTTGTTGCTGAATTGACAATAGTTCGTTTGCGCTCAGTTGCGCCTTGATTGACTCAATGACGTTGTTGTCACCCACCTGCCCCTCGGTTACCAGGCGAGTCAATTCGACTTCGTCATCTGCGCTAGGAAAGTCAATGACTACTTTGATTAGGAATCGGTCTAACTCGGCTTCAGGTAATGGATAAGTGCCCTCCTGTTCCAGTGGATTTTGCGTTGCGAGCACCATAAAAGGTAGCGGTACAGGCCGCGACTCCCCTTCGGTAGTTACCTGCTTTTCCTGCATGACTTCCAACAAAGCAGCTTGCGACTTGGCCGGGGCACGATTGATTTCATCGGCCAACAGAAGATTAGTAAATACCGGCCCATGCTTCATTTGAAAAGATTGATTTTGCATGTCAAAAACCACATGACCAGTCACATCTGATGGCATAAGATCTGGGGTAAATTGAATGCGTTTGAACTCACCGTCAAAACCTTTAGCCATAGCTCTAACTAAAAGTGTCTTACCAAGCCCTGGTACCCCCTCGAGTAAAACATGCCCATTACTCAGCAAGGCCAGCAACACTTGCTTAACTACTTGTTGCTGACCCACTAGCGCCGAGTTTACCTGCGCCAATAATCGTCTTAATTTTTCAACTTCAGGACGTATATTCGCGGTGGACGTCGTGTTATCGATATTTTCTGTCATAACTTGTTCCGTATGGTTTGACCGATCGCTATCGCTTGTACGAAATCGGCCTCGTTTGAAATCGTTGTTATCTGAGCAAGCCAATTCTCGATTTGCCCCTGGTTTAATGCTGAATACTGCGCGAGTTTTTCTGCTTGCTGGCGGGCATTCATGGTTTTGAAACCTGGTTCGTAGCGCTGCATCTGCAGATCAATATCGTCTTTTAAACTCTCTAACATCACCTGATATTGCTTGTTTTGTAACAAGAAACGCGCACCTGCTCTTAAGTGCTCACCGAAATCTCGTGCTTTATCAAATGACACCTGAGTCGTCGGCTGAATACGCAGCGCGATACGCCATAGCCATAAACCCAGTAACAGCAGACTTATTATGTAGAATTCTGGTAAGTACCGGTCGATCAGATCAGATAGGCCCGGTGACTGGGAATTAAAAAACAAATGCAGTCGAGCACTGTCTGGCACAAAGTAACTTAATATGCGCGCGTGATCTGCTAAACCAATGTAATCGTTTTGCCACAACCGCGCGCTTGACAGCGCTGTCAACGAGCCCTGCCCATCGTTAATCTGAATTAAGCGAGTGCCGTAATCGTCGGCAATCCAGCCAGCGATTTCTCCAGGATAGAGATGGTCTTCATCGTCTTCTGAGTCAACACTCCAATATGGATGATCTAAGGTAATACGATCTAGCACCGCCAAATACAAATCATCTTCAATCCCCTGAAGATTGGCCGGGTAATATTCGTAATGAAAATCCAGATTCAATCGATCCAATAAGGCACGAGTAAACGGATCATGCGGTGCCATCAAGGAATCATCAGGTTCATCTGACTTACATTCGCTGGCGGTTGGGCTATCGGTCGTTGTCGACTCAGACTGTTGATCTGTATCTTTACAGTCCGCATGTTGGTTTTTTTGATTTAACTGCTCGTTAATTTCATCAATTGTTTCTTCTAGTTTTTCTTTCTTTATAGGGTCGCCATTATTGTCAAATCGATCAGAATCGTACCAACTATTACTGGGTTCAATCTGATAGTGCTTGATCAATGAAGCATAACCCTCAATTTCGGTCTCAACACCGACAATCAAAAATCCACCTCGCTGAATCCATGCAACCGCCTTATCAACCTGGCTTTGGCTCAAGACGAGCGAATCAGCATGAGATAGAAAAACGATATCGTCGATTGAAATGTCATCGAAGTTAAGACGCTCGTCCTCTAATTCAATATTTACGCCGCGGCGCTCAAGATAGCGCTGAGCAGCAAGGTAAGGATCGATCCGAGCCGCCAAGCTTTTATCCACAAAGTAACGCTCTTCATAGCGTTCTAGAGAGAAATACAGATAGCCTGCCAATAAAATTGTTGCCAGGCCTCCAAGCAGCCACCATTGATAGCGAGCCACTAAAACACCTCCTGATAAACATTGCAAAGATGCGAAAACTGCATTTCTTGTGGTTCACGATGCGCGTATGCCAAGGTCTGCCAGCATTCAATCAAGCTTTTCATAAAGCTTGAAATGTCGCTTGGTGACGCCTGTTGAATTTTAGCTAAACACTCGTTTTCAGTATCGCTATCAAACAAATGACAAGGATATCTTTCTAATACGCGAACCAAACTGCCTCGCAATAATAATGACAATGCTTCTCTTCGCTCACCCGCATGCCAAAGCTGCTGGGCTTGCTCGACAATGTTCGTCGGCAGCTGTGTTCGTTCAAGCTCCACACCGAAAAGAGAGGCCGGTAATTCCGGCTCAGCCGCAGCGGTGTCGGGACTGAATAAGTTCGGCAGTTCATCCTTTAGCTTAAAGACAAGCCAAACCAATATCGCCGCAGCTGCAAGCCATAGTAAAACTTCGATAACTCCCGCTAGAAGTGCAACGGAACTGGGGTTGAGATCAAACAAATCCGCTAGCCAGTCAGGGAATAAATCCCATTCATCGTCGTCCTCTTTCTCGGATTTTTTAAATCGCCAGCTTTGTCGAGTTTCTTCTTTGCCGAAATCTTCGTGTGCTAGGATCTCATTGATTTGTTGGTGATAATTCTGACTGGCCTTTGAACGAGGAATTTGTTCGCCTTCTTCGAGCACAAAATTATTGTTATAGCTATCATATTCTGACGAGTCCTGAGCCAGCGACAGTTTGTTACCAAGGGCGAAAACAGCGAGCCCTATCAAACTCAAAACAACACCTCGGCCGAAAATTTTATTTAGCCGATTCATGCCGAAATTTGTCCAGGCGAGCTAATAGTTGCATGAGCTTGATTTTGATTTAGCCATTCGCGGAAACAAATCTCTATATCCCACCCTTCAAGCTCGATGCGACGAGAAATGTACAACATAAATCCGCCAGCAACGTAAAAAGGCGCCACCATGACCGCCATCAATACGCCCAGAAGATTAAAAACAAACTCGGAGTAACTATTCGCAGCTTCACCATAAAACCATCCATCAACTACACTTTCCATTAATTCAGGTAAAAACAAAGCTGCAAGCGCCATTACCGAGAAATAAAAAAACGCTTCAAAATGAAACAACACCCAGGTTAACCACATGCCTGCACTCGAATAGCTCAGGCCAAGCACCGACGCACGCTGCGAATACTGGTTTGCATTCGCACCTTCAAGTACCAATATTGGCGCGTACATTGATCGGCATGCGCTCAGGCGTCGATAGGTCAACATAGCTAACAAGCCTTGCGACCACCACTGGCGAAAGTGACGAAAACTATGCGAAAACCCGCTTGCCTGTTGAAACAATTCGCGACTAAACAAGAACAATAAAGGTCGCTCAAATAATGGCTTTAGCCACCAAACTATCACTGCTGCACACCAGCGATATTCATCATCGAGCAAATAGAATGCGACGGTAAATACAGGTAACGCTAACACGAGATAGAGCGCCACACAGGTAAGCCAAAAAGATTTGGTTAGCTTGAATCCAAGATCAATCGCTGCCCAAGGGTTGCGAACCCGTGTTTGAATAATGAGTTTATCGAGTTCCATATAAACTTTGGTAAACGGCAACGCGAGTTCGTGCAAAAAAGAAACAATAATAAAAAACCAACAACCAAAGAAGCGCGCCAACCCCGTATTTCACACTATTGGGCAGCAGCGATGACGAAGACCAAAATGCTTCGATAAAGGCCGCAATCATTAACATTACGAATACACCGTACATGATCTTAATGGCATCGCTAGCGGCTTTGCGTAAAGCCGTTTTTCTGTCATAACGGCCTGGAGCAATCAAGGCAAAACCCAACATCAAGCCAGCAGCACCGCTGAATACAATCGCCGTTAGTTCAAACGAACCATGACCGATTACAAATGGATAGAAAGTTTCAGTGTATCCGAGACTAGTTAAATGACCAGATACACCGCCAATTACCAAGCCATTAAAACCAAGCGTAAAGAGGCTCCCCACTCCGGCAAATATGCCAGTAGCGAAACATCGAAAAGCGATGCCGATGTTGTTGGAGATATAGTGACCGAACATCAGAATATCGCTGTCGGCTTGGCGTTCACGCCCAAACTTATCTAGGCCAGGCTCATACATAGTTTCCATCATGCGCACGCTGGTGGAATCCATGATCGAATACAACAATTGATCGTTCATCCAGCAACCTATTAGATAGGCTATATAAGGTAATACAAATACCGCAGCAGCCACCCAAATATAAACGCCATTGCTGCGTAAAGCAGCTGGAAAACCATAGGCCAAGAACTGCAGGATGTTTTGACGGCTGGCGTTCTGGCTTCCATAGAGGGTCTGATAACCACGTTTTACCAAATCATTTAAGCGACTTACTAGATTGACTGCATAACCGCGGCTTTTAGCAATCGCTAAGTGTTGGCAAAGCAATCGATACTGTTTAGGAAAGGCCTTACTCTGCTCAGCAGTAATCCGTTTTGGTTCATCAAGCAGCGATTCAAGCTCTAACCAGAATGACGAATTTTGCGATTCAAATTCTAATTGCTTCATATCTGCAACCTTAGTTAGAGCGGTTCAATTTATTGGATGATATTGGCGTTTGTGCATGTGATCCGACTGACTGATCTCGTGCACCCAATAACCATTTTCCTAAACCTTTGATATAAGCAACAGAATCAACCGTATCCATTGGTAGAATCGGGCGTAGAATATCAGCCATCTCCTGCAACCTGGCAGGAGAAATATTGCCGCGATTGAGGGCAAAATTAATACAGGCTGTTTGCTGCTCGTCGCTGAGTTGCTGTTGTGGCATCACTGCAGTGATATTGTCGAGTGCTACCTTCGCGGACTGCTCAGGGACTGCATAGATAACTACTGTCCCAGCCGCCAAATCACCAAGTCTTTGAAAGCGATTACTGACCATCATCGACACCGCCCCAAAACCATAAAAAAGCGGTAAAAAATCAGCAGCACGTAACAAATTTCGGGTTAAGGCGGCGCCGAAAGTCAAATGAGTGAAGTCATCGTTAACAACTTTGATACCCATCGATTTCTTTCCTATGGTCTGGCCGTCACGGAAATATTCAAATAACACCGGGTACCACCACTCTAGCGCAAACCAGACAATCAGCATCAAACCAGTACCAGCTTTGCCAAGCAGGCTCAGCACAATACTGACCGCAAAATAAATACCGGTGCGAACCAAGAAGTCGATTAAGTAGGCAATCGCGCGCGGCGTTAAGCCAACAATCTCGGCACTCAAGTCGACACCCTCAGGTGTCTCAATGTGAGCGATTGTATCGAGCTTCATTAATTAAAATACGAGTGCTACTATTTCGAAAATTGTGGTAATCATTTTTGCCATGTGAGTCATCACTGATTTTACTTATTCTTCGTGCTTGCTTCCTTTCTTGCGAAACAGGCGGTATGTAATCCGGTAAAGCAATGCTAAACTAGCTTCCTCAGTTTGCAAAGCGTTTCAACATAAAGCTTGAAAAACTGCAGCTAAATTTAAATGAACACTTAAACATATTGGATGTGGGGAACAACATGACTGCCAACCCTTATCAGGCGCCTAGCGCCGACGTTAACAACTCAAGCGAAGCGAACACCTATTCGCCTCAAGTTTTTTCATTTGATGGTCGTATCGGCCGTCTGCGATATCTTGCTTATAGCCTCGTCGCGATGATCTTTTATATACCAGCGCTCATTGGAATTGCGTTGGGAGGTATTGATTCTTCGTCTGGGGAGATGTCCGCAATTGGTATTATCGGCACAGGCCTATCAGTTATTTTAGTACTTGGCTGGATGTTTGTTATCGCCAAAAGACGATTTAATGATATCAATGTAACAGGTTGGCTTTGTCTGTTGATGATCATACCGCTGGTTAATGCGATCGTTTCATTGGTTCTGCTGTTTGTGCCTGGAACACAAGGTAGCAATAACTTCGGTCCAATGCCAGAAGCAAACTCAGTGGGCGTTAAAATTACGGCCTTTATTATGATCGGCTTCGTTGTACTGGCAATTGTCGGCGGGATCGCCGGTGGGTTTATGTCTGCTGTTTGAGCCTAAGGCGTTTGCGTAAAATGTAATACTTCCGGGAACGGCTCATAAAAATGATGTAAGAGCCGTTTCCACTCTTGATATTCTTCAGAGCCTCGAAAGCCTTCATTGTGATGTTCTAGACTTAGCCATTCGACTAATAATAAATAGCGATTCGGAGTTTCTACACAGCATCGCAATGAATGTGCAATGTAACCATCTGAGCCAGCAATGATCGCTTGTGCCTTGCCAAACGCCTTTTCAAATTCTTGCTCCTGACCCGCAATCACGTCGAGGATTGCAAGCTCCAAGACACCCGTTTGGCTTTCCAATCGTTGGAATCTAGGTGTCGTTTTACCATTCACCTCAATATCTTCACTAAACATGTCCAGCGGTCGCGCCCATAAACCCTGCTCGCCATACAGTGCGCGGTAAATGACCAATATCTCTTCAGTTTCGGAATGACGAGCAAGCTCGATCACCTGATACAGGCTCCCCTTGTAATGTTCATATACGCCGGGTTTTATCGACATTTATTCCTCAACCGTAGCTAGACTACTGCTTGATCGCCTTTGCTTGATAACCATTTTTTACGCGCCGGAACTTGTTTTTTCGCTAACAGCATATCCATTATTTTGGCCGTGCCATCGCCCATCTCAATTGTCATTTGCACCAGCCTACGAGTTGTTTCCTGCATGGTTGTCTCGCGCAATTGCGAAGGATTCATTTCGCCTAATCCTTTAAATCGCTGCACATTAATTTTAGCGTTAGAACGCTCTGATTTTATTTGCTCAACAATGGCGTCATGTTCTGCGTCATCGAGGGCGTAATAGACTTCTTTCGCAACATCAATTCGATAGAGCGGCGGCATCGCTACATACAAATGCCCAGCTTCGACCAGACTGCGGAAATGCCGCACGAATAACGCACAAAGAAGCGTGGCAATGTGCAAGCCGTCCGAGTCGGCATCCGCCAAAATACAAATCTTGCCGTAACGCAAACCATCCAGGTTGTCGGAGCCAGGGTCGACGCCTAAGGCAACGGAGATATCATGCACTTCTTGCGATGCAAGCACTTGCGCTGAGTCAACTTCCCAGGTGTTTAGAATCTTACCTCGTAAAGGCATGATGGCTTGTGTCTCACGATCGCGCGCCTGCTTGGCCGAACCACCTGCGGAATCACCTTCGACCAGGAACAATTCAGTGACATCAATATCTTCACTGCCACAGTCGGCCAGCTTGCCTGGCAAGGCGGGGCCGGCAGTGATTTTTTTGCGTGTGATTTTTTTAGCGCTGCGCAATCGACTTTGCGCATTTTCTATCGCCAACATGGCGATACGCTCGCCCTCCTCCAAGTTTTGATTTAACCAAAGTGCAAACGCATCTTTTACCTTGGTAGAGATAAACAGAGAAATATCACGTGAGGACAGTTTTTCTTTGGTTTGACCAGAAAACTGCGGATCCTGCATGCGCACTGATAAGACGTACTGACATTGAGTCCAAACATCATCGGGCGAAAGTTTTACGCCCTTTGGCAATAAATTTCGAAAATCGCAAAACTCTCTTATCGCCTCAGTTAAACCCAATCGCAATCCATTCACATGTGTACCACCTTGGGCAGTTGGAATCAGATTGACATAGCTCTCAGTGATAATATCACCGCCATCTTTACTCCAGGCAATGATCCATTCGGCTTGTTGGGCATCGCCCTGCTCTAAGCCTTGAAAGCCCTCGTCTGGCAAACGCTCCATATCGTCTAATGCGCCCAGCAAGTAATCTTTTAGGCCATCCTCATAATACCAACTTTGATTATTAGCTGGTTTGGCTTCATCCTCAAGGTTGATAGTTAAGCCTGGACATAATACTGCCTTGGCACGTAGCAAACGAGCAAGACGATTGACATTGACTCGCGGCGAATCGAAAAAACTTTCATCCGGCCAGAATCGAATGGCAGTGCCAGTGTTGCGTTGACCAACGTTGCCAATTTCTTCAAGATCGTTGGTCTTCAAACCGTTAGCGAAGGACATATTGTATTCCGCCCCGCCACGTTTAACCCACACCTCGAGATTCTTTGAGAGCGCGTTAACGACTGAAATACCAACTCCGTGTAAGCCGCCAGAGAATTCATAGTTCTTATTCGAAAACTTACCACCGGCATGTAAGCGAGTCATGATCACTTCGACGCCGGGCACGCCCTCTTCGGGATGCACATCGATCGGCATACCGCGACCGTCATCCTTTACTTCGACCGAGCCATCTTTATAGAGAGTCACGTCGATGCGTTTACAAAAACCAGCAATCGCTTCATCGACACTATTGTCGACCACCTCTTGCACTAGATGATTCGGGCGTTCGGTAGCGGTATACATGCCGGGGCGCTTGCGAACCGGTTCCAGACCGGTAAGCACCTCAATCGCGGAAGCATCGTAATCTGTTGCCATAGGGAAAAATAACAGCTAAATTTAAATAGTTAGAACGCCTCTAAGTTTACCGGAATCATCAAAAACAAGTGAATAAAATGATCGGTTAAACCAACAGCAAATGCTAAACTCACGCTCCAGCAAACCTAGAGAGCGACTGTAGCGAACTACTATGAGCAAACAAAAGCTCAAAGAGCTAAATTTTGAGGCCGCTTATGCGGAGCTAGAGAAGATTGTCGAACGTATGGAGCGCGGCGAACAAGAGCTTGAAAAATCGTTAACTGACTTTGAGCGAGGCGTGTCCTTGATGAAACATTGCCATAGCATGCTTAAAGACGCTGAACAAAAAGTAGACATTCTTGTTAAAGATAATGAAGGGCTGTTTAGCACCGAGCCATTTGAACAACAAGACTGATCGCTGACCCTATGCCCGAGATGTCCATGCATGCCCTGCGGCAACGTAATCAATCGCAGCTGCAATTGGCTCTCGTCAGCCGTGATATACCTGAGCCTCTGTCTCAGGCTATGCAATACGCCTTACTAGAAGGCGGTAAACGAGTTAGAGCATTGTTAGTCTATGGCGCAGGGATTGCCCTAAATGCTTCAATCGAACGGCTAGATAGTGTAGCTAGCGCCATTGAGACCATGCATTGCTATTCACTAATTCATGATGACTTACCCGCAATGGATGACGATGAACTGCGTCGTGGCCGAGCCACCGTGCATATTGAATTTGATGAAGCGACCGCAATTCTGGCCGGCGATGCCCTTAACACGCTGGCATTTGAATTACTGACAGACCCAGCAACAAGCCTCAACGATTGGCAGGCAAGAACCATCACACAATTATTAGCTAGCAATGCTGGTGCACAAGGTATGGTCGGCGGGCAAATGCTCGATATCGAAGCGACACAGCAGCAGCTTAGTCAGCCTGATTTAGAGAATGTGCATCGGCGAAAAACCGGCGCGCTGATAAAAACGGCGGTATTGGCCGGCGCAATTTGTGGGATCGAAAGTGCCGGTGACGAATCCATGCGACAACTACCTATATTGGAAAAATTTGCCGAAAATTTAGGCCTGGCCTTTCAAGTTGTTGATGATATTCTCGATGTTGAAGCTACGACCGAACAACTTGGCAAACCCAGCGGCTCTGATCAGGCGTTAGGAAAATCCACTTATCCGGCCTTATTAGGCTTGGAGGAATCAAAACAATTGGCCGAAAATCTCTATCAAGCAGCCATAGCAAGCCTGGGCGCAATCGGCGATAATACCCAGCTACTTGAACAATTAGCGACGCTAATTGTTCGCCGAGATCATTAACCACGAAGACCGCAATATGTCGCGCCTGCAACATTAAGCCGCGCGGATTACACGCATGTTAAATAAGTGACCAGCGAAGACCCACATTATCCATTATTGGAAAAAATAGACGGAGCCGATGATCTTCGTCAGCTTGAGCGTGGCGAGCTGCAACAGGTTTGTAGCGAAACACGACAGTTTCTGATTGATACGGTTGCCAAAATTGGTGGCCATTTGGCGGCCGGATTAGGCACGGTTGAGTTAACTGTGGCGCTTCACTATGTGTTTAACACACCAGATGATCGCCTGGTTTGGGATATCGGCCATCAGGCCTACCCGCATAAAATTCTTACCGGTCGACGCGACCAGCTTCATACTATTCGTCAGCGAGGTGGTTTATCAGGCTTTTTAAAACGAAGCGAAAGTGAGTACGACACCTTTGGTGCCGGTCATTCATCGACATCCATCAGCGCCGCCCTGGGCATGGCCGTGGCCGCGGCGCAGCAAAAATTAGATCGCGAAGTGGTTGCGATAATTGGCGATGGCGCCATCACAGCTGGCATGGCCTTCGAAGCCTTAAATAATGCTGGCGATTTAGATGCGAATGTTCTGGTGATCTTAAACGACAATGATATGTCGATATCGCCCAATGTCGGTGCGTTTAAAAATTATCTGACTAAATTGATGACCGGCCCGACCGTCAGCGGTGTGCGACGAGGCACTAAAAAGGCGCTCAATGCTCTACCCGAAGTAAGAGACTATGCACGGCGCTGGGAAGAACATCTTAAAGGCATGATCTTGCCAAGCACTTTTTTTGAAGAAATGGGCTTTTACTATGCTGGGCCAATCGACGGCCACGACATTGATACCCTGGTCACCACGCTTAGTAATTTAAAAGAAATCGAAGGCCCACGTTTTTTGCATATTGTCACCAAAAAAGGCAAAGGCTTTCAGGCCGCCGAAGATCAACCGGTAAAGTATCACGGAGTTGCGCCTTTTAATCCTGCCACTGGCGAGTTTGGCAAAACCAAAAAGGTACGCACCTATACTCATGTGTTCAGCGACTGGTTGTGCGACATGGCGGCCAATGATGAGAAGCTAATCGGCATCACGCCGGCCATGCGAGAAGGCTCTGGTTTGGTGCGCTTTTCAAAAGAGTACCCAGAGCGTTATTTCGATGTGGCAATTGCCGAGCAACATGCTCTGACCTTCGCAGCTGGCATGGCCTGTGACGGACAAAAACCAGTGGTTGCGATTTACTCTACTTTTTTACAACGCGCCTACGATCAATTGATTCATGACATCAGCGTACAGGATTTAGATGTCATGTTGGCCATTGACCGCGCCGGTCAGGTTGGTGCAGATGGCGCCACTCACGCTGGTAGTTTTGATCTTAGCTATTTACGCTGCGTGCCTCACTGTGTGATCTATACACCGTCAGATGAAGCTGAATGCCGTGACATGCTTTATTCCGCTTATCAGCACCAAGGCCTAACTGCCGTTCGATATCCGCGAGGCGCTGGCATTGGTGCTCCAGAGCAAGCGCAGATGCAAATCGTCCCGCTTGGCAAAGGTGAGCTAAAACGTCGTGGCAACAATGTCGCCATTCTCTCTTTTGGTACTTTATTGCCAGCCGCTTTGGCAGCGGCTGAGGCGCTAGATGCAAGCGTTGCAAATATGCGGTTCGCCAAACCATTGGATGGCGAATTGATCGAACAACTTGCGACTGAGCATGATCTGTTAGTAACCATTGAAGACAACGTGGTAGCTGGTGGCGCAGGTTCTGGTGTGAATGAGTATCTGGCTGTCAATGAAATACTGGTTCCCACCTTGAATTTAGGCTTGCCAGACCAATATATCGATCACGGCTCTCAAACAGAGCAACATGCTGAATGTGGTTTAGATGCGAGCGGCATTGAAGAGCGTATTCGTGCGTCGCGCTTTTTTAGCGAACTCGCCAAACCAGCAGCCAAGACTAACTTAGCCTAGCTCGTTGCTTACGAGCCTGATCAGATATTCCAATGAGTAAGATGGAAGACGTTCAAAGCAGTCACGACAGTCGCCAAATCCCAATTAATCGAGTGGGAATTAAAGACATCCAACATCCGATTACTGTGCTCGATCGCGACGGTCATTCTTCAGCAAGCATTGCGACATTTTCGATGTCAGTAAACCTGCCCCACGATCAAAAAGGCACGCATATGTCGCGCTTTTTGCAAATGCTCAACGAAACCGAAACTACCGTTTCAGCCAAGCATTTTCACAAAATGCTGCAAGATATGGTCAAGCGTCTGGAGGCGCAGGCGGGCTATATTGAGATGCAATTTCCGTTTTTTATTGAAAAGGCCGCGCCAGTCTCTGGAGTCAAAAGCTTGATGGACTATCAGGTTAACTTGGTGGGTCAAATTGAGGATGGGCACTTACAATCAACCCTGGAAGTCACTATTCCAGTGAAAAGCCTATGCCCTTGCTCGAAAAAGATTTCTGACTATGGTGCGCACAATCAACGCTCTCACATAACCGTTGGAGTGAATTGTTCTGCCAAACTTTGGCTAAAAGAACTAATTCAAATGGTCGAAGCGCAAGCCAGTTCTGAATTGTTCGCCATTCTCAAGCGCCCGGACGAAAAGTTCATTACTGAAAAAGCGTATAACAACCCCAAATTTGTTGAAGATGTCGTCAGAGATGTTGCCAATGAGTTTGATCACTGCGAGCCGATTAGTCGCTACTATGTGCATGCCGAGAATTTTGAATCTATTCATAACCACAGCGCCTTTGCAGTGATTGAACACGATAAAACGCTTTGATAGAGCGATAACTTAATCACTAAAAAACGCTTTCGGGTGAGGTTTTTTTGAAAAATCACCCAAACGGGTGAGGCACAAAAACCCCCCCCTCCCTATACTTTAACTTCCTAGCCAGGAGCCGTGATACGCAAACGCCAATCGGCTGGCCATAATAATAAATGATGAATTTATTCTTAGGCGGGAAGCAGTATCACAAGCTGGAGTTGTAGGGAGCGCAAACTTTTCCCAGCAGATAGAACCGCGTGCGAGTCGAGTCCACGCGGTTTTATTTTTTTATAGGCCGCGTTTACGCAAGGTAAGCCTGTTGCCCTTTTTGTTTATTTCTAATTTCCCTAAAAAACTCATACCCAGAAGTGGCACTTGCGGGAAGCCGCCCTGGATTACGCCGGCTTCTACGTTTCTCAGACGAATTCCACCGACTGAAACCGATTCCAAAGTGATGCTATACATCGGCGCACGACCTGAAGCGGTGGTAGCAACACTGCGCCGGCCATTTCTATAATCAATACCGATCCGATCTGCCGCACGACTACTGAACACCACGATATTGGCACCAGTATCAACTAAGAAATTGGTACGTTGACCATCGATGTAGCCATCTGTTTGGTAGAAACCTCGCTCATCTTCATAGAGCACAATCGACTGCTCGCCGCTGGTTGCAGGGGCCGCGGCCAGGCTTTCGCTTAGAGTGGCAGTGCCGTTTAAGATCAAGGTCTTTTGCTCGCCATCGACGTCAATCACCGCTTCCGAGGTATTTGAGCTAACTAATTTAACCCCAAAATAGCTCTCGCCAACTCGCACAATCTTGGCCTTCTTACCATCCACAGACAGCATAGCGCGCTCATTAAACAAAGCAATGGCGGTGACCGATTTAGCGGCAGCCAGGCTCGAGGCCGACCAACAAAAAATCACCAATAAAAATCTAAACAAATGCATAACGAACAGCTTGCTCCAAGGTAGTAACCGGCACTATATCAAGCTCGGATGATTGTAGTCCTGACAGATTGCCTTTCGGCAGTAATAGTCGCTTAAACCCGAGTTTTTCGACTTCTTTGATTCTATCTAGACCGCGTTGCACCGGTCTTATCTCACCAGTTAATCCAACTTCGCCAAAAACAGCCAAATTCGGGTCGAGTGCTCGGCCACGAAAACTCGATAATACCGACAATAGTATGGCCAGATCGGCAGCAGGCTCCAACACCTTGACGCCGCCGATGACGTTAACGAAAACATCCTGATCATAAAGAGAGAATCCGGCATGTTGATTGACCACCGCTAACAACATCGCCAGCCGCTGATTGTCCAGGCCTACGGTTACTCGTCTTGGATTGGCTAACGAGCTTTGATCTACCAATGCTTGAACTTCAACCAGCAATGGTCTGGTGCCCTCTTGCGATACTAAGACGACACTGCCGGTGGCATTCTCCTGAGCACGCTTGATAAACATGGCTGAAGGGTTGCTTACTTCTTTTAAACCACGGTCAGTCATGGCGAATACGCCAATTTCGTTGACGGCACCAAATCGATTCTTAATCGCTCGAATCAAACGAAAAGAAGAATTTTGCTCGCCCTCGAAATACAACACGGTATCCACCATGTGCTCGAGCACACGAGGCCCGGCTAAGGCGCCCTCCTTGGTGACATGGCCGACTAAAATAATAATGGTCTTGGTTTGTTTACCAAATCGAACTAAACGACTGGCGGTTTCTCGCACTTGCGCAACGCTGCCGGGTGCTGACTGCAGGCTCTCGGTATACAAGGTTTGGATCGAATCGATCACTAACACCTCGGGCTTATGCTCCAGGGCAACGCTTAAGATATCTTCGAGTTGGTTGTCTGCCAGCAAAGCCATATCGGCTTCTGACACACCCAAGCGCGCGGCGCGCAGCGCCACTTGTTCGGCTGATTCTTCGCCCGTGACGTACAAGGTTGATTGTCGCTCACTCAGAATTGACAAGCTTTGCAATATCAACGTCGATTTGCCGATGCCCGGGTCGCCGCCGAGCAATATTACCGATCCGGCAACAAAACCTCCGCCGAGCACGCGGTCGAGTTCC
>CAYVYS010000038.1:0-29389 GCA_964455815.1 uncultured Gammaproteobacteria bacterium
TCGCCGTACTTGTCTAAATACGCATCCATCACATCGTGTGGTGTCGGCGCATACATACTGATCAGGCGGCGATATCGTAAAACCACATTACCAGTGTCGTCACAAATAAAACTGGTTTGAAAATAAAGATCAGGGAAATGCGGGTCACGCTCATAGACATTAGCCGACAAATAGATTCTGTGCTTTTGCGCTATCTCGCCTATGGCATCATATTCAGCACCATTGATTTCGATACAACCCTTTTCTAACCAAACCGGGATCGGCTCGCCAAGCGGAAAGCTGGTAAGAAAATACTCAGGTAAAACAACTAATCGAACATTTGATGTGTAATAGGAATTGGCAAAACTGATACTGCCTTGAATCAGCTCGGCACAACGCGCAATTTCTCTAAGGCGATGCGCCTGCGCATCTTCAACCGCTACTCGATTAATTGCCGCACATTTGACTTGTAGTGGTAACGCCAAATACGGAGATACAGACATAAGCTACTCCAGCTCTTCTTTATTAAGGCCGTCAACGAGCATCACACGAAACTCGCCAGTGCCCTTGCGTAATTGTTTTGCCTTAGCATACTCATCTGAACCCCAAAACTCACGCGCGGCAGCCATCGATGGCCATTGGTGAATCACGATACGAGTTTTACCCCAATCGCCTTCTAGTGGCTCATGTTCAGTTCCGATGGCAAGATATTCGCCACCAAAGCGAGCGACCAGATCAGGTACAACTTTGGTGTAAGGGATAAACTTTTCGAAGTCATCAATAATGGCTTCCACCACAATATAAGCAGGCATGGATTCATAAATGTTTTATGTTCTATTGATATATGATTATATCATGCGAACACTACCGATCATGTCATTCAAATGAACCAATCGCCATACGTAGCACTCAGTTACGCTTACTTACTGGTTCATGATATCGCTAGATCAAGCGAATATTGGCAGCACTATTTTGATCATCAAATCTATCAACAGGCATACTTATCAGACGAAGAAGCACTTCGCTTAGGATCAGCAGAACTTGCCAATCAAGCTGTAATTTGGTTACAAAGCCAAGGTGGGAATGCCTGGCTCTGTTTAGTCGAGGCGCCGACGCTCAAAGGCGGTCAATTCCTGGAGCAAAGTGGCTGGACAGCTTTGGAAATAAACGTAAAGGACGTCAAACGAATTCATCAGCGCTTACATAATTCGCCGTTTACTATTTTGGGCAAACCCGCACCTCTTGATGTCAACCCCAACATCAAAGCCATGCAAATTATCGGACCCGACGGCGAAGTAATTTATTTAACCCAAATCGACCAGGCACAACCACCATTTGAGTTACCAAGTGCACAATGCCAAATTGATCAGTTTTTTATTGCCGTTGCTGCCGTTAAAGACAAAACCGCATCCATCAATTTCTACAAGCACTTGAGCCAAGCCCAAGAGCTCGAATTCACGACCGCCATTCGAATAATCAACAATACCCTGGCACTGGGCCCGACGCATCAAACCGACATTTGTCTGTTCCAGTTATCCAATAATACACTCATCGAAATAGATCAGATCCCTAGCCTGAAATCACCAAGCTTACAAACCGGCATTGGCTTAATAGGCCTCGAATCAAATCTACCAATCGCTGGCGACACTCATCGCGTGGAGCACGGGCCTTATAAAAACAAATCAGCCCAACTTATACGCGGTGTCGATGGAGAAATAATCGAGATAATCCATAAAGGAGCATAATAAACTCATCTAGCATCCATTATGACTGTGTGCTCAGTTAACCTAGAATCGTTTTGCATTTTGGCAACCAGGTGAAAATGTACTCGCCTGATAGATTCAACCAAGCGAAACAGCAATACTGAAGTTATTGAGTCAAACTAAACCATTCTCACAATTCAAGCTCAGGAGCATCATCTGTTAGTAACAACCGCAAACGGGCAATCTTTAGAAAAAGGTCACATTAAAGATCGCATAGCAAAGCTCGATGGAAATTTAGATTTGCAGGTTCATCGCTCTTGGTAGGTTGCCAAGGAGGCGGTGCAGAAAATTTATCGCCAGGGGCGCGATTATCTTATTCTCTTACAAAATAGCGAAAAGACGCCGGTGGGTCGTTCCCGAATAGCGACCCTGCGTGAATATGGTTGGTAATAATAAACCGCATCATTAAAAAACCTTATTATCACTAAGCAGTTTTCGAGTTGACATGGTTACTCTATCGCTATTGAGAGGATCAATCGCGATTCACAATAAGCGTTAATACAGAAAAATAGCCGATTAAGCGCTACAATGTTCTTTGACCTGATCACCATCGGGCCGTCTGCGCCCGCTATACATGCTTAGTCTTTTAATTGCCTTTTTTGTTTTAGCTATATTCTTCTCTTTTTTATGCTCGCTTTGGGAAGCCGTTTTACTCAGCATTACACCTACCTATGCGCGCATCCAGCAGCAACAAGGCTCAGCGATTGGGCAAACTTTACAAGACTTTAAAGAAAATATTGATAAACCACTGGCGGCGATATTAACGCTGAATACGATAGCGCATACCGTTGGTGCCATCGGAGTTGGTGAGCAGGCAGCGGCTATTTGGTCTGAGAGTAACCCACTGATTACTCGTCTTATTATTCCAGCAGGTATGACGCTGGCAGTGTTGATTCTCTCGGAAATCGTACCCAAAACCATCGGCGCTCTTTACTGGCAAAAACTGGTCCGATTCACGGTATTTTCGCTGCGCATCTTAATGTTTGTATTAGCGCCGCTGGTTTGGATGGGGCAACTGGTTACCAAATCGCTTAAAAAGGATTCCGACGAACCTATTCTCACGCGTAATGATTTTTTAGCGATGGCCGAACTCGGCGCGCAAGAAGGTGTGTTTGAGCCAGGAGAATCGCGCATGCTCGGCAGCATGCTAAACTTTAAAAGCATCGAAGTCAGCGATGTGATGACACCAAGAACGGTGGTCAGCGCGACTACCGAAGAGCAGTCGATTGCCGACTATCACCAAAGCCGTCGTTCGAAAAACTTTTCGCGCATTCCCACTTTTAGCCAAGGCAATAAAGACTTAATTACCGGCTATGTTTTAAAAGTTGATGTGATCGAAGCTTTGCTTGCTGGTCGAGGCAATGAACCTCTGACCAATCTGCGTCGAGACATTGTTGCTGTGAATGAAACACATGCCATTACCGATCTGTTTAAAATTTTAACCGAGCGTAAAGAGCATATAGCAGTAGTGCTTGATGAATTCGGAGGCATGGACGGCATTATTACCATGGAAGACATTATTGAAACTTTGCTCGGTATGGAAATTGTTGACGAAACCGACACCGATATTGATATGCGAGTGTTAGCGCAGCGGCATCGTGAAAAACGCGCCGAAGCCCTGGGCGCGCTGGAAACTCAACCCGCGGAAGAGCAATAACAAGAACAATGAGCAAAACCGTTGTTATTTCAGGCGCCAATCGTGGCATTGGTTTAGCTCTGGCCGATTACTATTTGGATCAAACCTGGCAAGTAATCGCTTTATGCCGACAATCTTCTGATGCGCTTGAGCAAACAACGGCAAATGTTATTGAAGGCGTTGAGCTGGCCGACGCGCGAAGCGTTCAGTCTGCACAAGCCCAATTGAGTGACACCAAGATCGATTTGCTTATCAATAACGCCGGCATTTTGCGCAACGAGGTGCTAGGCCAGATCGACTATGATTCGATTCGCCAACAATTTGAAGTGAATACGCTAGGCGCGCTAACTCTTACTGAAACCTTGCTTGACCACTTTAGTGCGAACGCCAAAATCGCCGTGATTACCAGTCGCATGGGTTCGATGGGCGACAATACCAGTGGTGGACGCTATGGCTATCGCATGTCAAAGGCCGCGCTTAACGCAGCCTCTGTTTCGCTGGCGCATGATCTAAAACCGCGTGGGATTTCCCTCGCCGTGATTCATCCCGGCCTAGTTGGCACCGATATGATTGGCGGATACGGCGATGTGACGCCGCAACAAGCGGCTGACAACATCGCGCAACGCATAAGTGAACTCAACATCAATAATAGCGGTTCATTCTGGCACGCTAATGGTGAGCTTCTGCCTTGGTAGAAGCTCATTTCAGATGCGCCTTAAGCCTAGCCTTGGTTTAAATTCATAGAGCATTAGGCCACTACATACCAAGGCCGCACCAAGCCAAATTTCTGCAATTAATGGCTCCTGGTTTAACCAGCTGCCCAGGGATAAAGCAGAAATGGGCGTAATCAAGGTGATCAATGACAAGCGGCTGGCTGATACACGTTTTAGCAAAAAGTAGTACAGAGTAAAACCAACGCCAGTGCCGATCATGCCCAAATAAATAATGGCGAGCCAGGCTTGGCTTGAAAAATCGATGTTCAACCCTGGCTCGAGAATCAAAGCGGTAATCAAAAAACAAGGCAGGGCAACGACTAAACTGCCAGTGGTAATTTGCATTCCCGAAAGCGTTTTGTCTTTCACTAATTGTCTGGTTACAACCGAAGAAGCCGATGAAAGAATTGTTGCGATCAAGGTATACACAACACCTTTGATTGAGGCTTGTTGCCAGTTTAGCCCGGTCGAAAACACCAGATACAAACCTCCCAGACCTAACGTCAAACCCAACAGTTTGCGTGGTGTTAAACGAGTCTCCGGCTCAACAAACGATGAAAACACACCGGTTGCAATGGGCGATAAGCCAAACAATACAGCAATCCAGCCAGACGGAATCTCCTGGGCAGCCGCATAAAACAAGCTCATGGCACCATAGATCGAAATGCCGCCCAGCAAATAAATCGGCACGGTTGACCTGTCTATGGGTAGTCGCCGAGTAGTTGCCAGCAAAAATATACTGCAGCAAAACATGCCAATCAGCATACGCAGGCTCACACTCGTCATCGGCGCACCTACTGAACTCCATTGAATAGCCAAAGGCGTGGTGCTCCAGATAAACAACACGGTTAAAAAAGCAATCGCGGTCGCGATGCTTGTTCTGTTTATACTTGTGACTGACATGGTGTTTTAGAGGTTCCCTAAACCGTATACGCAAAAAAAAACCGCAAGCCTTGGTTTGTGCTTGCGGTTTTTGAAGAAACTTTTCTGGACTAAGTCAAAACACACAAGCACCAAAGAACCACAGCGTTGGTTTACACAGCTTCAGCACAGGCAAAGAAGCCACATATGGCTGCACCTGAGAATTAGTTGGCCGCTTGATTATTTGCTTAGTCATGATTTGAGTCTCAGCTGCCACAGTTTGAATGTCAACTGTTTTCGAACAACTAAATTTCGAACAACTTAGTAGCAGCAGCGCTAATCGCTTCGATTCGAGCGGCCATACTGGCTTCGCAAAAACGCATATTGATATGCGATGGCCAATCGAATTGATCAAAACGATCAGAGTATTGTTTAAGAATACTGCCCTGCCAGCGAATCACTTCAACTGGTATATCCAGGCTTTGCACGCGCCGTGCATCTTCGTTATAAAACGCTCGTCGATAAGCTTGCCCATACTCTTCGCCAGCGTTGAGATAACACAATGCCGTAGCGTGAACTGCCGCAAGTGGCGCCTCGCTAGTACTGATTTGATGAGCTTGATCCTGCTCGTACCAAGGGAAGTAACGAAACAAGTTCTCTGAAATCTCCCATACCTTTTGTAAGTGCCCACCGTCTTGTTGCGCGGCCAGACTTGGGAAGTATTGAGATAGAATTTGCTCGCGTTCATCTGGCTCAAAATGCGCAGCATTATCGAGAATCGCGCCAGAGAATTGTTGTGCAAAAGTGCGCGCTGTTTCAATCGCAATTTGTGCGCCGGTGGCTGTACCATAGAGCGCTACTTGCCCTTGAATAATGTCATTTGCGCGCAACTGATCCAAGAATCGATTCAACCAATCCACATAAGGCTTTAGATCGTCGTGCTCATATAGCTCGCGCTCATCTAATCGATCTGAACCACCATAGCCTGCGGTATCGGGTGCAATAACCTGAAACTCATTGCTAAGCGCAGAGATTAGCGGCTCCATCTGCGCCGATGACATCGGCGAGGCGTGCAGCATCACCAATGTCCTCCCCCGCCCGGCAATTCGATAGTGTGTTTGCTGACCAGCATCACCAATATAGGCTTTACGAATCATGTTGGCGCTCCCGAGTGAAAAAAAGTATCAAACTTGCAATAGTAAAAGGTAGTAATCGCTCAACAACATCGCCAGCTGCGTTTGGTAAAAACGACAAAATTACCGTCAAAGCAAAACCACTAAAAACCGACAGCAATACACCGGTAACGCTTAATCGTGCGCCAGCCAGGCGTGCAAATAATGTCGGACCAAAGGCGGCACCTAGCGCCATCCAGGCGAATAGCACCCGATTAAAGATCTTATCTGGGATGGTAATCGAGATTAATACTGCGACCACCACCAAAGACACAATCGTGAAGCGCGAGATCAACAACACTTTGCGACTATCTTTGCCCGCCAAGCCAAGATCATGAGCCAGCGCAGTAGCTGCTGAAAAGAGTTGCGAGTCAGCGGTGGACATAATTGCTGACAACACTGCGGCCAGTAAAATTGCCGCGATTATTGGAGAGAACAAACTGTCTAGTGCTACGAAAAATATTTGTTCAGCATCGGCCAATTCAGGGAATAAGACGCGCCCAGTCAGGCCAACAATCCACATCCCAAAGAACACCACAAAGTACCAGACAATAGTTATAATTCTTGCCTGGCGCATAGCTTTGTCATCGCGCAGCGCGATTAGACGTGCCATAAGATGCGGCTGGCCGTAGGTGCCGATCCCAATTGCTAAACCACCAATTATCAAGCCTAGGGCAAACCAAAACGGGCTTTGCGCGGTGAAACTTAATTGTGCAGCTGAACCACTAGCGCTCAGCCCCGCGATCAAACCGTCAACGCCACCAACGGCAATTAGCGCAGCAGCTGGCAGCAGCACAGCCGTTAACGCCATCAGAGAACCTTGCAATGCATCCGTCACGCTGACCGCCCAGAAGCCACCGAGCAAGGTATAAATCATGATGATAAACGCACCAAACACAATACTGCTGGTCATGGAGATATTAAAAGTCGAGGCAAATGTGCTGCCAGCAGCCTGAAATTGTGCGGCCACATAAAAAGTAAAAGAAAACACAATAATCCCCGTGCACAGGATTAATAAATAACGACCGGCAGTACCCGATGTCCGATGTGCGACCACATTACTCAAAGTGATGTGGCCATGCTGACGACTAAAGCTCATTAATCTTGGGGCTATCCAATACCAGGCCACGAACATCGAGGTAATCGAACCTAATACAACCCAAACTGTGGACAAACCAAAAGTATAAGCGACCCCACTCAAGCCCAATAATGCCCAGGCCGAGGCGGCACTAGATGAATAACTCAAGGCCGCAACAAAGGGCCCCAAGCCACGTCCACCAATAAAGAAATCATCGCCACTTTGATTGCGCTTTGATGCCCATAGTCCAATACCTACTAACAACAGTTTGTAGACAATTAGAGTAATAAAAACAATTTGGGTTTTTTCCATTGGTCACTGTATGGTGGTCAATCCACCTTATAATCATCAGAAAACTAAACTCATAGAGTTCATTATGCCTGTTATCGTCATTTGCCAAGATTCAGAACAAGCACCCGAGTTACGCCGCGCGCATGTCAAAGCTCACTTAGCCTATATTGAAAAAATCGTCGCCATGGTTTGCGTTGCTGGGCCAATGCGACAAACACCAGAGGCAGTTGAATCGGATACCACTAACGGTAGCTGCTTTATCTACGATACCGAAGATATGGAAATCGCACACAAGTTATTTAAACATGATCCGTTCGCGCGCGCCGGTGTCTACAGTCATGTGGCATTCAGCCAGTTTACACCAGCGGCCGGGCACTGGATTGGTGGCTGCACCTGGCTAAACAAAGACGATAAGTAAGACTTTTCAAAGCAAAGAAATTACTAAATCGTCAACTCAAAAAGTTAGTTTGTTTGCTTGATTTAGTATATTGTTATATCTTTATATCTAATATAGCTCTAGACAGTCAAGCTAACAATCCAAAATGCCACTCTCGCTGTTTGATAAATTATGGCGTCAACACGTCGTTGTGGAACTCGAAGACGGTGAATATTTACTGAATATTGACCGCATTTTTCTGCATGAGCGCACTGGTAGCATTGCCCTTAAAAGCCTTGAGACCAACAATCGCAAGATCATGGACCCGAGCAACGTGTTCTGTACCATGGATCATATTGTTAGCACGCAGCCTGGGCGCGGCGATAAAACCGAAATGCCTGGTGGAGAAGCGTTTATTACCGCTACTCGAGACTCTGCATTACGCGCCGGCATTCAACTTTTTGATATCAATGACCCGCGTCAGGGAATCGTCCATGTTGTTTCCCCCGAGCAAGGCATTGCCCTACCCGGCATCACGATGATCTGCCCCGACAGCCATACCTGCACGCTGGGCGCACTTGGCGCTTTGGCTTGGGGCGTCGGAAGTACCGATGCTGAACATGCCTTAGCCACTAACACACTACGGGTAAAGAAGCCGAAATCGATGCGCGTGCATTTTAATGGCCGTCTATCTACAGGCGTCGGTGCCAAAGACATGATTCTGCATTTAATCGCCCAGTATGGCACCGCAGGTGGCGCTGGTCATGTAATTGAATTTACCGGTACAGCAATCGAGCAATTATCGATTGAAGCACGATTAACGCTGTGCAATATGGCGGTTGAATTTTCCGCCTTTACTGGTTTGATTGCGCCAGATCAAACTACTTTTGATTACGTTCGCGGGCGAGCCTTTGCCCCGATCGAGAGGCATTGGGATTCTGCATTAACACATTGGCAGAGCCTTTCTAGTGACGATGGTGCCAGCTACGATAAAGAAATTGAAATTGATTGTACGACTATTGCTCCGACCGTAACCTGGGGAACCAGCCCGCAAGATGCGGTGGCGATTAACGAGGCGGTGCCAGATCTATCTCAATCCAAGCGAGCCGCTGCACAAGAAAAAGCGCTCGACTATATGGGCTTACATGTAGGTGCTGAGCTTAATCAAACCCCAATAGATGGCGCCTTCATAGGCTCCTGCACGAATAGCCGATTAAGTGACTTGCGCGAAGTTGCCGATTTTCTCAAAGGCAAGAAAGTGGCACCACAGGTATCCGCTATTTGTGTTCCTGGTTCTAGTTCCGTCAAGCGTGAAGCCGAGGCCGAGGGAATTGATCAAATCTTTATTGAGGCCGGTTTTGAGTGGCGAGAGTCGGGTTGTTCCATGTGTTTTTACGCCGGCGGTGAAACTTTTGGCGCCGGTAAAAGAGTGATCTCCAGCACCAATCGTAATTTCGAAGGTCGCCAAGGCCCTGGCACTAAAACGCATCTGGCTAGCCCGCTAACGGTGGCCGCCTCAGCTTGTGCTGGGCATATTACTTCGGCAGTTTAGTATGGATAAATTTGTTCACCACACAGGTATTGCTGCCCCACTAATACGCAACAATATCGACACTGACACGATTATCCCCTCGCGTGAGATGAAAAGCGTTTCTAAAACTGGTCTGGCGGATGGCTTGTTTGCACCGTGGCGATATCACAATGCCCTGGAGCGCGAACTGAATAAAGAGTTTATTCTTAACCAAGCGATGTATGCGGATTGCAGCATTTTACTCAGTGGCAATAATTTTGGTTGCGGCTCATCTCGCGAGCATGCTGTTTGGGCACTCAAAGAATTTGGTTTTCGATGCTTAATAGCGCAGGGCTACGGCAGCATCTTTTTTCGCAACTGCGTGCGCAATGGGATTTTACCTATCGTAATGAGCGCCGATCAGATCGCCGAGCTGGCGGCATATGTAGAGCAAGACCCTAATCAACATACATTGCGAATCGATTTAGAGAACTTAACAATCGCGGCGGGCACAACATCATTTACCTTTGCTTGCGATACAGCCGATCGTGATATGTTGCTGCAAGGCCTTGACCCTATCGACATGACTTTACAAATGCGCCAACAGATTGATGCATTCACATTCAAGGATAAAAAAGCGCGTCCTTGGTTATACGCAGAGCAGGGTTAAAGCAAGGCATTGATGCAGCGGAAGTTTTTTTGCGGCCATACTATTTACCCGCCCCACCAGCTAGCCTAGACTGCGTGCCACAACCACCAACCGGTAATACCCTAATATGTCGGCTTCACCTTGGGCCAAGTTCGATTGGCAAGACCCCTTTTTGTTTCAACAACAACTTACTGAAGAAGAACGTCTAGTTCAGGAATCAGTTGCCAAGTATGCACAGGAAAAACTTGCGCCCCGAGTTGTCAAAATGTATCGCGAAGAAGGTGTTGACCCAGATATTTTCAAAGAAATGGGTGAACTTGGCTTACTCGGAGCGATGCTCGAAGGCTATGGCTGTGCCGGCATGTCATATACCGCTTATGGAGTAATCGCGCGCGAAGTTGAACGCGTTGATTCTGGTTTTCGCTCGATGATGAGCGTGCAATCAAGCTTAGTGATGTTCCCTATTCACGCCTATGGCTCTGAACAACAAAAACAAAAATATTTACCCAAACTGGCGACTGGGGAATACATCGGTTGCTTCGGCCTGACCGAACCAGATCACGGCTCCGACCCAAGCAATATGGCGACCACCGCCAAGGCTGTTGATGGTGGTTACCAACTCAATGGCAGTAAGATGTGGATCTCAAACTCGCCAATTGCTGATGTGTCTATTGTTTGGGCTAAAACCGATGATGATGTGGTCAACGGCTTTATTCTTGAAAAAGACTTTGCTGGCTTATCTGCCCCAAAAATAGACGGAAAATTATCGCTACGCGCATCCATAACCGGTGAGATCGTGATGCAAGAAGTGTTTGTTCCTGAAGAGAACCGTTTACCAAACGTGCAAGGGCTTAAAGGGCCAATGGGTTGCTTGAACAGCGCTCGCCTGGGCATTGCCTGGGGAGCCTTAGGCGCAGCCGAAGCTTGTTGGCATACAGCTAGGCAATATGTGCTTGATCGCAAACAATTTGGTCAACCCTTGGCGGCCAATCAACTAGTACAAAAAAAACTGGCCGACATGCAAACCGAAATCAACCTCGGCTTGCAATCAGCCTTGCGTGCTACTCGGCTAAAAGAACAAGGCCAGCTAGCGCCGGAGACCATCTCGCTGATCAAACGAAACTCTTGTGGCAAGGCCTTGGATATTGCGCGCACTGCTCGCGACATGCTTGGCGGCAATGGCATCTCAGAGGACTTCCCGGTGATGCGCCATATGATTAACTTAGAAACCGTTAACACTTACGAAGGTACACACGACATTCATGCCTTGATCTTAGGGCGTGCTCAAACTGGCCTACAGGCTTTTTTCTAAGCATGACAATAACCACCAAAGAACTCTTTAATGCAGTTGCCAGCACCGCGTATATTGGTTATCTCGCAATTAACGAAAATCTCAATGGGCCCTTACCAGCGGTGCTGGTCGCGCCTGAATGGTAGGGTCGAAATGACTACGCCAAAGGTCGTGCTGAACAGCTAGCTAAAGAGGGCTTTGCGGCATGGCAATCGACCTCTATGGTGATGCCAAAGTGGCTGAATCACCTGAACAAGCTGGTGACTTGAAGGCGGCTGCTCGCGAAGAAGATGGCGCGATTGAAGCACGCTTTATGGCTGCCTATTCGGCTCTATCTGCGCTAGAACCGGTTGATGACAATCGCACTTGCGCAATCCGTTATTGTTTTGGTGGTGCACTTGTCTTAGCCATGTCTAGAGCTGGAAAAAGCTTACAACTTGTCGCTAGCTTTCATGGCAGTCCTCCTAACTGAAACGCCTTGGCGAGGAGAATTTAATCGCGTTGGTGTTTACTGGCAAGATCCATGGCATCTTGAGTACTACAATAATGGCGAGTTAGTAAGAACCGTGTCTGGGCCCAGTCAAATCGACCCATTAGGGTACCGGTTTGAATAAAGCTCAACACATTATCATCGATGCTGAAGACCAGGGCTGGCGCTCCGACAATGGTATTGCCCGACCGACGCAGAACTCGCTGACGATTCTAAAAGTATCTTTTTGGTCGACTGGGTTCGCGCCTACAAGGCGGTAGATTCTGGCGGCGACTCAGGCGGTGGCAGCAGTAACGGCATTAAACCACCATCCAGCAAAACACTATTAAGAATCCGTAGCAGCAACCAATGCATGGATCTCCAATCGGGTTTCAATGCAAATGCAGCAATGGCCATGTGGTGGCAACAATTTAAATCGTGAGTTCACTTTCGTCCTGATGGGCGGTGGATACTATGAAATCAGAACCCGCCGAAATAAGTGTGTTAGTGTCGCCGCAACTCTAGTGACAATGGCGCCAATGTTCAGCAATGGGATTGCTTTAACAGCGGTAACTTACAATTTAGATTGGAAAACCAACGCGGAGGCTGGTTTGATATTCGCGCTCGACACAGCGGAAAGTGCATTGATGTTGCGACAAACAGCCAGGCCAGAGGTGGCAAGCTACACTCATGGAATTGTCATAGACGGAATAATCAGCAATTCAGGTTTGAGTAGATTTTGAAATGTTGATCAGTGGCCTGCTTGAGAAAGTAAATCTTCCAAATAAGAGGCTTTCTGCTTTTGACAGCTCTTCTAAAATAAACCCATTGCAATCATCGATTGCCGAGCAAGGCAATAGAATTTAACCAAGCACACCCTTTTCAGATAAGTTCCTTATTTCTTGTTCGCTAAAACCAAAATCAGCCAGCACGGCTTCGGTATCAGCACCTTCTTTGCTTGGTGCGTTTGGTGTTGTCAGTGAATGGGTATTAAAACGCGGCGCTGGTGCCGGTTGCGTTACACCATTGATTTTAATATACGTCTGGCGCGCTTGATGATGCGGATGCATAGGCGCCTCAGTAAAATCCAGTACCGGCGCAAAACACACATCACTGCCCTGCATAATCTCAACCCATTGTTCACGGGTTTTACTTTTGATAACGCCAGCAAGTTTGCCTGATTTTGCTGCCCATTCTAATGGGTTCATTTGATCAGCGAATTCTGACTCATCGAGCTCTGCTTTCTCTATCAACAAGGCATAAAACTGTGGTTCGATAGATGCGATAGAAACAAATTTGCCATCGGCCGTTTCATAACATTGATAAAAATGCGCCGCACCGTCTAGCAAGTTAGACTCGCGCTGTGGTGCCCACGACTTCAGAGAATATAAGGAATGCAGAATACTCATTAAACTGGCACTGCCATCAATGATGGCTGCATCAACCACATCACCCTTGCCGGTTAAGGTCGCTGCGTGCAGCGCCGCCAACATACCCATCACCAAAAACAAACTGCCTCCGGCGTAGTCTCCAACCAAATTCAGTGGTGGGATAGGTTTGTCTTTGTCGCCGATCGCAGCCAGCGCACCAGTTAGGGCAATGTAATTCAAATCATGCCCGGCTGTATTAGACAACGGCCCCTCTTGGCCCCAGCCACTCATGCGCCCATAGATGAGCTTGGAGTTTCTAGCATGACACACGTTCGGGCCGAGGCCGAGTTTTTCCATCACGCCAGGGCGAAAACCTTCGATCAGCATATCGGCCTGATCGATCAAACCCAAAGCGGTCTCGATGCCAGCAGCGGTTTTCAGATTCAGAGTAATAGATCGCTTGCCTCGGCAATGAATATCATGCGCTGCTGGCGCACCAATACCGGTGGGTTGGCGTGCGCGCTCAACGCTTATGACTTTGGCCCCCAGATCGGCCAGTAACATTCCGGCATAAGGGCCTGGCCCTATGCCCTTAAGTTCAATTACACGAATCCCGTTTAATGGCCCCATAGTATTTTTTCTAGCTTAGTGAAATTTTGGTTGCATTATACGCCGGCAAAAACGATTCAGTGAACTTCGCCATCAGGCCCACGCCTTTAAACGCGGCTTTACGCATTAAACGCGAATTAAAGTGATAGATTTGACCAGCTTGTCGAGAGCGTTTTTGCACTTGGCGGGTACGCTCGAATCGGGCTCTTTGGTAAGCAGCCAAACCAGTTTCTAGATCGTTGTGTAAGCTTAGAGCACGACCTAATACACAAGCATCCTCAAGCGCCATTGATGCCCCGGCTGCCATAAAAGGCAAACAAGCATGCGCAGCGTCACCTAATACCGCTACTCGCGAGGTATGCCATTTATCTAATGGTTGATGATCGAGTAGCGCCCAGCGATAACATTGATCCGACTCTATCGCGTCAATGAATTTGCTAATAGTCGGATGCCAACCGTGAAAATCTGTTTTAAGCTCTGAGCGTGGCGCACCGGCAACCCAACTACTATCGCGCCATTGGCTGTTTTCTACCACAGCAACCAAATTCACCAATTTTTTGTCGCGCAGATAATAAATCACAGCATGCTTATTTGGGCCAACAAAATTTGCGGTAATTGTCGGCATCCAATTTTTACTCAGCCGTTCTATCGGTACCACTGCTCGCCATGCGACATTACCGGTAAACTGAGCCCGCTCTGCTGGCGCTAACTGAGCTCGCACTATGGAATGAATGCCATCTGCTGCAATCAGTAATTGAGTCGTAAAGTCACCACGATCTGTATACACAACCACACCATCTGGGTTCTCTTCAAATCGCTCAAACTTAGTCGCCAACTGACAATGTATGTTTGGCTGTTCTCTAACTGCATCGACTAACACCGACAACAAATCCGCCCTATGTAAATTCCAATAGGGTTGTTGATATTTTTGTTGGTAGCTCTGACCAAGCGGAATGCGATGTAAGCACGAACCAGTCTGATAGTCTTTAAATTCGATGTGCTTAGGTTCTACCGCAAACGGTTTAAGCGCCGCCAGCAAGCCTAAATCCGCCAAAACCCAATTCGCATTGGCGCCGCACTGAATGCCAGCTCCAACTTCATTAAACTGCGGCGATTGTTCTATTAGCTGCACCTGGTGACCGGCGCGCGCAAGATATAAAGCGCTCGCCAAGCCGCCTATACCTGCACCGACGATTAAAACGTTAATTGGCGTGTTGATAGTCTAAAACGTTCGGCAAGGAAATCATGCAGCCATTGTAACCGACTATCGCCTAATGCTGTTGTTGCTCATGCCGGGAGTCCATCAACTTAACGCGATGATATCGCCACAACAGGATCCCTCTTTACGCTAATCAGAATAAGCTGGCTTGATTCGTACCATGAAAGGTCATTTTCAACGAAAGAAGTACATTCGGCCAACATCCCTGTTAGCTCGAATGAGCAGTGTTTGGCTTGCCCCCAAATGACATCCCGAATCACGACTGCCTTCTATAATATAAGCATCTGTACATTTTTTCAAAAAAACCGCTTCGGAATCGAAGCGGCTTTCTTGGTCGCGGTTGAGCTAAGTTCTACAAACAGTTTACAGCGATTGCGCGAATATCTGTTTCCGAGCTTAAATTTAAAATAATTCGCCTCTAGGCTACTTGGCGTTTATTCAGAGAGTCACTGCGAGCGGCTGCATTAAGCACTGCATTCAGAGTTGCGCCAAGAATGTCGCGGCTTTTGCCGGCACCGCAGACACGCTTAGAATCAACACTGATTTGCACATAGGCCATGGCCTCTGAGCCGTCATTCTTACCTAAGGTGTGCTCGTTATATTCAATCACGACTATTTCACTACCAAAATGATCTTTGAGACCAGCGGTAAACGCCTCCAGAACTCCTCTACCTTGCCCCTTGAGCAACACTTCTCTGCCCTCGACAAGCATTCCCGCATCCAAGCTGTCCTGGCCCTCGCTTCTATTAACTTGATAGTTTGCTAAGCGCATTTCAGGATTACTCGGCAAATAAGTACTAAAGAATAAATCGGCGATTTGCTCGGCACTCACCTCCGCTTCAGTGCGCTCAGCTTCGGCCTGAACCACCGGGCTAAAATCAACCTGTAACCAGCGCGGCATCTTGATGCCATGCTCTTGTTGTAAAACATAAGCCACGCCGCCCTTGCCAGATTGCGAATTGATGCGGATAACCTCTTGATAATTCCGCCCAAGGTCTCGAGGATCAATCGGCAAATAGGCAACCTCCCAGGGCTCACCTTGTTTGTGTAAGGCTAGACATTTATTAATGGCATCCTGATGTGAGCCTGAAAAAGCAGCAAACACCAACTCTCCAGCATAAGGATGACGCGGATGCACCTTAAGCGCAGTGCAGCGCTCAACAACCCCAATAATTCGATCCATGCCGGAAAAATCGAGCTCAGGATCAACACCAGCACTATAGAGGTTCATACCCATCGTCACGATATCCATATTGCCAGTGCGTTCTCCATTGCCAAGCAAGGTGCCTTCTACTCGATCGGCGCCAGCAAGCACTCCTAACTCAGAAGCAGCCACACCGCAGCCGCGGTCATTGTGTGTATGCAGGCTAATTATCACACTATCCCTTAGATTGACATGATCACAAAACCATTCGATCTGATCAGCGTAGACATTTGGTGTTGCCACCTCTACCGTTGCCGGTAAATTTAAAATGCATTTGCGCTCAGGCGTCGGCTGCCAAACCTCAAGCACGGCATTACACACCTCAACAGCATAATCGATTTCAGTGCCGGTAAAGCTCTCAGGAGAATATTGGAACTGCCAGTCGGTATCCGGTTGTTGCTCGGCACCTTCTTTAACCCACTTCGCGCCATTTATCGCAACCTGTTTAATTTCTTCTCGTGACAATTTAAACACTTGTTCTCTTTGCACTGTCGATGTCGAGTTATACACATGCACAATCGCTTTCGGCACGCCACGCAATGATTCGTAAGTGCGCTCTATTAATTCTCTACGAGCTTGAGTGAGCACTTGAATGGTTACATCATCAGGAATGCGATTCTCTTCGATAAGCTGGCGAACAAAATCGAAATCGGTTTGCGACGCAGCAGGAAAGCCGACTTCAATCTGCTTAAAACCAACCTCGACCAGCATCTCAAACATGGCTAACTTCTGCGGCGGTGTCATCGGATCAATTAAGGCCTGATTCCCGTCACGCAGATCCACACTACACCACTGAGGAGCTTGATCGATTACTCGACTTGGCCATCGCCGATCAGATTTATCGATGGTAAGAATTTTGGTGTATTTGTGATGATTGTAAGACGACATAAGAACAAAAATTAACGTTAAAAAGACAATTCGATTACTGAATTATAAATAAAGTCAGCACCATATTTGACTATTATCTAAAGCATTTTCACTCTATATTGGTGATATTATCTAATATAGAACTGTTTATTAGTGAATATGCAATTAGATCGGATAGACAAAGAAATTTTACAGCACTTGCAGAACGACGCACGCATTAGCAATACCGAGCTAGCCGAAAAAGTGAATCTTTCAGCCACACCCTGTGCTCGCCGAGTCAAGCAACTCGAAGACGCTGGTTTTATTTTGCGTCGCATCACCGTACTCGACCCGGAAAAGCTGGGCCTTACGCTAACCGCCATGATCGGCGTTACCATGGACAGACACACAGCCGATCGTTTTGATGCCTTCGAACAGGCTGTCGAAGCACTGCCCGAGGTAATGGAGTGTTATGTAGTGACCGGTCAGGATGCTGATTTTCTGATCAAAGTTTGCATACGAGATATGCGACACTATGAGGAATTCTTACTCAGGCGTTTAACCAAATTAGAAGGGGTCTCGGGCGTTCATACCAGTTTCGTCTTACGCCAACCAATTAATAAGCACCAACTGCCACTATAAAAATAGTATATGAAAATTATAAAAAAGGGATTTCTAACCCTGCTCGCCTTAGCACTTCTTACCACCGGCATTTTGTATGCCAGCGGTCATGGTTATATTTTCACCGCGATTAAGCGCACTTATCTTGCCGGTCATGCAACCGCCAACGTTAATGACTATAGCGAGTTCAAGACCCAGCTAATACGCACTAATTCGCCCAAGGCCTTAGTTCGCACTGCGAATTTTGAGCAACACCAATTGTCACCGACACACAGGCAAGCACTGGCCGATGATGGTGCTTTAGCCTATATGGTGATCAAAGATGGTGAAGTCTATGTTGAAGACTACTTTAATGGCTATGACGACCGCAGCCGCACCAACTCTTTTTCTATGGCCAAGACGGTGCTGACCTTGATGCTAGGTATCGCCATAGAACAAGGTCATGTTAAAAGCCTAGATCAGCCACTGAGTGATTTCCTACCAGAATTCAAAGACGAACCACTTGGCAGCAAAGCAACCATTGGGCAGCTATCGTGGATGAACTCAGGCTATGAATGGGTTGAGCACTACTACACACCATTCAGCCCAACCGTAGAGCTCTATTATGGAGATGATGTGCGCGACTTCTTACTTAACCGAGAATTCAGCGCCGAACCAGGCAGCTTTTGGGAATACTCCAGCGCCTCGACCCAGCTACTTGGCATTGCTTTGCTACGCGCACTGCAAAAAGCTGGTACGGCCGATAGCTTAAGCAACTATCTGAGCCAAACTTTATGGCAACCTATGCAGATGAATGACGACGCGATTTGGCACGCTGATAATAGCGATATGGAATTAGTGTATTGCTGCATTAATACCAACGCCAGGAACTTTGCCAAGCTAGGCTTATTAATGCTTAATAATGGTAACTGGGATGGACAGCAATTAGTGCCTAGTCACTTTATCAATAAAATGATTACGCCCAAAGGCAAAGAATTTTATGGGTTATCTACCTGGCTCGGCATGCATAAAGAACCCGCTCATTATTTGTTTAGCGGCCATCTAGGCCAGTACGTCATTGTCGTGCCAGGACACAATATGGTAGTAGTGCGGCTAGGCGAGAAAAGTCCACAAGGCGAATTTCTAGATGACACGGCACCAAGCTACATTAAGCTTGCTCTGGAGCTAATTGAATAACAACAGCGCTGTAATCTGTTTGTCATATCCGCCGAAGGTAAGCGCCTATAATGACGATTGGCATTGCAAGCAAGAACTTGAATTTCTACCTCGCGTATGACAATAAAAGTAGGCATCAATGGCTTCGGTCGAATTGGCCGCCTGACTTTGCGGGCGGCACTGGCTCATGCTGATTCGAACGACAACTCGAACCTTGAGTTTGTACACATCAATGATCCGCACTGCGATGCGGCAACCGCCGCTCATTTACTGAACTTTGATTCGGTCCACGGCCAACTCCCAAACCAGGCTAGCAGTGATAACAACACTCTTGAAGTTCAAACGCAGAGCATCAAACTATCCCAGGCATCCACAATTGATCAGGCCGATTGGTCGAACTGCGATTTGGTACTTGAGTCCAGTGGCCGTTTTCGTCAAATTGACCAGCTGCAATCTTATTTTCAGCAAGGAGTAAAGAAGGTTGTGGTCAGCGCTCCTGTGAATGACGCTGGCGCATTAAATATCGTCATGGGCGTGAACGATTCACTTTATGATGGTTCACAGGCCATCGTCACCGCCGCGTCTTGCACCACCAATTGCATTGCACCTGTGGTAAAGATCATCCAGCGAGAATTTGGAATCGAACACGGTTCAATAACGACAATTCACGATGTCACCAACACACAAACCATCTTAGACGCCCCACACAAAGACCTGCGTCGCGCACGCGCCTGTGGCATGAGCTTAATCCCGACTACCACTGGATCCGCAACCGCCATCACTCAAATTTTCCCTGAACTTAAAGGGCGATTAAACGGCCACGCGATTCGCGTACCACTAGCCAATGCCTCGCTCACCGATTGCGTGTTTGAGCTACAAAAAAAGGCTACGGCTGAATCAGTTAATCAGGCTTTAAACAAAGCCGCCAATGGTGAACTCAAGGGCATATTGGGTTTCGAAGAACGACCGCTGGTTTCCATCGACTATCGCTCTGACCCGCGCTCTTGTGTAGTAGATGCGCTAAGCACAATGGTGATAAACGAACAGCAACTCAAGCTCTACCTCTGGTATGACAATGAATGGGGTTATGCGAATCGAACACTGGAATTAGTAATGAAAGTTGCCAATAAACTAGACGACTAAGCCCTAACACCACCGCATGCTGAGCAAGCTTTCCAACGATCTTAAACAATACCTAATTATTACTGCCAACTATTGGGCGTTTACGCTGACCGACGGTGCCCTGCGCATGTTAGTAGTGCTGTATTTTCACCAGCTTGGCTATGCGCCCCTGGAAATCGCTTTTTTATTTTTGTTCTACGAGTTCTTTGGCGTTATTACCAACTTAATCGGTGGCTGGCTTGGCGCTCGCCTTGGTTTAAATCAAACCATGAACATTGGGCTCGGCTTGCAATTGCTTGCATTATCGATGCTGACCGTGCCCAGCAGTCTGTTGTCGGTATTTTGGGTTATGGCAGCACAAGCCTTGTCTGGCATTGCCAAAGACTTAAATAAAATGAGCGCAAAAAGCGCGATCAAATTACTGGTTCCTGAAGATGCTTCAAGCACGCTATTTAAGTGGGTCGCTTTACTGACCGGCTCAAAGAATACTTTAAAAGGAATTGGGTTTTTTCTGGGCGCAGTCTTGCTGGCGGCATTTGGTTTTCGCAACACCATTGTCATTATGTTGTTGGCCTTAAGCCTGGTGTTTATCGCCAGCTTATTGTTGCTTCAAGGCGAGTTAGGACGCGCTAGCAACAAACCAAGATTCACCGCAATGTTCGCCAAGAACAGCGACATCAATCGATTGTCGCTCGCGCGCTTGTTTTTATTCGCCGCCCGTGATGTTTGGTTCGTAGTAGCGCTGCCGGTGTATTTTAGTAGCCAATATCAGTGGACACACTGGCAAGTCGGTGCCTTTATGGCGGTCTGGATCATTGCCTATGGCATAGTACAAACTCAGGCACCAAGTTTATTCAAGACTCGCCATGACGGCCGCGCCGCGCTACTTTGGGTTAGCTTATTAGCAGTAATTCCACTAGTAATAATCGCCAGTGCTGCGCCAGCAAACCCCGCGACGAACATCGAATTTCCAGTGAGCTATTTGATCACAGGCTTACTCATCTTTGGTTTGGTGTTCGCCATTAATTCATCGTTACATAGCTTTCTTATTGTTGACTACGCTGATCGAGAAGCCGTCTCAATGGATGTCGGTTTTTACTACATGGCCAATGCGACGGGCCGTTTATTTGGCACCTTATTATCAGGCTTAATCTTTCAACTTTACGGTTTAGCGGCCTGTCTATTATGCTCCGCTATGTTGCTCATCTGTGCGGCTAGCGTATCGTGGTTTTTACCTCGGCAAACTTTGCATAAACCGCCAAGTCGAATACCCTAGAGTGCCTCTGAATAACTTCAAAATATCATGTGTGGCTTTATTCGCCGGGTAACTGACAACCCTTATGTCAAAGCTGTCTTATTGCAAATCGGCTTGGATCACATTGATCTTGTCGGTGGTGATTTCCGCCCTGCTGGGACTTTATCGGGTTTAATAACTAATCAGGATGGCGAAGTAAAATCTAATGATGCAGTTTGGTGGTTTTTACTCGATGAAAAAAGAGACTTTGCACCAAATATGTCCTTTGCCACTTTCAATGCCAGAGACTTGGAGCGACCATTGTGGCGACAAACCATAAACAAGCAGCGTGGGCTGGTTGTCGCCACCTCGATTGGCGAGAGCAACCCTGTCGCTGGCACAAAGAAAAAACAACACTATCTAATGCAGGCTGAGAATGTGTTTTTATTGGGCGCAGTTTATCGCCAATGGCAAACTCCAGCTGGTGAAGTCCTTAGTACGGCAATCATCACTCGCTCACCAAACAATGAATTCGCGAAATTTCACGAAAAATCTATGCCGTTATTTTTACCGCACGATGCCGAGCAGATAGCACTCTGGTTGTCTGACCTGCCAAGCTCAGACCCGCGCATTAAAGCGCTACTCGAACAACCACGAATCGTTGGCAATATCGAAGTGACGCCAGTAAAAAGCTATGTGCGTGGAGAGCCCACTGGCCCAACACTAAAAATTGTCAACTAAAATCAATAGGATCGTCAAACCAGGCAAATACTAACAAGCACAACATTAACCACATTGAAGGAATAATTCGCTTTCTGACGCCTTTTTTTATAGGCTGTACGCTGAGGAGAGAAAATAATTATGAATCAAGCAAGATCAGAATTAACAACCATCATTGAGCACTTTTATCATTGGGAGAAAGAGAAAGCCGATCAGGTATTTTTGCGTCAGCCCTATGGCGACCAATGGAAAACTCTTAGCTTTGCAGAGGCTGGTGAGCAAGCCAGAAAATTAGTCTCAGCATTGCGAGCCAAAGGATTAAAAAAAGGCGACCATATTGGCTTGTCTTCAAAAAACTGTATGCATTGGTTCATCGCTGATTTAGCCATCATGATGGGCGGTTTTGTCAGCGTACCGTTTTATCCCAGCTTACCTAGAGAGCAGTTTGCAGAGGTAATTAAATTGGCCGATTTAAAGGCCGTGATCCTTGGGCGGCATGATCACTGGGGCGATAAGTCTCAGGTCATCCCCGATGGCATGCCAGTGATGAAGTTCCCGCATTATCAAGGCGATGCTCAAGTAGATATTGGCGTTGAATGGCAGGATGTTATGGCACAGCACTCGCCATCAACCGATAATTTTGTGCCTGACTTAGACGACTTGTGGACGATTCTATTTACTTCCGGCACTACCGGAACCCCCAAAGGCGTTATGCATAATCACCGAGGCCCGGCGTCTTTAATGGTGAATGAAAAAAACACCAATTGGGTTGGCATCTATCAGACACCTGAAAAAAAATTCTTTTCGTTCTTACCTCTAAACCATGTGGCCGAGCGACTTGGTGTTGAGATACCAGCCATCACACTTGGCGGTCAGGTCTCCTTTGCTGAGAATTTGGAGCGCTTTGCCGCCAATATCAAAGACACGCAGCCGACCTTCCTGTTTGCCGTTCCGCGCATTTGGACCTTGTTTTATCAAGGTGTGCTTGAAAAAGTTCCTGAGAAAAAACTCAAACTTTTGCTAAGCCTGCCGATTATCGGAAAACGGGTCAGCACCAAATTACGCGAAGCCATAGGCTTGCGTGATCTAGCAATTGCCGCCACTGGCGCAGCCATCACACCGGCGTTTGTCAAAGACTTCTATAAGCGGCTTGGCATTCAGTTAATCGAAGCCTATGGCATGACAGAAACCATGGGCTCTCATACCAATGGTGTCGATATAGATACACCAAGTCAGTCGGTAGGCCGCGTTCTACCAGGTGCAGAAGTACGCATTGACCCTGACACCGATGAAATACTAATGTCATCACCATATATGATGACTGGCTACTACAAGTCACCAACGAAAACCGCCGAAGTGCTTAAAGATGGTTGGTTACACAGCGGCGACATCGGCCGAATCGACGACAAAGGTTATCTGTATGTAACGGGCCGAATAAAAGATGCGTTTAAAACAGCCAAAGGCAGCTTCGTAACTCCAAACCCATTGGAAGAAGCTATTTTGAAAAACGATTTTATTGAGCAGGTGTGCGTCGTCGGCATCGGCATTCCGCAGCCTATCGCGCTGATGAATTTATCTGAAGCGGGCAAGGAAGCAGATCAACAAACAGTGGCAAATTCGATTTTACAAACCGTACAAGAACTAAATCCAACACGCGCCAAATACGAACGCATCTCGACGGCCATCATTCAACAAGAAGCTTGGTCAGCAGAAAATGGCATCCTGACACCTACTTTGAAAGTTAAGCGAAGCGAGTTAGATCAGCGCTTTGCTCAAGATTATTTGCAGTGGCATGAAGCAGAAGATGCGGTGATTTGGTCTTGAACAAGGTAAGGTAAAGCGGGCTTTATTAGGGTGAACCCAAACCAAGAAAAATTAGTACACCGATAAAGGTCAATACAATCCCGCTAAGTTTACGGCGACTGATTCCTTCACCGAGAAAGAACGCCGCCATAATAACGATAAACACATTTGATGTTTCATTTAGAACCGAGGCAACTGAAGCTTCGGTATATTTAAATCCCGCCAGCCAGAACAGCAAAGCAAGATAGGTTCCGAACAGCGCCGCCAGACAAATCCGTAGCCAGGGATGCTGCTTTGAAAAAAGTGCGTTTACCGTCGCCCCCAACTGCCTCTTGAACAGGATAAACACCAGCATTCCTGAGATGCCTGCGAGCATGCGCAACGCCACCATCCAGAAAAAACCTTCGTGCATCAGTAGCGGCTTCATGGCAACCACGCCGGCAGCCGTGAACAACACCGCTGAGGCAGCCAGGACTGCGCCTTTTAGTAAGTTCGTCGAATCGACACTCCGGTAATTGCGCTGATAGACCACAATCAAAATGCCGAGCAGCACGAGCGTAAAACCTACCCACTGCCAACTTGCTAAAGTTTCGCCAAGAAACAGAATCGATAGAATCACCACAAATGGGCTATATAAGCTACCGACAATCGCGGTGCGCCCCGCCCCTTGGTAACGCAAAGCCTGGATATACCAAGTGTCCGCAACGGCAATACCGATATAACCGCTGGCAAATAACCACAGCCATTCCTGACCACTTAAGTTTGGCAGCGTCCAGCCTTCTACCACGAAGGCAGTCGGCACCAACAAGAAAACCGCAATCACATTCTTGGCCAAATTTAACTGATTAGCCGTTAGTGATTCACCAACCGATTTTAAAAGGATGACAGCCGTCGCCCATAAAATGGCGCAGCTCAAGGCAAAGAATTCTCCTAATCCGAAACTCATCGATTCACTACCGATCTACAGCAAGGCGACTGTCTTGGCCTGGCAAAACACCTGCATGCCCACCACTAGATTCAGACTGGCTGCCGACTTACGAGTAATTCTTGACGCTACATACGTATCACCACAGCGCAGGCGCACCAGCACCTGGGCTTTATCGATTGTTTGAATATCAATCACTTCGGCCGCGAAGACATTCAAAATACTGGTGCTCTGCTGATGCTCAAGCGTAATGCTGACATCGCGTGCTGCCAAGGTTACTCTAACGGTCTGACCTAAAGGTACATCAAGCGCGCTGACAGTTAGACGACCCAGATCAGAATCCAGGATCGTGAGACCGTATTTAGTGTCATGCTCTACAAGGTTTGCGTAAACCAAGCTTTCAACTTCATCACCTGGCCAGAGAGAATATTGCGCTCGATTAAGAACCTCTTCGATTCGCCCAAACTCCTGCAGTTGACCATCCTTAATCACCAAAATGTCGTCAGCTAGACGGATTAATTCGTGTAAGGAGTGGCTAACGTAAATCAACGGAATCTTAGTTTCATTCCTAAGTGATTCGAGATACGGCATGATGCGCCTTTTAGCCGTGCCATCGAGAGCCGATAAAGGCTCATCCATTAGCAGCAACCGAGGCTTGCGGCACAAGGCTCTGGCAATCGCGACTCGCTGTTGTTGCCCACCCGATAGTGATTGCACTTTACGACTTAGCAAAGCTGATAAATCCAACATTTCAATAATGTCGTCGCTGCTTAGGCTCGATTCTGCCTGGTTAGCCCGCTTGGCTGCGAAATCCAGGTTTCCCTGCACTGTTAAATGTTCAAACAGACTCGGTTCCTGAAACACATAGGCAATGCCTCGTTGCCAGGCTGGCACAAAATGATGTTGGTTCTGCCAGATGTCGTCAAACAATTGAATCGAGCCTTGCTGGCACTTATCCAAACCCGCAATTAGGCGCAGCAAGCGAGTTTTACCGCTGCCAGAAGGGCCAAATAAGGCCGTTACTTTTTGCGCATCAAGCTGAGCCTCTATTTGTAATGTGAAGTCCGGCAAGGCCAGCTTAAACTTAAATGCCAAACTCATAGCTTTAAAATACCCGGACGCTTGGAGACCGCATAAACCGCCGCTAATAATAAGAAAGATAAGATCAGAAGAATCAGCGACAGACCATGGGCTTGAGCATACTGCAAACTCTCAACATGTTCGTAAATAGCAATGGAAGCCAGCTGTGTTTCGCCAGGGATATTGCCGCCAATCATTAGCACTACCCCAAACTCGCCTAAGGTATGTGCAAACCCCAATATCGCGGCGGTCAAAATACCGGGCTTAGCCAGCGGCAACACAACACTGAAAAATTGATCAATCGGTTTTGCTCCAAGACTCGCCGCCACATCTAGTGGCCTTTGGCCAATAGCATAAAAAGCATTCTGGAGTGGCTGAACAACAAAAGGAAGAGAATAAACTACCGAGCCAATCACCAGCCCGGTGAATGAAAACGCCAGACGATAACCAAATACGTTTTCAAACATTTGGCTAATCGCACTGTCTGGTCGTAAGGCGATAAGAAGATAAAAACCTAATACGGTTGGCGGCAGCACCAATGGTAAAGCGACCAAAGCTTCGATAATAAATTTAAATCGCCAACGACTGCGCGCCAACCACCAGGCTAGCGGCGAGGCGAGAATAAGTAACACTGCGGTACTAACAAACGCTAATTCAAGACTCAAACTGATTGCTTGCCAGTCGCTAGCGCTAATCATCTTGATTCACTGGTGGCAGATCGTAACCGTTGCGAGAGATAATCTGACGTGCCTCGCGGCTTTGTAGAAATTCAAAAAACTGTTTGGCGCTTGCAGAATCGCTGATCAACACCGCTTGTTGTTCGATTGGCTCATACAGCTGCGATGGAATAAACCAGGCACTGCCCTGCTCGAGAAATAAAAACTGTGACTCGGCTATAAAGCTCAACTCTGCGTGCCCGCTCAAGCCATATTGCAATGCCTGCGAAACGTTTTCAGCGAATAAACGCTTTTTGCTCACATCTGGCGCGAGCGACAAAGACTCGATCACCTGCTCGGCGGCACGACCATAGGGAGCTACTTTGGGATTCGCCAATGCCACTCGCTTGACGGAATCATCTCTTAGCGAACCTTCATCAATCGTCTTAGCAGCTTGCGGGCTCCATAACACCAGCCGACCAAGCGCATAGCTCACCACGTTTTCTTTTTTTGCCAGCTCGTTTTCTAACAAATGCGCAGGGCCTGCGGTATCAGCGGCAAGAAATACATCAATGGCCAAACCAAATTGAATCTGGCTCGTGAGTTTGCCAGTAGAACCTAAACTCGGTGTTACCACCACAGAAGGATGCTGTCTCTGAAAGACACCGATTAGTTGTTCAAGAATCGGGGCAAAATTACTTGCCACAGCTAAACGCAAACTGGTTTGATTTGAATCAGACGTTTCGGCTGGCGAGGATGCTGGCATCAACATTAAGACTAGCCATGCCAGCGATAGCAGGCTTAGTCGGCTTCGCTTAACAAAATCAGGCATCCTGTCGAGATCGGATTGGCTTGGCTGGCACGCCAGCTACTACCATATACTCTGCTACATCTTTATTGACTACTGCGGCTGTTCCAACAATTGCACCCTGAGCGATTTTGACGCCATCCATGATCTGCACATTACTTCCAAACCAAACATTACCGGCAACATTAATTCCGCCCTGCGGTTGCATACCCTGCTCTTTAAATGGCACATCAAGTTGCTCGCTTACATACGGCCCGCTGCCGATAAAATAACTCATGGCACCGACCAAAACATTATCCCCCAAGGTGACATCACTGCCTTGCATCGCATGCACGATCGAGCCAATTCCGATGGTGCAATGCGAACCAATGTGAATGTCGCCATTTTTACAAGACAGAACCACATTACGACTAATAATGGTGTCGGCGCCGATCGAAATGCCCTGATTATCGTCGCCCTTGGCATCAAGAGTGGCGCCATCATCGATCACCACATTATCAGCGATTCGAATTTTTTGACCATGCCGAATCGCAACTCCCTGGCCAATAACCACATTCCGCCCAATCGAACCAAGAATAAACGGATATAAAAATTTGCGCATCACCAATCCTAAGGCACCTGGCAACCAGGAACTTAACAGCATAATCAGCTCAAACTTAATTAAATACCAAAGGCTGTCGGTACCCAGCGCGAGCGCCTGATAGCGCTGCATTGCCGACTTATTTTGATCAGTAAGTTGATCGTGTAAAGTGGTTTGCGATTGTTGCGGTGTGTCTGACACTGGAGTTGTTGAAAATTTACTATATCGAAACGATAGGGCTAATACTATTGGATTCAGCGGTGATGCACCACAACTAACGCAGGCTACTAAGATAGCGTTCGCTCGTAACGGCACAATTAAGACGTACGCGCTACACCATAAAACCAACGATCAAGCAGTGCACTGCGGCCTTCAAACCTGATTACACACCAGATCAAAGCCAGCATAAAGATTACGCTCAAAAAGTAATACAGCACAGCAAGAGTCTGGTGAATGCCCAAGCCCTTTAGAATAAACATTGGCACTACATGCCAGAGATAAATAGGCAAAGACAAGCGCCCCAGATCAGCCAATAAAGAATCGTGCTGCGATAAAACTGTTGCCGATTGCTTCATTGCTGGCTGACTCATGTAAGCCAAACACCATTGTAGGCTCGCTATGCCAAGCAGGATATTAAAGCTAAACCATATAACGGCTGAAAGCGACGAATTGACTTTCCCAAAGTGAACCAAGACCAACGTGGCCAACACGATAAGCAAAACCCAGAGCGCATAGCGAAAACGTGTTATCGCACCGAACCAAAGGTTGGAGTATCGGCGCAGCAACAAACCCAGTAAAAAGAAGAAGGCATAGAAAAACAGCTTCTTATCAATCAGTATAGTCGGCATCGTTACCAGATCCAGGCCTGCCCAAATCAGCGGCAGAGGGAAGCTGACGATGGCCACTATCCACAGTGGCAACCGTAGCTTGACGACAATAGCTAGCAAACCTACCCAAATTAGCACGGTCGGCACAAACCACAGGTGGTAATAAGGTGTCGTCAGATAGTCGATGAGCAGCTTGGCGTCGAGGCGATTTTCAAATGCCGCGTGCGCAATCAAAACGCCAGTGAAAAATAAAAATGCAGGAATAAAAGGCACAGCCATTCTCAGCCAATACCGCCAGGCGCTCTGCCAAATCGGTGCCGAACGCAATTTTTCTAGATTGATTAAATACCCGGTCAGCATGATAAACAGCGGCATATGAAAGCTGTAGATCGCGTATCGAACTATTTGGTCTGAAATCAACCCCAGTACCAGATGCCCAATTAGAACTAATAGAATTAAGTAACCGCGCGCAATATCAAACGCTGGATTACGAGCTTTAGTGGCTGTCATTGGGTCTCACAAATAAGTGCTAGGAACGCACCAAAGTGCCCACACCTTTGTCGGTCAGAACTTCTAACAAGAGAGCATGATTCACACGACCATCAATAATATGCGAGGTGGCGACCCCACTGAGCACGGCCTGCAACGCGCAATCGATTTTCGGCAGCATACCGCCCTGAATAGTACCGTCATCTTTTAACTGCTGAATTTGCTCGGCATCAAGGCCCGTCAACAAATCGCTTTGTTTATTCAATACGCCAACAGTATTGGTCATTAGCACTAATTTTTCCGCACCGAGTTCAGAGGCCAGTGCACCGGCAA
>CAYVYS010000039.1:0-29016 GCA_964455815.1 uncultured Gammaproteobacteria bacterium
ATTTCAATACGCTGCACTTCAAGCTTCTCCCCGACGCCTTGATTCAGAACAAATCTTTAGCACTCAGATCTCGAGATAACGAATCTACTTGGAGTTGTTGGCTAGTTAATTTTGCGAATCTAAATCATTTTTTTGATTCGATTGGGCATAAATCGACTAGCTTCAATATTTTGAATTTTCTGGTGTCGGAGTGAGCTAAAAAGCGCATTTTTGCGTTCCACTTAAAAGAGCTGGATTAACTTGGTGGGCTAATGTATATTAGCGCACCTTTTTGCGTATTTTCGTATCAAAAAACCCATCTAAAAGCCTGATTTTAAAGAATATTTAGTGAAGGCCAGTAGCTCAATTGGCAGAGCGACGGTCTCCAAAACCGTAGGTTGGGGGTTCGATTCCCTCCTGGCCTGCCACTAACTAAAAGATTGGCCGCTAAAATTATGTGGCCTGATTCGATCAAAATGGCTCTTTTCTAAGATGATTTTTGAATGCAAATGCAGTTGAAATGATGAGAGAGCGCCCAATTATAGTTTTAGGTTTTTTTTACTTGCTGTAATTGAGTTTAAGAGAGAAACGAATGGTTGACAAAATCAAGTTAGCGTTGGCTGCAGCGATTCTGATTGGCGGTGGTTATGCCTACTATCAGCTCCCTGAGTTGATGGGGCAAGACGTGTCTGTGTTGATTCGTTTTGCTGTGTTGGCGGTCGCTCTAGTTGCTGCGATTGGCGTGGCTGCAACATCATCTCAAGGCGCTGCTTTCATCGAGTTTTCAAAGGGGTCGCGTACTGAGCTGCGCAAAATGGTCTGGCCGTCAGGCGCTGAAACGCGTCAAACAACCTTAGTAGTTTTGATAGCCGTAGTCATCGTGGCACTTTTTCTTTGGTTAATCGACAGCATCGTTTTTGAGGTTATCTACGACTGGCTGTTGGGTGTCGACGACTAATATTACAAAGAGCGAACAATGTCAGACGCAATCAATCCAGAATCAACGAATAGCGAGAGCAATCAAGCGCATGAAAATGCTGCGGAAATGCGCTGGTTCGTCGTGCAAGCGTTTTCTAATTACGAAAAACGCGTCAAGCTGTCGTTGGAAGAGCGTATCGAACGTCATGGAATGCAAGAATTTTTTGGAGAAATTCTGGTTCCAACTGAAGACGTTGTCGAGATGAAAGCCGGCCAAAAACGCACTAGTGAGCGAAAGTTCTTCCCAGGCTACGTACTGGTACAGATGATAATGAACGACGACACCTGGCATCTCGTTAAGAGCACGCCGCGCGTCTCTGGTTTTATCGGCGGCAAAGCCTCTGATCCAACACCATTAACAGATGCTGAAGCTATAGGCATCTTGCAGCAAGTACAAGACGGCGCCGATGCGCCTAGACACAAATTTTCCTTCGAGCCTGGTGAGCTGGTACGAGTTGTTGAAGGGCCGTTTGCCGACTTTAATGGCACGGTCGAAGACGTGAATTACGAGAAATCGAAACTGCGTGTTGCGGTATCGATTTTTGGCCGGTCTACGCCGGTCGAACTTGACTTTGGTCAAGTAGAGAAAGGCTAATTTAGAAAGCGATAAGCGACGCTAAACCCGCGTTGCGTTTAATCTTTGAGCGCTCACATGCTTTATGTATGTTCCGCGCTCGAATATAAAACGCACCTTGACTTAGCATCCCTTCTCACTCTCTAAATCGAGTATTCCGCTCGACTACTAAATTTTGATTAACGGGGAGTCTGAAATGAGTAAGACGTTTGAACCCAAAAAAGAGCGCTTAGCGAGCTCTGGAGAAAATAATGGCTAAGAAAGTTGATGCGTTGATTAAGCTTCAGGTGCCCGCTGGGGGCGCTAATCCAAGTCCGCCGGTTGGTCCTGCTTTGGGTCAGCACGGCGTCAATATTATGGAATTCTGTAAAGCCTTTAATGCGGCAACTCAGGAGATGGAGAAAGGCTTGCCGGTGCCGGTGGTAATCACCGTCTACAGCGACAAGAGCTTTACCTACATCATGAAAACGCCGCCTGCTTCAATTTTGTTGAAGAAGGCCGCAGGTATTCAAAAAGGTTCTGGTGTTCCTCATACTGACAAAGTTGGTAAAGTCACGCGTGCTCAATTAGAAGAAATTGCACAGGCTAAGATGGCTGATTTGAACGCTTACGATATTGACGCAGCGGTGAAAATCATCGCTGGCTCTGCTCGCAGTATGGGCATTGAGACTGAAGGAGTGTAATCATGGCAAAGCTAAGTAAACGTTTTAAAACCATTGCTGAAAAAGTAAATCCAGACCACTTCTATCCCTTAGATGAAGCCTTTGGCCTAGTTAAAGAAACGGCTTCTGCCAAATTCGACGAAGGTATCGATGTGGCAATCAATTTGGGCGTTGATGCGCGTAAATCTGACCAAACTGTGCGCGGTGCTACTGTATTGCCAAATGGCACTGGTAAATCGGTGCGTGTTGCGGTGTTTACCGATGGCGATAATATCGAAAAAGCCAAATCTGCTGGTGCTGATATTATTGGTATGGATGATCTCGCTGAACAAGTTAAGAAAGGCGAGATGGATTTTGATTTGGTAATCGCTAGCCCTGATGCAATGCGAGTGGTTGGTCAATTGGGCCAAATTTTAGGCCCCAAAGGGTTAATGCCTAATCCAAAAACTGGCACCGTTTCTGCTGATATCGAAGGTGCGGTGAAAAATGCGAAAGCGGGTCAGGTTCAATACCGACTCGATAAGGCTGGCATTGTGCATTGCACAATTGGTAAAGCTTCTTTTTCAGCCGAAGCTTTGCATGAAAATTTTGTGGCCTTGGTAACCGCTTTGCATAAAGCAAAGCCTTCTGGTGCCAAAGGTCAGTACTTTAAACGAGTTTCTGTGTCCACAACTATGGGCCCAGGAGTTCGGGTAGATCGTCAAACACTCCCCCAATTTTAAAATTATAGCGGCGGCTTTTTATCTCACTTTTCGTTGTCGACTTGCTCGAATGGTCACGTGCTACAGCGTGCTCACATTCTTCCACGAGTTGACGCCTCAATTGAGAAAAAATCCACTCGCTAAATTTCAAAATAAGGGTTTTTGATGGTCGTTGGGTGCTCGGTGATGTTCTGCCGAGTGTGTCAAAGACCGTAGGTGAGAAGAGCGTGAGCTTGGATCTTAATATCCTACGTAGATGGTGTCCCCGAGAAAGGTTTAATGCATTTGCAAAACCGATTTAAAGGGTGCCAAAACTGGAGGTTGCTCTGATATGAGCCTTAATCTTGATCAAAAGAAACAGGTCGTTGAAGACGTCTCCGCCGTTGTCAAAAACGCGCAGGCAACCGTTGTTGCTGAGTATCGTGGTTTAACCGTAGAGGAAATGAAAGCTCTGCGCCGCGAAGCTCATGAAAACAATGTGTATCTCAAAGTGGTGAAAAACACTTTGTTGCGTCGCGCGGTTCAAGACACGGATCATGAGTGCTTGGACGATGTATTAGTTGGTCCTTTGGCGTTTGCTGCTTCTGAAGATCCAGTCGCGGTAGCTAAAGTCATCAACAAATACTCCAAAGAGTACGATGCGTTCAATATCAAAGCCGGCTCTATGCAGGGCTCGATCTTGAACGAAGGCGAAATCAAGGCCTTGGCAGCATTGCCAAGTCGTGAAGAGTTGTTAGCCAAACTAATGGGAACCATGCAAGCGCCAGTTGCCAAGTTTGTCCAAACGCTTAACGAAGTGCCTACGAAATTCGTCCGTGGTCTGGCTGCGGTGCGCGATCAAAAAGACGCTGCTTAATTGCAGAAGTTTTTTAAACGATTCGTTTCAACCAGTTTTTACATTTTTAATTGTGAGCCAAGCTCACTGAGGTTTTACAAATGAGTAAAGAAGATATCTTAGAAGCGATTGCTTCAATGTCTGTTTTAGAGCTTTCTGAGTTGATCTCAGAAATGGAAGACAAATTCGGTGTTTCAGCAGCGGCAGCAGCGGTAGCTGTAGCAGCTCCTGGTGCAGGCGGCGGTGATGCTGGCGCAGCAGAAGAGAAAGATGAATTTGACGTTGTTTTATCTGGCTTTGGCGACAACAAAGTTGCTGTTATTAAAGCGGTTCGTGGTGCTACTGGCCTTGGCTTGAAAGAAGCCAAAGAAATGGTCGAAGGCGCTCCAACTACTTTGAAAGAAGGCGTTGCTAAAGGCGAAGCTGAAGAGCTTAAAAAGCAACTTGAAGAAGCCGGTGCTTCTGTAGAGTTGAAGTAAGAAATCCATCAATTATGAGCGCCATCAAATGGTGCCCAAAATTGAGATTCCTTATTTGGCACTTTCTCAAAAAGTGCCAAGCCCTTGCGGGATTTGTACTGAGGCTGACTGGTGAAAACTGGTCAGCCTTATCCCGTTTTAAAAAGGGCAACAAATAGTGAGTTTGTGGCGTGCTACAAACGAGTTATTTGACAAACATATTTGTTAATTCAATTAGGTTTGTATCAGTACTTTTTAAAATTAACGAGCATTGCGCTGCTAATACAAAGTGAATGCTCTAAGGTTTGTAAAAAACGCAATTTGCAAGTGGTGATTTGCAGAGCGCGGCTAGCATAACAGAGGTTATCCATGGGTTACTCTTTTACCGAGAAGAAACGTCTTCGCAAGAGCTTTTCTAAGCGTCCCGAGGGCGTATTACCAATCCCTTACTTACTGCAGACTCAGCTCGAGTCCTATAGAAAGTTTTTACAAGCCGATACCGATCCAGACGGTCGAATTGACAAAGGTTTGCAGGCCGCCTTTAAATCGGTGTTCCCAATTGAAAGTTTCAATGGCAGCGCCTCACTTGAGTTCGTGAGCTATCGACTCGGTGTGCCGCCGTTTGATGTGCGCGAGTGTCAGCAGCGTGGTTTGATTTATGCGGCACCATTGCGCGTCAAAATGCGTTTGGTGATTTACAACAAAGAGGAAGGTAAATCGACCGGCGCCAAATCAGTTAAAGAAGTCAAAGAACAAGAAGTCTATCTTGGTGATATGCCATTGATGACCGATAACGGCACTTTTGTTGTGAACGGCACCGAGCGTGTGGTTGTCGCACAGTTGCATCGTTCGCCAGGTGTATTTTTTGATCACGATCGTGGTAAGACCCATTCATCAGGCAAATTATTGTTCTCTGCCAGAATCATTCCTTATCGTGGTTCATGGTTAGATTTTGAGTTCGACCCGAAAGATTTACTCTTTATTCGTATTGACCGTCGCCGCAAACTAGCTGGCACGATTTTGTTGCGTGCGCTTGGTTATACGACTCAAGAGATTTTGGAAATGTTTTTCCAAAACGACACCTTTAATGTGTCGGAGAAAGAAATTTCAATGAACTTAGTGCCGTCGCGTTTACGTGGTGAGCAACTAGCATTCGACATCACTAAAAAGCGTGGTGGCGTTATTGTTGAAGCAGGTAGACGAATTACCGCTAGACACATTCGTCAAATAGAAGAAGCAAAGTTATCTTCAATCGCAGTACCAAGTGAATACTTTATTGGTCGCACCTTAGCTAAAGATATTGCCGATACTGAAACCGGTGAACTGCTAGCTGAAGCGAATCAAGTTGTGACAGAAGAGTTGCTCGAAGCGTTTATCGAAAAAGGTGTTAAATCAGTCGAAGTGATCTACACCAATGATATCGACGAAGGTTCTTACGTTTCTGATACCTTGCGCTCTGACCCGACCAATAGCGAATTAGAAGCACAAGTTGAAATCTATCGCATGATGCGACCTGGTGAGCCACCAACGAAAGAAGCGGCACAAGGCTTGTTTGCCAACATGTTTTTTAACGCCGATCGCTATGATCTCTCAACCGTTGGTCGAATGAAGTTCAACCGTCGTTTGAACCGTGAGTCAGACGAAGGTGAAGGCGTATTAAGTAAACAAGACATCATCGATGTCATGAAAACCTTGATCGATCTGAAGAACGGTCGTGGCGATATTGATGACATCGACAACTTGGGCAATCGACGCGTACGTTCGGTTGGTGAGCTGGTTGAAAACCAATTCCGAGTTGGTCTAGTGCGCGTTGAGCGCGCGGTGCGTGAGCGCCTAACACTGGCAGAAGCCGAAGGACTGACCCCGCAGGATTTGATTAACGCCAAGCCGGTATCGGCCGTTGTAAAAGAATTCTTTGGTTCATCGCAGCTTTCACAGTTTATGGATCAAACCAATCCTCTCTCTGAGGTAACGCATAAACGTCGTGTCTCAGCGCTTGGTCCTGGTGGTTTGACTCGTGAGCGAGCTGGATTCGAAGTGCGCGACGTGCATCCAACGCACTATGGTCGTGTCTGCCCAATTGAAACGCCAGAGGGGCCGAATATCGGTTTGATTAACTCACTGGCGGTATTCGCTCGCACCAACGATTATGGCTTTTTGGAAACACCTTATTTGAAGGTAACCAAAGGCAAAGTCACTGAAGAAGTTGAGTATCTCTCGGCGATTGAAGAACGTAAATATGTGATCGCTCAGGCGAATGCCTCAGTTGATGGCAAGAGTAAGCTGACTGATGAGCTGGTTAACTGTCGTCATCAAAATGAATTCTCTTTGGCTACTCCAGAGCAAGTTGAATACATCGACGTAGCGCCGTCGCAGATTGTGTCGGTGGCTGCTTCATTGATTCCGTTTCTCGAGCACGATGATGCCAACCGCGCATTGATGGGCTCGAACATGCAACGTCAGGCCGTACCAACGATTCGCAGCGAGAAGCCGTTGGTTGGCACCGGCATGGAACGAACTGTGGCGGTCGACTCCGGCGTTGCGCTTACTGCGCTGCGTGGCGGTAGTGTCGAATCAGTCGATGCGGCGCGTATTGTTGTGCGAGTACACGAAAACGAAGTGAGCGATGGTGATTCAGGTGTTGATATTTACAACCTGACGAAATACACGCGCTCCAACCAAAACACCAATATCAATCAGCGCCCGCTTGTTAAAACCGGTGACACGATTGAGCGTGGTGATGTACTAGCCGATGGTCCTTCAACGGATATGGGCGAACTCGCACTGGGTCGTAATGTTCTTTTGGCCTTCATGCCCTGGAATGGCTACAACTTTGAGGATTCAATTCTGATTTCAGAGAATCTGGTTAAAGAAGATGTCTACACCACAATTCATATTGAAGAGTTAACCTGTATCGCTCGTGATACCAAACTTGGCTCTGAAGAAGTCACGCGAGATATTCCAAACGTTGGTGAGCATGCACTTGGCCGTTTAGATGAAGCTGGCATTGTTTATGTCGGCGCTGAGGTGAAAGGCGGTGACATCCTGGTTGGCAAGGTTACACCAAAAGGTGAAACACAGCTAACACCAGAAGAAAAACTACTTAGAGCGATCTTCGGTGAGAAAGCCTCTGATGTAAAAGACACCTCGCTGCGTGTTCCTTCATCAATGAAGGGCACAGTAATCGATGTGCAAGTGTTCACTCGTGACGGCGTTGAAAAAGATACGCGTGCACTGGCTAATGAAGAATCTGAGCTAGCCAGCATTCGTAAAGACTTGAACGAGCAATATCGCATCGTTGAAGAAGATACCTATGCGCGTATCGAGAAGTTACTCAAGAATAAAGAAGTAGTTAAAGCACCTGGACTGAAAAAAGGTCAAAAGGTAACCGCTTCTTATCTAGAAGAAACTGATCGCACTAAATGGTTTGAAATTAGCCTTACTAATAGTGACGCCGCTGACAAACTAGAGCAATTGCGTGAAGCGCTAACTCAGCAGCGTAAGTACTTCGATGATTTATTCGATGAGAAGCGTCGCAAATTAGAAGCCGGTGATGATTTAGCACCAGGCGTTCTAAAAATGGTTAAAGTGTTTGTCGCGGTTAAGCGTCGCCTGCAACCAGGTGACAAAATGGCGGGTCGTCATGGTAACAAAGGGGTTATCTCCAAAATTGTGCCAGTCGAAGACATGCCATTTATGGACGACGGTACCACAGTAGATATAGTCTTGAATCCATTGGGCGTGCCTTCGCGGATGAACGTCGGGCAGGTGCTCGAAGTGCATCTGGGCTGGGCCGCAGCCGGCTTAGGTAAGAAGATCGACAAAATGCTTCGCGAGGAAAAATCCGCCAAACAAATGCGCGATTTTCTTGGCAAGGTCTATAACAGCAGCGGTAAGTCTGAAGACTTAAAAGCCTTGAGCGATGACGAAGTGATCGAAATGGCCGGTAATCTAACCGGCGGCGTGCCGATGGCTACACCAGTATTCGATGGTGCCGCTGAGTCGGAAATCAAAGGCATGTTAGAACTCGCTGATTTACCAACCTCTGGCCAAACCACTTTGTATGATGGCCGCACCGGCGAGAAATTTGATCGCCCTGTCACGGTTGGTTATATGTATGTGCTTAAGCTCAATCACTTGATTGATGACAAAATGCACGCGCGTTCAACCGGGCCATACAGCTTGATTACGCAGCAACCGTTGGGCGGAAAAGCTCAATTTGGTGGTCAGCGATTTGGAGAGATGGAGGTATGGGCGCTAGAAGCATATGGAGCCGCCTACACCTTGCAAGAGATGTTGACGGTTAAATCCGATGACGTGAGTGGTCGTACCAAGATGTACGAAAACATTGTTAAGGGTAACTACCAGGTCGAGGCGAATATGCCTGAATCTTTTAACGTACTCGTTAAAGAGATCCGTTCTTTGGGTCTGAACATCGAGTTGCAAGAAGAGTCAGCCAACTAATTCGTCGTCTACTAAGAGATACCCAACGGGTTCCTAAACTGAGGAAAAAACAATGCAAGATTTATTGAGTTTATTTAAACAACCTGGTGTCATAAACGACGACTTCGATTCAATTCGAGTGAGCATTGCGTCACCAGAGAAAATTCGCTCATGGTCATTTGGTGAAGTTAAAAAACCGGAAACCATTAACTACCGAACTTTTAAGCCAGAGCGCGATGGATTGTTTTGCGCCAAATTGTTCGGCCCGATTTCAGACTACGAATGTCTGTGCGGTAAGTACAAGCGCTTAAAGCATCGCGGCGTAATCTGCGAAAAATGTGGCGTTGAAGTAACGCTGGCAAAAGTGCGTCGTGAGCGAATGGGTCATATCGATCTAGCTTGTCCAGTGGCTCATATTTGGTTCTTAAAATCATTGCCATCGCGCTTGGGCTTGATGCTGGATATGACCGTTCGTGAGATCGAACGCGTCCTGTATTTCGAAGCCTACATCATCATTGACCCAGGTATGACGCCGCTTGAACCAAAGACTTTGATGACTGAAGAAGCTTATTTGGACGCCGTAGAGCAATATGGCGACGAGTTCAAAGCTGGCATGGGCGCCGAAGCGATTAAAGAACTTTTGGGTGATGTAAATATCCAAAACGAAATCGATGGCCTGCGTGAAGACATGGCAGCCACAGCTTCTGAAACCAAGATCAAAAACATCACCAAGCGATTAAAAGTGCTTGAAGCATTTATGAGCTCAGGCAATGACCCGCGTTGGATGATCATGGAGGTCTTGCCTGTGCTGCCACCTGATTTGCGCCCATTGGTTGCGCTTGATGGTGGTCGTTTTGCGACTTCTGACCTCAATGATTTGTATCGCCGAGTCATTAACCGAAATAATCGTTTACGTCGCTTATTGGATTTGAACGCGCCAGACATTATCGTGCGTAACGAAAAACGCATGCTGCAAGAGTCGGTTGATGCCTTATTAGATAACGGTCGTCGCGGTAAAGCGATTACTGGCGCCAACAAACGTCAATTGAAGTCGCTGGCGGATATGATCAAAGGTAAGCAAGGTCGCTTCCGTCAGAACTTACTGGGTAAGCGCGTAGACTACTCAGGCCGTTCAGTGATCGTAGTTGGCCCAACGCTAAAATTACACCAATGTGGCTTACCTAAGAAAATGGCTTTGGAGCTATTCAAGCCGTTTATCTTTAACAAGCTAGAGTTGCGTGGATTGGCGACCACAATTAAGCAAGCCAAGAAGCTAGTTGAAGCAGAAACACCTGATGTATGGGATATTCTTGACGAAGTGATTCGAGAACATCCAATCATGTTGAACCGCGCACCGACATTGCACCGTCTAGGCATTCAAGCCTTCGAGCCGGTGTTGGTTGAAGGAAAAGCGATTCAATTGCATCCATTGGTATGTACGCCATATAACGCAGACTTCGATGGTGACCAAATGGCGGTACACGTGCCATTGTCGATTGAAGCCCAGCTGGAAGCGCGCACCTTGATGATGTCGACCAACAATATTCTGTCGCCAGCGAATGGCGACCCGATTATTGTGCCGTCGCAAGACATCGTTTTGGGCTTGTACTATATGACACGCGAAATGATTAACGTTGCCGGCGAAGGCAAATCATTCGCTAATGTTGATGAAGTGCGCCGCGCATACGATGCTGGTCAGATTTCTTTGCACGCCAAGATTAAAGTGCGCATCCATGAAACCATTATCAACCCTGATACTGGTGAGTGTACTGAAAGCACTAGTATTCATGAGACCACGACAGGTCGTGCGTTGTTATCTGAGATCTTGCCTAAAGGCATGCCTTTCTCAGCCATCAACCAGAAGATGAAAAAGAAAACCATTTCAGAAACAATCAACTTGTGCTACCGCACAGTGGGGATGAAAGAAACGGTTATTTTTGCTGACCAATTGATGTACACCGGTTTCTCGAATGCGGCCATGGCTGGTATTTCGATTGGTGTAGACGATATGGTAGTACCGGCTGATAAGCATGACATTGTTGATGAAGCCGAAGCTGAAGTTAAACACATTCAGGAACAGTACTCATCGGGTTTGTTAACCGACGGTGAGCGTTACAACAAAGTTGTTGATATCTGGACTCGTACTTCAGAAAACATCGCCAATAAAATGATGGACAACCTTGGTTCAGACGAAGTGGTTGATGCCGAGGGCCAAACTCAAGAGCAAGAGTCATTTAACTCGATTTATATGATGGCTGACTCCGGGGCACGTGGTTCACACGCACAGATTCGTCAGCTATCAGGTATGCGTGGATTGATGGCTAAGCCAGATGGTTCGATTATCGAAACGCCGATTACTGCTAACTTCCGTGAAGGTTTGAACGTATCTCACTACTTTATCTCTACTCACGGCGCGCGTAAAGGTCTAGCGGATACGGCTTTGAAGACAGCTAACTCGGGTTACCTAACTCGTCGCTTGGTTGATGTCTGTCAGGATCTAGTCGTGACCGAAGAAGACTGCGGCACTAATAATGGTGTAGTTCGTAAAGCCTTAGTTCAAGGTGGCGACGTAGTGATTCCGCTCAGAGATCGAGTGCTAGGCCGGGTCGTAGTCGGCGACGTTATTTCTAATGTCGACGAAAGCGTTGTCGTGCCGGATGGTGAAATGATCGACGAGAAATATTTCGAAGCGATTGAAGCGAATAACGTCGACGAAGTGTTAGTGCGTTCAGCCGTTACTTGTGAGACGCGTTATGGCATCTGCTCGAAGTGTTACGGGCGGGATCTTGCGCGCGGCCACATTGTAAATCGTGGTGAAGCCGTTGGCGTGATCGCGGCACAATCGATTGGTGAGCCTGGCACACAGTTGACCATGCGTACTTTTCACATTGGTGGTGCGGCAACAGCTGGTGCTTCAGTGTCAAATATCGAGGTTAAGAACAGTGGCTCTGTGAAGCTAGAAAATATTCGTTCGGTGACAAACTCTGATAAGAAGCAAGTTGTTGTTGCTCGTTCTGGTGAGTTGATCGTTCAGGATCAAAACGGTTCAGACCGTGAGCGTTATAAGCTTCCTTACGGCGCCGTGCTCGAAGTGAACGATGGTGACGCCATCGAAGCCGGGCAAATTGTCGCAAAATGGGATCCGCATACGCATCCAATCGTAACCGAGGTGGCTGGTAAGGTTAAGTTCTCAGAAATGACTGAAGGCATGACCGTAAACAAGCAAACTGACGAATTCACTGGCGTAACTTCTTATGAAGTGATCGATGCGGCTGAGCGTCGTGGTACAGCGCGTGATTTAAAGCCGACTATCGAGTTGGTTGATGGTCGCGGCAAGCAGTTGACGATTGCCGGCACTGATGTGCCAGCTCGTTACACTCTGCAAGCTGGTGCGATTGTTACGGTCGATGACGGTCAAAAGGTGAATGTCGGTGACGTACTCGCACGTATTCCGCAGGAATCGTCCAAGACTCGCGATATCACCGGTGGTTTGCCACGGGTTGCTGAACTGTTCGAAGCTCGTAAGCCAAAAGATGCTGCCATTATGGCAACGGCGTCTGGTGTCGTTAGTTTCGGTAAAGAGACCAAAGGTAAACAACGCTTGGTCATCACCGATGCTGACGGCGAATCACATGAAACTCTTATTCTAAAAGGTCGCACTATTAACGTGTTTGAAGGTGAGACGGTTGAAAAGGGCGAAATCGTGGTTGATGGCTCTCCGGTTGCTGAAGATATTCTGGCGCTCAAAGGCAAAGAATCGCTAACTGATTACATTGTCGACGAAGTTCAGGATGTTTATCGCCTACAAGGTGTGACCATCAACGACAAACATATCGAAGTGATTATTCGTCAAATGCTGCGTAAGGTTAAGATTACTGACCCAGGTGAAACTAAGCTGTTACCTGGCGAGCAAATCGAACGTACTCGCTGGTTAGAAAGTAATGAGAAAGCGGCGCAAGATGACATCACGCCAGCTAAAGCTGATCCGGTATTACTTGGCATCACTAAAGCTTCTCTGACTACTGAGTCATTCATTTCAGCGGCATCATTCCAGGAGACAACGCGGGTTCTAACCGAAGCCTCAATCTCTGGTAAAGTCGATCACTTGCGCGGCTTGAAGGAGAATGTGGTAGTTGGTCGCTTAATTCCTGCCGGAACTGGTTTGGCTTATCACGAAGATCGTGTGCGTCGCCGTCGTGAAGCAGAAGAAAAAGAAGCTGAGCTGTCGGCGCTATTAAGTCAGGAAACAGCTGAAGCCGAAGCTGCATTTGACGCCTATGAAGATAGCGATGATGCAGCCGAAACCGCGACCGCGGCCGAATAAAAAGACGTTTTATCTTGATTATAAAAAGCCCCTCAAATTGCGGGGCTTTTTTTTGCTATCTATTTAACTACTGCTGCCGCTTAACTACTACCACCAGAAAAATATGGCGGTTAGGTTTACCCAGCTTATCATGAAAAATCATGGTGAAATTTTTCAGCCGTTAGGCGTGAAGCCGAATTAAAAATTACCTATTCGATGTTATGAACGGCAGAATCAAATAGGGCAATGAAAACGGTAACTCGAAAATCGATAGAATTCGCCGGCAAGCTTTATAGATAATTGCCTGGTCGGCACCAATGATTGCGGCGGTTTCATTGCCTGCGCATGCAGATGGCTCGGGTCCAGGCGATGATGTTTTCTGTCTAGCACCTCCCAATGAAATCACCACACAATCATCTTAGCTTCGCTAAGAAAACTAAGTTCTGCTTATTTGAAACAAGCGAATACCGTTTCGTTGGAAATAACCGAAATAGCCTGCTCAATAAAGCGCTGATTACTCCCAAACCACAGCTTGAGTCTGTCCTTCCAAGAGCGGTAAGTATTTTTCTTCGAGTTCCGCGCGTTTAACTTTCAAAGTTGGTGTTAATAGACCATTATCGATTGACCATTCATCAGCCACAATTCGGATGCCGCCGATTACTTCGTGTTTCTCTGTTTGAGCATTTACCTCTTTGACGGTATTAAGCAGGCTTTGCTCAATCTCCTCATTACTCATTCCCTCGGCGACTTCTTTTGAAAGCACGATCACAGCCATGGCTGCTGGCAAACCGCTACCCATAATGCAAATTTGCTCGATTAAAGTATTAACTCCCATCTTCGACTCGATCGGTACCGGCGCCACGTATTTGCCTTTACCTGATTTGAATAGGTCTTTCACACGACCAGTAATTCGAAGATAGCCCTCATCATCTATTTCACCTTTATCGCCAGTACGTAAGTAGCCATCATCAGTAAAAGAAGCGGCGGTTATCTCTGGATTTTTATAGTATTCAACAAAAACGCCGTCGCCTGTGATTTGAATTTCGCCTTGTTCCGACAAGCGTATATCGAAGCCATCTAAGGGCACACCGATAGTGCCGATTTTATCGCGACGATAGGGGTAGTTGGTGGTTGCTAGGCCAATCGTTTCAGACATGCCCCAGCCTTCGGTAATATCTATGCCGAGTTTGGCATACCATTCAAGCACAGATGGCGAGATAGGCGCGGAACCACTACCAAAAGAAATGGTATCCGCGAAACCGAGCTGTGCTTTGATTTTATTGCTAACTACCGTTTTCAAAATCGGCACCTTAAGCATAAAGTTAAGTTTCTTCTCAGGGATATTTGCTAGTACCTGCGATTGAAACTTAACCCACAGGCGAGGAACCGATAAAAAGAATGTGGTTCGAGCGCTGCGCAAATCATTGATAAACGTGTCCAGTGATTCATTAAAGGTGATGATGGCACCAGAATACAAGCTGTTGTATTCAATCAGCCCGCGTTCAGTTACATGTGCCAACGGCAAGTAAGAGATATATCGTTCTTCGACACCTCGATGATCTAGAGAGAGCTTGCAGGTGGTGGCGCCGGTATAAGCGACGTTGCGATAATTCAAAACCACGCCTTTCGGCGCGCCGGTAGACCCAGAGGTATAAACAATAGAAAAAATATCGTCTAACTCAGGTTCGAAAATATCGGCTAACGGCTCATGACCGTCAATCAGTGCTGCCATGCTGAGGTCCACATTCTCAGGGCCATCACTCATGCCTATAATCGTTACCCCATCGGGCGTTGCATCAATCGCCATTTGCGGGTCGGCCACTTTGCCGAGAAATAGAGCTTTGGCGCCACTATGTTCGACAACATAGTTAATCGTGCTTTTACCTGCGGTCGCATAAATTGGAGTGGGAATTAAACCGGCCGCAACCATAGCGAAATCTGCGATAAACCACTCTGCACAGTTTCCGGCCAACAACGCGACTCGATCTCCTTTATTCAAACCGTTAGCGAGCAGGCCTTGCGCGAGTCGTAAGGTTTGGTCATATACCTGAGCCCAGGTTTGTTCGTGGTATTCGCCATTCTTTGGCTGGCGAAGATAGACACGATGGGCTCGCTCTTTAACTTGTTGTGCCATCGCCTGCATTGGCATGACAGATTTATCTACGATAAAAATGGTGATACTCCTCTTGGCGTACTCAGTGCTGACTGCCTGAGCTAATCTTATTCAATTATCTGTAATTTACCTGTTACTCGACAATCTATCCAGATTAAACGAATATTCATCAGATTGATATTGCTATTCCCCCTAGAATTTTTTCGAGGATTTTTGCAAAGGGTATTTGCAGCTTATGTTAGCAATGAACGCAAGAGATTTATCCAGCGATTGAGATATTGATCGCTATTGTCTGCTAGGATTGGGCTCTAAGCTCCTATTACTTTACCGCTAAATTACTCATGGAATTTGTTCGCACTCCCGATGATCGTTTTGAAAAACTGCCTGGCTATCCATTTTCACCTCACTATCAAACTATCGATGATGGCGAGGGCGGTGATTTGCGCATGCACTATCTGGATGAGGGGCCGAGCGATGGCCAAGTGATTTTATTGCTACACGGCGAGCCCTCCTGGTCATATTTATATCGCAAAATGATTCCCGGTTTGACTGAATCGGGGCATCGAGTGCTGGCGCCAGATTTAATTGGCTTTGGTCGATCTGATAAGCCAACATTACGCAGTGATTATAGCTATCAAAGCCATTTGAATTGGTTGACCCGTTGGTTGCACGCACTTGGGCTCAACAATATTGTGCTTTTTTGTCAGGATTGGGGCGGACTATTGGGCCTAAGGTTAGTGGCTAATGAACCTGATCGTTTTGTCGGAGTGGTCGCAGCCAATACCTTTTTACCAACTGGTGATGTCGAGCCGGGTCAGGCATTTATGGACTGGCAGAATTTTTCTCAGAGCGTGCCAGACTTCCCAACCGGTGCCATCATCAAAGGCGCCACAGTATCGGAATTGAGTGCTGAAGTTATCGCAGCATATGACGCTCCATATCCCGACGAATCGTATAAGCAAGGCGCGCGGCAATTCCCTATGCTAGTACCGATTACACCAGATAACCCAGCATCAGAAGACAATCGCGCAGCTTGGGAAGTGCTTGCTCAATTTGAAAAGCCATTTTTAACCGCCTTTAGCGATCAGGATCCGGTATCCCGAGGAGGTGACATCGGTTTTCAAAAACGAATCCCAGGAGCAAACGGGCAGCAACATGTCACAATCAAAGACGGAGGGCATTTTCTCCAGGAAGATAAAGGAGAAGAACTCGCCATTGTCGTGAATCAATTTATTCAATCAAATGGATTAGCATAACTATGGCCAGAACTTACGATGTGATTGTTTGGGGAGCCACCGGCTTTACCGGTAAATGGGTAGCAAAGCATTTAGCTGATAATTATCCTCAGTCTGAATTGGCCTGGGCGATTGCCGGGCGCAATTCTGAGAAGCTTCAAGCGACCGAAAAATTCCTTAGTCTTGGACAGCAAAACCCGCCAGCACAAATTATTGCTGATTCAAATGATGAAGCAAGTCTGCGCAGCATGGTGCAACAAGCTAAAGTTATTATATCTACAGTGGGGCCATACGCGCTCTATGGTTCATTGTTGGTAGAGCTTTGTGCCCAGGAAGGCACGGATTACGTTGATCTGACAGGGGAAGTGCCCTGGATGCGAGATATGATCGACAGCTATCAGAAAAAGGCGCAGTCAAGTGGCGCACGCATTGTGCATAGTTGTGGTTTCGATTCCATTCCTTCTGATATGGGTTGTTTCTTTTTACAGCAACAGACGAATAAGCAGTTTGGTGTGCCTGCTAATTGGGTTAAGTATCATTTGCTTAAAACCAAAGGTGGAGCCAGCGGCGGCACCATTGCCTCAATGATGAATATCGTGCAATTGGCAGTGAAAGACAAAAGCATCCGTCGTTTACTTGCCAACCCTTACTCATTAAATCCCGACCAAAGTTATCGAGGCGTAGATAAAAAAGATCAATCCGGAGTTGAGCATAGCAAAGAGCTAAATAAGTGGACGGCACCATTTGTGATGTCAGGAATCAATACCAGAATAGTGCGCCGTTCAAATGCGTTAATGAAGTTCGCTTATGGTGAAGATTTTTCTTATTCAGAAACCATGGTGACCGGTACTGGAGCGAAAGGTTATTTAGCTGCCAAAAGTATATCGACCGCGGTTAAATCTATGATGCTAACGAGTATCACCGGAGTCGGGCGAAAATTATTGGGGCTATTTTTGCCTGCGCAAGGGGAAGGCCCGAATGTGGACCCCAATGATCCTGGCTTTTATAACATTCTGTTTATCGGTAAAACGGCCTCCGGTGAAATCATAAAGACACATCTCCACGGGGATGCCGACCCGGGCTATGGTTCGACGTCAAAAATGTTAGCCGAATCTGCCGCGTGTTTGGCGTTGGATAAAATTCCAACTAAGGGTGGGTTTTGGACACCAGCCAGCGCTATGGGAGACGCTTTACTGGGAAGATTGCAAAACAATGCAGGGCTGACATTCACTCTCAAAGAATAAAGCCTCACTAACGTTCATGTTTAATCTTGATCGACTTAATCAAGCTGAAGCAGAATTTTTGGCAAGGTATCCCAATGGCTTTGCCGATGAAGGCATGGCGCAGATACTTAAGACACACAGCAAGGCTAAACTGAACGAATTTGCGCAAAGCCAGTTTTCGCTCGATTGTGGATCGCATGTTGAGCAAACCATTGCGAATATGGTTCGCTGCGTTAGCCGGTCTTCGATGATGTCGATGTTTGAAAAGCCTAAGTTTCGAGATTTCTGTGCTCGTCTTGATCGCAGCCAAAAAGGATTTTTAGTCGATTCATTAATTGAATTTATTCATGGCGATCAGCAAGCCGGGTTTGAGGGAATGCGTGAGCTATTGATTACAGAAAAGCTAGCCAGATGGCCTTTGATGACGGTCATCCCTAATTACTATGCTCCTGAGCGTGAGGTGTTTGTTAAACCAACCACCACCAAAGAAATTTTGGCTTTTCTGGAAGTTGAACACCTGGAATACAAGCCCAGACCTTCCTGGGATTTTTATCAAGGTTATCGTGAGCTGATCAACGCCGCCAAATCCAAAGTGGCGATCAGTCTGTCGCCATCAAATGCGGCCTTTTCGGGCTTTTTGATGATGGTGCTTAGCGAGCGTTGATTCGCAGCGTGCACAACGACTGGCTAGAACTTCTCACTACTCGTCTGCGTTACTGATTTGTAATTCGCACCACTGCTGTATCACCTCGATCGTATCGGCCTGAGTGAACAGCGCCGTATGCGATAAGCCCTGTTCTGGCAGGCGAGGGGTCAAGACGGTTAGCTCAGATTGCATGCCTGGTGGCCCATCTTCAATCATGGTTTCTATTTCGCCTACCCAGCGCCAGGCATCCCAGCCCACAAATGTTCTGGAGATGGTTAGCGCCATCAGCATTACCACCATGATCGCCGCGACACCGATTAATAGGGAGTTCAGTAGCGCAAAACTGATATCAGGAACCCAGGTGAAATCCTGATAGGCTGACCAAGCGAATAGCAACAAGCCTGCACACACTAGTATGTAAAGTTGTCTGCCACCAATGCGCATTACCATCCCGGCTAGCCAATTTAGAAACTGCCCAGCGCGCAACAAACCAGATGCTTCATCGCCGCTTGCTCGAATTAGTAGCACCGGGATTTCAGGATCTTTAAAGCTCAGATTGTCAATGTGTTCACCTAGCGCATCATCGGCGCTAAAGCGTTGTTTAGCGATAAGAATCACCAGCGCAAAAGGGATTAGTACCGCCACAACAAATAAAAGTATCGCACCGCACCAAGTCAAAGCTGAACTATTCGATAAGTCGAAGCTCCAAGCGAACTGAAAGTAGCCGACAATCATTATCAGCAGCGACAGTATCAAAGTTGTAAGGCTTAGTGGTCGCCGCCTGGGGTACAAGAAAGGTGTGGCTAAGCAGATTAAACCGTCTATCTTTTGTTTGGCTTGCTGATTTTGTAATGCATACATTGCTACATTACCACCATGACTATGCGCAATTAAGAAATTGGCATCGTGATCGGGCAATTGTATGAGTTCTTCGGCTAGATTGTCTGCACCATCTAATCGAGCTCGATTAGTCAGGTCGTTTAACTTACCGAGAACACTGATTCCGCCCCAGGGTGTTGGAACGATGAAATTGACCACCTTCTTACTCGAGCTACTCAGTAAGGCGCGAAACCCTTTTTGATCTTGCTCTGCGCTAAGATTGAGCCAATCAGAATTTGCGCCAAAGGTGCCATGCACCAATGCAAAATTAATCTTTCTCGAATCGCTCATAAAAAGTCTAGTGTGTCCTTATTGGAAGAGAGATTGATACCACTGCAATTGACGATGACGTTGGTCACGCTTTAGTTTGAATAAATGCGTCTCACTCAAGTGAGAGAGCCAGGGAATATTCAGCGCTTGCCAGTTGAGTTCAATTTGTGCCTCGGGGGAAATATCGGCGATTAGGAACTTGGCTGATTTCTTTTGCAGCACCAAGTCTTCATGCCCGAGGCCCTCGCCGACTGTGTATTGCCGAATACCCATAAAATCAAACTCAGCACTGTGGTGGACGTGGCCGTTTAGATAAATCCCACCACCTGCAGCCTTGATTGCCTTAGCGAGCCAGTTCACTTCGTTGAAGCCACCAACCTCATGGTCATCGCGAGGCCTAGGGTCTTTGAGTGGTCGATGAGTAAAAATAAGTTGTGGCTGAGGATTGCCAGCTAAAGCTTGCAACAACTCGCCTCGATTGCCTGCGCTCGCGGGGAAAAAATCCGCTGCTGTATCGAGATTCACAAAGCGCACTCCGTTTAGAGTAAATGCGTTGTTCATTGGCCCGATTTGCTTCCGAAAACGCTGATAAACAAGGCCGTCATCACGAAAATCGTGATTGCCGATGCTCACGAAGCACGGCAGTGGTGCATTCTGGAACTTGTCTATTGCTTGTTGGTACTCACCATCAACATAATTGAAGTCGCCAAGATGAAGTAAAAAGTCTGCATCAAGTTCGAGGGATCGATTTAAGCAAGCGTCCAACTCTAAGTTGGCGCCAGTATCACCTATAACTGCAAATCGGAAGCTGGTGTCGTTTGGTAATTGCCAACGAAGTTCGATTTTCTCTTTAAACGGCTCTAAAGTGATCAGGCGATCAATGCCGTTAACGGTTTCATCAAGCTTGATAAATGATTTGCTTACAACAGCTAACTTAGCTTTGTTTGATACATTGTTGATAGTAAGCGTGAGTGGTTTAGTAGACGAGGCCAACTTTATAGCAGGCTCAGGGGCGTAGGCTCGGAACAAGTTTAAGCCAAGGTCAACGGCAATCAGATTCTCCAGCTGTGTGGTGACGCCTTTTAATTTGACGAAATTACTTAAAGCCGTTGGTTCAAAACTCAAACGCGGATACCGCAAGCCTCTTTGCCACACATAGGTGCTTCCTGCGCCAATCAAACCTGCCGCTAATAGCGTCCGTCGACTTAGTTTCATGATCGTTTCACTAACAGTTTTCTATTTCATCATCGACCTTTACTTTCGATCTCTATTGCACGTTGATAGTTATTTTTTCTGATAGAACCGGCTCGTCATGCGGGATGTGCAAATAGTTCCCTAGTAGTAGCTGCAAGGTATGCTCGCCAGGTTCCAGCTCGATAGTGGTCTCAGTCTGGGCGCCACCAAAGTGAATAAGCTGATCAGTCGCTGGTAACGGCGCAGATAGATTTGGCAATTCCTGTAGGTCTATCAAAAGATGATGATGGCCAGAACTCTCGACATCTTCACCAGCTTTAGCCAGCACCATATTTTTTATTCCAAATTTAACGGTCAACGGTGAAGTGACTTGTGCGCCATCTACAGGTTCAATAATGAATACTTCGGCGCCATCTGCTGACTTAGAAATTAATTCCGCAAATGGATTCGCAGCTTGAGTCGATAAGGTCTCATTATTGGCGGGCTGCTCTTGAGGTGCGTGATTTTCCTGCTCGACTATTTGTGGCTCGGAAGCGGGTGACGATGGTTTATCTGAAAAGAATAGTTGGGAGGCAATGACGCCAATAATCACGGCGACGGTTACAATTACGAATCGTTGCATGTTGATCTCAATTTTTGCTAGGTTTCTGAGTTTTAAGAGGTCTCAATTAAGGCGACTTAATATAAACTATTCAACACAAATCCATATAAAATATTGCAGTATGAACAGCAAGTTAACTTATTCTCAGGTGCAGGACTACTACGGCAAGGTTCTTAAAACCAGTGACGATCTAAAAACTGATGCTTGTTGCACCGATGAGGGGCTGCCAAGCTATTTAAAGCCTATACTGGCTAAAGTGCACGATGAAGTCTTAATTCGTTACTACGGCTGTGGTTTGGTGCTGCCTGAACATCTTGAAGGTGCACGCATTCTTGATCTGGGTAGTGGGGCAGGGCGAGATGTTTACGCCTTGTCTGCATTGGTGGGTAGTGAAGGCGAAGTGGTCGGTGTTGATATGACTGAAGAGCAGCTCGCAGTGGCTGAACAATACCGCGAGTATCATGCGCAAACCTTCGGTTTTGATCAGCCCAATGTGGCATTTAAAAAGGGCTATATTGAGCAGTTAGATCAACTAGAACTTGAGCCTGGTTCTTTCGATATTATTGTTTCAAACTGCGTGATCAATTTGTCACCAGACAAACGAGCTGTGCTTGAGCAATGCTATGAGTTGTTAAAACCAGGTGGGGAAATCTACTTTTCTGATGTTTACTCTGAGCGTCGTACTCCACAGCACTTAATTGATGATGAAGTTCTTTGGGGCGAGTGTATATCTGGCGCTCTGTATTGGAACGACTTTATCAATCTCTCCAAAGAATGTGGTTTTAAGGATCCTCGGTTGGTGAAAAGCCGGCCGCTGGCGATTGAGAATGTGGCTCTGCAAGAGAAACTTGGTGACCGCCGCTATTATTCTGCGACTTATCGATTATTTAAGCTCGATGAACTAGAGCCAGCTTGCGAGGATTATGGGCAGGCAGTGGTTTATAAAGGCACAATAGCGCATCACCCAGATAAGTTCGTGCTAGACGAACACCACATAATCGAGACGGGTAAAGTTTTCCCAGTTTGCGGAAATACCTGGAGAATGCTAGCAGATACGCGCTTTGCTGATCACTTTGAATTTGTTGGTGACTGGTCAATCCACTACGGCATTTTTGACGGTTGTGGGGCTTCCATGCCCTTCAGCGAGGGGCAAAACGAAGTGATGAGTAGCGCCGCTGACAATTCAGGCGGCGCTTGTTGTTAGTGATGATTCAGAACTGACAAAACTCTGAAAATTTCTAGTCCTCTTCGTCGCCTAATAGTAGTAGCAATATTGGAGCCGGATTCCCCAAAGCCAGTGCCTTGAACGCTTCTTCAGCGTTGATTCGACCGGCTCCTAAACTATTATTCGTGCCGCCAACAGCAGTTTCAATCATCGCCTGTCGAACTTTTTCGGCGGTAACATTTGGCCCGGCACTCATCAATAATGCTGCTATGCCGGCGGCATGAGGTGCTGCTGCTGAAGTACCGAAAAATCTCGAAGGAAATCCACCAGCGCCAGTCACGCTTACGCCGTCAATCGCAGCTAAGTCAGGTTTATTACGAACTTCAAAACGAGGTCGAAAGACGGTGCTTGGTCCGCGAGAGCTATAAAACGCCGCTTCATCATTGTCTTGTTCATCGGCATTAATTGCGGCTACGCTCAGGGTGCGTGGAAGCCCAGAGTGGCCAAAAATGGAATCAGTGTCGATTGGGTATTCTATAGCTGATGCTCCTAGAAAGAACGACTCTAATCGAGCTCCGGGACCGCTAGATAAAACTACAAATACGAAAAAGACTTCTGTCTCGTTACTATTGTTCTCAACACATACGGCTTCAATGGCGGCATCTTGCGTGACGCTTGAGGTTACAAGGTTGCCGTCGAAGTCGACAATCACGATATCAAAATCTGAACTCGGAAAATCAAAGTTTTCATTCCATTGAGTCAATATAACCGTGGAACCATTTGGTTGAATTACAAAGCCATGTGAAAGATCGCCACTGAAAGATGGAGAAAAGTCATGCAAAACAAGATTCGAACCACTATCAAAGAAAAAACGAAAATTTTCCTCATGGTGAGATTGGCCGCTGTTGCCCGCGGATGAAACCAATAGGATTTCAGGCGGCAGTGCATTCATACCTCGCGCGATATCACCGTCTTCAAAATAGGGCTCACCGAAAAAGCCTAAATCATCAACAATAATATTGGCACCAAAGGTGTTGGCGAGCACGTTTGCTTGGTTTACGAATTCCAATGAGGTGTTCACGGCCGCCACCGCCAACTCGGCATCAGGCGCGATATCATGAATGATTTCTGCCATGGCGGTACCTTCGTTACAACTACCCGAGCCGCCAGTTCCGCCGCAACCCCGAGAGCCGTCTGTGGCAGAAGTGCACTGGCCGAACTCTCTGAAATTGGCGGGTAAGTCACCGCTGGCAACGGCATCGCGAAAATTAAGTGCACCATCGGAAAGAATGCCGACTTTGATGCCCTCACCGGTAACGCCTCTCTCTCGCAGGGTGTTCGATAATAGAATCGCATCGCCTTCGGTTAGTCGGCTACCTTGTCTGACGGTGGCATAGTTGGGTTCAGTGATCTTTTTGACCCATTTCTGTGCTGCTAATTCATTTAACTGATCGATATCGACCCAGGCCTGAGCTTTCTTTAAATTCTTGTTGACTATCTCAAGTTCAATAACGGATTGATCTAGTTTTTCAAGCGTCGCTGCTGAGTTGTTGGCAAGCGATATATAAACCTGCACGGAATTGTCATTTTTGGTTCTAACAAAATACGAGTGATTAAAATTTTGTGAGTTGCCTTTTGCGTTAATTTGTAAACTAGTTAATCTACTAGAAAGCTTTGAATTGCTTTTGGATTTGCGATTTGCTTCCCCAGCAAGATATTTACTAATACGTGAGCTTGCCTCTGCCTGGTTTAAAGAAGGGCTTATAGACAAGTCTTCTTGAGCCTGTGCGGTGGTTTGTGTTAGTAACGTTATGGTGTAGGTGAGTAAAGTAAAGCAAAGTGTTTTTGCGATCGATTGTTGTTTTCGCAACATTCCTGTTTTCTCAATTTAAGTCTTCTACTTTTTGAGTCTTGTTTTTTGGACTCTTCTGTCTATTTGTCGTGCCAGCAAATGTCAGTGAGTTCATTCATGCACGGCAGAGAGCGTGAGCATAAGAGTTGTTTGCAAGTTGATCAATTAAAAGTGTTATCTAATGCATATATTTTTTTGTTGGCCTTCCTCAAGTAAACTCCAGCTCCTAACTCCAGCTCACAAGAGCTGCAAACCAACTGGATAACTGTCGTGCAACTACAATTCGATTTGCTGGTTTTTGTTTTCGTTGCGTCGTTCACGCCAGGGCCGAACAACATCATGATTATGGCCTCGGGTTTGAATCATGGGATCAAAGCCAGCTGGCCACATTTTTTCGGGATAGTTCTTGGTGTGCCGACTTTGTTGCTCGCCATCGGTTTCGGTTTGGGCTATGTATTTGAGCAATTCGAGTGGTTGCACCTGTTTATTCAAATCGTTGGCATCTCTTATCTGCTTTATTTGTCATATTTAATTGCAACTTCGAAACCTGCCTCGTTGAGCACGGAGGCAAGTAAGCCTCTAACATTCTTTCAGGCCACTTTGTTTCAGTGGGTGAACCCTAAAGCCTGGATAATGGGAACCAGCGCACTGGCAACCTATTCAGTTGTAGGGTCTGATCCGGTATGGCAAATCTTAGGCATTGTTGCGGTGTTTTTTATTTTCACATTCCCGGCCGTTGGAGCTTGGTTGGTGTTTGGTGCCGCGCTGCAAAAACTATTTGCCAACCCCAAACACCAGACCAGGTTCAATCGGCTAATGGCATTACTCTTAATGTTATCGATATCACCAAGCTTGAGAGAGTTGTTGATCTATCTATTTGCATGAGTTTTATGCGGCTAGTAAGTGTAAAAACTAATTATATTTTGGTTTTGTTCACCGAACTCTACGCTCACTTTAAAACCAATAAAAATCAGCGATTTATTGAGGAATTCACTTGCATCCCACCTGCGCCCCGCATAGAATGCGCCGCACTGATTCGCCGTTACTGCTAAAGACCTGATTTGTCTGATCTTTTGCGAGAGCAAAGAAAGCTAAGCAGCCTCTTTAGTAAGACGGTAACCGCTTGATTTATATAAAGCTTTTCAAGCGGGAGTGAAGAATCCAAATAGAGATCGCTAAGAGGTTAGCCCAGATCGAGCCTAAACAGTGGCTGGAGTGTTTTCGCGCTCTTGCTTTCGCTGTGTTCAGCGCTTGACTCATTGGTGGCAAATCCCTAGAATCGCGACCTCTTTGACGCTCGGAATCGTCTAAACCCTGATTTGAAGCGGGGTTTGGCTGTTTCAGAGTATTTTTGTCGCTCTGCTTTTTATCAAAGCGCGAGTTTTGCCGCGCTTAAAAAACAAGCGCCCGCGGCTCTAGCGAGCCAGCGCGAGCGCCAGCTTGAAAGCAACGATTTTTTTGAAAAACTAAAATTCGATTATGCCTACTATTAATCAATTGGTAAGGAACCCGCGTAAGAAGCAGGTTCAAAAATCTAATGTGCCTGCATTGATGGCGTGCCCTCAGCGTCGTGGTGTTTGTACGCGCGTCTATACCACTACTCCTAAAAAGCCGAACTCAGCTTTGCGTAAGGTTGCGCGTGTTCGATTGACTAATGGATTCGAAGTTACTTCCTATATCGGCGGTGAAGGCCACAATTTGCAAGAGCATAGTGTGGTGTTAATTCGTGGCGGTCGTGTGAAAGATTTGCCCGGTGTGCGTTATCACACTGTTCGTGGTGCTTTGGATACTTCTGGGGTGTCAGAGCGTCGTCAAGGCCGTTCGAAATACGGTGCCAAGAAGCCTAAGTCGTAAGGGCGCTAGGTTAACTGAGAATAATAGTATTAGTTACAAGATAGACGCGACGAGCGCTATCTAGAGGTAAAGAGAAAATGCCACGCAGAAGAGAAGTTCCCAAACGCGAAATTTTGCCAGATCCAAAATTTGGTAATGTCACACTCGCTAAGTTCGTCAATATATTGATGAAAGACGGTAAAAAAGCTGTCGCTGAAAAGATAATCTATGGTGCTCTCGATTTGATCGATGAGCGCCGTGATGAAGGCCCATTAGAGATTTTTGATGGGGCTTTAGAAAACGTTAAGCCGGTTGTTGAGGTGAAGAGTCGCCGCGTTGGTGGTGCTACTTATCAGGTGCCGGTCGAGGTTCGAGCTAGTCGTCGTACAGCATTGGCAATGCGCTGGATTGTTGAGTACGCGCGCGATCGTTCTGAAAAATCAATGACGCAACGATTGGCTGGTGAGTTGATCGATGCCTTTGAAAAACGCGGTGGCGCGATTCGTAAGGTCGAAGACGTGCACCGTATGGCGGAAGCGAATAAAGCATTCAGCCACTTCCGTTTTTAGCATTAATGCTAAGAAGATAAGTTGTTCGAAGCTCAGCTCTGATCGACTTTCTAAAGAATTGGCCGTAGGTGCTGCGGCTTAAAACAAAGCACTATGGTGCCTTTTTAAAAAGACATATTAGCGACGATAGTCAATCAGAGCGATGTTTGAAAAAGGCCGCTACCCAAAGCGCCTGCGGCTCAAGCGAGTCAAGGCGAGCGCCGGGTAAAAAGCTCTTTGTAAATTTGAATTTTTTGAGAAATTGATTAGTCATTAAGTAATAGAAAAGTGGCACGTTCAACTCCAATAGATCGATACCGAAATGTCGGCATCATGGCTCACATCGACGCGGGTAAAACCACGACGACGGAGCGCATTTTGTTCTACACGGGTATCAGCCATAAAATCGGCGAAGTGCATGATGGTGCAGCGACGATGGACTGGATGGAGCAAGAGCAGGAGCGTGGCATTACCATTACTTCGGCGGCAACTACGACCTTTTGGCGTGGTATGGATGCATCATTTGATGAGCATCGCATCAATATTATTGATACGCCGGGCCACGTTGATTTTACTATTGAGGTCGAGCGCTCATTAAGAGTGTTGGATGGCGCGGTCGCCGTGTTTTGCGCCGTCGGTGGAGTTGAGCCTCAGTCTGAAACGGTGTGGCGTCAAGCGAATAAGTACGGTGTGCCTCGGCTTGCATTCGTCAATAAGATGGATCGTTCGGGTGCCGATTTTTTGCGAGTGGTTGATCAAGTTAAGTCGCGATTAGGTGCTAACCCAGTGCCGCTTCAGTTGCCCATTGGTGCTGAAGAAGGTTTTGAGGGTTTAGTGGATCTAATCAAGATGAAAGCCATCTATTGGGATAAAGACTCAATGGGTGTGCAATTCGAGGAGAAAGACATCCCTGAAGAACTGCAAGAGCAAGCTGCGCAGTATCGAGAATTGTTGCTCGAGTTAGCGGCTGAGAGTTCCGAAGAGTTGATGGATGAGTATCTCGACAAAGGCGATTTGTCAGCCGAGAAAATCAAAGGTGCTTTGCGCCAGCTCACTATTGACAATGAAATTGTGCCGGTAATGTGTGGTTCTGCTTTTAAGAACAAAGGCGTGCAAGCGATGCTTGATGGCGTGGTTGACTATTTGCCATCGCCAGTCGATGTTCCTGCAATTCAGGGTGTCGATGAGCAAGACAATGAAGCGGCCCGCAAGTCAGATGATGGCGAGCCTTTTTCAGCATTGGCTTTTAAGATTGCTACTGATCCGTTTGTTGGTCAGTTAGTGTTTTTCCGCGTTTATTCAGGTGTGTTGAGCACCGGTGATGCGGTGTATAACCCGGTCAAGGGTAAAAAAGAACGAATTGGTCGAATTCTGCAAATGCATTCGAACAATCGAGAAGAGATTAAAGAGGTTCGCGCTGGCGATATCGCCGCAGCGGTCGGACTTAAACAAGTCACTACAGGTGATACCTTGTGTGACATTAAAAGCGTGGTAACCCTCGAGCGTATGGAGTTTCCAGACCCGGTTATCTCGCAGGCAGTTGAGCCTAGAACCCAATCAGATCAAGAGAAGATGGGTGTGGCACTTGGTAAATTAGCTCAAGAAGACCCGTCTTTTAAGGTGCGTACTGATGAAGAGTCAGGGCAAACCATTATTTCGGGCATGGGTGAGCTGCATTTAGACATCATTATTGATCGCATGAAACGCGAATTCGATGTCGAGTGCAATGTTGGTAAACCTCAGGTGGCTTATCGAGAAGCAATTAGTAAAACCATCGAGCAAGAAACGAAATATGCCAAACAATCTGGCGGGCGAGGCCAATACGCCCATGTCTATTTGCGCATTGAGCCGCAATCGCGTGGCGCAGGTTTTGAGTTTGCCGATGAGATTAAAGGCGGTGTTGTACCGCGCGAATTTATTCCCGCCGTGCAAAAAGGTGTGGAAGAGGCGATGGAAGGCGGTGTGCTAGCGGGTTACCCGGTAGTAGACGTCAAAGTCGCGCTTTATGACGGCAGTTTTCATGATGTGGATTCATCGGAATTCGCATTTAAAGCAGCCGCTAGCCAGGCTTTTCGCGAAGGTTGTCGCGAGGCTGGTGTCGATTTGTTAGAGCCCATTATGGCGGTGGAGATTGTGACTCCTGAAGACTATATGGGTAACGTCAGTGGTGATGTTAATTCTCGCCGTGGCGTAATTTTAGGTATTGAAGACACGCCTGCGGGCAAATTGATGAAGTCGGAAGTGCCATTGGCTGAAATGTTTGGTTATGCCACTTCGTTGCGCAGTGCAACTCAAGGGCGTGCGTCATACACCATGCAGTTCGAGAAGTATCAGAAAGCGCCGCAAAATGTTGTTGATGCGGTGGTTTCACGATTTTAAGAATTCGCAGCAGTAAAGCTGAATGAATAGTTTTAACCTGTTCTCTTATTTTTTTGGTAGAGAACTTTTTTAATCTCGTAGAGGTGATTAACTATGTCTAAGGAAAAATTTGAAAGAACCAAGCCGCACGTCAATGTAGGCACGA